>JAEWEG010000070.1 GCA_023389575.1 Chloroflexota bacterium | reverse complement strand
TGCCCACCCGTGCGCTGGGTGTCCGTTGATCGATCAGGCGACCGGTGAGGCGACCGGGCTGGCCTCCGGCTCGACCACCTGGGGCGATACGACCGAGAAGCTCATCGTGGTGGCATAGACAGCCTCGTCGCCTTCGAAGGTGACGGACACCGTGATCTCGTAGTCGCCGGGCGGCGGCGGGGCGATGATGAAGGCGTAGCCGTCGGAGACGGAAAGGGCGACGCCAGGTTCGACGCCGTAGAAGTTGTCCTGTCCGAACAGCATCGGGAAGAGCGGCGTGACCGTGCGGTACTGCTCCAGGTCGGCCACCGGCTGCCCGTTGATGCTGGCCTCCATGTCCGTGATGGTATCGGCCATTTCCATGGCGCAGGCGGTGAGTTCCGCTTCGTCCCGTCCGAAGTACGGTGGGGGCTCGACGGTGGTGCAACCAGCACCGCCAACGGTCACATAGAGCGCGACACCCTCGGGCACGACGCAGTGATAACTCTCCGGCGCGGCTTCCGGATCCGACTCCACATACTGGGCTGGGAGGAAGAACACCGGTCCGAACTGACCGTAGCCGCACTTTTCGCCGGTGGGGTCGAAGTTCGGATTGGCGTCTTCCGGCATGCTGATGGCCCACTGCCAGTTCCGGGCGTGCCATTCGGCCAGGCTGGCGCCGCCGACCATCTCATCGGGTCCGTAAATAGTCACCCCATCCGACGAGTCCTGTGTTGACGCGGTCCCGACCAGACCGAGGAACGGAACCATTACCAACGCCATCAGTAGCAGGACCCGCGATCGTACCTGGCTCATGACATCCCCCTGTTTCGTGACTAGCGGCGCGAAACCAGCGCAGTCCAAAGCGCCATGCCTGGAGCAATCTCCCGGTGGACTTTCGAGGATATGGCTCCGGTGGGCGTGCCGGTGTGCCCCAGAACACAGGTCAGGTGTGCGCCAGGACACACCTTCGCCTATACTCCGCTTCAACAGGGTCCAACCCAATCCAGGTATGAAAAGGCGGCCACTGCCATGGCAGATCTTTCCATCCCAATGGAACAGCGCTCTCGTGGCGGACATTGCACGTTTCCGGTGGCCGCGTGGGGTGCGGAACCGGAGCGAACGAGGGGATCGCCGCATAGGTGAATATCGGTGGGACGAGCGGCTGAACAGGGGACAGGTGAGAGATTTCCTGACCAGAGACGAGCCTGGAGGTGATATCGATGGGTGACATCAGCTCAGCGGCTCAATCGCTGACGGCGGTGCCGTTGTTCGCGCAACTTTCGAGTGAGGCACTTGACGAACTCGTCGGGTCGACGCGGGTGCGGACCTATCCTCGGGGCCACATCCTGTGTCATGAGGGTGATCCCGGAGAGTCGCTGATCGTGCTGGAGTCGGGACAACTCCGGGTCTCGCGCTATACCGCGGCCGGCGACGAGGCGGTGCTGGCGGTGATGGAGCCGCCGGCGGTGGTGGGCGAGTTGGCCCTGCTCGATGGCGCTCCAAGGGATGCGACCGTGATCGCGCAGCGGCCTGTGACGGTGCGGCTCGTGCCTCGTTCGGTCTTCCTTGATCTCATCAAGCGGGAGCCAGCGGCGGTCGAGGGATTGATGCGGACGCTGGCGGATCTGGTTCGGGCATCCAATGCCCGGCATGCGGACTTCATCGGGCTGGATGTTCCTGGGAGAGTGGCCAAGTGGCTGCTGCTCCAGGCCGCGAAGCGCGGAGACCAGGTCGCGACGGTTTGCCTCGGCCGCAGCCAGGGCGAACTCGCCGCGGAACTGGGAACCACCCGATCGACGCTGAACCGTGCGCTGCGCGAGTTCGAATCGCGGGGGCTGGTCGAGATCGGGGAAGACCAGGTCACCATCCTCAAGCCGGACGTGTTGCGCGGTTACACCATTTGATCCGCATGGCGCCCACGAGAAACGGCGCGTGGTGCACCCCACGCGCCGTTTCTCGATATCCCTCCCGCCCCCGCGGGATCGTCAGTGTGCGTGTCGCGGCATCGCCTAGCAGGCGGTGCTGGTGATGGTTCCGAGCTCGAACGGCGGGCAGAAGTTCCAGAGGTCCTCGGAGTTGATCATGGCGACCGGGCTGGCCTCGGGCTCGGGTTCGATCACGACCGGCGCGACGACGGTGATGAGTTGGGTGGCGGTGTAGACGGTCTCGTCGCCCTCGAACATCACGGCAATCGTGATCTCGTAGTCGCCGGGCGGTGGCGGGGCGATGATGAAGGTGTAGCCATCGGCGACGGACAGGGCGACGCTGGGTTCCACGCCGTAGAAGTTGTCCTGCCCGAACAGCATCGGGAAGAGCGGCGTCACGGTCCGGTACTGCTCCAGGTCGGGCACCGGCTGGCCGTTGATCGTCGCCTCGAAATTGGAGATTCCATTCGCGATCTCGGCCGCGCAGGCGGTGAGTTCGGCCTCGTCGCGGCCGAAGTATGGCGGGGGTTCGACGGTGGTGCAACCAGCGCCGCCGACGGTGACGAAGAGCGCGACACCCTCCGGCGCGATGCAGTGGTAGCCTTCCGGCGCGGCTTCCGGATCCGCCTCGACGTACTGGGCTGGCAGGAAGAACACCGGTCCGAACTGACCGTATCCACACTTCTCGCCGGTCGGGTCGAAGTTCGGGTTGGCCTCTTCCGGCATGCTGATCGCCCACTGCCAGTTCCGGGCGTGCCATTCGGCCAGGCTGGCGCCACCGACGAGTTCGTCCGAAGCGTAAACGGTGACCGCGTCTCCGGAATCCTGGGTGGATGCCGGGCCGACAAGCCCCAGGAACGGGATCATTACGAGCGCGAACAGGAAAAGGACCCGGGAACGTACCTGATGCATTGTTACCCCCTTGGTGCCGTGTCAGGAGCCGTGGTGACTCCGATCATTCGCGGGGCAGGGATCGAATCTCCCGGCCATGTACTGGAGGATAGGGAGCCGCCCTGGATCCCGATGTATGGGGTGGCACGTGCGCCCTGTGCTCCGCGGCACACCTCGCCTATACTCGGCTTCATCGGGGCACCAACTGAATTCCGCTTCCTCCAGGGCCGAGAGCGACCATGCGAGATTACCCTCGTGGCACCGTCACCTTCCTGTTCACCGACATTGAAGACAGCACCCACCTCTGGGAGGTTCACGCCGACCTGATGCCAGGGGTGTATGAACGTCATGACGCCATCCTGCGGGAGGCGGCCGGAGCCGAAGGTGGCGTGGTCTACAAGACGATTGGAGACGCCTTTCAGGTCGCGTTTCCAACCGCGCCGGCGGCGGTGGCCGCCGCCGCTCGGGCTCAGGCGGCCCTGACCAGCGAGCGCTGGCCACTGCCTGACCCCTTGCGGGTGCGATTGGCCCTCCACACCGGAGCAGTCGATCCCGATGGCGAAGGCGACTACCGATCGGCGGTGTTGAATCGGCTCGGGCGGTTGCTCGCGGCGGGCCACGGCGGACAGGTGCTCGTCTCCCAGGCGACGATGGAGCTCAGCCGGGATCACCTGCCGACGGGCATGTCGTTGCGGGACCTGGGTGAGCAGCGCCTCCGGGACCTGTACCGGCCGGAACGGATCTACCAGCTTGTGGGCGAGGGACTGCTCGCGGAGTTTCCCGCGCTCAACACGCTCGACGCCCGGCGGAACAACCTGAAGGTGCAACCCACACCCCTGATCGGCCGTGAGGAGGACCTCGCGACCGTCCGCCATTTGCTGGTGGATGATGATTCTCGCCTCGTGACGCTGACGGGCCCCGGTGGGATCGGCAAGACGCGGCTTGCCTTGCAGGTGGCGGCCGACCTGCTCGATGCCTTTCCGGATGGCGTCTTTTTCGTTGACCTGGCGGCGCTGACCGACGCGTCGCTTGTGCCGGGCGCCATCGCCGGGACGCTCGGCGTTCGTGAGCGTGGGGACATGGCCTGGGACGCCCTGCTGGTCGACGCGCTGCGTGACTCGACGATGCTGCTGGTGCTCGACAATCTCGAGCAGGTGGCGGAATCAGGGCCAGTGCTGGTGGGCTTGCTGGCGGAATGTCCCCACCTCCGGATCCTGGGAACGAGCCGCGCGCGCCTGGGATTGAGAGGCGAGCAGGAGTACCCGGTGCCGCCGCTTGCCTTGCCCGACCACCGGCGATTGCCCGGCCCGGAGGCCCTCTCCCAGTACGACGCGGTGCGGCTCTTCGTGGAGCGGGCGGTCGAGAGCCGGCCCGGGTTCGAGGTGACGAACGAGAATGCGCCGGCGGTGGCGGAAATCTGCGTGCGGCTCGATGGCCTGCCACTCGCCATCGAACTCGCGGCGGCGCGCGTCCGGCTATTGCCACCGGAGGCGCTGCTCAGGCGACTGGAGACGCGGTTGTCGCTGCTGACCGGCGGCGCCCGGGACCTGCCGGCTCGGCAGCGGACGCTGCGGGGAACGATCGCCTGGAGCTACGAGCTGTTGACCCGGGACGAGCAGGCGTTGTTCAGGCGGTTGAGCGTGTTCGCGGGGGGCGCCACGCTGGAGGCGATCGACGCGGTGGTGGCCGGAGATGAGCTATCGGTCGACGTATTCGCGGGGCTGGAACGCCTGGTGGACCACAGCCTGTTGCGCCAACCGCAAACCACGGGCGAGCCGCGGTTCTGGATGCTGGAAACAATCCGTGAGTTCGGGCTGGAGCGGCTGACCGAGCATGGGGAGGCAGCCGAGGCGCGACAGCGGCACGCGTCCTGCTTCGCCAGGCTGGCCGAGGAGGCATTTGGCTCCTACAACGGGCCCGATCAAGTCGAGTGGTTCGATAGGATGGAGACGGAGCACGACAACCTGCGAGTGGCGCTGGAGTGGGCCGTGGCGCACGATCCTGCCGCCGCTTTGGCGATGACCGCCGATCTCTGGTGGTTCTGGCTCATACGCGGACATCTTCGCGAGGGCTATCGGTGGCTCGTGGCCGCGCTGGACGCCAGCGATGCGTCGGCCGAAACACTCGCCCGCGGCCGTTCCCTCCTTGGCGCCTCGGTGATTGCCTACGCGCGGGGGAACGTTCCCGATGCCCATCGATATGGGGAAGAGGCGCTTGCCCTCAATCGCGCCATCGGAAGCGATCGCGGTATTGTGGCCAGCCTGAATCACCTGGCGAATCTGGCGATGGAACGCGACTTCGAGGAAGCCAGGGTGTTGTATGAGCAGGCGCTCGAGGTGGCCCGGCGCACTGGCAACGAAGCACTGGTCGCCACGATCACGCTGAACCTAGGCAATGTCGCCGCGTTTCAGGAGGATTTCGACCTTTCCACAGTTCACTATGAGGAGGCGCTGGCGATCTGGCGAGAGAATGGAGATGTCGAAGGCCAGGCATTCGCGTTGACGAACCTCGGCAACACCGCGCTCTACCGGCGGCGGGACGCGGTGCAATCGGGCGCGCATTTCCGGGAGAGCCTCGACATTTTCGTGGGGCTCCATGACCAGCGGGCGATAGCGGATTGCCTGTGTGGGTTGGCGGGCACGGCCATGCTGGATGGCGATCCAGGCCTGGCGGCGCGGTTGTATGGCGCGGCCGATGCCATCCGGAGCGAGATCGGCAGCGTGGTGGACGCCAACATGGCGGAACTGGAAGCCGGGATGGCCGCCGAAGTCAGCCAGGCGCTTGGCGACGAAGCCTATCGCGCGGCGTGGGAGGCGGGCCGGGAATGGTCGCTGGACCAGGCGGTGGCGCGTGCCCTTGGCGACGAGCGGGACCATGGAGGTGGGGCCGATGGATGACGTCAACTCGTTGGCGGCGGTGCCATTGTTCGCGCGGTTGCCGTCCGAGGTGCTCGACGACCTGGCGCGGTCGACGCGCACGCGGTCGTATCCCCAGGGCCAGATCCTGTGCCACGAGGGCGACCCGGGAGACCACCTGATGGTGCTGGAATCGGGGCAGCTTCGGGTGTCGCGATACACCGCTGGTGGTGACGAAGCCGTGCTGGCGGTACTGGAGCCTCCCGCCGTGATCGGGGAACTGGCCCTGCTCGACGATGCTCCTCGCGATGCCACGGTCACCGCCCAGCGAGCCGTGACGGTGCGACTCGTGCCCAGGACGACGTTCCTCGAATTGCTGGCGCGGGAGCCGATCGCGGTCGAGGGGCTGTTGCGGACGCTGGCCCAGATGGTCCGCGCGGCCAATGCACGCCATGCCGACTTCATCGGACTCGATGTACCGGGGAGGTTGGCGAAGTGGCTCCTGCGTCAGGCCGCGAAAGACGGCGGGCAGACCACGACGGTGATTCTCGGCCGGAGCCAGGGGGAGCTGGCGGCGGAACTGGGGACCACCCGCTCGACCCTGAACCGCGCTTTGCGTGAGTTCGAGGCACGCGGGTTGGTTGAGGTCGGTGAGAATCAGGTGACCATCCTGAATCCGGACGTACTGCGCGGCTACACCACCTGATGTCAATCCGGCGTGAATGCACGGTGTCCCGGCCCGAGAAGCGGGTCTGTGACCCCGTGCGGATGCTCCTCCCGGTGCGAGGACGCTTGCGCGAATGGCGGATGCGAGGAAACTGATCTGAACACACCGGTGCTCAATGAGGTACGGCTCACGTTTGTGGGTCCGGAGCAGTTGAATGGACGGGTCGCCGGCTCCCGCGTGCCTGAGCCCGCATTCCGTGACGGGTGGAGCGGGAGTCTGGAGCCCCATTGAGACGGGTTCGATGCGTGGCTGGTCCTCGGGGCTGGCCCATCCGTGAAAGAGGGACAACGCATGCTTCGCGAGGCGACGTCACAAGAGCTGGAGGCGGTCGCGGCAACGTTCCGCAAGGACACGAAGGCGACATTCGCCCCGGGAGTCCACTGGATCTGGGACGACGGCGATCCCAACCCCCGGAATGCATGGCGATTGTTCCGTCGAACATTCGATGTCGCGCGTGCGCCGGTTTCGGCCAGGATCCGGATCACGGCGGACACGCGCTACGAGGCGTACGTGAACGGGACCCGGATCGGGCATGGGCCGGTGCGCGGGTTCCCCGGGCGATGGATGGTCGATACCTGGGAGATCGGCCACCTGTTGGTGCCAAACCAGGTGAACGTGGTGGCGGTGCTGGTGCTGCACAACGGGGTTTCGACTTTCGTCGACGTTGGCAACCGGGCGGGGCTGCTGGCCGAGATCGAGCTTGCGCACGATGAGCGGAGCGAGTGGATCGGGACGGACGCGGGCTGGAAGGTGACGACCCCCGCCGGACATGAGCCCCGCGCCAACCGCATGTCCTGCCAACTGGGATTCGCGGAGCAGATCGACGCCCGGGCGTTCCCGGTGGGATGGACCCTGGCGGGATTCGACGATAGCGGCTGGCAGGGCGCGTCGCTGGTGACCGAGCCGAACACCGGCGCCTGGCCGAACCTCGTGGAGCGGGACATCCCGCCGCTGGAGGAAGAACTGGTCCGCCCGACGCATGTCGAGCGACTGGCGTTCGTGCGGCCGTTCGCGCAAACCGCGACGATCGACATGCGGAACCACATGGACCCGGCCTCGGCGGGGCACGCCAACCACATCACCTATTCCGGCTTCCTGGTGACCCTGGTGCGGGTGACGGAGGCGGCCGAGGTCACGGTTGCGATTCCGTGGAGCCGGTTCAGCGGCATGGGACTGGATGGGGAATGGCGAGGGCTGGATGACCTCGTGCATGGACCTGGGCCGCAACGCTCGCTCACGGCGAAGCTCGATCCTGGCGATCACTGGCTGGTGATCGAGGTGTCGCGAAACGACCATGGCGACGGCTTCCAGGTCGCGGTGGACGCGGATGTTCCCGGAGCGGTGTCGTTCGCCTCGCCGCTGGGCGATGGAGCGGAGACCCCGTTCGTCACGATCGGCGGGTTCGAAGGTGCGGAACCCCAGACGGGCCTCTTCCCGAAGCTGCCGGTGATGCCGGAGGACGCGATCGCGGCGGCCCATGCCCTGTCGAGCGACGAGGGATTGCGGGCCTTTGGGGAAAACGTCGAGCCCGTTCCAGCGGTGTACGTGAGCGAGGTGGACCTGTTCACGCTGTCGACCCAACCCCGCGAGCGGACGGAAGCGCCGGTACCGGCGGCGCTGCAGGGCGTGGTCGCCGGCAATGTCGCGACCATTCCAACCCGCGCCGGGCTGGACACCGAGGTCATCTTCGACCTGGGGCGGGAGTTCTCGGGGTTCATCGGGTTCGATTTGGAGGCACCGGCCGGGGTGGTGGTCGATGTGTATGGGTTCGAATACCTGCGCGGAAACCACCGCGAGAATACCGAGCGCCTGGACAACTCCTTCCGGTACGTCACGCGCGACGGGCGGCAACGCTACACCTCACCGACGCGGCGGGGCATGCGGTTCCTGCAGGTGACCTTCCGGGGGCTGGACGCGGCGGCGGGCGACGTGCGGCTGCACGACCTCTCGGTGATCGAGAGCCACTTCCCGGCAAGCCGCGTCGGCAGGTTCCGGTGCAGCGATCCGAAGCTCGACGATATCTGGGAACTATGCCGCCGCACCTTGCTGGCCTGCATGGAAGACACCTATGTCGACTGCCCGGCCTATGAGCAAACCTACTGGGTGGGCGATGCCTACAACAGCGCCCGGTTCGCGACGGTGACGGTCGGCGCGGAGGCGCTGACGGAGCGGTGTATCAAGCTGGCGGCGGCCTCGACGGGCCAGACGCCCTTCCTTGCCTCGCAGGTTCCGTCCGGCTGGGTGGCCGTCATTCCCAATTGGACGTTCTTCTGGGTGCTGACGTGCAGGCATCACTGGTTCCGCACCGGGGATACCGGGTTCGCGCGAGACCTGTGGCCGTCGATCCAGGTGGCGATGAATGCCTTCCGCGAGCACATCAACGGTGATGGCCTGCTGGACATCGAGGCGTGGAACCTGCTGGACTGGGCGCCAATGGACCAGCCGAACGCGGGCGTCGTTTCCCACCAGAACTGCCTGATGGTGATGGCGCTCGACGCCGCATCGGTGATCGCGGCGATTGCCGGAGACGAGTCCGGCGCCGAAGAGATGCGCCGGGCCGCGGAGCGGTTGCGACAGGCGATCAACACGCACCTGTGGTCGGACGAACGCGACGGGTACATCGACAGCATCCATGCCGATGGCGTGCGGTCGGAAGTGTGCAGCGTGCAGACGCACATGTTTGCCTTGCTGGCCGGCATTCCGGAAGGCAAACGGGCGGAACGAGCCCAGGCGGTGCTGATGGACCCGCCCGCGGACTGGGTGAGGATCGGCAGTCCATGGATGTCGGCGTTCCTGTACGACGAACTGGCGAATTTGGGACGGACCGAGGACGCGCTGGCGGATATTCGCCAGAACTACGGCATGATGCTCGATCACGACGCCACGACCACCTGGGAGGTGTACCCGGCATCGCCAGTCGCGGCGGATCACGAGCAACTCACCCGCAGCCATTGCCATGCGTGGTCGGCGGCGCCGGCGTCGTTCCTGCCGGAACGAATCCTGGGCATCCGGCCGGCCGCGCCGGGCTGGGCGACCGTGCTGGTCGCGCCGGAGCCATGCGGGTTGACCTGGGCGGACGGCAGCGTGCCGTTGCCCGGCGAAGGGCGGGTCGACGTGAACTGGCGGATTGGCGACGATGGGCGGATGTCGATCGACGTGCGCGCGCCTGGGGACATCACGATCGATGCTCGGCTTCCGCAAGGTCTTTCCGGTGACGTGACGGTAAATGGGGCGGCGGTCTAGCCCGGGAGAGTTCTGGATGCGGCTTGGTGGACCAGTTTGGCACGACGAGGGCGACGCGGAGGGGTGGGTAAACGCACTCCAGGAGCGCCAGTATGGAGCGGCGGTGTTCCCGCTGAAGCACACCGCCGGTGACGACGTGGTGGACCGCTATGTCGCGGCTGCTGGCGAGGTCGGAATTGTGATCGGCGAGGTGGGAGCCTGGAGCAACCCGATCAGCGTCGATGATGGCCAGCGACGCGATGCCATCGCCTATTGCCAGGCCCAGCTTGCCCTGGCGGACAGGGTTGGCGCGCGCTGCTGCGTCAACATCGCGGGCTCACGGAGCGAGCAGTGGGACGGCCCGGACGCCGACAACCTAACGGAGGAGACGTTCGACCTGATCGTGGAGACCACGCGGGAGATCATCGACGCGGTGAAGCCCACGCGGACGTCCTTCGCGCTGGAAGCGATGCCGTGGGTCTTCCCCGACTCGCCGGAGTCGTACCTTCGACTGATCGAGGCGATCGACCGGAAGCAATTCGCAGTGCATCTGGACCCGGCGAACATGATCAACAGCCCCGGACGGTACTTCCGGAACGCGGACTTCATCCGCGAGTGCTTCCGGCTGCTGGGTCCGCACATCCGCAGTTGCCACGCCAAGGATTCGCTGATGTCGAAGTCGCTGACGGTGCACATCGACGAGGTGCGGCCGGGACTGGGCGGCCTGGATTACGGGGTGTTCCTGCGGGAGGCGAACCGGCTCGATCCGGACACGCCGATCATCCTGGAGCACCTTCCCAGCGCGGAGGAATACGGCCTGGCGGCGGCCTACGTGCGGTCGGTGGCGGAACGCGAAGGACTCGCCTTCGTCCAGGGCTGAGAGGGGGCAGGACATGGGAAATGACGCGGACGGCATGACGATCATCACGCAGGTGGGGATCGTGGTTGGGGATGTTGAAGCGGCCGCCCGGAAGTGGGCCGAGGTATTTGGGCGGGAGGTTCCTCCAATCCGTCTGACCGATGGTTACGACAAGACCCGGGCGGAGTACGCGGGAGAGCCGACGGAAGCGCGGGCCAAGCTCGCCTTCCTCGACTTCGGGCAGGTGCAGATCGAACTGATCGAACCAGTTAGTGGCCCGAGCACCTGGCGCGATCACCTGGAGCAGCACGGAGGCGGGTTGCACCACATCGCCTTCAGGATCAAGGGCATGGCGGAGACCATCGCCTACCTCGAAGGCCACAACATCTCCCTGATCCAGCGCGGTGAGTACACCGGCGGGCGCTATGCCTACCTGGACGGCGCCAGGGAACTCGGCACGATCCTGGAATTGCTGGAGAACGATTGATACCGACACGGAGGACCGTTCGCTTGTAGGGACAGCCCAGCGAGCCGAAGGCAAGCGTGTGGCTGTCCGGGGGCGTGCCGGCTTCCGCGCCCATGCTGGGTGAAGGCACGAGATTCGCCGCGACCGAGCGCGGGGGAAGGCGTTCGCCTCGTAGCACTGGTAGCGGTCGAGCCTGTCTCGACCAGGCAGTGATGCTCTCGGGCATGCCTGTATGGCGACCGACGTCCGAGGGCTTGCTCGCGATAATGCAAGGAGGCCGAGATTGGCTGATCGCAAGCCGCATGTGGTGCTGTTCAATCCGGATCAATGGCGTGGGGACGCGCTCGGGCACATGGGGCATCCCGCCGCGCAAACGCCGGTGCTGGACGACTGGGTGAAGGCCGACGCGGTGTCGTTCGGAAACGCCTACTGCCAGAACCCGGTCTGCACGCCGAGCCGGTGCTCGTTCATGACCGGCTGGTATCCACATGTGCGCGGGCACCGGACGATGTTCCACATGCTCCAGCCCGACGAGCCCTGCCTGTTGCGGACGCTGAAGCGCGAAGGGTATTTCGTCTGGTGGGGCGGCAAGAACGACCTCGTTCCGGCCCAGAACGGCTACGACGAGTATTGCGACGTGAAGTATGTGCCGGAGCAGCCGCCGAGACCGCGTTGGGCGATGGACAGGGCCGACGAGTGGCGGGGCGAGCCAGGCAGCGATTCGTACTACTCGTTCCAGGCGGGCAGGCTGGACCAGGGCGACGACGGCGTCTACCGGGACAGCGACTGGACTCACGTACAGGGAGCGATCGACCTGATCCGGTCGTACGACGGTGACCAGCCACTCTGCATCTACCTGCCGCTGAGTTATCCGCACCCACCCTACGCCGTGGAGGACCCGTGGTTCTCGGCGATCGATCGGTCGGAGTTGCCGGAGCGGATACCCGCGCCGGATGACTGGACGGACAAGCCGTCGCTCCTGGCAGGGATCCACGAGCGCCAGGGACTCGCCGGCTGGAGCGAGGACCGCTGGGACGAGCTTCGGGCGACCTATCTCGGCATGTGCGCCCGGGTGGACCACCAGTTCGGAATGGTGCTGGATGCATTGCGCGAGTCAGGAATGTACGACGACACGGCCGTGTTCCTCTTCTCCGACCATGGGGACTTCACTGGTGATTATGGCCTGGTGGAGAAGACCCAGAACACCTTCGAGGATTGCCTGACGCGGGTGCCGCTGATCGTGAAGCCGCCCGTCACGCACCAGGTCCAACCGAGGGTGACGGACGCGCTGGTGGAGTTGATCGATATCCCGGCGACGGTAGAGACGATCTGCGGGATCGAGCCCCGGCACACGCATTTCGGGCGATCGCTGCTGCCATTGATCGCCGGGGAGACGGAGACTGGCCGCGACGCGGTGTTCTGCGAGGGCGGCCGGCTGCGGGACGAGGCCCATGCCTGCGAAAGCGACAGTCTGACGGAACTGGGGACGACGTCGCTCTACTGGCCACGAGTGGTGACGCAGGTGGAGGACCATGTCGCCCACACGAAGGCCGTGATGTGCAGGACCGTGGAGTTCAAGTACGTGCACCGGCTGTATGAGACGGACGAGTTGTACGACCTTCGGAACGATCCCGGCGAGCAGGTGAATGTCGTCAACGAGCCGGAGCACGCGGCCACGCTGACCGCCCTGCGGGAGCGGACGATGACCCACCTGCTGGAGACCGGGGACGTGGTGCCCTTCGCGCGGGACGCGCGCGGGTAGCTTCAAGCATCGCCATGGCGGCAAAAGAGGGCGCTCAATGGGCGCCCTCCTTGCTTTGCTTATGGCCTGGGTGATCACGCCGCCGGGGTTGCCACCGGGGTGGCGGGGATGTCGACGAGGATGGTGGCGTTCTCGTCGGCGTCCATCAAGGCGGCGGAGATGAGAATCACTTCGCTGTCCGAGAGATTCTGGGCGAAGTGGACCATGCCTTCGGGTTCGATCCACGAGTCGCCTTCCACCAGGGTAACCGTTTCACCGGAGGAGTAGGTCTCCTCGGTGCCATCGGCCCGGGTGACGTAGACCTCGCCTTCGACGATGGTGTACGTGAAGACGCCGGCTTCCACCGAGGCCATCTGGACACCGGGGTGGGTGTGGACCGGGAGCTCGGCGCCGGGCGGGATGATGTAGCGCGTGAGCGAGAGGATTTCGCCTGGGGCGGCTTCGATCTGGTCTTCGGAGACGAGGACTTCCTTGACGAGTTCGCCGCCGTAGGCGTCCGCGGTCGGGGTGGCGTCCTGGGCCATGGCGACGGTGAAGGTCATGGTCGCCATCGCGGCGACGATGACGGCGGATTTCCTGAGACTTGCGAGCACGGTGAAGTTCCTTTCGAGGCGAAAAGATGCCGAACGGTTCTGTGGAAACATGGGACCCAACACGCGAATCATGGCATGAATGATTGACGTTGGGTATAGGGAATTGGCCCGAATGTCAGAACGGAAACCGTTGGTGCGGGGTGTGTTGGTTCAGGGCGTGGCGGCGTGGTCGTCGAGCCAGTCAAGGGTAAAGTCAATGACCGTGGCTCCATCGACCTCGTGGAAGATTTCGTGCTTCATTTCGGGCCAGATACGCAGGGTCTTGTCGGGCGAACCGGCGCGTTCGAAGAAGCGCTCCGTGCCGCGCGGGCTGGTGAGTTTGTCGATCTCGCCGTGCATGGTGAGAAGCGGGATGGTCAGCGTGGAAGCGCGTTCAAGGGCATCCTCGCCAGCTCTTGCCATTTCCGAGGCGGTGCGCATGCGCGTGCTGCCGTGGTAGTTGAGCGGATCGTCGATGAACGCCTGGCGTACGGCGGGGTCGGTGCTCAGGTTGTCCTCGTCGCTCCTGGGAACGGGCGCCTTCGGGAAGAACCGGGCGACCTGGTGCATGGCCCACTTGACGGGTGGCGCGACCCCTTCGTCGATGGTGAAGGCGGCACCGCTGAGGACGAGGCCTGACAGGTCGGACTGGTATCTGAGGGCGTAGCGAGCGGCGATCAGGCCACCCATCGAGTGGCCAAGGAGCAGGACCGGGAGATTGACGAAGCGTTTCTGTGCCTGGACGGCCATCAGGCGGAAGTCGTCGATGTAATCGTCGAAGCGCATGGCGAGGGCGCGCTCGCCAGTGCTCCTGCCATGCCCGCGATGATCCTGTCCGGCGACCGCGAACCCGCGTTCGGTGAGGGCCTCGACCATGTGCCGATACCGCCCAATATGCTCGGCGTGGCCGTGGGCGAGAAGGATGAGCGCCTTCGGGGAGGCCGGCTCCCAGGTCGCGGTGGCGAGCGTGACGCCGTCCTGGGTGCGGATTTCGGCACGGTTTTCAGTGGTCATGCGAGTCCTCCTGGTGGGAGAGGGGGACAGGCAGGAACGAGGCGCGAGCGAAGAGGGAGTCCGGAACCTCGACGCCAACGCGCCGATACGCGCCGGCCGGAACCCCGATGCTGGCGACGGTGAGCGCCCCGACCCATGGGGCGGCCTGAGGTGCTAGCAGTCCGAGCTTGGGAAGGCCCAGGGTCAGGGTGGCGCTGGCCCGGATACATGGCTCCGCCACGACGCCGGTATCGGGATCGAGGCCGGACGGCAGGTCGATGGCGAGGACCGGGGCAGACGACGCGTTCGCCATGTCGATAAGTCGAGCGGTGGTGCCGCGTGGCGCCCCGGTCGCGCTGAATCCGAGCAGCCCATCGATCACGACCGTGGCCTTGGGCAGGCTTTCCAGGGATTCACCGTCCAGCACGTCGATACCGAGCCGGTGGACGGCGTGGAGGTGGTTGGCGGCGAGTCCGGTGAGGGCATCGGCGGGCCTCGACAGGACCACCGTCACCCGCGCCCCCCAGGCATGAAGAAGCCGGGCGGCGACGAGGGCGTCGCCGCCGTTTCCTCCAGAGCCCGCCAGCGCCATGATCGGCTGGCCGGCAACGTCGCCATCCGCGCGGAAAGTGCGCGTGAAGGTGGCGACGGCCGCCCCGGCGACCTCCATCAACTGGATGGGGGCGACACCAAAATCGCTGGCCATGAGACGGTCGACCTCGGCCATCTGGCGCGCGGTAACCGCCGGGATCGACGTCACGAGTTGACGACCTTCCGCTTCTTCTTCGGACCGGATGGGCGGCTCGGCGCGGGTTTGCCGGCCTGTTCCTTCTTGATCTTCTCGGCTCGCTCGGCCACCTTGCTCTTCTTCTTTCCCTTTGCCGGTTTGTCGTTGTCCTCGTGCATGGCGAGCCGGCCACCCCATCGGATGAGGCGCTGGGGTTCACCGTTGCCGGTGTACTCGATGAAGTCCACGATGCCGCCTTTCGCAGGACCGTCCGGAATCATGAATCGACTCTCGCCGACCGGGAACAGCGGATAGGTGGTCGTCGATTCCACCTCGCCCGATTCCTCGTCTCTCGCCTCGATGGTCAGGTCGAGATGGTCATCCACAACCACGACCTGGGAGGTGCCATCGTGGCGGCCATACGATCCGGCGAACGCGGAGAGCTTCTTCTTCGAGAGCTTGACCGGGTCTGGCTTGGGCCGGCTCAGGTCGAGATAGTGGGCGAGGGCCCAGTTCTCGATTTCGGCGATCGCTCGCGACCCGGCATCGCCGTTGGTGACAATGGCGATCGCGAAATCGCTTCCGGGGACGGCGGTGAGACTGGCCCGGAAGCCGTTGGTGGCGCCCCCATGGCTGATGGTCCGGAACTCCGGAAATTCGTGAACGCACCATCCGAGACCGTAGTTTCGGTGGAAGTCGCCAGCCTCGGTGGCCGGTGTTTGCATGGCGGCGGCGCCTTCGGCGGAGAGGATACGGCTGCCGTCGATTTCCCCGCCAGCAAGGTGAATCTGGGCGAAGCGCAGCAGTTCACGGGTGGAGCAGACCACGCCGCCGGTGCCGTTCACGTGGCGGGGGAGCGAGTAGCCGTGCGCTACCTGGTGGCCGTCGTTTCGCTCAGGCAGTTGATGGCCAACGGCGTGTGGCCGGGTGATCACGTCCTCGGCGAAAAAGAACGCTGTTTCGAGTCCGAGTGGTTCGATGAGGCGCTTGCGGAAGACGGTTTCGAACGGTTCACCGGCGACGACCTCGATGACACGACTGGCGAGGTAATAGCCAGCGTTGCAGTAGGACCAGAGATCGCCGGGAGCGGTCCACTGGCGGAGCGTGCCGAAATCGGCGATGGCGTTGGCGAGCGCGTCGTCGCCACGGCCGTAGTCGATGAAGCGATCACCCTCGAAGCCAGCGGTGTGGGAGAGCAGGTGGCGCAACGTGATGCGCTCGCGGGCGACCTGGTCGGCCAGGGCGAGGTCTGGCACGTATTCGACAACGGGGGTGTCCAGGTCCAGGAGGCCATCGTCGACGAGGATCATGGCGAGCGTGGCGGTGAACACCTTGGAGATCGAGCCGATCTGGGAGATGGTGTCGTCCGTCATCGGGGCGCGGGTGGCGAGGTTCGCGAAACCGGTGGAGGTGGTGATGATCTCCCCGTCGTGAAGCACGCCAACGGCAATGCCCGGGACATTCCAGCGGCTGGCTTCGCCCTGGACCGCCGCGCCGAGCGATGTGTAGTCGGGGCGATCCCATGGCCAGCCGGGCACGATGGGGCTGGATTCGCCAGCGGCGGTCAGGCGTTGATCGAGATCGAGGGGCATTGCGTCAGGTCCTCCTGGAGTGGTCGAAGTCGTGGCGTGTCATGGGCATTATTGACGATGGGAGGGAAGTTGGCAGGGGGATTGACGAATAGTTTTGGTAGTGTACACTCACTAACAAGCGATGTCGGTATGCGAAGGGTAGTTCCACGGCGATGACGAATGATGCACCGGTCCAACGAACGAGGCGCACCGCCGAGGAGCGGCGGGAAGAAGTCCTGGCGGCGGCGGTAATCGAATTCGCGGCCCACGGACTGTACGGTGCATCGACCGAGACGATCGCTGAACGGGCGGGGATTTCCCAGCCGTATGTGCTGCGATTGTTCAAGACGAAGAAGGCCCTGTTCCTGGCGGCCGTCGAGCACGTCACCGCGCAGATCATGCGGTCCTGGGGAATGGCGCTGGACGGCGTGGACGACAGCGTTTCACCGAGGGAACGGTTGGGGATGCTGGGACAACGGTATGCCGGGTTCGTGGACGAGGTGAACGCGTTGCGACTGGTGCTGCAATCGTTCAGTTCGGCCGAGGATCCGGAAGTGCGGGCGCTCAGCCATCGCTGCCTGAAAACCATGCACGCCTGGGTGGCGGAGAAGACGGGGGCGGACCCGGCGGCGATCCAGCAATTCTTCGCGTACGGGATGATGTTGACCGTGGCGGCATCGATTCGAGCCGCGGAGGTCGCGGAATCGGAAGAGTGGGCGAGGATGTTCGTGCGGGTTCCACTGCCCGAGTCATAGGGAGGACTTCGGATGAGGCCAATTGGTGAGCAGTGTCGCTTTGTAAGGTAGTGACTGATCACTAGCATGAGTGGAGGCGATTCAATGGAGCGAGTAAGAACGCGAGATAGGGACGAGTCGGCCGGGCCGCAAAATACGCTGGCGGCGATCTCATGGGCATTGCTGATCACGGTGATGTTTGGCGGGTATTCCCTGCTGCGCCTGCTGACGTCCGGAGCTGGACTGACCGAGCACGAGGAGCAGTTCTTCCGGGCCGGACACGGTCACGCGGGCGTGCTGTCGGCGGTCGGGATCCTCTATAGCGGCTATTTGGGGAGGACGCTGCTTTCGGTACGGACACAAGTGCTGGCATGGATCGCCTACCTCATCGGGGTATTGGGGCTTTCCGGCGGGATGTTCCTGCACATGCTGATGGGAGAACCGGGTGAGGAATCGGCCGGGACGACCGTAGTGGCGATTGGCGGCGTGGTGCTGGCGGGAGCGGTGTTGTTCCTGGCCTGGCACCTGTTCAAGGCGAGAGATGTCGATTGGTCGAGTCCGGCGAGAACGCCCGGAATGGAGGATAGCCATGGGTGAGGTGATTCGAGAAGGACGGTACCGGGCGAGTTTCCCCGATGGGACCGTGGTGTTCCTCATCGGGATGCGGATCAACCGGTTGCGGGACGTTCGAAGCTGGTGGCCGGTGTTCATGGCGATGCCGAGGATGCTGCGAGAACTTGGCGCGAGCCCGGACCTGGGCCTGCTGGGGACGCGAACCGCGATGGGTGGCCGGACCATCACGGTGGTGCAGTACTGGACATCGATGGATGCGCTGATGGCCTATGCGCGGGCGGCGGAATCGGAGCATCTTCCGGCCTGGAAACGGTTTAACCAGCGGGCGCGACTGGCGAGTGGAGCGGTTGGCATCTGGCACGAGGCGTACACCGTAAGCGAGGCGACGTCACACACCGTGTACTCGGGCATGCCGGAGTTCGGGATGGCGAAGGCGCTGGAATCGGTGCGACTTCCTGGAGGGAAATAGGGGACAGTCGTCCCCTTTCATCCCGTGCCGCCTCATCCCTGGGATGGGCCGCAGAAGTCCTGGATGACGGCGGTGAGGATGTCGGTGGTCTGGTGGATGGACTCGATGTCGACCCATTCGGTGGCGGCGTGAGCGCCTTCGCCTAAGACGCCGAACAGCAGGCAGGGAATGCCAGCCTGATCGAGAAGGGAGGCATCGGTCCAGAACGGTTCGGCGCGGATCGCGGGCGCGTGGCCGAGGACGGCTTCGGCGTGGCGGAGCACCGACTGGACAATGTCGCTGTCGGGATTGGCTTCGAACGGGTGGCGGACGAGGCCAGGCTCCAGCGTGTAGCGGAAGTCCTCGACGGTCGTTTCCAGCCGGTCGAGGATGGCGGTCAGTTCGGAGGCCACGCCCTCGGCGGTTTCGCCGGGAATGGTGCGCCGCTCGATGGTGATCCGGCAGGAGGCGGGATAGCTGGAGGCTTCCTCGCCTCCCTGGATGATGGAGGCATGGATCGAGCCGGGGCCAAGCCGGGGATGACCGGGCTGGTTTGTGAGGTGCCCGGACCAGGCGTCGAGGGCGGCCAGGAAGTGCCCGGCCTTGGAGATGGCGTCGATGCCGAGGTCGTGGCGGGAGCCGTGGGCGGCCCGGCCATGGATGGTTACGTCGAACCAGGCGAACCCCTTGTGGGACAGGCAGGGCTGGAGCAGCATCGGCTCGGTGACGATGCCGGCGTCGGCGGTGAACCGGGTTAGCACTTCGGCGGTACCGAGGCTGGAGTGTTCCTCGTCGGCGACGCAGCAGACCAGGACATCGCCGGACAGTGGCGAGGCGGTGGCCCGGGCCGCGGCGACCAACATCGCGGCGACGCCGCTTTTCATGTCGAACGCGCCACGGCCGTGCAGGCGGCCGTTTTCCATGCGTGGTTCCAGCGGATCGCCGTCATACCCGGCGAGGGTGACGGTGTCGTAATGCCCGTTGAGCATGAGCGATTTGCCGCCACCCGTACCACGAGCGATGCCGACGATGCTGGGGCGCCCGGGAGTGGATTCCAGCCGATGAACCTCGAAGCCGTGCCGTTCCAGCCAGGTGGCGCAGGCGTCGGCGATGGCTGATTCGCCAGCCGCGCCGGGGATCAGTGAGGGATTGACGGAGTCGATGGCGACGAGCTCGGCGGTGAGGGCGACCGGATCCAGGTCGTCATGATCGGGGTGGGACATTGGTCGGGCCTCCAGCGGCTTACGCGGTGGGAACGGCGTCGATCAGGCGGTCGATTTCCTCGTCGGTGGTGATGTAGTGGGCGGAGGCGCGAATGTAGGTTCCGAGGGCCTCCCAGGCGTCGTCGAGGTAGGTCGGGTAAATGTTCGACAGGGAGGTGTTGACATTTTGGGCGGAGAGGGCGGCCTGGATGGTCTTGGACGGGACTCCCTGGCGAGAGAAGGTAACAATGCCGCCGCGAACGAGCCCGGTGTCGTGGACCGTGACGCCGTCGAGGTCCTGGAGGCGCGACCGGAGGCGATCGGCCTGGGTCTGGACGCGCCGCATGATAGCGGACAGGCCGAGATCCAGCGCGTAGTCCACCGCGGCGCCGAGACCAAGGCGGCCGGCGACGTAGCTCTCCCAGTTCTCGAAGCGGCGGGCATCGGGGCGGATGGTGTAGGTGGTGGCCGAGGTGAGGCTGGCGGCGTGAAGGTCGAGCAGGGGCGGTTCGGTGGCGGGTATGCGATTTTCGCGGACGTAGACGAAACCGGTTCCGCGCGGTCCGCGCAGGTACTTGCGGCCGGTGGCGGAAAGGACATCGACCTGGAATTCCTCCACGTCGAGCGGGACCTGACCGGCGGTCTGGCAGGCATCAAGCACGTACCAGGCGTTGGGCTGGTGGTGTCGAATGAGCCGGCCGATTTCGGCGGCGGGCTGGATGAGCCCGCCGTTGGTTGGCATGTGAGTGATGAAGACGGCGGCGGTGGGTTTCCCGAGAGCGGTTTCGAGGGCGTCGAGGTCGACCTGGCCGTGGGCATCGTTGGGGACGATGTCGATGACGAGATTGTGGCGTTTGGCGAGCTGGAGGATGGCGACCAGGTTGCTGGCGTATTCCCAGGGGGTGGTGAGAACACGGTCTCCGTGCTGGAAGGGGATGGCGTAGGCGGCCATGTCCCAGCCGCGGGTGGCGTTTTCCACGAGCGCGATTTCGCCGGGTTGAGCGTTGAGCAGCCGGGCGACGGATGCGTAGACCGCTTCGAGCCGATCGTTGGCGGCCGCCGCGGCCTCGTAGCCGCCGATGGTGGCCTCCAGGGTTAGGTGATCGATGGTGGCGTCAAGGACTGGTTGGGGCGGGAGCGACGACCCGGCGTGGTTGAAGTGGGCGACGTTCGATGTGCCGGGCGTTTCGGCGCGGAGGGCGTCGACGCGAGAGTCGAGGGACTGGGACATGGAGCGGTCTCCGATGGGCGGATAGGCGGCGTTCACGATGGGCTGCACGGTAGCACGGTGACCAGGGGCGTTCAATCGGCGAGTGTTTTTCGTCACATTAATCCATAAATCCATTTATTCGACCTTGGGGGTCGATCTGGCCCGCAACGGCGCGGAATTTGCGGGTGTGGATTAATGCGGAACTTGGAATTAATGTCGAATCGGAAATGATGTTTTCGTGCGTGGATTCATGGTGGAGTGTCTTTTCCGCCTACCTAACGGCTTGGGCGGTAGGTGGGAATACCTGAGGTCGGGGCCCGCGAATGCGCCGGCTCTACCAGATCCCGGCTGAACCTCCATGCCTGTGCACGGGAATGTGAGCGAGGCAGCGCCGGGACATGGATCAGAATGTGCCTACACGGTGAACGCAACGAGACGGACAAAACATGCCAGGTGGCGGAGAATTCGTTCTGGAAGTGGTTAGCGCGAGGTGACTTTAATCTTTGTTTATAGAAGGTATTGACTTTCTGGCACAGCACCAGTAATGTGTTCGTACAGTCAAGAACGTCATCTGACTGACGTCGATGCAAGAGAAGACCGGAGCAGGGTCACAGACGAGCGAGTGACCGGAGGATGATCGAGGCGCAAGCCTTGGGAAACTCTACTGGCGAAGGATGTTACGACCGTATGCGAGCCCTTCGGGCTTGTGGTCTGGCAAAACCACGTTGGACCGTGATGGTAACGATCGGTGTTGATGAGGACAGAGCTGTTGGGTAGACCTTCAGGAGAGAACTTCGGTTCGATCCAGGAATGAAGACGCACTCCTGACGATTTGGGACAGGGAATCCACAAGAGGACCTGGCGCTCAACCCATAAAGCGTAAACGACAACCTGTCACGACGGCGGAAGGCCCGAGGATCGCAAGATCGTTGGGCTTTTCTGCGTGCGCGGAATGACGTTCGGGATTGGGGTGCTCGCCCATGAGGGAACCCCCCCACCCTTGCTCTGGACAGGCCACGCTCCGCGCGCACCGGCAGGGGCTGCCGTGATGGCCGTTTCGGACCCCGGTGACGGTTCCCGTACTGGTGAATGGGGAGATGTGGTCGGGCGTGGAGGGCCTGGAACAGCGCTGGATCATGGATGCCGCGGCGGGTCGTGCCCGGATGCGATCAGATCGGGGGCCGGGGTTAGCCGGGTTGGCCAAACGGGAGGGGGTTGAAGGTAGTGTCGCGGTCGAAGGTGTCGATACCTTCTTTCTTCTTAAGGGTGCCAACGACGAGGTAGGTGACCGGGGTGGCGAGAATCTCGTACGAGGTCTTCAGGAGCCAGCCGGTGTAGATCATCTCCCAGATCACCTGGCCGGAGAAGACGCCGCTGAACGCGATGGTGACGAAGATGATGGTATCCAGTCCCTGACCCACGAATGTGGAGCTGATGGTGCGGGTCCAGAGCCAGCGACCGTTGGTGGCGACCTTCATGCGGGCGAGCACGATGGAGTTGGCGAATTCGCCGACGAGGTAGGCGATGAGGGAGGCGGCGAGAATGCGGGGCGTCGAGTCGAAGATACGGCTCCAGGCTTCGTGGCCGTCCCAGGAACCTTCGGCGGGGAGAGCGCCCGCGAGCTGGAAGGTGAGCACGGCGATGGTGTTGCAGACGAAACCGAGCCAGATGACACGGCGGGCGGCCTTGAAACCGTATACCTCGGTAAGGATGTCACCGACGATGTAGGCGATGGGGAAGGTGAGGAGCCCGGCGTCGGTGACCCAGGGGCCGAACTCGAGGACCTTGACCGCGAGCAGGTTCGCCGTGATGAGGCTGGTGACGTAGAGGGCGACAATGGTGAGGAAGTACGGCGATCCGAAGGTGGAGAGATTTGGTGTGGGAGTGGGATCGCCTGGTGTGTGCTGGGTCATGGAGTGTCCGGGGATGAGGGCTGGATCGACAAGGCGCGCCAGGCCCGCGAGCCCGGTGGCGGTTCATAGTGTAGTAGGTGCGCGGGGTTCCTGATGGATTCGACTGGACAGGACGACAACGCGGCTGGCGGCATGGAAGCGTTCCAGGCACGGATGCAGGCGTGTCGACGATGCGTGACGGCGGGGTTCCTGACCGAGGCGCACCCGGTGTTCCAGGGACACGCGGACCAGGTGAGGATGCTGATTGGGCAGGCGCCGGGAGCGAGGGCGCATGTGCACGGAGTTCCATGGTCGGGACCGTCGGGGAAGTTGCTCAGGGAGTGGTTTTCGCGGGCGGGGTTCGATCCCGATCGGTTCCTGGATGACTGGTACCTGACGAGCCTGACGAAGTGCTTTCCGGGAAAGGCGGCGGCGGGTTCGGGTGACAGGGCTCCCTCGGCGAGGGAGCGGGCGTTGTGCCGGCCGCACCTCGAAGGGGAGATTGGGTATGTGCGGCCGCGCCTGGTGGTCACGTTGGGACGGATGGCGGCCGACGCGGTGATCCCGGGAGCGAAGAGGCTGTCGCTGAAGGGGCTGGTGGGATCGGTCCACGAGGTGAATCTCGGGTATGGAACCGTGCCGGTGGTGCCCTTGCCACATCCGTCGGGGGTTGGGCGATGGCTCAACGATCCGGCGAACCGGGCCCTGGTGGACGTGGCGCTGGAGGAAATCGGAGCGATTGAGCGGAACGTGAGTGGACCGGGGCGGTGACGGATGGGTGAGACGGTGCTGGAGCGGGTGCCGCCGCCAGCGGACCGGCGGCTGGCCTATGGAGACGGTCCGGAGCAATTCGGGGACCTGAGGCTGCCGGAGGGCGGGGGGCCGCATCCCTGCGTCATTGCGATACACGGTGGGTACTGGCGCAACCGGTACAGCCTCGACCACCTTGCACATCTCTGCGCGGCCCTGACCGGGATGGGGATCGCGACGTGGAACCTCGAATACCGCCGCACCGGAGACACCGGCGGTGGCTGGACAGGGACATTCGAGGACGTGGCGGCGGGAACGAGGTTCCTGTTCGACGCGGCGGATTCCCTGAGTATCGATCTGGGACTAGTGGTGTTGCTTGGGCATTCGGCGGGCGGTCACCTGGCAAGCTGGCTTGGGAGCCGCGACAGGGTTCCGGCTGGCAGCGGAATCGAGGGGGTGGCGCCTCCGGTACGCGGGGTGGTGTCGCTGGCGGGGGTGCTCGACCTGGACGCGGCATGGTCACTGCACCTGAGTGACGACGCGGTGGTGGAGCTGCTGGGCGGATCACCAGATGAGGTTCCGGCTCGGTACCGGGCGGCCTCTCCAGTGCGTCTCGTGCCCGCCGGGATATCGCATTTGGTTGTGCATGGAACGGCCGACGATGTCGTGCCGCTGG
>JAEWEG010000080.1 GCA_023389575.1 Chloroflexota bacterium | reverse complement strand
GTTCTACATCCGGACGACGGACGTGACGGGGATGATCTCGCTGCCGGAAGGCACGGAGATGGTGATGCCGGGCGACAACATCCAGATGGGGGTGGAGTTGATCACGCCGGTGGCGATCGAGGAAGGGTTGCGGTTCGCGATTCGCGAGGGTGGCCGGACCGTCGGCGCTGGTGCCGTCACCCAGATCACCGAGTAAGTAGACTGGTGATGGGGAGGCCCTCGCGGGTCTCCCCATCATGTGAATTGTTCCCGGCCTCGGCTGGGTAACGAAGACAGGGAAGTGTTACAATGGCCAAGAAGTCGAAGGCTGACCGGCCGGTAATCACGCTCGAATGCACGACGTGCCGAGAGCGCAATTACACGACCGAGAAGAATCGCCGGAACGATCCGGGACGACTCGAACTCAAGAAGTTCTGCGTTCGTTGCCGGAGCCATCAACTTCACCGGGAAACTCGCTAGGTTTCCCGGCTGGTGCTCATAGGGTCGTAGCTCAATTGGTAGAGCAACGGTCTCCAAAACCGTAGGTTGCGGGTTCGATTCCTGCCGGCCCTGCCAGGTTGTCCAGTCCGAGTGAAGTGGGGCGGCGCCCGAGGCACGCCCCACTTTCCATGCGTTAAGCGCATGGCCAATTCGACGGTCCGAAGTCTTCCAGGAGGACTGCCTGGAGCTTCCACCACCATGGATCAGCACGTTGCGACTGGTCACGCGAGGGGTTCCGCGCAAGCACTCTCCGTGGTCCAGGTGTGAAGGATGTGAGACTTGAGTTCTCAGCAATCAGCGGGATACAAGCGACGGTCGTCTGGCAAACGGCGACGCACCAGCCGTGGGGCGGCTTCCGCCGCCGATGGGGCCGTTGAACAGGTCGCGGCCGCCGAGGCCACATCCGACGCTCCAGCCGCCAAGCCGGCCCCGGCATCCCGGGCCGAGGCGAAGGCGCGGGGCGCCACCAGCCAGGAACCGCCCAAATCCTTCGTGCAGCGAGCGGTGAACACCGAGCGCTTCGAGGGGCTGCGCCGTTTCATCCGCGACACGATGGCCGAAATCCGCAAGGTCATCTGGCCAGACCGTGAGACGACCCGCAACCTGACGTTGCTGGTTATCGCCGTGTCGCTGGTGCTCGGTATCCTGCTTGGCGGGATCGACTTCGTGCTCTTCGAATTGTTTGAGGCGATGCCATAACGCGAGATGAGTTCATCTCATCGCAAGGAGGTTCCCGATGGCGCGCCCATCCCTGCGCGAGCGGTTGGCCGCAAAGCGCGCGGCCGAAACCGGAGAGCAAGTAGAGACGACGGAGGGGCACTGGTACGTGCTCCACACGTACTCCGGTTACGAAAACAAGGTCAAGAAAACCATCGAGAGCAAGGTGGAGGCGCGCGATCTCTCCGATCGCGTGTACGAGATCGTGGTGCCGACCCAGGAGGAGATCGAAATCCGCCAGGGACAGCGCCACAACGTGCTGAAGAAGGTCTTTCCTGGCTACGTGCTGGTGCGGATGGAGCTCGACGAGGAAACCTGGTACGAGCTTCGGAATACGCCTGGCGTGACCGGGTTCGTGAGTTCCCAGAACAAGCCGGTTCAACTCACCGAGGACGAGGTTCAGGGCGTGCTGAAGGGCATGACCGCCGAGCCGCCAAAGGTGAAGATCCAGTTCGCGGTGGGCGACACCGTGCGCATCATCGATGGGCCGTTCGCTGACTTCCGCGGTGAAATTGACGAAATCAACAACGAAAAGGGCAAGATCAAGGTGCTCGTTTCGTTCTTCGGCCGGGAAACCCCGGTGGAGCTCGACTTCCTGCAGGCCGAGCGAGAAACGTAGGCTTTTCGCGCCCTCATGGCGCTGAAGTACGGCGGGTGAGACGACCGCCCGCCGGGTTTTTGTGGTGTGCGACGCACCAGAAAGGAACATATCGTTGGCAAAGAAGATTCGCGCATATGTGAAGCTTCAAATCCCAGCCGGGAAAGCGACCCCAGCACCGCCGATTGGTCCGGCGCTTGGTCAGCACGGCGTGGCGATCATGAACTTCTGCAAGGAATACAACGAGCGCACGCAGTCGATGGCCGGCCAGGTCATTCCGGTGGTGATCACGGTCTATGAAGACCGCTCGTTCACCTTCATCACCAAGACTCCGCCCGCGGCTGACCTGCTGCGCAAGGCGGCCGGCGTGGACAAGGGCGCGGGCAACCCGCTCACCACCAAGGTTGGCAAGGTGACGGCGGACCAGGTTCGGGAAATCGCCGAGCTGAAGCTGAAGGACCTCAACGCGGTCGACCTCGCCGGCGCCGTGAAGCAGATCGAAGGCACCGCGCGCAGCATGGGCATCGAGATCGCTGGCTAGCGACCGGTCCCGCGCGGTAACCAGTGTGGGAGGGGATGATTCCCCGCCAGCACCACAGGAGAAACACTTATGGCCAAACACGGTAAGAAATATCTGGAAGCACTGAAGAAGATTGACGACGAGCGGCTGTACACGATCGAGGAGGCGTCGTCCCTCCTCAAGGACGTGTCGTTCGCGAACTTTGACGAGACCATCGAACTTCACGCCAACCTGGGCATCGACCCACGGCAGGCGGACCAGACCGTTCGCTCCAACGTCGTGCTTCCGCACGGCAGCGGCAAGCAGGTTCGGGTGCTGGTGTTCGCCGCTGGCGAAGCCGAGCGCGCCGCCCTCGAGGCCGGAGCCGACTATGCTGGCGTCGACGAGTACGTGGCGCAGATCAACAGCGGCTGGCTGGAGTTCGACGCGACGGTGGCCATGGCGGACCAGATGGGCAAGGTCGGTGGCCTTGGCCGCGTACTGGGTCGACGAGGCCTGATGCCGAACCCGCGCTCCGGCACGGTGGTTCGCGAGGTCGAGGACCTTCCGGGCGTCATCCGCGAGCTCAAGGGCGGTCGTGTGGAGTTCCGCAACGATCGGACCGGCAACCTTCACGTGATGCTGGGCAAGAAGAGCTTCGAGGCCGACCAGATCACCGGCAACGTCCTCGCGGCCGTGGATGCGATCAACCGCTCCAAGCCGTCTGGCGTCAAGGGCATCTACTGCCGTACACTTACCCTTACCACGACGATGGGCCCCGGCATCTCTCTCGATGTCAACGACACAATCGCCAAGGCTTCCAGCGTCGGGCAATAAACCAGAACTCCTGAAGTAAAGAAATCCTGGCCGATGAATGCCGGCGCGGTACCCACCGCTTAATCTCCGGCCGAGGCTCAGGTTGTGCATCGGATGATGTGGCACCCTGGGCGTAATCCGCCTGGGGTGCTTTTCTTCCTGAGCCAGGGAGCCACGAGCTTCCGAAAAATCCCGAGGAAAGGAGGTAAAACCGATGCCAACACCACAAAAAGCGGCGCAGATCGAGGATTTGGCGGATCGCCTGTCGCGATCGCAGCTGACCATCATCGCCGACTACCGAGGCCTGAGCGTGAGCGCGCTCCACGAGTTCCGCTCCAAGATCCGGCCGATGGAAGCGGAGTTTCGGGTGGCGAAGAACACGCTGACCCGGATCGCCGCCGAGCAGGTCGGAATCGAGGGACTCGAGCCGCAGCTCGAGGGCCCGACGGCGATCCTGTTCGCGTATGGCGACGTGGTTGCTCCCGCCAAGGCGGTGAGTGATTTCGCTCGCTCGTCCCGAATCCTTCAGGTTCGGGCCGGCGTCATGAACAACCAGGTGCTGACTCCGGCGGATGTCGAGGCCATTTCCAGCCTGCCGCCGCGGGAAGAGCTCATTGGCAAGCTCGTTGGACTGCTGGCTTCGCCGATGGCGAGGACGGTGGGCGTGCTCAGCGGACCTTCGCGTTCGCTCGTGTATCTCTCCAACGCGCGCGCCGAGCAGCTTGGTGGCGAAACCGCCGAAGCAGCCGACTAGTACCATTTTGGTCGCCTCATGGACCTGACATACATGGCCGGGCGACGACACAGACCCATCATTCCCGCGCGAGACGCGGACACGGAGACACGACACAATGGCTGACAACACCGCATTGATCGAACAACTCGAGGGCCTGACGGTGCTCGAGCTCAACACCCTGGTTAAGGAACTCGAGGAGCGCTGGGGCGTTTCCGCCGCGGCTCCGGTCGCTGTCGGCGTGGCCGGTGGCGCCGCCGCTGGTGGCGCGGCCGCCGAGGAAGAGGAAAAGACGGAATTCGACGTCGTCCTCACCGAGGTTGGCGCCAACAAGATCCAGGTCATCAAGGCTGTGCGCGAGCTCACCAGCCTGGGCCTGAAGGAAGCCAAGGACCTCGTGGACTCGGCTCCGAAGGCGATCAAGGAAGGCGTTGCCAAGGACGAGGCGGAAGCCGTCAAGGCCAAGCTCGAAGAGGCTGGCGCGAAGGCCGAAGTCAAGTAATTGGCGATGGGGAGCGGGATCGATCCAGGTCCCGCTTCCATCACCTTGCCCGGCGGTGGCGGTCCCGAATTGTATCGAGGGGCACCCTACCGTATAATCACTGGGCAGAATCGGATGACGGGGCGTGGCGCAGTCCGGTAGCGCACCGGTATGGGGTACCGGTGGTCGGAGGTTCGAATCCTCTCGCCCCGACCAAGTGGTCGAAATGGCAATGGTTGCCATCAATCAGCAATCCAGGGGCCCGGTAACCATGGCGGTTACGGTCCACCCCGATGTCTCACTCTCGCAGAGGGCTTGTACACGATGAATCGTGTTGCAGAAGGCGCCACGCGGTGGCGCATTGTCATCGCCGACGATGAATCCCTGATCAGGCTCGATCTGCGGGAGATGCTCACCCATCTTGGTTACGACGTCATTGGCGAGGCGGGGGACGGCCGATCGGCCGTGGACCTCGCTCGCAGGCTTCGACCAGACCTGCTCATCATGGACATCAAGATGCCCGACGTGGACGGTATCGCCGCCGCCGAGGAACTGACGCGCGAGCGCATCGCCCCAGTGGTGCTGGTGACCGCGTACTCTGATCAGGGGCTGGTCGATCGCGCCCGGGAAGCGGGTGTGGTTGGCTATGTGGTGAAGCCGTTCCGTGAGGCCGAGCTGATGCCCGTGATCGAGTTGTCGCGGGCGCGGTTCGATGAGTTCCGGACGCTCGAGCGCGAAGTCGGCAGCCTCAAGGAGGCGCTGGAGACGCGCAAGCTGATCGAGCGGGCCAAGGGCGTGCTGATGGAGTCCCACGGGCTTCGGGAATCGGAAGCCTTCCACCGGATCCGCAAGACGAGCATGGACGCGCGCAAGTCCATGAAGGAAGTCGCCGAGGCCATCCTGCTGGCCTACGAGATGGAGTTCTCAATCGGCAGCGATGCCGGCGATGAATCCGAGTCCTCGGAAGAACCGCGGGAATAGGCCGGCCAGGGCTTTGATGTCCCTGTCCCTATTCAAAGATTGAACGATCAACGCCCGCGTGTGCATGCACACGCGGGCGTTGTTGTACGTGCTGAGTAGGTGAAGGAAGGATCAGGGAGGGGTTGCCTGTGGAGTGGCGGGTGTCGCGACAGGGGTGGCCTCAGGATCCTCCGTGATGACGACGATGATGCGGGCGGCATTGGGGTCGCCGCTCGCCCAGGTGGCCCCCTGCGGCAAGGTGACCTCTGGCACGATGACGTGTGTGCCAGGTTCGAGTCCCGTCAGATCGACGAGAACGGTGATGTCGGACGGCGTCATGAGCTGAAGGATGTCGAGCGGGGCCGAGACCTGGATCGACACGGAGGTTGGATCGATCTCGGCGGACAAGCCGGGTTCCAGGCCGAGCACCTCGATGGGAAGGCCGGTGAGGGTTTGCGACGAGGTCGAGGTGTCTTCGATGGCGACCCTGATCTCGATCTGGCCGCTGGGAGGATCGATGACGGTGACGCCTTCGGGAAGGTCGGCGATACCCACCGTGGTGCTGATCGACCGGGTGGCGTCCGTGACATCGACGGCTTCGGTATTCACGAACAACAGGTCGGCGAGGGCTTCCTCTGGACCATCGACGGTAATCGTGTCGGGCAGCGCGCGCCGAACCTGGATGGTGTATCCCTCGGCCGGGACGCCGGTGATGTTCGGGATCACGGAGATCGACTTGCCCCGCCGTTCCACTTCCACCGTGATGGCGATGGTTGAGGGGAGGATTTCCACCTCGTTGATGCGGAGGCCCTGGGCATCGACGGCGTACGGCGTCACCAGCGTGTCGTAATCGGTCACCTGGGCTTCGTCCATGGTGACGGGCAGGATGACCTCCGTCACGCGCTCCACGGCCGTTCTGGGGCCACTCACGGTCACCTGGGAGACCGACGGGACGATCTCGTTGCCGATCTCTTCCGCGCTGACATCGCCAGTGCTGACCTTCACCGGGACGATGCGGGACATACGCTCGTCGACCTGAATGGTGACCTGGCCTGGATCGACCGTGACCCTGTTGACATCCGCGCCGGAGACGAGAACCGGCACCTTGAACGTACCGGCCTCGGTAATGCCCGAGGTGTCGGCGGTTACGGTGATGTCCGACTGCCGGATGGGGTCGACCTGGGAGCGTGACCCTTCGAGCGTCACCCGGGCATCGGGCAGGGAGGTGACGAGCTGGAGATGGTCGGGGAGCGTTCCGGCCTGCATGGTATTTCCAGCGAGCGTCTTCTCATCGAACGGGTCCTGGATCTGCGTGACCCATCCCCACAGCATGATCGCGAGGATCAGCGATACGGTGAAGCTCACGACCTGGTTGCGATTGGGCCGGAACTTTATGAGTTGCTGGAATCTGGAGTCGGAAGGCGTTTGCACGATGATTAGCTCCGGGTAGCCGGCGGCTTGCGAGGTGGCTGGGTGGTTCGGCTTGCGCCAGTCGTGTTGGAGTTCGAGCCGAAGAGGCTGGAGAAGCTAAAGCGGTTGGTCCTGGCTGGGCCAGCGGCGTCGGGACCCTGAAGCTTGAGGAGGGTACGGAGTACACGGCGAAGCCGGTCCTGGTCGAGGTTTCGGATAAGCCGGCCGGAATGGGCAACCGACATCTGGCCGGTTTCCTCGGAGACGACGACGGCCAGGGCATCCGATTCCTCGGTGATGCCGATGCCGGCGCGGTGGCGGGTGCCGAGCTGGCTGGACGCGGAGATGTTGTCCGTGAGCGGCAGCACGACGCTGGCGGCCAGGATGCGGTCGCCATGGACGATGACGGCCGCGTCGTGCAGGGGAGAGTTCGGGAAGAAGATGTTGATAAGAAGTTGCCGCGAGATGACCGCGTCGAGCGTGACGCCGCGGGTGACGTAGTCCTGCAATCCGGTTTCGCGCTCGATCACGATAAGGGCGCCGTAGCGAAGCCGCGAAAGCTGGCTGGCGGCGCGGACGATTTCATCGACGGCGTGGTCGTACTGCGTGTCCTCGGTGTGCGGGAACGGGTTCCTGAGCCAGGAGCCGGTATGCCCGAGTTGTTCGAAGGCGCGGCGCAGTTCTGGCTGGAAGATGACCGGGATGGCAATGAGGAGCGCGGGCCAGACGACCCGGAGCAGCCATCGAAGAGTGCTGAGGTCGAGAACCCAGGCAAGCAGGAAGAGGCCGGCGAAGAGCGTGACGATGCCGCGGATGAGCGTGACGGCCCTGGTGCCCTGGGCGACCCAGAGCAGCCAGTAGATGATGATGGTCACGACCAGGATGTCGAGAATGGTGCGGAGGTTCCACAGTTGCTCGAGGAGCCACCCAAGATTAGTCATGGGCTACACCGAATCGAACCAGTACTGGACCTGCTGGATTGTGACCTGTTCGCATCGCCACTTGTATCTCGCGGTGTGTAGTTGCCCGAACGACAGCCCTCGGCCGAGCTTCGATGGACGCGAGGCCCATCACCTTTCAGAACGTCTCGTTTCCATCCGTGGTTTCAACCAATCCTCTCACACTATCCACAACGCCTGAGGCCCGGTCAGCGCCGACCGGCTTTCCGCATCCGGCGGACATGGCCCGGGCGACGATAGTCCTCGGCGTCCATCTCGATATACGTCGAAAGACGATGGTCGAGGATACGCGACATGATTCGATCATCAACCTTGCGCAAATCGACGTTGGACGTAACGACTGTTGGCAATTGTTCCATATACCGGTGGTTGATGACCTGATAGAGCTTTTCGCGGGCCCAGGGTGTGGCGTTTTCGGTGCCGAGGTCATCGAGGACCAGCAGTTGGGCGTTCTTGATGTCGTTGAAGCGTTTGTCGTAGACCGAGCCGGAGGCGGGATCGAACGTGGAGCGCAGGTGGTCCAGCAGGTCGGGCACGACGGCGAAGTAGACGCTCATGTTGTGCATCTGCATGGTGTAGCGAGCGATGGCGACCGCGAGGTGGGTCTTGCCCGTGCCACAGGGACCGTAGAGGAACAGCCACCGGTTGCCAGGCTCCTGGGCGAAGGCGATGGAAGCCGAATAGGCCTCGTCGACGCCGTCGATGGCGCTGTCGAAATCCTCGAAGGTCTGGTGGCTGAAGGCGTCGAGATTCGAGAGGCGGGCGAGCTCCTCGGAGCGGCGCTCGTTCATCTCTTTCGTTTTGCATTCGCAGGGGAAAACCTGCCCGAACATGGGGTGGCCGACCGGGAAGTCGCCGCGCAGGTATCCCGCGTCCTGGCAGATTGGGCAGCGAACGGTGTCGCGGTTGGATAGGACGATGGCGCCCTGCCCGGTTTCAGACGGTGGGCGAATCGGGATATTGCGCATGACGTCGCCGATTCGTTTCATGATGGTCCTCGATTCAGCGAGGCGGATGGAGGAACGGGAATCAGTCGTCCTGATCCTTCCGGCCAGCAGCCTGCCAGTTTTCCAGAATTCTTGTTACATAACGCCAGCTACGTCGATTGTACGCGACCGCTTCGGAGAGGGCATCCTCGATCCAGTCGTCCGGATATTCCTCGATCGCGCGGGATATCTGGTCGGCGATCAATGGCGTGAGTGGTCCGATGTTTTGTTCGTACAGTCTAAACGCATTGGGTCGATCGATCGTGACCTGGGGAGGATTGTCGTCCGGCCAGAGCACGCGTGGAGGCGGAAGTTGGCCCGCTTCCATAAGTCTAATGCTGCTCCGGTTCTCGGTGGTGCTGAGGTAGTAGAAGATGGCCTGCTTCCGGCCCTCGGTGGATACCAGGCGCAGCAGGGAGCCGCGGGCAAGGGCGAGTTCGAGACCCTTGGAGATCCGGGTGTCCGGCGCGCGTGGGCTCCCCTCGACCCTAAGCGCGTTGCGTAGTGAGCGATCACGCAGGATCGTTTTTTCGGCCAGCGGTTCCTGGTAGCCACCGCCATCGGCCAGGAGCCGGAACACCGCGAGCGTGACCTGCATCTCCTCCATCGAGCGGATAACTGGCGCGATCTCGTCGAGGAACGACGACGGGATCGCGGTGGTGCTGGCGGGGTCCATCAACATGGGTGAGACGGTGCTGGCGCGGTCCGCCCGTGCGCGGGAAGCAGGCATCAGGCATCCGGCTCGCGATAGAGTTCGAGGTCGGCGAAGCGGGCGTGGCGCTCGAAGAAGCGCAGGTTGACGGTGCCGACCGGGCCGTTGCGGTGCTTGGCGACGATCAGTTCGGCGATACCCTTGCGGTCGGAGTCCTCTTCGTACTTGTCCTCGCGGTAAATGAACATGACGATGTCGGCGTCCTGCTCGATCGATCCCGATTCGCGAAGGTCGGAGAGCATTGGCCGGTGGTCGGCGCGGGTTTCCACGGCACGGGAGAGCTGGGAGAGGGCAACCACCGGGACGTTGAGTTCGCGGGCGATGCCCTTGAGGCCGCGGGAGATTTCCGAGATTTCCTGCACGCGGTTGTCGGTGCGGCGCCCGCTCATCAGCTGAAGGTAGTCCACGATCAGCAGGTCGAGGCCATTCTCGGCCTGGAGGCGGCGGGCCTTGGACCGGATGTCCATGATGCTGGCGTTCGCGGAGTCGTCGATGAAGATCTGCGCCTCTGCGAGGCGACCGAATGCCCGGGAGACACGGTCCCATTCACCTTCGTCGATCTGTCCGAGGCGAAGGCGGTGGGAGTCGACGCCGGTCTCGGTGGACAGCAACCGTTGGACCAACTGCTCGGCGGACATTTCGAGCGCGAAGAAGCCAACCTTCATGCCGTGCTGGACGGCCGCGCCGTAGGCCATGCCGAGCGCCAGGGCCGACTTACCCATGCTGGGACGAGCGGCCAGGATGATGAGGTCGGAACGCTGGAGCCCGCCGGTGAGCTTGTCGAGATCGGTAAAGCCAGACGGGATGCCAACGACCTCGCCGCGGTTTTGCGAGAGGTAATCGAGCCGGTCGAAGAACTTGTCGAGCACGTCGGCAATCGACTGGAAGTCCTTGGTCTGGCGGCGCTGGGCGACGGTGAAGAGCGCCTGCTCGGCGGAGTCGATGGCGTCCTCGGCGTCGAGGTTTTCCTGGAAGCCGATCCCGACGATCTCGGTGCCGGCGTCGATAAGGCGGCGGAGGGTCGCTGTTCGCTCGACGATGCGTCCGTAGTACTCGACGTGAACGGCGGTGGGAACGACGTTGAGGAGCGAGGAGAGGTAGCCAACGCCGCCGATGTCCTCGAGCACGTCGCGCCGCTCGAGTTCATCGGAAAGGGTCAGGAAGTCGGTGGGTTCGCGGCGGTTGTAGAGGTCGAGGATGGCCTGATAGATGGTGCCGTTGGCGGAGATGTAGAAATCTTCAGGCTTGACATAGGACGCGACGCGAATGATCGCGTCGCGGTCTATCAGGAGACTGCCCAGGACGGACTGTTCCGCTTCCATATTGTGAGGTGGGAGTCGCTGATCCATCCTGACATTCCTTCGGAGTGGCAGGTCGGCGGGGGCGACCATCCCTTCTGGGGGCGGGAAGGGGAGGGGCCGGGCTCCAGACTAGACGAAGCGGAGTGAGTTACTCCGCTTCGGCGGCTTCGACTTCGGGGGTTTCGGTGGCGGCTTCGTCGCTCTCCGTGGCGGCGTCTTCCTCGGTAGCCTCGGCCTCGATCACGACGGTGATCTGCGGACGCAGCTTGCCAACGAGGTGCACGGTCACGGTGTGCTCACCGACCGAGCGCAGCGGCTCGTCGAGGATGACCTTGCGGCGGTCGACTTCCTCGCCGATGGCGGCGCTGAGCGAGGTCGCCACGTCGCCAGCGGTGATGGAGCCGAAGAGGCGGCCCTGCTCACCAGCGCGGGCGGTGAAGCTGAGGCGCTGGCCCTGGATCTTGTCGCCGAGCGAGCGAAGCTGCTCTTCCTGGCGGGCAACCTTGCGGTCCTTGACGGCCAGGTTGTGGGTGGCCATCTTGATTTCGCCGTCGGTGGCCACAACAGCCATGCCCTGCGGGATCAGGTAGTTGCGCGCGTAGCCGTTTGAGACGTTCTGGATCGTACCGGCTTCACCGAGCTTTGGCACGTCCTGTCGAAGGACGATCTTCATCCGAAATTACCTTCCAGAGTTCATATGCAGATCAGCACAAAAGACCAACACCGGTGCATCGCCTTAGCCATCACCGATGCGGTCTTTCGATTCATCGTGGTATATCTTACGGCTTCCGAGGCCATGAAATCAACCAAAAGCGCGGGTGGTTCACGCCTTGCTAGATACGGGTTAGGTATTCGGTGACGCACCAGCCGACACCGTGGCGCGTGGAGCTGACGCGCACCCAGTCGAAGCCCTCGTTGGTGATGGGACCTTCGAGCACTTCCACGATAGCGCCATCGGCCAGAATGCCGATGGTGTCCGCGCCGGTGCTCCCGGATTCCCGCAGGTTGAGCTCACCATCGATGACCCGGGCCTGCACGCCGATGGAGAAGGTGGCCACGTCTCGTGTGAGATAGGTGGTGACGCCCCAACCGCTGCCCTGGGTGGTTTCGAGATGCACCCAGGTGTAACCATCGGCTTGCGTGGGACCATCGATCACGGTGCCCTCGGTGCCATTGAAGATGACGGTGACCGGTGAGCCGGAGAGACCGGGCGATTCACGCAGGTTGATGCCATCGGTATCGACCGCGACGATGTCGCCAACCTCGAAGCTGCTGGCGGTGCCAGGATCGGACGTGCCCAGCGCCAGGAAGCGTGACGCGCCCCAGCCGGTTCCCTTCGAGGATTCGAGCTGATACCAGACATGACCGTCCGCCTCGACCGGCCCATCGATGACGGTGGCGGTCTCGTTGGTGTAGAGGATGGTGACACGGTCGCCGCTCGTGCCGGGGTCTGTCCGGAGGTTGATCCCGTCGGTGTCCACGTACACCGTGTCGCCGATGCTGAACGATCGACTGGCCGAGCCGGATTCATCCTCGCCAGAGGCGTATTCCAGGAACGCTTCCGCGACCCAGCCGATGCCATAGGCGGTATCGATGCGCGCCCAGTAGAGATTCGACTCCGCGGAAGGAGGCTCCGTGACGGTGCCGGTGATGCCGTTGCCGAGGGCGCGAATGACAGGTTGATTGGTCCCGGGTGCTTCGCGGAGGTTGACCGAGTCGGTGTTGACCCGGACTTCGTCGCCACGTTCGAAGCGGGAGGGAACGCTGGGAGCGGCATTGGAGGTGTCGAAGTATGGCTCGCCGGCCCACCCGGTTCCGGCGCTGGTGTGAATCTCGATCCAGGTGATGCCGTCGCTGACCCGAGCGCCACCGACGACCGTGCCCAGCGTTTCCCATGGCAGGGACGCTATGACCTGGGAGCCGAGTCCGGGCCCGGTCCGGAGGCGGACGCCATCCCGGTCGGAAACCGCCACGGTATCTCCCACGACGAAGCGGGTTTCCGGTTTTAGTTCGCCTTCGCGGGTGAGGTACTGCTCAACGGCCCAGCCCGTTCCGTAGTCGGTTTCGACCTTGTACCAGCGGTAGCCGCCGGTGGGATTGGGGCCATCGATGACGGTCACCAGCGTCGCGTAGGGGATCGTGGCGTTGGCCTGTCCACGAATGGACGGTTCCTGGCGGATGTTCAGGTAGTCGGTATCGACCTGGAGGCGATCGCCAATCGAGAATCGGCCGCTGGGCGGCTCGGCGTCGGTGGCGGCGAGGAGCGAGCCTGACATCCAGCCCGAGCCGGCGTTGCCGTCGACCTGATACCAGGTGTACCCATCCGTGGAGGTGGGGCCATCGGCGATGTGAAGGATCGCGCCAAGAGCGACCTTGGCGACCACCGCCTGGTCCGTTCCGGGGAGTTTGCGCATGTTGGCGTCGCCCGTCGTCGCGGTGACGGCCTGGCCCGGGCTGAATTCCGGGTCGGTCAGGACCTCGCGGGCGCCGGAGATGACATCGGCGACGGCCCATCGAATGGTCGGCAGATCGGCATAGAGGCCGTCTCCGGGACATGAACTATCCACGACGTCGCGATGACCGCAGACTGTTGGCAGGTTCGGTGTCTGGTGGAAGTCGCTCCGGGCGAGCGGGTCGAGATTGCGTGCCGCCCAGGCGGTGATCCAGGTGAGCCCGGCGATGGCTTCGGGCGTGGAGGTTTCCATGGAGAAGGAGCCCATGGTGCAAATGCCTGCCGAGCCGCGAGCGTACTGGAAGGCATGTCCGCCGATCACGTTCTCGCCGCCGGCGCGGCCCTCGTAGACGTTGCCGAGATAGTCCACAAGGTAGTTGTAGCCAATGTCGCCCCAGCCACGTGTGATGGCGTGGTAGTAGTGGATGGAGCGAATCTCCACGAGCGGGTCGCGGAACAGCGGGGTTTCGGAGTGGTGGATGATGACGTGCTTGACCGTTTGGTATTCAGGCGTCCACTCGATCTCGCCGCGATCGGCGCCGCCATAGGCGAGTTCCGCGCCCCAGTCCTTCCGGCCGATGATGGGTGGCCGTGAGTTGGTGGGCGTACCGCCGGTGCTCCCGATGTCGGAGATGCGAGGACCCGCCTTGGCATTGATGTAGGTGAAGGCGAGACCGGGGATCGCGATGACGTTGCCGTCGGCATCCAGCCCGCGATAACGGACGATGCTGGCTTCCTCGGTGAAGACGAGTTCTGCGAAGATCCGCCCATCGCGGTCGATGGGACCAGCATCGGTGTGTGCAGGGCCGACGACGACCGGTTCCGACCAGGTGACGCCGTCGTTGCTGAGTTGAATCTCGACGGCGGCCGGGAACGGGGTGTCGCCGGGCCAGTTCGGGGCTATGGCATTGAAGGCGAAGTCGGCCTCGAAGGCGAGGGAATCGCCGCCGCCGACGCTATCCGGCTGCACCCATTCCCCGGCGAGCGTTCCCTCTCCGGCGGATTCGACCTCCTGGGCGATGGTCGACGTCGCGGACATGGACGCCGTTCCCATCGCCAGAAAGCCGGCCGTGGCCTTGGCCAGAGTTCGGCGGTTGAGGCGGAACGGCCTGTTTTGCCTGGAATCGCCTGGATGCGTCGTTTCATGTGCGTGCGTACAAGTGTTGGCCATGCCCCGTCCCCCGACGTGTGGCAGGTGGCGAGCCAGAAACGAAGGTGGGCATCGCCGCGGCGTTGTGGTGACGCGTGCGGGACGCCCGGAATGGCCCCTGCCTGAAGTGTACGTACACTCTACACGGGGTGTGACATAGTGTCAAATTAGCGCAAATTGGCGGTCGCCCGTACGCGAGGACGGTGGCCTCAGCCTCGGCGGACGAGGTCGAAGAGGACGATCGAGCCGGCGGTGGAGGCGTTGAGCGACTCGACCTTGCCCAGCATCGGCAGGGCGACGATGAGTTGACATCGCTTCCGGATGTTGGGAGTCAGGCCCGGGCCCTCCGAGCCGACGACGAGCGCGGCCGGGGTGGGAACGTCCGTCGCGAACAGGTCCTGTGAGCCAGGGCCACCGTCCAGGCCGATGATCCAGCGACCGGAGTCCTCGAGCTTGGCGAGCGCGTTACCAAGGTTTGGCACGGTGGCGACGCGCAGGTGCTCGACCGCGCCCGCGGATGAGTTGACAACGGCGGGTGTGATCCCGGCGGCGCGGTCGGTCGGCATGATGACGCCCGCGACGCCGGAGGCATCGGCGGCGCGAAGGAGGGTGCCGACGTTCTGCGGGTCCTGGAGGTGATCCAGCACCAGGACGTTGCCTTCGGCGTCGATGACGTCGGCGAGGTCGGCGTAAGGGTACTCGGCGGTTTCGAGGAGCACGCCCTGGTGGTTCACCTCGGGTTCCTGATCGTCCAGCATCTGGCGAGGAACCATCTCGACCAGTACCTCGGCCTGACGCGCCAGTTCCATGATTTCATCGACCCGGTCGTCCTGCCTCATTCCCTCCGCGACCCACAGGCGGGTGGGCTTGCGGCGAAGCGAGCGCAGCGATTCGAGGATGGCGTTCCGACCGAACAGGGCTTCGCCCTTGATGGTGAATGGCGCGTCCCGGCGGCGAGGGCCACGCGGACTCGATGGGCGGCCGGGGCCTCCCTGGCCACCCGGGCGAGGACCGCGACTGGGGCGCTCGCCCTGCGGACGAGGCCCACGGTTCGGGCCGGAGCCGGGACGGTCGGTGGCGGGGCGCCGGTTGTCCCGGCGGTTCTGGCGATTCGGCCGGTTGGGTGAATTGGAGGACATACCTAGAGCTTCTTCCATGTAGTGCCGCTGGGACCATCCTCGAGGGCGATGCCCAGGTCCTGGAGGCCGACGCGAATCTGGTCGGCGGCTTCCCACTGGCGGCTGGCGCGGAGGTTGGTGCGGACGTCGATGAGGAGGTCGATGAAGGGCGCGGCGTCGCCCGCGGCTGACGCTGGGACATTGTCGAGGATGATGCCGAGGATGCCGGCGAGTTCAACGAGTTTCGCCTGGGCCTCGCGGAACTGTGAGGTGCCGCCCGCCTGCGTGCGGAGCCGGTTGATGTTGCGGGAGAGGTCGAACAACGAGGCGATGGCGACCGGCGTGTTGAAGTCGCTCAACATCGCTTCGTGGAACTTCCGCTCCGTTTCGGCCGCCAGGGCGGTGAGGTTGTCGCCACTGACGATCTGATTGTCGGCGGTGGCCTGGGGTTCCGGGCGCGCCGCGGAGATCAGCCGTTCCAGACCGGCCGCGGCCGCTTCGAGGCCGGCGTCGGTGTAATTGAGCGGCGAGCGGTAATGCGTCTGGAGCACCTGAAGGCGGAACGCCATCTCCCGGTTGCGCTCGATGAGTGTTCGCAGCCAGACGACATTTCCCAGCGATTTCGACATCTTCTCGCCGTTGAGCTGGAGCATGCCGTTGTGAAGCCAGTACCGGGCGAAAGGATGTTCGCCGGACGCGGCTTCGGACTGGGCGATCTCGTTCTCGTGGTGCGGGAAGATGAGGTCTCGCCCGCCGCCGTGAATATCCACGACGCCGTTCAGGTGGTGCGTGCACATGGCGGAGCACTCGATGTGCCAGCCAGGGCGGCCATCGCCCCACGGGCTTGGCCAGCTTGGTTCACCCGCCTTGGCGGTCTTCCAGACCGCGAAGTCGAGGGGGTCTTCCTTTCGCTCGTTGAGGTCGATGCGGACGCCGGTCTGCAATTCCTCGACGTTTCGCCCGGAGAGTTCGCCGTAGCGGGGAAAGGACCGGACGCGGAAGAAGACGTCGCCGCCGGATTCATAGGCGTGGTCGCGTTCGATCAGGCTCTCGATGAGCGCGATGATTTCCGGGATCTCCTCGGTCGCGCGAGGGTTGATCGTCGCGGGAAGGACGTTGAAGGCCTTGATCTCCTCGGCCCACTCGGCGATGAGTGTTTCGACCAGTTCGAACGGGTCGAGGCCTTCGGCGTTGGCCCGGTTGATGATCTTGTCATCGACATCGGTGAAGTTCTGGGCGTAGCGGACCTCGTAGCCGAGGTGCAGGAGATAGCGGCGGATGGTGTCGAAGACGATGCTCGACATGCCATGACCGATATGCGCTGAGTCGTAGACGGTGACCCCGCAGACATACATCCCGACCTTGCCGGGCTCGATGGTGGTGAAGGGTTCTTCCTGGCGGGTGCGGGTGTTGTAGACGCGGAGTTGGGATGCGGTATGGGTGGGTGACGAGGCCGTCATGGGTGGCGTTCCTTGCACGTGGCGGGTTGAGATGGCGGCGAAGCGAAACGCGAACGACGCCAGGAGTGACCCACCGGGCTGATCCGGGGTTGGCGGCGCGGGCAGGTTGGGCCTACCCGCGGGTACACGAACAGCAGCCTGGAACTGGGCGGCGCCAGGTGATGGATGTGTATGCCGTTGCGATCAGCGGTTCATGCATGGTTTCGCCTAGTCCGCGGCCTCCTTCGAGGCGGTCGCGGGTGTCGCGGGAGTCTTGTCGGCGGCGGTCGCGGCGGGCTTCGCGGTATCGCCGGAACCCGTGGATTCGGTGGACTTCACCTTGGCGGTCGAGTCGTCCGATCCGTTGTTCTTGCGGCTGTCGTTGATATACCAGCCGGAGCCCTTGAAGACGATACCGACGGGCTGGAAAACTCGACGGATTTCCTGGCCACATTCGGGGCATTCGGTGAGAGGGCTGTCCGAGAATTTCTGGAATATTTCGAACTCATGCGAACAGCCGGTGCAGCGATAGGCATAGGTAGGCACGAACTGAACTCCATTGAGTTAAGCAGACACACAAATATCCCGCTGCGGGAGCGGTAGCACAATTGTACGCTTGACACGAACCGGCTCACAAGTGGGCTGGAGGTGGCGTGATTGTGGGAAAGGTGAGGCCGGGAGCATATACCCAGGGCACACCTCGTATCGGCACCCAGGCCGATACGAGATCGGCCCCTACCAACAGGTGGAGCGTATTCCGATGCGGAAAGGGGCGACCCAATGGGCGGACAACAATCGCTTGCTCTCCGCATGGATCACTTCGCGCTGAATCGCGGCCGGTCCGACCGCACATGTTCTCTGGCGATTGCTCATTGGGCCGTGATCTCGTAGGGCTGCATGTCTTCCCAGTTCTGGCCGGTGCGGGTTTCCACGATGGTGGGGACATCGAGCACGAAAGCGTTTTCCATGGTGTCGCGGACAAGCCGAGCCGTATCTGGCAGCGCGGTTTGGTCGAGTTCGAGGACGAGTTCGTCGTGGACCTGCAGGATGACGCGGGCGGGCAACTCCTGTTTGCGGAGCGCCGCCTCCAGGTTGAGCATCGCCTGCTTGATGATGTCGGCCTGCGTGCCCTGAATGGGCATGTTCATCGCCATCCGCTGGGCGCCCATGCGGCGCATGCCGTTTGATGATGTCAGATCGGGCAGGTACCGGCGGCGACCGCGAATCGTATGGACGTAGCCATCGCGGATGCCATCGGCGATGACGGTGTCGAAGAACTCCTTGACCTTTGGCAAGCGCAACCAGTAGCTGTCGATGAAGGCCTGGGCGTCGGAGCGAGACATGCCGGTGTCCCGTGAGAGACCGAACGCCTGCATGCCGTAGAGGATGCCGAAGTTGACCGTCTTGGCGATGCGGCGCTGGTCCGCGCTGACGTCATCGACCGAGACCCCGGCGACGAGAGCGGCGGTGGCGCGGTGAATGTCCTCGCCGGCGTTGAAAGCCTCGATCAGGAACGGCTCCCGGGACATGTGGGCGAGAATGCGGAGTTCCATCTGCGAGTAGTCGGCGGCCAGCAGGATCGCGTTGGGGAAAAGGCCGTGGTCGGGTCTGTGGTCGGCGATGAACGAGCGGCGGACGCGCCGGCCAATATCCGTGCGGATCGGGATGTTCTGGAGGTTCGGGTTGACGGAAGAAAGCCGGCCAGTCGCGGCGATGGTCTGGTTGAAGTTCGTGTGCACCCGGCCGGTGGTGGGGTTGATCTCGTTGGGCAGGGCGTCGACGTAGGTCGACTTGAGCTTGGTGAGGGTACGGTATTCGAGGATGAGCGGGACGAGCGGATGCTGGTCCTTGATGCCTTCGAGGACATCGGAGTCGACGGAGTAGCCAGTCTTGGTCTTGCGCCCGGAAGGTAGACCGAGGGTTTCGAAGAGGAGGGTGGCGAGCTGCTTGTTGGAACCGAGGTTCAACTTGTCGCCAGCCACGTTGTTGACTTCCAGCTTGATCACATCGATTCGGGAACCAAGTTCCTCGGAGAATTCGGCGAGTTCTTCCCTATTGATGGCGATGCCGGCGGCTTCCATCCGCATGAGGACGTTGATGAGCGGCACTTCCAGGGATTCGAGCAACTCCAACTGGTCGCGCTCGACAAGCTGCGCCTTGAGCGGCGCGACCAGGCCGAAGGTCGATTCCACATCGCCGCAGGCATATGGCGCGGAGAGATCGATGGCGACGGTATCCATGGTGGCCTGGTTGCGGCCGGTTCCGATGAGGTGGGTAATTTCCGTCATCTGGATGCCGAGGCGGGTGAAGGCAAGATCCTTGAGCCGGATCGACGACTCGCCGAGCAGGTAGGCGGCGATCATCGTGTCGAAGGTGATAGGGCGGTCGGTGTAGCCATGGCGGGTGAGGACCTGGAGGTCGTACTTGCCGTGGTGGGTGTAGACCTCGGTGGCGGGATCGGAAATGACCGGATCCAACCTGGCCCGGACGTCCTCGACGGCCAGTTGCGTCCCTTCGTTGTGGCCCACCGGGACGTAGAACGATTCCTGTTCGCTGACCGCGATGGCGATGCCGACGAGGACCGCCTTCATCGGATCGGTGGAGGTGGTTTCGACATCCAGCGAGATGGTTTTGGTGGCCTGGATGCGTTCGACCAGGTGGTCGAGCTTCTCGACCGTGTCGACGACGGTCTGGATCGACGGTTCGCGCTCCACCACGGGAACGGGCTCGGCACCGTCCGCGCCGTTCCTCAGTGGTTCGGGGAGCTTGGCGAGCAGGTTGCGGAACTCCAGTTCGCGGAAGAGCTCGGTCATTTCCTCGCGGTCGTAGTGACCGACGCGAGCTTCCTCGAGGTCGAGATCGATCTCAAGGTCCCGCACGATGGTGGCGAGATGCTTGCTGAGGGGCGCGTTATCGCCGTGCTGGATCAGGGCATTGCGGGCGCGGGTGGGCGTGACCTCCTCGCGGTGCTCCAGGATCGATTCCAGGGCGCCCCATTGGGCGATGAGCGACTTGGCGGTCTTGTCACCGATGCCGGGAACGCCGGGGATGTTGTCAGAGGTGTCGCCGACGAGCGCCTTGTAATCCGGGACGAACTCGGGGCCGAACCCGTATCGGTCGAAGACAGCCTCGTTGTTGAACTCGCGGACCTCGCCGAAGCGCCGCGCTCCGGGGAGAACGACAAGGATATTGTCGTCGACAAGCTGGAGCAGGTCGGAATCGCCGGTGACGACAATGACCTGGTAGCCGTCATCGGCCAGCTTGCGGGAGAGGCTGCCGATGACGTCGTCCGCCTCGTAGTTGTCGACCTGCTTGACGGGAATTCCGAGCGTGGCGATGAGTTGCTGCACGCGGCCAATCTGCTCGATCAGGTCGGGCGGAGTTTCCGAGCGGGTTCCCTTGTACTCCTCGAAGATGTCGTGACGGAAGGTGTGGCCCCCCTCCAGGGCGATCACGGCGTAGTCGGGCTCGCGGGCCTTGATCACATCGAGCAGCATGGACGCGAAGCCGTACACGGCGTTGGTTTGCTCGCCGGTGGTGGTGGACATGGTGGCGGGAAGGGCGAAGTAGGCGCGGAAGATGAGGCCGAATCCATCGACGAGGACGACGGATTCCCGGGTGGACGGTTTGGTGGCAGCCAAGGTTCGCTCCTGGATGGTGAACGTGACGTGTCGTATCGCGGCCTAGTATAGAGGGACGGCATCCGGGAATGGCCGGGTGTTTGGCTATACTTCCGGTGGACCTTCGCGCGGAGCGGGGAGTCCGGGCCCCGCTGCTTATCGACCCGACACCATCCCTCGTGGTTCCCAGGAGATGCCTCGCCGCATGGATTCCGATCATATTCGACGCCTTGTGCAGACCACATCCGATAACGTGGAGCGGGTGGTCATAGGCAAGCGGCGCGAAGTCGAACTCGTGCTGGTGGCGCTCCTCTGCCGTGGACACGTACTCATCGAGGACGTTCCCGGGGTGGGCAAGACCGTGTTGACCAAGGCGGTTGCCCGCAGCATTGGCAGCACATTCAAGCGCATCCAGTTCACGCCCGACCTGTTGCCGAGCGATGTCACCGGGGTGAATGTGTACAACCAGCAGCGTGGCACGTTCGAGTTCCGGCCGGGACCGATCGTGGCGCAGATGGTGCTGGCCGATGAGATCAACCGCGCGACCCCAAAGACCCAATCCGCGCTGCTGGAAGCGATGGAGGAAGCCCAGATCACGATCGATGGGGTGACGCATCCGCTGCCGCACCCCTTCGTGGTGCTGGCCACCGAGAACCCTGTCGACTACGAGGGAACCTTCCCGCTGCCCGAGGCGCAGCTCGACCGATTCCTGCTCCGATTGTCCCTGGGCTATCCAGGCCGGCAGGGCGAACTGGAGATGCTTGACCGGCAACACCAGCGCCACCCGCTGGAATCGTTGACGCAGGTGGTGTCGGTGGACGAATTGCTGCTGGCGCAGGATGGAGTTCGGACCGTTCACGTGTCTGGCCCGGTGCGCGAGTACATCGTGTCGATCGTGGAAGCCACGCGGCGGCACGACGATGTGTTCCTCGGCGCGAGCCCACGAGGCTCGCTGGCCCTGTTCAACGCCTCGCGGGCCTGGGCGGCGATCCGTGGGCGGGCATTCGTGACCCCGGACGATGTGAAGCACCTGGCCGAACCGACGCTCGCCCACCGGATAATCGTGAATCCGGCGGCCCGCATGCGCGGGACGGACAGCCGGCAGATCGTGCGCGACCTGATCGGCACAATGCCGGTTCCAGGATCGAACCCAAGCGGCAGGCAGGGCGCGGAACCCGGGCGCAAGCTGGTTCGGGCGTGATCCGTTGAGCGCGGTCAAGCTCGGCTTCCTGGTCGCGGTCCTGTTCGCGATCGCGATCGTCAACGACTGGTCGGCGCCAGACCGCCTGATCATCATCCTGGTGGTGACGCTGTTCATCGCCTGGGTCTGGACCCGGTTCAGCCTCCAGCGCCTTGGATTGCGTCGGGCGCTCTCCATGGACCGGGTGCGGGCGGGTGAATGGGTCGTCGAGGATATCTCGCTCTCGAACCTCAGCATCCTTCCGAAAATGTGGGTCGAAATCCGCGACTTGTCGTCGTTGCCGGGACACGAGGCGGGGCGGGTCGTCTCCCTTGGTCCGAAACGCTCCTCGACCTGGTCGGCGCGGACAAGGTGCGAACGGCGGGGGAAGTACCGCCTGGGGCCCGTGTCACTGCATTCGGGCGATCCGTTTGGCCTGTTCAGCCAGCGGCGCATGGTGCCGGCGACACACGAACTGATCGTGTATCCCGCGCAGGTGGATGTGTCCGATATCCCGATACCGCTGGCGAACATGATGGGTGGACGGTCGACCAACGCGCAGACCGCGATGGCGGCGCACACCGTGGCTGGCATCCGCGAATACGCAACCGGCGATCCGCTCAACCGGATATCGTGGAACGCGACAGCGCGGCTGGGGCGCATGATGGTCAAGGAATTCGATCCGGAGCCGACATCGGATATCTGGATCATCCTGGATCTCAACGAGCCCGACCACGAGATGGGTGGCTCGCCGGAAGCAGCGGCACGGCCAGGCCGGGTCCGTCACCACGATGTGTCGCAGGAATACGCGATCGCGGTGGCGGGTTCGCTGGCGGAGAAGTGCCTCAACGATGGCCGGAAGGTGGGGTTCATCGTGAACCGGTCGATTCCGATCCGACTGGACGCCGACAGCACCCACCGGCAGTGGTTCCGCATTTTCGAGACCCTGGCGGTGGCGTCGGCGTTCGGGCAGCGATCGATCAGCGAGGCGATCCAGGTTGATTCCACCCGATTCACCCGCAACTCCGGGCTGATGGTGGTGACCTCCCGCCCGGCGGGAGACTGGATCGACGCGGCGCGATCGCTGGTGACCCGGCAGGTGCCTGTGACGGCGGTGTTGATCCCGGAGCCGGGCGGCCATCTGGACGGTGAGTTCGACCGGTTGGCCGAGGAATTGGTTTCGGCGCACGTGCACGTGTCGTCGCTCAAACCCGGTGAACGATCGGCCGCGACACCGGCAACCGCATTCGTGGTTGGGGCGTAGATACAGACATGACGACTTTCCCCACTGACGATTACGACGATTTCGACACGTCCTCACGCTCATGGAGCGTCCTGAGATCACGACCAATGTTCCCGGAGGGAATCCTGTCGCCGCTCCTGCTCGTCGCGATGGTGGCACTGGCCGGGTTATGCGTCGAGCAGTCCGGCTGGTCGCGAATCGTCCTGCCGATGGCGGTCCTGGCGGGACTCGGGACGGCGATGGGGGCAGTACTCGCGAAGACGAGGATTCCGGCGGCGGCCTCGCATCTGCTGGCGATCGTCGTTGGTATCGCCGTTCCACTGTTCATGGTGGCGCGGAGGGCTGACCTCGAGGGTGGGTATCGAGACCGCCTGGCGGAGATCGCCCGGTTGCTGGTCGACTGGTACCTCGGCGATGAGATCGGAGAGGACCTTGAGAGCCTGTTCGTCTCGTTGCTGATGGGCGTCATCCTGTGGCTGGTCGGGTATCTCGGCGGATGGACCCTGTTCCGACACGGTTGGCTGCTGACCTCGATCTTGCTGCCGGGATTCCTTATTCTGGTGAACCTCGGATACGGGGACGAGCCGCGAACCTGGTTCCTGGTGGCCTACGCCTTCCTGGCGTTGATGCTCATCGCTCGCCAGAACTTCTTCATGCGAACCGTTCACTGGAGCCATGCACGACTCGCGGCTCCACGGAGCCTACGGCCAGGATTCGCGGCCGCCGGGACATTCGTGGCGGTCTTCGCGACCTTGGTCGGTGTGTTCGCGCCAGCATCGCTCTCCCAGGCGACGCTCCAGCCGCTGGTGACGGAGGTAAGCTCGGGAGTGCTCTCGGCGCAGGATAGGATGGCCAGGTGGCTGGAAAACGCTCGCGGCGAACCGCCGCCCGGAGCCACAATGGATGGCGGTAGCTTCGCGGCGTTCGACAACTCGTTCTCGGTGGGCGGTCCGCTGGAGTTGACCGACGAGCCGCAAGTGCTGGTTTCCGCTCCGTATGGGCCGTACCTTTCGGCGCAGACGTTTGACGGCTACTCGGGACGTGGGTGGTATTCGACCACCGAGGAGACGTTCAATCCGGAAGGCCCCGATGGGAGAAGGTACTCTCCCGAGATGACCTTCGCCCCCAACCAGCAGGTACCTCTTTCGGACGATGCGAATCAGGAACGGGTCTCCCAGGCGATCGAGATCACGCCGCTCACCTCGTTCGAAAACCGGCTGCTTTCCGTGGATACCTACCAGGCATCGAGTACGCAGGTCTCCGTGCGCATGTCGTGGGTGCAGCTTGATGGATATCGCTTCGAACTGGGAGGGGACGCGGCGAGCGAGATTCCGCGAGACCTGTTGAGATTGGTGAGCCTGCTGCGGGTTGGCAGCCTGGACGGCGCGGATGGTGAGTCTGGGCCAATGCCTCTGGACGCTGAACTGCGTTCGGTGATTGAGAACGAACTTGAACAGTTGGAGCGGCGTTTCCTGATCGTGACCTGGACGGCGAGCGCAAGCGGGCGCGTCGATCAGATGACGGTTACTGGCCAGATTCCTATCTATGACGACGTGGAAGCCGTCTTCGGGCGTACGGAAGGCGTTGGGAGCTACCGGGTACTGGCATCGACCAGCGTCGCCACCAGCGAGATGCTGGCGACGGCGGGCCAGGAGTATCCAGCCTGGGTGAAGGATCGCTACCTGCAGTTGCCCGATACGATCACCACGCGGTCGAACGAGCTCACGCGGCAGATCACGGCTGGGCTGGACAATCCGTACGACATGGCGCGCGCGATCGAGGCGTACATCCGAACCAACATGGTGTACGACGAGACCGTGGATGCTCCGCCCGATGACGCCGACATCGTGGATTACCTCCTGTTCGAGCGACAGCGCGGGTACTGTGAATACTCGGCCTCGGCGATGACGGTGATGCTGCGAATGCTCGGCATTCCGGCTCGGGTGGTGGTTGGGTTCGCGCCTGGTGATTACGACCAGAGCCGGGATGGGTACGTGTACCTGCAAAGCAACGCGCACGCGTGGACCGAGGTGTTCTTCCCGGGGTATGGCTGGATTCCCTTCGAGCCAACACCCTCCGAGGCCCTGATCGACACGGAGCCGGGTGAGCAGGTCGATGACCTGGAGCCGCTGGCCACGATCGCGCCGGAGCCCGAGACCCCGGTCGCCGAGGAACTCGATCCGATCGACGCCGCGACACCGCAACCAACCACTGACGCTGGGGACATGGTTCCACCGGCCGTGACGCCGAGTTCTCCGGACGAGGGACGGGTTGTGCCTTGGACGGCGATTGCGGTGGCTGGGGCCGTGGTGGCAGCAATCGGGGCTGGCTGGCTCCTGTGGTCCCTGCCGTTACGGAACGCGACACCGGGCACGGCGATGTTCCTGCGTTTGCGCCGAATCGGACGGTGGCTTGGGGTGTCGCCCTCGGCGACGTCCACGCCACGCGAGTACGGGCGAGCCTTCGCCGATCAGGTTCCCAGTTCACGGCCGCACGTCGAACGGATTGTGAAGACGTTCGAGATCGATGAATATGGCCCGGAACGGGCCGATTCAGGCGTCCTGCGGGCGGCTGAGCAGGCGTGGCAGTCCATCCGGCGGCAGACCCCACGATGGCTATTGCGATGGCGACGGTAGGTGAAGCGGGGAGAGGATTCATTGTCGAAGCAGGGGAGTCCGCTGATTCTGGTTGCCGGGGCGATCAACACCGATCTGGTGGCCACGATGGAGCGCGCGCCGGAGGCGGGGGAGACGATCACTGGCCGTTCGTTCGCGATCCATGGAGGTGGAAAGGCGGCGAACCAGGCCGTGGCGGCGGCGCGCTCTGGAGGCAGGGTCGCGTTGGTGGGTTCGGTCGGCGATGACGACTTTGGGAAAGCGAGACTGGCGGACCTCGAGAATGACGGCATCGACGTCGGTTGGGTTCGAGTCAATCCAGGCGTGACGTCCGGCGTGGCGCTGATCCTGGTGGACGAGCGAGGCGAGAACCGGATCGCGTACATCCCGGCCGCGACACTGACCGTGCCCGTGGACCATGTGCGGCGGGCGCTCGATGCGACGGAGCCTGGCTTTATCCTGGCGGCCAACGAGCTGCCGAACGCCGCCCTGGAAGAGCTGTTCCGGGGCGGCCAGGCGGCCGAGCTGACGATCGCATTCAACGCCACGCCCGACCCGGAGACCGCGCGCAACCTTCTCCCTTACGTTTCGATCCTGATCGTGAACGAGGGAGAGGCGGTGGCGCTTTCGGATGGCAAGCAGGGTGACCTGGGGGCGCTGGCGCGGCGATTGGGGGATGAGTACGGTTGTTCGGTGGTGTTGACGGCGGGACCCGATGGGGCGTACGCCTGGCACGAGGGACGGGACATCCACGTCCCTGGCATCGAGGTCGACGTGGTGGACACGACCGGCGCGGGTGATACCTTCTGCGGCGCGCTGGTGGCCGAGCTCTCGACCGGGTCTGGCTTCGAGGAGGCGGTTGCTTACGGCGTGAAGGCGGCCAGCCTTTCGGTGACGAGGGAGGGTGCGCAGTCTTCAATTCCAAAGCGGGCGGAAGTGGAATCCCAATAGGACCGGATCCTCGCCAGCAGTTGAATCCGGGCTCAAAGAAAGAACCCCTCGCCGATGCGATTCGGCGCGGGGTTTCATCATGGGCGGAAGGGGCGGGATTCGAACCCGCGATCCGTTTTACCGGATACGCGCTTTCCAGGCGCGCGCACTAGGCCAACTATGCGACCCTTCCATAGGGCGGGTCTCCCCGGCGGCGGAGAGGGCGGGATTCGAACCCGCGGTGGCTCATCACCACACTGCTTTTCGAGAGCAGCACCTTAAACCGCTCGGACACCTCTCCGCGCGAGATTGTACCAAAAACCGAGGAATCGTGCCGAGAGCCGAACCAGACGCTTGTGCACGATCCTGGGCACGAAAAAGCCGCCCTACTTGAGGGCGGCTTGTCTGGTACGCCTGGCAGGATTCGAACCTGCGGCCTTTGGGTCCGCAACCCAACGCTCTATCCCCTGAGCTACAGGCGCGCGCAACGCGAGTGAGTATAGCCGTTCCATCCACGGCCCGACAAGGCGGAGCTTGAATGTTCCCTGTGGCGGAGAGAGAGGGATTCGAACCCTCGATAGGAGCATTACTCCTATACACGCTTAGCAGGCGCGCGCCTTCAACCGCTCGGCCATCTCCCCAGCGAACGAGCGATAGTTTACCAAACTCTTGACGCTACGTCTAAGGGGGAAATGGGGAGATCTTCGACATCTGGAGATGAAGGCGAATGACCGCGCTGATCCGGGTGCCGGATCGGCGCTGAGCAAGGTGGTCAAGCTGGCTGATGCGCCGGCAATCGCCGGAATCTAAAGAGGCGAGATCATGCACGTGCGTGGTCCAGATGCTGGCGAGTGGAGTAGAATCAGCGGCGGAGAGGTGGCAGAGCGGCCGAATGCGCCGGTCTTGAAAACCGGAGTGGTGAGAGCCACCGCGGGTTCGAATCCCGCCCTCTCCGCCAAATGGGAACCGCCCCGGATCGAGACATCGATCCGGGGCGGTTTGGTGTCTTCAGTGATGATCAACTTGCTGGCGGTTCCCAAGGGCTGATCAGTGGTACGCCGGTGTGTTCGAAATCCTTGATGTTTCGAGTCGCGAGCGTTGCGGCATTTACCCGGCAGATAGCCGCGATCTGGGCATCCTGAACGCTGATCGGCCTACCAAGTGCCTGTCGCTGCGCGACGAGAATCGCATATTGTCTCGCCGCTGCCTCATCGAAAGGAAGTACTCGGGTTGAGAAGGTACGTTCAATCAGCTCAATGTATGTTCTCGCAATATGCGACTTTCGTCGTCCAGCGGGAAGCCTTTCGAGGCCAAAGAGAAGCTCGGCCAAGGAGATGGACGTCAACCAAAGTTGAAATCTCGGCGATTCATTCAGCCATTCAACGACCTCGGCGGATGGTTGTGGTTTCGTCAGCTCGGATATGACGTTTGTGTCCAAAACGATCACTCGTCGAAATCCACGAAGCGAGGTATTTCCGTTCTCGCGGGAATGTCGAGTTCAACTCCCCCAAGAGCAGCGAACTGTTGGTGAATCCAGGTGCCCAGTCCTTTCTCGGGAACCTGATTCTCTAGAGCCGACCTGAGAATGACCTCGGCTTCTTCTTCCAGCGAGCGGCCATGTTCCTCCGCCCGAGTTTGAAGTTGGCTCTTGAGATCGTCATCGATATTGCGGATGGTCAAAGTAGTCATTGTCTGCCTCCCGCGAATTACATGTCGGTTCCATGCTAGCATCCAGGTCGGAATGCACCGCGGAGACACCGGGCGCCTGAGACGCCCGCCCATCCCGCATTGTGTCGTTTGTGGACCGGACGCCTCAGGCGCCCTTGGCGAGGGCCTCCTGGCCGCCCATGTAGGGCCGCAGGACCTCGGGGATGACGACCGAACCATCGGCCTGCTGGTAATTCTCCAGGATGGCGATGATGGTGCGAGGCAGGGCAAGGCCCGAGCCGTTGAGCGTGTACAGGAATTGCGGTCGGCCGCCTTCCTCCGGGCGGAAGCGGATGTTCGCGCGACGCGCCTGGTAGTCGCGGAAGAGCGAGCATGACGAGATCTCAAGCCATTCGTTCGTTCCGGCGGCCCACGTCTCGATATCGTAGGTGTGCGCCGACGCAAACGTCATGTCGCCAGTGGCGAGGTCCAGGACGCGGTACGGGAGACCGAGTCCCTCGACGATGAGGAGCGCCTGGCGCAGGAGCGATTCCAGTTCGGCCTCTCCCTGGTCGGGGTGAACGAACTTCACCAGTTCGACCTTGTGGAATTCGTAACCACGCTTGATGCCGCGAACCTCGCGTCCGCCCGAAATCTGTTCGCGACGGAAGCACTGCGTGGCGGCCGTGTGGTAGATCGGCAGCGATGACTCCGGGAGGATCTCATCGCGGTACATGTTGGTGACGGGTACCTCCGCGGTGGGAATCAGCCACTTGTCTTCCTCGATATCACGGAAGAGTGTGTCCGCGAACTTGGGGAGGTTCCCCGTTGCCACGAGCGACTCGCCGAGCACGAGATGGGGTGGAATGACCTCCTCGTAGCCGCTCCGCTTCGTGTGGACGTCGAGCATCCATGCGACGAGCGCGCGCTGGAGACGGGCGCCATCGCCTCGCAGAATGTAGTTGCGCGTGCCCGACACCTTGACCCCGCGATCGAAGTCGATGATGCCGAGGGCCTCGCCAATCTCCCAGTGCGGCTTCGGTTCGAAATCGAATCGAGGCGGCTCGCCGTGCTCCTCGCGGACGGTGTTGCTGTTCGCGTCGGGACCGACGGGGACACCGGGATCGGGAATGTTGGGAATGCCGAGCATCAGGGCGTTGAGGCTGGCCTCGACGGTGCGAACCACGTCGTCCAGTTCGCCGATGCGGTCGCCGAGACCCGACATCTCCGCGATGAGTTGCTGGCGCTCCTGGGGGTCCTTCGTTCGCCCAATGGCCTTCGACCCCGTGTTGCGCTGGGCCTTGAGTTGCTCGACCTGGGTGAGAAGCGATCGTCGCTTCTCGTCCAGGTGGAGGACTTCGTCGATCGGAGCGTCGACGTTCTTCTGGAGGGCAAGTTCCTTGATGCGTGCCGGGTTTTCGCGAATCAGTCCGATATCGAGCATTGGTCCGTTCCTTTGTCTTGGTTCCTGGATGGCATGACTTTACGCCGAGTGGTCGCCAGACCATTCGACGGGATCGGTGTTCCCCCGCGGTGGCAATCGCCGGCACGAAGGCGCGGCAATTGTCTCACGCGGGGCGACTAGAGTCGGAGGAGAAGCGAGTCGCCGGGTCGATACCGGGCAGGAACTTGTGCCAGCTCGTCTGGACCGAGGTGTCCAGCCGGCGTTCGATGGTGTAATAAGCGCCAGCTCGTGGCTCGTGGGGCTGCTTGTGGAGCGACATCCGCGCTTCGGCGATGCTCTTGCCGCCCTTGCGATGATTGCATTGCTTGCAGGCCGACACCACGTTATCCCACACGTGCTGGCCACCGCGTGACCGCGGGATGACGTGGTCGATGGTGAGGTCGGCGACCTGGCGGTCGCAGTACTGGCAGGTGTAGTTGTCGCGGATAAAGATTTCGCGGCGGGTGAGTTTCACGCGAGGCCGTGGACGCCTGATGAGGTAGACCAGGCGAATGACCGAGGGGGCGGTGTACGAGGCGTGGGCACTTTGCAGCGAACGAGGGCCAGCCTCAAGCACTTCCGCCTTGCCACCGATCACGAGGACCAGGGCCCGCCGGACATTGCAGACGTTGAGTGGTTCGTAGTTCTGGTTCAGAACCAAAACGGCGTTGTTCACCCTGCCTTCGTCCTCAGGTCAGGATTGCCGCGGAAGACCTTCGCACCAGGCACCGGATGCAACCGTGCGTCTTGCCAATGCCGTGATGGTAGCACGCCAAAAGTCATCGATACAACGTGTGACCGACCGGTCAACGATGCCTTAACAGCACGCCTCGTTGACCCGGTCAGTCGGCCGCGATCTGGACGGGTTCCAGCAATGGCCGAAGGAACTCGCCAGTGTAGGAACCCGGGGTGGCGGCGACATCTTCAGGAGTGCCTTCGGCGACGATCATGCCGCCACCGGAACCGCCTTCCGGACCCATGTCGATGAGCCAGTCGGCGGACTTGATGATGTCGAGATTGTGCTCGATCACGATGATGGTGTTGCCGCCATCGGCCAGCCGCTGGAGAACGCCAAGCAGGCGCTCGATGTCCGCGAAGTGCAGACCGGTGGTCGGCTCGTCGAGGATGTATAACGTGCGGCCAGTGGCGCGGCGCGAGAGCTCGCTGGAGAGCTTGACCCGCTGGGCCTCGCCGCCGGAGAGCTGCGTCGCCGGCTGGCCGAGACGAATGTAGCCCAGGCCAACATCTTCCAGGGTCTGGAGCTTGTTCTTGATGGAAGGGATGTTCTCGAAGAACGCCAGCCCCTCGGTGACCGTCATGTTAAGCACATCGGCGATGGACTTGCCCTTGTACAGGATTTCCAGCGCTTCCCGGTTGTACCGGGCGCCGTGGCAGACCTCGCAGGGCACGAACACGTCGGGCAGGAAGTTCATCTCGATCTGGATAATGCCCTCGCCCTTGCAGGCCTCGCAGCGGCCGCCCTTGACGTTGAACGAGAACCGGCCCGCCTGGTAGCCCCGGGTCTTGGACTCGGGGAGGGAGGCGAACAGTTCGCGGATGGGCGTGAACAGGCCCGTATACGTCGCCGGGTTCGAGCGCGGAGTGCGCCCAATTGGGCTCTGGTCGATCTCGATGACCTTGTCGAGGTTCTTCACGCCTTCGAGGGCATCGTGGGAACCTGGCTTGTGCCGGGCGCGATGGAGATCCATCGCGAGCCGCTTGTGCAGGGTATCGGTGATGAGTGAACTCTTGCCAGAGCCGGAGACGCCGGTGATGCAGGTGAACGTGCCGAGCGGGAACTGGACCGAGATGTCGCGGAGGTTGTTCTCGCGGGCGCCACGAAGGACCAGCGACTTGCCATTGCCCGGGCGGCGCATGTTTGGAATGGGAATGGACCGGCGTCCGCTCAGGTAGTCGCCAGTGATCGAGCCGGTGTTGCTGGCGATGGCCGCCATGTCACCTTCGGCGATGACATGGCCACCGTGCTCGCCCGCTCCGGGACCGATGTCCACGATCCAGTCGGCCGCGCGCATGGTGTCTTCATCATGCTCGACCACGATGAGCGTGTTGCCGATGTCACGGAGCCGCTCCAGGGTCTTGATCAGTCGGGCGTTGTCGCGCTGGTGAAGGCCGATGCTCGGCTCATCGAGGATGTAGAGCACGCCCATCAGGCTGGAACCGATCTGGGTGGCCAGGCGAATGCGCTGGGCCTCGCCGCCGGACAGCGTGTTGGCCGACCGTTCGAGGGTGAGGTAATCCAGTCCGACATCGACCAGGAAACCCAACCGCTCCCGGATTTCCTTGAGGATCTGGCGGGCGATGAGGAATTCCCGGTTGGTGAAACGGGCGGATGGATCGGTGTTTGGATCGGCCGCCAGTTCGGCGAAGAACGCCTGGGCGATGTGAATGGGGAAGCGGCTGACATCGACGATCGACTTGTCGTTGACCGTGACGGCGAGGACTTCCGGCTTCAGGCGCGCGCCCTTGCAGACCGGGCAGGGGCGGATGGCCATGTAGCGCTCGACGTCCTCGCGGACCGATTCGGACGCCGTTTGGTCATACCGGCGCTTGAGATTCGGGATGATTCCCTCGAAGACGACATCGTAGGACCGCTTCCGGCCGCTCTTGGAAGAGTACTGGACCGTGACGGCCTTGCCCTTGCTTCCATAAAGGATGATGTCGATTATCTCGGGAGAAAGTTCACGAACGGGCGTGTAGAGCGAGAAGCCGTACTGGGCGGCGACGGCTTCGAGCAGGGATCCGTACCACTTCGAATTCTCGAGGCCCGAGCGCATCCAGGGAAGGATTGCGCCGTCGGCGATGCTCAGGTCGCGGTTCGGCAGCACCAGTTCGGGGTCGAGCTCCATGGTGGTGCCAAGGCCGGTGCAGCCAGGGCAGGCGCCATGGGGGTTGTTGAACGAGAAGTTGCGCGGTTCGAGTTCGCCGAAGCTGATGCCGCAATGGGTGCAGGCGAACTGCTCGGAGAAAGTGATCTCCTCGCCGTCTACGATCTGGGCGATGGCGATCCCGTTCGACATCCGGAGGGCGACCTCAAGGGAGTCGATCAGGCGGACGCGGTCGGGATGGGTATCTTCGTTCTGCGATCCGTCTTCCTCATGGCGGATGACGAGCCGGTCGATGACGACCTCGATGGTGTGCTTCTTCGTCTTGGCGAGCGTGATGGTCTCGTCCATGTCGCGGACCTCGCCATCAACGCGAACGCGGACGAAGCCCTGCCGCCGGATTTCCTCGAACACGGCGGAGTGTTCGCCCTTGCGATCGCGGATGACCGGACCGAGCACCATCAGGCGGGTGCCATCGGGCAGCGCAAGCAACTGGTCCGCCATCTGCTGCGGAGTCTGGTTTGAGATCGGGCGGCCGCAGTTCGGACAATGAGGATGGCCGACACGCGCCCAGAGGAGACGCATATAGTCGTAAATCTCGGTGACGGTGCCGACGGTGGAGCGGGGATTGCGGCTGGTGCCTTTCTGGTCGATGGAGATCGCCGGAGAAAGGCCATCGATGTGGTCAATGTCCGGTTTTTCCATCTGGCCGAGGAACTGCCGCGCGTACGCCGACAGGGACTCAACGTAACGACGCTGGCCCTCGGCGAAGATGGTGTCGAACGCCAGCGAGGACTTCCCCGAACCGGAGAGACCGGTCAGGACGACGAGCTGGTTCCTTGGAATGTCGACATCGATGTTCTTGAGGTTGTGCTCACGAGCGCCGCGGATGCTGATGTACTCGTGTTGTGGCGGCATGTGTGTGGGATCCCTTGCGTGAATGCCTGCCGGGCGGGATTGGTCAGGCTGGCGGCTGGGTGAGGTGTCGGTTCGAGTGCGTGACAGGATGCGAACATTCATTCGCATCTGACAGTGTACCACGTATGACCGTACACCCCAAGACCCGATATGGCGTGGTTCCCAGGGGATGGATTGCGTGATGTTACGGCACGGTTTCCGTGATGCGCAGGGCGTAACCGTTTGGGCCCTTTTGTATGAGAGGCGTTGTGGATCGGGCGAAAGTGACGCGGGGGGAGGGGGCGGACAGCGGCGGGATCGATGCCCGCCGCTGTGCAATGGGAAGATCAGTCCTGGAGCCAGCCGTCTCGGAAGGTGACGCCGATACCGGGTGCCTCGGACGGCTTGATGCGACCGTTTTCGGGAAGCGGCGCGCCCTCGAGGTAGGGGAAGAGCGGGCGAATCGGGTTGTCTTCGCCCTCGTTACCGACCACCACCCACTCGGCGAGCGGGCAATTCACCTGCGAGGTCATGAAATGGACGCCCCAGGGGTGAAGGCCACCACCGTGGGGGATGACGTCGAGTCCCCAGGCGGAGGCCATGGCCGCGATCTTTTTCGCCTCGCTGATGCCGCCGACCCACATGAGGTCGGGCTGGAGGATGTGGCAGCAGCGCCGGGAGATGAGTTCCTTGAACCCCCAGCGCGTGTACTCGTGCTCGCCGGTGGCGATCGGCACTTCGGATTTGGCGGTGATCTCCGCGTAGCCCTCGTAGTCGTCCGGCGGGAGGCTTTCCTCGATCCAGCGCACGCGGAACGGCCGCATTTCGCGGGACATGCGCAGCGTGTAGTCGACGCTCCAGGCCATGTAGCAGTCGAGCATGATCTCGCCGTCGGGACCGACGATGTCGCGGGTTTTCTCGATCAACTCCAGGTTGGCCTTCATGCCGGCCCAGCCATCGACAGGGCCGTGGGGCATGGCGAGCTTGAAGCCGGTGAATCCGAGCTTGTGATAGAAGGCGACGTCGTTGCCGGTGGAATAGACCGGGAGCGACTCCTTGGTCGCGCCACCGAGCAACTTGTAGACAGGCTGGCCCGTGGCCTTGCCGATGATGTCCCATAGCGCGATGTCGATGGCGCTGATCGCCATGATGGGCAGACCCTTCCGTCCATACGGCAGGGACGATCGGTACATCTGGTCCCAGAGCATTTCGATGTCGAACGGGTCCTTGCCCACGAGCAGGTTGCGCAGGTGTTGCTCGACGATGATGCGGCCGCCAGCGGGAACTGGACCACCGATGCCTTCGATCCCGTCGTCGGTGATGACGCGGACCAGGAGTTCAGGTCCCCATTTCGCGCCCCAGGATGAGCGCTTGGCCTTGTACTCAGGATAGATGGACATGGGATTGGCGACGAGCGATTCGGATAGCCAGGATTTCGGCTTCGTGTCGTCGCTCCGAACTGGATTGACCAGAACCTGCGAGATGCGCATGGATTCCTCTCCGCCTCTTGCGTATTCGTGAGTATCGTTCCGGGAATTATTCCAGAGTGGCGGACTCGCGCAAGAGGCAGGTGGAGGCTCGGCCGCGTTCCGGTGTGCCGAACAGGCTAGGGGCGGAAGATGGGCGTATCGAGACCGGAAAGTTTCACGGCGGCGTCAAAGCCATGGCGCCGGGTGCGGCGCTTCACCTCGAGCATGTCCATGTCGGCGCGGCTGACGATGTCATCCAGGCTTTCATAGCTCATCGCGGTGGCGATACCAATGCTGGCCAGGGGAGCGCCATCGTAAATCGAGGTGAGGCCGAGCGCCTCGTGGATACGGTCGCGAAGCAACTGGGCTTCCGCGCGATCGATGCCGGGCGCGAGGATCGCGAACTCGTCGCCGCCGAGCCGGCCAAACAGGGCGTCCTCATCCAGCACGTCGTTGATCGTGCTTGAGACGAGATTCAGGACACGGTCTCCCTCGCTATGGCCCAGTTCGTCGTTCACTTCCTTGAAGCGGTTGAGGTCGATGTAGAGGCACGAGATCGACTCACGGCGGCCGCGCGCCAGCGCCAGCCGAGTCGTCGCCCGGGACATCCAGGTCCCTCGGTTCAGTACACCTGTCAGGCCGTCCAATGTGGCGCGATTCTCCAGCTCGTTGGTCAGGGCGAACGACGACGTGGCGACGCGTCGCATGAGGAAATAGAGCGCGGTTGACGCCACGGTCGCCACCACCAGGATCTGGATCCCGAACGAAAGCTCGACGCGCGTCGGGCTGGACAGGCTGACAAGGAGGATTGGTGGGAGAAAGATACCAAGCTGGCCGAGGACGTATTGCCGTGTCGACATCCAGAAGGTGACGGCGCCAACCGAGATAAGCACCGAGTACGGAACGGCGTAGAGGAGACTGAGGTCCAGGACGGCGGAGACGAGGCACGGGCCTGCGCTGAGCATGGTCGCGGCGGCGATGGTCGCGATTTCGACCAGCCGGAAGTGGGGTTTCATTGCCGCCTGGCGGATGACGAGGGCGAGCATGCAGATGTTCAAGGCGAGCAGGAGGAGCATGAACCCGGCGCTCTCGCTTGGCGTCGCGGTGAGTCCAAGAATGTAGCCCGAGCCAGACAGCATCATCAGGCCCGCCATCCCAAACAGCATCCGGGGGAGGACGGGACCAATGACCACCTTTAGGTAGGATTCCTGGATGCTTTGATTGGCGGTAACTGATATGTGATGAATCATTGAGCCTAACCGGGCACTTGGATCAGCCTGCCCACCTGGCGGGTTCCTGTTACCTGGGTTGCGGAGAGTGCCCCGGAACGAGGTTGTGACTACTATTGAAGATGGTACCTAACCGTGCGTCCATGGGGTGACCGTACTGGCCCTCTTAAGCGGTTCGTTCGCGGATGCGGCGGCGCACGAGGGCCCATTTGATTTTTCGAGACTTGATGGGATACTTGTAATCAAATATTTGTGATCGGGAGGAGTACATCGTCCCCGCGCGACAGCAAACCGGAATCATCGGCTGAGAGTTCCGGACCGCGAACGAACGATGGAAAGTCGCCCGGGAGACGCCAGGCCCAGCATACCGCATGCAAGCCCGGACGGGAGCGCCCGTTACAGCGTTTCGAGAGCACACCACGGTTGGTGTGAAGCGAGGTGGTACCGCGGGGGAAACCCGTCCTGGCGATACAGGGCGGTTTTTTGTTGTCCGCCTATCCTGAAACCAGCATTCACCCTTCCACGACAAGGACATGACGATGGCCACCGCAAGCCCCGCCACTCACACCACGGAACTCGCGAAGACATACGATCCTCCCGCGATCGAGCATGGACTGTACGACTGGTGGGATAGCCAGGGATACTTCGCGCCACGCGAGTCCAACGGGCCGGACGACAAACCCTTCGTGACGATCATGCCGCCGCCGAACGTCACCGGCGTTCTGCACGTCGGTCACGCGCTATTCGTCGCGTTGCAGGACATCATGACGCGCTGGCACCGGATGAAGGGCGAGGCGGCCCTGTGGTTGCCGGGCGCGGACCACGCCGGAATCGCGGGCCAGCTTGCCGTGGAGAAGGTGCTCGCCGCCGAAGGACTCACGCGTCACGACCTGGGACGCGAGGCGTTCCTGGAGCGGGTGTGGGAGTACATGGACGAGTTGCGTCCACGAATCCGCGAGCAGATGCGGTTGCTGGGCGCTTCCTGCGACTGGACCCGGTTCGCCTTCACGATGGATCCAGGCCCGGCGCGGGCGGTGCGTCACGCCTTCAAGCACCTGTTTGACAAGGGGCTGATTTACCGGGGCGAGCGGCTTATCTCGTGGTGCCCGCGCTGCAACACCGCGCTTTCCGACCTCGAAGTGAAGCATCAGGACGTGCAGTCCTCGCTGTGGTACCTGGCGTACCCGGTCGCGGACTCGGACGAGGTGCTCGTGGTGGCGACCACGCGCCCGGAGACCATGCTCGGCGATACCGGCGTGGCGGTGAACCCCGATGACGAGCGCTACGGCCACCTGGTGGGCAAGGAGGTTATCCTGCCGATCGTGAACCGGCGGATTCCGATCGTGGCCGATGGGCATGTCGACCCAGCGTTCGGGACCGGGGCGGTGAAGGTGACTCCGGCGCACGACCCCAACGACTTCGAGATCGCCCAGCGAACGGGGCTCCCCGCGCTGAACATCATGAACCTGGACGCTACGCTGAACGAGGAAGCCGGCGACCTGGCCGGGATGACCGTGGAGGACGCGCGAAAGGCAGTGGTCGAGCGGGCCGAGGCGGAGGGCTGGCTGGTCAAGATCGAGCCGCACTCGCATAGCGTCGGCACCTGCGATCGTTGCGGCACGGTGGTGCAGCCGCTGATCAGCCTCCAGTGGTTCATGGAGATGAAGGGGCTGGCCGCTCCCGCGCTGGAGGCGGCCCAGGACGGCACGCTGTCGTTCATCCCCGAGCGGTACAAGGGCGTCTACGACAACTGGCTGGAGAACATCCACGACTGGACGATCTCACGGCAACTCTGGTGGGGCCACCGGATTCCGGTGTGGTACTGCCAGGCCTGTGGTGAGGTCCACGCGACCACCGAGGAGACCATGGACGTGTGTCCCTCCTGCGGTGGCGCGGTGGAACAGGACCCGGACGTGCTGGACACCTGGTTCAGTTCCGGCCTGTGGACGTTTTCGACCCTGGGATGGCCGGATGAGACGCCAGACCTGAAGCGCTTCTATCCCGGCACCGTGCTGGAAACGGGGTACGAGATCCTGTTCCACTGGGTCGCGCGGATGGTCTTCTTCGGCTTCGAGATCATGGGCGAGTCGCCCTTCGAGATCGTGTACCTCCACGGCATTGTTCGCGATGTCGAGGGAGCCAAGATGAGCAAGACCAAGGGCAACGTGATCGACCCGATCGACGTGTCGAAGGAGTACGGCGCGGACGCCCTGCGATACACGCTCGTCACGCAGGCGTCGCCGGGCAACGACAGCCGCCTCAGCGTGCAGCGAGTGGAGGCCAGCCGGAACTTCGGCAACAAGCTGTGGAACGCCACCCGGTTCGCGTTGCGATCGATCGGTGAGGCGGACATCGCGCTCGACGAGGGTGGTCCGGTGCGGCCGACCGGCGAACTTACGATCGCCGACCGCTGGATCATGTCGAGGCTGGACGAGGTGACGGAGTCCTCGACCCGGTTGCTCGAAGGCTTCCTGTTCGGCGAGGCGGGCCGCCAGATCAACGACTTCATCTGGTCGGAACTGTGCGACTGGTATATCGAGGCGTCGAAGGTGGACCTCAAGCGCGAGGGTAGTCAGGCACCCCAGGTGCTGGCCTACGTGATCGAGCGAAGCCTGCGCCTGCTTCACCCGTTCATGCCGTTCATTACCGAGGCGTTGTGGCAACAGGTGCCCCATGTCGGCGACAGCATCATGGTGGCTCCATGGCCGGAGGCGGGTAGCCGCGATCCCGAAGCCGAGCATGCATTCAACACGCTGATTGACCTGGTCCGTGGTATCCGCAACGCGCGAGCCGAGGCCGGGGTTGAGCCGGCGCGGTGGATCGGCGCCCACGTGTATCCAGGCAAGCTCACCGGCGCGTTCGAGACACTGCGTGGCGAACTCGGCTTCCTGGGCCGCATCGCCGACGACCAGTTGGTGATCTCGCCGGGGGAACCCGAGCAACTACCGCAGTCGCTGACCGTCCTGGCGTCGGACGCGGTGGCGCTCCTGCCTCTGGCGGGCATGGTCGACGTCGAGGCGGAGCGCCAACGGTTGACCAGGGAACTCGACGAGGTTCGGGCCGAGCGAGACCGGGCGACGGCGCAATTGGCGAACGAGTCGTTCGTGTCGCGGGCTCCCGAGAAGGTGGTCGAGGTGCAGCGGAACCGCCTGGCGCGGGCGAACGAGCAGATCGCGGTGCTGGAGGCTCGGCTGGCGGAACTCGGCGGATAGTGCCTTACCGTCGTTCGAGATATTCCGGACTGGACGCCGCGTTCATGTGGCGTCCAGACCGCCGGCACGGTTGTTCACTGCTCAACCTGTCCGGCTGATGGCCGGAGCCCGGACATTCGAGCAGCGGCTTGGGACAACGTCCGGTGATAGTCTGTACGTACCTGCTTCGCGGGCAGCGCAAAGCCGATCGCGCGACTTAGGCGCGTTCCCTTTCAAGCGATCTCATGACCTCACGGGACCCAAGAATGCCGATCCAGGTACTGACAAGCGAAACGATCGGGAAGATCGCCGCCGGTGAGGTGGTGGAACGCCCGTCATCCGTGGTCAAGGAGTTGATCGAGAACTCGATCGACGCGGGCGCCACGCGTATCACCGTCGAGATCGAGGAGGGTGGGTCGCGCCTGATCCGGGTGACGGACGACGGCGTCGGCATGACGGCGGCCGAACTTGAACTCGCCGTGCAGCGGCACGCGACCTCGAAGTTGCAGGCGTTCGACGACCTGGAACATTTGCACACGCTCGGTTTCCGGGGCGAAGCGGTTCCCAGCATCGGCGGGGTGTCCAACATGGTGGTGCGGTCCGCGCCCCGTGCCGGAGGTTCGGCGGCGCTGATCCAACTGGACTATGGGCGACAGATCGGCCCCCGGCCCGAGGCGTCCGCGAGTGGCACGACTGTCTCCGTGCATGACCTGTTTGGCAACGTTCCGGCGCGCCGTAAGTTCCTGCGCCAGCCATCGACCGAAGCCTCGTACATCAATCGATTGGTCGGAGCATATGCGTGCAATCGTAGCGAGATCAAGTGGTCGCTGACGAATGACGGTCGGAAGGGCCTCTCGACGCCGGGGAACGGCAACGATGTCGACGCCGCCGTTGGCGTGTTTGGGGCGGAACTGGCGGGCGAGGTGCTGGAACTCAATTCCGAAGGATCCGATTCGGCGGTTCCGGGCGTGAAGGTGACAGGCTGGATCAGCACGCCGCGCGTGACCCGCTCGCACCGGCAGAACTGCTTTTTCTTCGTGAACGGGCGGCTCATCCAGCACCGGGCGCTGATGTATGCGCTGGAGGATGCCTATCACAGCCTGATCATGGTAGGCCGGCATCCGCTGGGAATGGTGCGGATCGAGATCGATCCGGCGACGGTGGACGTCAACGTCCATCCATCGAAGGCCGAGGTGAAGTTCTCCGACGAACGCGCTGTTTGCAGGGCGGTCCAGCGGGCGGCTCACGAAGCGTTGCGCATGCAGAGCCAGGACACGATTCCCGCCGTGACGTTCTCGCCGCCGGAACCAGCGGGCGCCTCGATCCAGCAGGGAAGCTTCACGACCTGGGTCAACGAACAGCGGTTCCAGCGGCAACCGTCGCAGCAGCCTGAACCCGAACCGGAGGAGCCCAGCCAAATCCGTAGGCAGGAGCATCCCTCGGGCGTGCCGGTGATGCGGGTGTTAGGTCAGGTGGGTGGTACCTATATCGTGGCCGAGGGACCGGAAGGCATGTTCATGATCGACCAGCATGCCGCCCACGAGCGTGTGATGTACGAGAAGATCCTGGGTCAGATGCAGACCCAGTCGATCGACCGCCAACCGCTGCTCGATCCACTGGTGGTGGAACTCGCGCCGGAAGAGTTGAGCGCGTTCGAGCGCTCGACCGATGAGTTGAAGGCGATCGGGTTCGAGATCGAGCGGTTCGGCGATCAGGCGGTCGCGATTCGCGAGATTCCGGCGATGATGCGGGGGGTAGACATCGGCGAGCGCATCCACGAAATCCTGGGCGAACTGGCCGATGGCGGGGCCGGCGATTCCTGGCTTGACTCGGTGGCGATCAGCGCCGCCTGCCACACGTCGATCCGGGCGGGACAGGTGCTTTCGCTGCCGGAGATGCGGGAACTGGTGGCGCAACTGGAGCGGACCCAGCAGCCCAGAGCCTGTGGCCATGGGCGGCCGACCATGCTGCACATGTCGCAGACCGAACTGGAACGGCAGTTTTCCCGCCGCTGATCAGGCGTATTTTCCCAACCAGCCGTTGATCCGCACCTTGAGGACATCGCTCAGATTCTGGAGCGTGTCCGTCAGTGGGTTGACCTTGGTGTGCTCGCCGTAGGTCCAGGTGACCGGGATCACCGTGATCCTGAGGTGATGGCGTCGCGCGATGAAGAGCAGTTCGACATCGAAGGCGGTCACCCGAGGTCGGCTGACAACGTCGGAGTTGCGGTAAAGCGTGGTCCGCGAAAGGATGGTGTTCAGAGCGTGGCGGGTGAAGAACTTGAACCCGCACTGGGTGTCGTGGAGACCCGGCAGCAGCAACACCCTGACGATGGAGTTGAACGCCCGCCCCATCACGTGCCGGTACCACGGCTCGCCGACGCGGATGGCGCCGATGCCTTCCCGGGACGCGATGGCCACGTCCGCGCCGGCGCGGAACGCCTCGGCGCATTCGTCCCAGGTCGTGATCGGCGTGGCCAGATCGACGTCCAGGTATCCGGCGATGTCGCCCTGAGCGGCGGACAACCCCGCGAGCACGGCGTTCGCCTTGCCGCGGTGGCGTTCGTGGATGACGGTGATTATCGGGTGGCGAGTGGACCAGCGTTCGGCGACGGCTGCCGTGTCGTCGGAGGACCCATCGTCGACCACGATGATTTCGAAGGTTTCCGGACGGGTGGTGATCCAGGAGGTGAGCTGGTCGAGGCAGTTCCCGATCCGGTCGGATTCGTTGTAGGCGGGAATGACGAGAGACACGTCCGGAGCGGTGGGTGGCGTGCTGGAGCGTTGAAATGGTGCGGCTATCACGCGATACAGACTCCGAGCGGTGTCGAGATGGCGCCCGGCGTCCAGGCAAGCCCAGTGAGTTTAGCACGGGTGCTGGTGGGGACCAGGATGTGAGAGTATTGTACGGACAGCCAAATTCGCGCGTGGAGTTGTTTCTATGATCGAAGCCTATGTCTACACATCCTGCACCTCCTGCAGGAAGACCGATGCGATGCTGCGCGAGTCCGGCGTGGCGTTCACGAGCCGCGACTATTTTCGCAAGCGGTTCACCAGGGACGAGCTGACGGGCATCCTGGAGCGAGCCGGAATGGGTCCGAGGGATGTCCTCTCGAAGCGGAGCAAGGTGTACAAGGCTCGGGGAGACGAGATCGACGCGCTGGATGACGACGCGTTGCTCGACCTGATGCTGGAAGAACCGACGTTGCTGCGCCGACCTCTCGTGGTGGGCGACGACGCGACGATTCTCGGGCACAACCCGGCGAAGTTGACCGAACTGATTGACGCCAGCCGGCGGGGTTGACCCAGGTCTGGCCGAGTGGGAGCGATATTGGATGACGCTGGCACTGGGATCGCACGTTTCCGCCTCGGGCGGGGTAGACCTGACGCTCGCGCGAGGCGAGGAGTTGGGGTTGGAGTCGCTGCAACTCTTTTCGAAGAACGAGCGGCAGTGGCAGTCCAAGCCGCTCGATCCGGCCGTAATCGATCGGTTTCGCGAGGAAGTGGCCCGAACCGGCATCACGAAGCTGGTGGTACATGACTCGTACCTGATCAATCTGGCGTCGCCGAAGCCGGACATCCTGGCGAAATCGATTCCCGCGTTCTCGGACGAGCTGGCGCGATGTGACGTGCTGGGGATACCGCACCTGGTGACGCATCCGGGCGCTCACACCGGGAGTGGTGTGGAAGCTGGTATCGAGCGGTTCGCGGCGTCGCTGAACGAAATCTTCGCGGCGATGCCGGACGGCACGACGATGACCTTGCTGGAAACCACGGCGGGCCAGGGAACGGCGCTGGGCCGGTCGTTCGAGGAGATCGCGGCGATCATCGAGCGGGTGGAGCAGAAGGATCGTGTGGGAGTGTGTTTGGACACCTGCCATATCTTCGCGGCGGGGTATGACTACCGAACGCCGGAACTCTACGCCGAGATGATGAACCGCTTCGACGCGACCATTGGGCTCGACCGGTTGAAGGTGATTCACCTCAACGATTCGAAGAATCCATTGGGCAGCAACAAGGACCGGCACGATCATATCGGCGATGGCGAGATTGGGCTGGAAGGGTTCCGGCAGTTCATGAACGACGGCCGGTTGGCCGGGATTCCCGGCATCCTGGAAACGGAGAAGGATGCGTCTGGCGACATGGACCGGCGCAACCTGGAGACCCTGCGGAGCCTTGTGGCGGCCTGACGACGGATGTCATCGAACGGCCAGACGCCCCGAATCGGCATGCCGATCCGGGGCGTCCTTGTGCATGGGAGCGCGAGGAACTATCAGGGCAGGCGCTGACTTTCGAGGCGATTGACGACCATCAGCCGAGGTTCGGTCATGTCCTCGATGGCGTAGCGGATGCCTTCGCGGCTGAGGCCGGACGACTTCACGCCGCCATATGGCATGTGGTCGATACGGTAGGTGGGGACGTCGTTGATGATGACGCCTCCGGCCTCGGTTCGTTCATAGGCGGTGAGCGCGTTTTCCAGGCGGTTCGTGAAGATGCCCGCCTGGAGACCGTATTCCGAATCGTTGAGCTTCTCGATGCCTTCGCTGAAGGATATGACGGGGAAGAGCGTGACGAGTGGGGCGAACGCCTCCCGCGAGCAGACGAAGCTCTTCGGGTTGGCGTTCTCGATGACGGTTGGCTGGAAGAATCGCCCATCGGCCTTGCCGCCGGTGAGGACCGTGGCGCCTCCGGCCACGGCATCCTCGATCCAGGACTGGGTACGCGCGGCGGCCTTGTCGTCGATCATCGGGCCGAGCTCGGTGCTTGAATCGGCGGGATCGCCCATCCGGAGAGACGCGGCGGCGTCGACGATGCGATCGCGCACGGACTCGTATACCGATTCGTGAATGAACACGCGCTGCACCGAGATGCACACCTGGCCGGCATAGGCGAACGCGCCGGTGCGGATGCGGGAGACGGCGAAGTCGAGGTCGGCATCGTCGTCGATGAGAACACCGGCGTTTCCGCCGAGCTCGAGCACCACCGGCTTGAGACCGGCGCGACTCTTCATGCCCCAACCGACATCCGGCGAACCGGTGAACGAGAGCAGTTTGAAGCGATCGTCCGCCACCATGGTGTCGCCAGTCTGGCGATCCATCGGCAGGACGTTGACGACGCCCTTTGGCACGCCCACCTCGTCAATCAGTTGGGCGATGAGGAGCATGGTGAGCGGGGCGAGCGTGGGCGGCTTGAGCACGATCGAGTTGCCTGAGGCGATGGCAGGGGCGACCTTGTGCAGGGCCAGGTTGAGCGGGAAGTTGAACGGCGAGATACCGGCGATCGGACCGATCGGAAAGCGGCGAGTGATGCCGAAGCGACCTTTCGAAGACGGCAGGAGATCGAGCGGGATGACCTCGCCCTGAATCCGTTTCGCCTCCTCGGCGGCGGTGTCGATGGTGAAGACCCCCCGGTCGACCTCGACGGTTGCTTCGCCGACCGGTTTTCCGGCCTCGCGCACGATGATGTCGATCACGTCCTCGCGACGTTCCTTCAGCTTCGCGGCGAGGTCTCGAAGGAGCGTGACCCGGTCGTACACCGGAGTGGAGCGGTAGGACTCGAAGGCGGTCTGGGCGGCGACGGTGGCGCGTTCGAGGTCTTCCCCTCCCGCCAGCCACGTCCGCCCAACTTCACTTCCGTCGAACGGGTTCGTGACGATAAGTTCACTGGCGGTCTGGACGAATTCGCCATCGATGTAGATCGGGAAATCCGGGGTGGCCATGGTACCTCCGCTGAGATGACAGGAAACCGGGGTTCCAGCGTGATGCCAGGTCCCCGGTTTCTTCGACGGAACAGATTCGCTTGTGTGATGACACGGCTCCCACGTGGGCGAGTCGGGTCAGGTGACTCAGTACAGTTCCGAGCCGTGGTCCCGGAACCGGTCGTACCGGGTTGGGGCGTTCGTCTGCTGGTTCTCGGGGCCGACGCCGGAATCCCACCAGGTGGACATCTGGCCACCGATGGCGGCGAGTTCGGTCTTGGTATAGACCAGCCCATCGCGCTCCAGCACCGAAAGCTCGTATTCCTGGCTCATGGTAATGGCGTCGACCGGGCAGACCTGAGAACAGAGGCCGCAGAACATGCAGCGTCCGGCCTTGAGGATGAATTCGCCCAGTTCGCGGTCGCCTTCCTCGGAGGGCACGACATGCATTTCAAGACAGCTTGTCGGGCAGATGCGGGCACACAGACCGCAAGCCACGCACAGCGCTTCGCCGGTCTCGGGATCGGCGCGGAGAGATGGCAGGCCGCGGAAGCGTGGCGCCATCGGGCGCTTTACCTCCGGGTAGTCCTGAACGAGCTTTGGTTTGACGAGACGGCGAATTGTGATGCCGAATCCCTTGACTTCATCGAGCATATGCTGGTCCTTCCGTTTCTCGCGAGGGCGGCGGGCCCGGCGATGCTCAGGCGATTACCTTCGGCCGCAGGGGGCCGGAACCGTTGGTCAGGATGGTGGTTCCCTGCTCGCCGAAGCGGGCGGCTGGCGTGACGATGCCGCCGCGTTCGAGCCGAGCGTAGGTGACGCCCGCGTACGATGGCACGAGGTTGGAAATCTCCGTCATAACCTGGCTGGCGTGGCCGTGCGGGAACGTGTAGCCCATGCGGTCGGCAATCGCGCCGAGGATCTCGGTGCTGGTGTGCGCCTCGCCGAGGGCGGGAACGGCCGCGCGAACGCGCTGCACGGTTCGATCGAAGCTGGTGAAGGTGCCGTCCTTCTCAAGGTTGAGAGCCAGCGGCAGCACGACGTCGGCGATATCGGCCAGCGGAGACTGGTAGGCGTCGACCACGACCAGGTATTCGAGCTTGCCGAGCGCGGCGTAAAGTTCAGGGTTGATCACGTCGTCGCGTGTGCGTATTCCGGCCTCGATCCAGAGGGCCTTGATCTCGCCCGCCTCGATCGCGCGTGGCAGATCAGCGAGGCCGACGCCAGCGGTATCCGGCAGGGAGGCGATGCCACTCGCCGATCGCTCGTTCCAGGCACGCTCGAAGGCGTCGCGGGCTTCACCGTCGGCGATGGACACGCCACCGGGCAGGCGGTCAGGCGTGGCGCCCATGTCGGTCGCGCCCTGGTAGTTGGCCGGGCCACGAAGCGAGGCGATACCACCACCCGCGCGTCCGATGTTGCCGGTGAGGATGCTGAGGTTGGTGCAGGCGACCTGCACGGCGCCAGCATCGCCATAGGGGTTGGACGAATCCTGCTCGGCGGCGCCGAAACCGCTGTACGGATGGTACGCATCCTGCTGGGCGGTGGTGTTGAAGATGGCGCCGGGGAAGAATGGAGCGTCCGTGACCAGTTCCTGCTTGCCGGTGACGAACAGGATCGCGGCCTCGGTAATCTTGTGGGCCGGAACCCCGGTTTCGGCTTCGACCGACGCCAGGTCGATCTTGCCGAGGTCGGCGGTCCAGCCGGCCAGACCATCCGCGCCTTCGTCGCCCGAGACGAGGTTGAGGCGGACGACTTCGCTGGCGATCGCGTTCACCACCTGCTCGGTGGTGCCTTCCTTCGGCTGAAGCCAGAGGACCGCGCGATTGCAGAGCGGGTAGTGCTCGGTGGAGATGACGGTGATGCGCGCCTCGCGGTAGTGACGGGCGTGATTGATCCAGTAGGACGCGATCGGCGAGGTCTCGAAGATGGACGGGCCGACCACGATGATGTTCTTCACGGCGGTGAAGAGTTCCTGCATGTTGTTCGTCGACACCACATCGAGCCCGAGCGCGGCGCGGGTGGCCTGTTCGACCGCCGACTGGGCGGGGGTGAGCAGGCGGTCGATGGAGTTGCTCTGCATGACGGCGCGGGAGAACTGCTGGAGGGTGTAGATCTCCTCGTTGGTGCTCTCGGCCGAGGTGAGCGCGGCGAAGGATTCGCCCCGGTATCTGGGCAGCGCGGTGGCGACCTGGTCGAGAGCTTCCTCCCAGGTCACTTCGTAGTACTTGCCGTCGTCGCCCTTGACACGTGGGTAGTAATTGCGATCCATGCTCTGGATCTGCTCGTGGCCCCACTTGCCCTTCTCACAGGTGTAGCCGTGGTTCACGCCACGTTCCCAGAGGTGGGAGACCCGGCGAACGACGCCCTTGTTGGACTCGACGTTGAGCGTGCAGCCGACGTCGCAGAACCCGCAGATGGTCTCGGTGGTGTCCATCTCCCACGGGTGATGGCCGAAGTGGCGATCGGTGAGCGCGCCGACCGGGCAGACGGCGATGCACATGCCGCAGTTGGTGCAGTCGGTGTCCTTCAGGTCGAACCCGAAAGCTGGGGTGATCGTGGCCTCGAGCGCGCGGTTGGCGGACTCGATGGCAACGACGCCGATCACCTCGTCGCAGACGCGGGTGCAGCGGTTGCACATGATGCAGCGGTCCCACTTGTAGTCGATGGTGGCGCTGAAGTGCTCGTAGGGCTGGGCCAGCTTGGGCCGGCGGTAGGGGTTGGCGTTGATGTTGTGCAGGTATGTGTTGTCCTGCAGGTAACACTCACCCGACTTGTCACAGGTTGGGCAATCCAGGGCGTGGTCGATGAGGTACATCTGGAGGATGTACTGGCGGGACTGGACCACCTCGGGGGAGTGGGTAAGGACTTCCATGCCCTCGGCGAGCGGGGTGGTGCAGGACTCGATCAGGCCGCCGCGCCGGCCAAGGATCTCGACGGTGCAGATACGGCAGGAGCCCCACGGCCGCAGAAGCGGTTGGTAGCAGAGGTTGGGGATTTCGATTCCGTTGAGGCGGGCCGCTTCGAGGATGAACGTACCCTGGGGAACGGTTACCTGCTGGTTGTTGATCGTGCCGGTGACCATCTTGACTTCGGTTGTTGTCACCATGTTTCGGGAACGCCTCCGTGGTTCGGAATCCGTTTGGCAGGTCACGGCGAGGTGCCTGCGAGCGGGTGATCAAAATCCAGTGCGTCAGGTTGGGCCGGGTGCATGTTGAGGTGGCGCCAAACCGGTTCGCCAGACCGGATTTCGTGCCTGCCGGGACGCGAGAATCATTCGCAAAACCCCGGGACGCATACGCGATCATGGTAGCACAGTCTGCCCCATGACTCCGGCGGGGATGCGCCACTTCCATGGTAGAATCCCGACGACGATGCGGGCGGTTCTCCGCCCGGTTCTCCCTATGGAAACCCATCTTTCCCGCGATGCCTGGCCCACGCCGTGGCATGGCACCTGAATACGAGGGATACGCACTGTGGCGGTAGCGGTAGAGACAACATACAAAACGGTGATTGGCCTGGAGGTTCATGCCCAGGTTCTCACTCGCAGCAAGATGTTCTGCGGGTGTTCCGCCGAGTATGCCAACGCCGAGCCGAACACCCACGTCTGCCCGGTCTGCCTGGGGCTGCCAGGGGCATTGCCGGTGATGAACGCGGCGGCCGTGGAAACCGTGATGCGGACGGGCATGGCGCTCGACTGCACCATTCCCGACTTCAGCAAGATGGACCGCAAGAACTACTCGTATCCCGATCTGCCGAAGGGCTACCAGATTTCGCAGTACGATCTGCCGCTCTGCGTGGATGGAACGATCACCTTCGAGGTTAATGGCGAGGAAGTGACGGCGGGCATCACTCGCGTGCACATAGAGGAAGACACCGGTCGCCTGGTGCACGACGAGAGCTTCGACGGGGCCGCGACGCTGGTGGACCTCAACCGGTCCGGCGTGCCTCTCATGGAGATCGTGGGCGAGCCGGACCTCAAGTCGCCGGAAGCGGCGCGGGAATACCTCGTGGCACTCCGCAGGATACTCCGCTACATCGGCGCCTCGACCGGGAACATGGAGGATGGTGCGTTCCGCTGCGACGCGAACATCTCGATCCGGGCGGTCGACGGGTCGTACATCGGTCCGAAGGTCGAGATCAAGAACATGAACTCGTTCCGGGCGGTGGAGCGGGCGTTGCGGTTCGAGGAGGAGCGCCAGCGCGAGGTGGTGAGCGCCGGCGGGGAGCTGGTGCAGGAAACGCGCGGCTGGAACGATGGCCGGGGCGTGACCGTCGCCCAGCGAACCAAGGAGCAGGCGCACGACTACCGGTATTTCCCTGAGCCGGACCTTCCGCCCCTGACGGTGGACGACGCGCATCGCGAAGAGGTGCGGAAGGCGCTTCCGGAGTTGCCGGCCGCTCGCTACAGTCGGTTCCTCGCGCAGTTTGGACTCTCGCCGGCGGACGCGGCACTGCTGACGAACGAACGCCCGATCGCCGACACTTACGAAGCTGTCCTGAGCGCGCTCAACGACGAGTCGTCCAACCAGGTGGTGGCCAACTGGATCCTGAACGACATCATGGGCCTGGCGCGAGCCCGGTCAATGCCAGTCGACCAGTTGCCGCTTTCCGCGACACAGATCGCGGACCTCGTCACCCTCGTGCGCGGTGGCAAGCTGACGGGCCGGGCGGCCAAGGACCTGCTTCCACAACTCGGCGACGATGAACCGGTCGAGGCCGCCGCGACACGACTCAACCTTTTGTCTCTGGACGATTCGGCCGAAGTGTTGCAGGCTGCGCGTGACGCCGTGGCGGAGAACGCGGCGGCCGCGGCCGACTTCCGGAGCGGAAAGCAGGCCGCGATCGGTCGCCTGATTGGCGATACGATGCGCAGGACAGGCGGGCGGGCTAAGCCCGATGAAGTCCGAGCGATGCTGCTCAAGGTGCTCAGCGAAGAGAATTAAGCTGGAGCCAGCCCGACGAGGTCGGTGCTGGAAGGGGAAACCTGTACGCAGGGATCGCGCTGGTGGTTCAGCACGCGATCGAGAGAGGTTCCAAGATGATCGTTTCGGACGCTGGCGCATCGACGGCGGTGCACGCGGCTCCCACGGACGCGGCCGAAAAAGACCTGTTCGAGGTCGCGGTCGATCAGTTCAACATTGCCGCGGATGTGATAGGACTCGAAGACGGCATTCGGCGCATTCTCAGCCATTGCCAGCGAGAACTTACCGTCAACTTTCCGGTCGAGATGGATGATGGTTCCGTCCAGGTCTTCACCGGGCACCGTGTGCGGCACAATAGTTTGCCAGGACCGACCAAAGGCGGGATTCGCTACCACCAGGACGTGACGCTGAACGAGGTCAAAGCCCTCGCGATGTGGATGACCTGGAAGTGCGCCGTGGTTGGGCTGCCCTATGGCGGAGCCAAGGGCGGGGTTGAGGTCAATCCGAAGCTGCTCTCGCAGAACGAGGTGCAGAACCTCACCCGGAGATACACGACCGAGATCCAGCCGTTCATCGGCCCCAACGTCGACATTCCGGCACCCGATGTGAACACCAACCCGCAGATCATGGCCTGGTTGATGGACACCTATTCGATGAACGTCGGCTACTCGGTGCCAGGCGTGGTCACGGGGAAGCCGATCGAGCTTGGCGGTTCCGAGGGCCGGGGCGAGGCGACTGGTCGTGGCTGCGTGTTCGCGATCGAGGAAGCGGCCCGGTCGAGCGGCATGTCGTTATCGTCGGCATCGACGGTGGTTCAGGGGTACGGCAACGCTGGCGCGGTGAGCGCGCGGCTGATGTCCGAGCACGAGGCTCCGGTGGTTGGCGTGAGTGATTCGCGCGGCGGCATCCACAACTCTCGCGGGCTCGATCTGGCGGCGGTGGACGCGTGGAAGGCCCGGACTGGCAGCGTGGTCGATTTCCCCGAAGCCGAGAACGTGAGCAACGAGGAGCTTCTCGAACTTCCCTGTGACGTGCTCATCCCTGCCGCGCTGGAAGGGCAGATCACGGACGAGAACGCTGGCCGCATCCGGGCTCGGCTGATCGCCGAGGCGGCGAATGGCCCAACCACGCCGGAGGCCGACGACATCCTGTTCGATCGAGGCGTCGTGGTGTTGCCGGACATCTTCGCGAACGCGGGCGGCGTGACCGTCTCCTACTTCGAGTGGGTGCAGGCGCTCCAGGCGTTCCCCTGGAGCGAGGCGCAGGTCAACGAGCGGTTGAAGGACATCATGCAGGCCTCGTACCTGGCGATCCAGGAGACGTCCCAGAAGCACAAGGTGCACATGCGGACCGCCGCGCTGGTGCGGGCGATTTCGCGGGTGGCCGGATTCTCCCGGATGCGAGGCATTTACCCATAGCGATGCCGATTCATCGATCGCCGAACTGAAGTGATAGTGAACACAGGGACATCGCCAGTCGACGTTGTCCCTGTATTCCAATTCATCACGAGTGATTCCAGTGGATCCGCCCTGAACGCGCGTCACTCGGTGATGAGCAGGCGGCGGAGTTCGTCTTCCTCGGTGCGGTGGGTGACCGCGATGATGTCATCGCCGGGCTCGATCTGGGTCGAGCTGTCCGGGACGATGAGGTCGGCCTTGCGGGCGATGGCGGCGATCACGCAGGAGACAGGAAGGTCGATCTCGCCGATGGTCTGGTACGCGACCGGCGAGTTCTCGGAGATGGTGGCCTCGATGATGGCGAGGTCGGCGTGCCGAAGGCTGAGCAGGTGGATGAAGGCGCGTTCCGGAATGGCCTGTTCGATCAGGCCGAGGATGTAGTTCGTCTGGCTGACCGTGACATCGGTCTGGAGCTGCTTGAACAGCAGTTCATTCTTGGGGTTGTTCACCCGGGCGATGGTCTTGGCGACATGGAACTTGTGCTTCGCCATCTGGCAAATGACGAGGTTGTCCTCGTCCTCGCCGGTGACGGCCACCAGGACATCGGCCCGTGCGGCCCCCGCGGCGGCGAGCGTGGAGGCCTCGGCGCCGTCGCCTTCCAGCATCACCGCGCCAAAGCGTTCGGAGTAGATTTCCACCTTGGAGGGGTCGCGCTCGATAAGCAGCACCTCGTGCCCCTCGTTGAGTAGGGTCTTGGTGAGGTAATAGCCAACCTTGCCACCCCCAACCACGATGATGTACACGCTCAGGATCCTCCCTGGGATGCGGTCGACATGTCGCTCGACGCGCCCATCACCTGGTCGATGATGAGAGCGGAGATGGTGGTGGTGGGGCAGACGGTTGAGAGACCCAGGCGACGGTATGTGTCCTCGCGGACGGGGTCGTAAATCCGGACGATGACCTGGGGAACATCGAACATCACGCGGGCGACCTGCCCGGCCATGATGTTGCGATTGTCGCCGTTGGTCACGGCGATGAATGCATCGGCCTCGCCAATGCCCGCCTGCCGGAGCACATCCTCGTCGATGCCCGTGCCAATGACCGTGTCCCCGCCGAATTCCCGGGAGAGGCGTCGAAACGCCGATGGGTTGGTGTCAACCACCGAGACATTGTGGCCGTTGTGATCCAGGATCGACGCGACCCGTGATCCAACACGGCCGCAGCCCATGATCACGACGTTCATTGGGAACCGGCTCCTTCGGTGTGCTCGTCCCTCCGCGCGACACGAATCACGTGGACCTCGCAGGTGGCGTTGCGCAGGACGTAGTCGATGGTGTCGCCAACCGTGGCGCGGCCGAACTTCTTGCGAACGGTGCAGGCGAGCACGATGGCGTCGGCGTCCTCATCCATGGCGTGGTCCACGATCGCGGCTCCCGCCGAGCGGGCCTGGAGGAGTTCGGTGGAGACCCGATCGCTCCGGCCACCAACGCAACTGGCGGCGATCATGCTCGCTTCGTGAAGAACCTGCTCGCCACGGAGGACCTCGATGGGAAGTTCGGCGTCGAGCGGAATCGACTGCTGAACCTCGACGACGTAAGCCAGGGTGATGTGGGTGTTTGGCTGTCTGGCCATCTGGCGGACGATTTCCATGAGACGGGCGTCTTCCCGACCGCCGGTGACATAGACGAGGAATCGAAATGGCGCGGTGTCTGGAAGAGGAGGCGAGGGGCGAAACGCCTGGCGAATGTTAACCACGGTGCCGAATCCTGATGCGGAGCGAGAGGTGCATTCATGTCATGCGAAGGCGAAGTCTAGCGCAACGCGGGTGGATCGGCCATCTCGTACCGGGCCATCTGGTTAGAGCGCCAGTCAGGCCTGGAGTCGCGTGAGGTGGACGAGGAGCGCCCCAATATCCGACGGGGTGACGCCCGCCGTTCGAGCCGCATGACCGACACTGGGTGGCCTGGTGGCCGCGAGCTGCTGGGAGGCTTCCACGCGGAGACCGGTCACCGAGGCGTAGTCCAGGTCATCGGGGATTTGCCTGTACTCGTTGGCCCGGTGCCGTTCGGCTTCCTTGCGCTCCTTGTCGATGAACGCCCCGTACTGGATGGCGATGGCGAGATCGTCGAGTGGGACCGAGGCGGGGTCTGGACCCGACCAGAGGTCGAGTGACCGCATCGCCCGGATCACCGCCTCGGGATGGACGTGAGGCCGGCGGGCGACATCGAGGGCGGTGAGCGAGCGGTTCGCCGCCTTGAGCCCTTCGGCCTCGAGGGCGGCGGCGTGGCGGGCATTGGCGCCCAGCCAGATGGACCCCAAGCTGGCGATGGTGCTTTCGATGGCGGAGTTGGCCGCGAATACCGCCTCGCGACGCTCATCGCTGATGAGGCCCGTTCCGGCGGCGATCGTGGCCATCCGGACGGGCGCGGTGTCGGAGCGGAGAAGGAGCCGGTATTCGGCGCGGGACGTCAGCATCCGGTAGGGCTCGTTGAACGGCTTGGAGATGAGGTCGTCGATCATCACGCCGATGTAGGACATGTCGCGCGTGAGCACGATCTCCGGCATGGAACGCGCGCGAGCGGCGGCGTTCGCCCCCGCGACGATGCCCTGGCCGGCGGCTTCTTCATAGCCCGAGGTGCCGTTGACCTGGCCCGCGAAGAAAAGGCCTGGTACGCGACGGCTCTGGAGCGTACGGGTGAGCTCGGTGGGATCGAGGGCGTCATACTCCACGGCGTAGCCATAGCGCGTGATGCGAGCGTTCTCCATGCCAGGAACGGTGGAGACGACCTGCTCCTGAACGTCGGCCGGGAGGCTGGTGCTCAGGCCCTGGACGTAGATTTCGTTGCTTCGCCAGCCCTCGGGTTCGAGGAACACCGGGTGGCTGGTCTTGGTGGCGAATCGTCCGACCTTGTCTTCGATGCTCGGGCAATACCGTGGCCCCTGGCCTTCGATGGACCCGTTATACATGGGTGCGCGGTGCAGGTTCGCGCGAATCAGGTCGTGACCCGGCTCGGTGGTGGAAGACTGGTAGCAGCGCACCTGCGTTCGGCCGCCGAGGGTCTCGACGATGGAGAATGGTCCGGTGGAGAGCGGCGGAAGCGAGAGCGGCTCAACGGCGCCGTGCCGGCCGTCCCAACTCAGCCAGAGCGGTCGATCATCGCCGGACTGGGGTTCGGTGTGGGAAATGTCCACCGTTCGGGCATCGATCCGGGGCGGGGTGCCGGTCTTGAACCGCCGGAGGCGGAAGTCGAGCGAGCCGAGGGACTCGGAGAGTCGCACATCATCGCGCTCTCCGGCGCGGCCCCCAGCGGACCTGGATTCGCCGGAAATCATCTTCGCGCGAAGGAACGTCCCGGCCGTGATGACGACGGATGGTGCCTCGATATCGCCCATGATTCGGCAGCGAATGCCCGCCACGGCGGGCGATCCGGCTTCGCTCTCGATGATGAGGCCGACGGCTTCATCCTGAATCAGGTCGACACCGTCCTGCGTCTCCAGGGATTCCTTCATGTACATCGCATAGAGCGACTTGTCGCACTGAATACGGATTGCGCGGACGGCGGGACCCTTTGAGGTGTTGAGTTCGCGGACCTGCATCGCGGTCGCGTCGGCGGCGCGGGCCATCTCGCCGCCAAGGGCGTCGACTTCGGCGACGATCTGTGACTTGCCGGGACCACCAATGGATGGGTTGCAGGGCATGTAGCCGACGCGGTCAAGGTTCGGGGTGATGACCAGCGTGCGGCAGCCCATCCGGGCGGCGGCGAGCGCGGCTTCACAGCCGGCGTGGCCGGAGCCAATGACGATGACGTCGTAGCGCGTGGATGATGTCGAGGATGTCATGGAAGGTGCGCGGTCCTGTGGGTGTGGAACGGAGGCGGGAGCGAGCGCGAAGGCGACCTTCGCGGCAACCCAGTTTAGCCCACACCCGCAGGTGGCCGCCTGGTCCTGGGCGGCGAACGATTGACGTTTGAGGCTAAGATATCTCCAGTACGAAGCGCCGGAATTGCGAAAGGGACCCTGACAAATGGAATCCAGCTACAGTCCAAGCGATGAACGTTCCGGGTACGGGAAGGCGGTCGGCCTTTCGGTGGCATCGGCGGCCGTGATTGGAACGGTGGTGTCAGCGATGTTTGGGAAGAAGGAATCGAAGCAGGACCGGGCCCGCCGTGAGGCGGAAGAGCGACTGGCCGCCCTGGAGTCCACCGCGAGCCAGACGCTGGACCAGCTTGCGAGCGCGGTCCAGGGCTTCCGCGACCAGGCCCGCAAAGAGGGCAGGAAGTCCTCGAAAAAGGTCTCAAAGTCGGCGACCAAGCTGGCGGATCAGGCGGTCGCGGCGGTGAACGCGAAGGCCAGGGAACTCGAGAAGGAAGCGAAGAAGATCAGGGTGACCGAGTCGGCGCATGGTCTGGGCAACGATCTGTCCAGGCGGGCGAGCGGCCTGACTCGAGCGTTGAGCGAGCGCGGCTCCGATCTGGTCGAGGAAGCGCGAAGCCACTCACCGGGCTGGAAGAGCAAGGCCGAGAAGTCGCTCAACGACGTTCGTGATCGCAGCCTGGCGCTGGCCCAGACCGTGAAGGACGACAACGCGGGACTCGGCAAACGGGCGCAGGGGCTCGCGACCGAGATCTCAGGTGCGAGCGCGCATTTCCTGGCGGACGCGAAATCGAAAACGCCAGCCATCAAGGAGCGGGCGCCCGAGGTTCGGGAGCAGGTCTCGCACATGGCGGAACAGTTGAAGGAGAAGGCGCCCGAGATCCAGGAGCGGGCGGGCCAGGTCGCTGGCCAGGTTGGAGAGGCGGCGGCCAGGGCGACCGCCCAGGCGCGTCAGAAGGCTCCCGGCCTGCTGGAGTCGGCCGGGCATCAACTGGCAACCATCCTCGAAGAGGCGCAGGAGAGCGCCAGGCCGCACGTGGACGATGCCGCCAAGCAGGCGCGCCAGGCGGGCAAGCGGTTCTCAACCGAGATCCTGCCAGAGGTTCAGGGACGGGCCTCTCATCTCACGGAGGTGCTCGACAGCCAGGCACACTCAGCGACGGAGCGAATCGCGCACACGACGAGCGCCGTGGAACAGCGATCGAAGCAGGCGGCCGTCGCCGCAGGCGAGGGCGGCAAGAACCTGGGCGCCCTGATCGGCTGGTCGGCCGCCGCCGCTGGTGTCGTGTATTACGCATTCCTGGATGAGTCTAAGCGCGCGAAGGTGAAGGCGTCCGGTGGCCGGATCCTGGCCGAAGCGCGCGATGTGATTCGGGACATTCGCGGCCAGGACGGCCAGTTCCAGTAGGGAAGTCCCGGTCCAAATCGGCTCGCGCGAACTTGAAAAAGACCCGGCTGGTTTTCCCAGCCGGGTCTTTTCGTTCGTGGGCGTTCGACCGCTACACGGCGACCTTGGACGCAGCGCCGTGGCAGAACTTGTACTTCTTGCCGCTTCCGCAGGGGCACGGCTGGTTTGGCTTCACCTTGTTCGCCTTCCGCTGCGCGGGCCGGGCGGACGTGTCCTCGGCGGCGTTCGTGCTCGTTTCGGCTGCGGTGACGCGTGTCTGCACCGGTTGCTGGGCGGCGGCAGGCTGCACCCGGTACAGCGCTCGAACCACGTCGTGTTGGATGTTCTGCTGCAATTGTCCGTAAGCCCGATACCCCTCGGTCTTGTAGACCACCAACGGGTCCTTCTGACCATAGGCCTGAAGGCCGACGCCCTGGCGGAGATCGTCCATGGCGGTGAGATGGTCGACCCAGAGCTTGTCGATGACCATGAGGAGGACGTGGCGTTCGACCTTCTCCATGGAGCCCTCGGGGAAGCGGCTGGCGACCCGCTCGAGTTCGGCATCGGCTTCGTCCGCGAGGCGATCGACCAGGTCGTCGTGGGAAAGGCCCTCGAGTTCCTCGGCGGTGACGGTTCGGCCCGGCACGATGGCGTCGTAGGCGTTGAGCACGGCCTCGAGGTCGATGCTCCGAGCCTTCTCATCGCTATGGCTCTCGACGATGAACTCGATCTCGTCCTCGATGAGCTCGATCACCTTCTCGTGGATGTCCTCGCCGGCGACGATCTTGCGACGGTCTTTGTAAATGACTTCGCGATGCCGGTTCATCACGTCGTCGTATTCAACGACGTGCTTCCGGCGATCGAAGTTGTGGCCCTCGACCTTGGTCTGGGCGCTCTCAATGGACTTGGAGATGAGCCGGTGCTCGATCGGCTCGTCTTCCTCCAGGCCCATCCGGTCCATGAGGTTGCCGACCCGCTCGCTGCCGAACCGGCGCATCAACTCGTCTTCCAGCGACACGAAGAAGCGGGACGATCCGGGATCGCCCTGGCGACCCGCGCGACCGCGAAGCTGGTTGTCGATGCGGCGGGATTCGTGGCGCTCGGTGCCGATGATATGGAGCCCGCCCGCCTCGGCGATGCCTTCTTCCAGCTGGATGTCTGTACCACGACCGGCCATGTTGGTGGCGATGGTGACGGCCCCACGGCGGCCCGCCTCGGCGACGATCGCCGCCTCGCGTTCGTGGTGCTTGGCGTTCAACACCGAATGCTGGATGCCGCGCTGGGTCAGCATCTGGCTCAGTTCCTCGGACTTTTCGACCGAGGTGGTGCCGACCAGCACGGGTCGGCCGATTTTCTGCATCTCCTCGATCTCGCGAACCACGGCCTTGAACTTGCCAGCCTCGGTCTTGAAGATGAGATCGCCCGCGTCGTCGCGAATCATCTCGCGGTTGGTGGGGATGGTGACCACCGGCAGGTTGTAGATGCGGAAGAACTCTTCCGACTCGGTTTCGGCGGTACCCGTCATGCCGGCGAGCTTGTCGTACATCCGGAAATAGTTCTGGAAGGTGATGGTGGCCATGGTCACGTTCTGGCGGCGGACGCGAACGTTCTCCTTGGCCTCGATCGCCTGGTGAAGGCCCTCGCTGTAGCGTCGGCCGACCATCATGCGGCCGGTGAACTCGTCGATGATGATGACCTCGCCATCGCGAACGATGTAGTCCTTGTCGCGTTGGTAGATGGCGTGCGCGGAGAGGGCCTGTTCGAGGTAGTGGGTGAGTTCGACGTAGCGCTCGTCGTAGATGCTCTCGCCCGACGGGATGCCGGCGAGCTGCTCGACTTTGTCGATGCCGTCCTCGGTGAGCGTGGCGCTCCGGTGCTTGACGTCGACCTCGTAATCGCGGTCCTTACGCAGTTGCTTCACGATCTGGGCGAACTGGTAGTAGCGGTCGGTGGCGTCGCCCGCCGGCCCGGAGATGATGAGCGGCGTGCGGGCCTCGTCGATCAGGATGTTATCGACCTCGTCGACGATGGCGTAGTTGAGATCGCTCTGCACGAGGTTGGCGGGGTCGACCACCATGTTGTCGCGCAGGTAGTCGAATCCAAGCTCGTTGTTCGTCGAGTAGAGGATATCGGCGCGATATGCCTCGCGGCGCGGAACTGGCCGGAGGCGCGCGAGTGACTCGTCCTCGGTGATGTGGTCGGCATCGTAGATGTAGGCGGCGTCGTGCTGGAGCACTCCGACGGAGATGCCGAGGTAGTCGTAGATGAGCCCCATTTCCTGCGCGTCGCGCTTGGCGAGGTAATCGTTCGGGGTAACTAGGTGGGCGCCACGTCCCGAAAGGGCGTTAAGGGTGAGCGCGAGTGACGAGGTGAGGGTCTTGCCTTCACCGGTCTTCATCTCGGCGATCTTGCCTTCATGCAGCGCTATACCGCCCATGAGCTGGACATCGAAATGACGCTGCCCGCGGGTCCGCTTCGCGGCCTCGCGAACCGCGGCGAAGACGTTGGGCAGGAAGTCGTCGAGGTCGCCTTCTTCCTCGTATTCTTCGCGGTACTCGGTCATGAGCTTGCGCAGGTCGTCCTGCGACAGCTTCTCGAACTCGGGTTCGAGTTCGTTGATTTCATTGACAATGGGGTCAAGTTCCCGGAGTTCCTTGTCCGGGGAGTCGCCAAGCAGGCGAGAGAAGAAAGAGCGCATGGTCCGGAATCTCCAATGGTGGGGTCCGACGTTGAGTCGATGTCGAGGGCACGTGTGCCATGAACGAGTATACGCCGGGGCCACAACGGCCACGACAGCCTGAATCGGCGGGGGGAGCAAGCGAGGTCGTGCGGGACGCGAGACGAGATGCCCTGCCATTCCCCGAGCGGGTGGCGCTGGTGGTGGCCAGGATACCCGAGGGATTCGTCACAACCTATGGACGTATCGCGGCGGCGCTTGGATCCCCGAGATCGGCCAGGATGGTGGGGTGGGCGCTAGGCGGCCTGCACGAGGGCCATGGATTGCCCGCCCATCGCGTGGTGAACCGACAGGGGGTCCTGTCGGGCGCCATGGCGTTTGGCGACAGGAACAGGATGCGTGACCTGCTGCTGGCCGAGGATGTGCCGTTCCTGGACGATATCACCGTGGACCTGGAGGAGTGCCTGTGGGATCCGGCGGACGATCCGGAACTGGCGGACCTGTTCAGGATACGAATCCAGCCGCCACCCGACTGAGTTCCTCGGTGGCCGCGACGGGATCGCTCGCTCCCAGTATCGCGGACACCACCGCGATGCCATCCGCTCCCGTTCCGAATGCCTGGTGGGCGTTGGAAGCGTCGATGCCGCCGATGGCGACGGTGGGGAGCGGGCTCAACGCCCGTCGGCGGGCATATTCCTCTGGGCCCAGCGCGCCGCCGGCGTCCGCCTTGGTCGCCGTGGTGAAGAGCGGCCCGATACCGAGGTAACTCGCCAGGCCGGTGGCCTGGCTGATGCCGGCGTCCGTATCGGGCGAGTAGCCAATGATGAAGTCGTTGCCAGCGAGCCGGCGAGCGTCCTCCAGCGGGAGGTCATCGACACCGAGGTGGACACCTTCCGCGCCGCTGGCGAGAGCCAGGTCGACCCGGTCGTTGATGATGAGTGGCACGTTGGCTCCCGATGTGATCGGGAGCAGGGCGCGGGCGAGGTCGATGATCTCGCGGTCGGTGGCCGATTTCCAGCGAATCTGGAGACAGGCCACCCCCGCCTCGATCACCTTCTGGCAGAGTTCCAGCGGGTTCCGGTCGCCGATGGCGGCGGGATCGAGGACCAGGTAGAGCCGCAGGCTGGCGGGTGCGATCACGCCTGGACCTTGGAGGCAAGGACCGCCAGGACCTCCGGGGGCAGCGGCGTGTCGTGGTTTACGGGGGAATGTCCCTCCCCAATGCTGACCGAGTTGACCAGGGCCGCTTCCAGATAACGCTTGGCGAGCTGGATCGATTCGATCGGCTCGATTCCATGGGCGAGGAACGCGGTGATGGCGGCCGAGAAGGTGCAGCCGGTGCCGTGGGTATTCTTCGTGTCGATGCGTTCGCCCTCGACCGGCAGGAAGGATGCGCCGTCGAAGACCAGGTCGACGGCCGGGCCATCGAGGTGGCCGCCCTTCATGATGACGATTCCAGGGCCGAGGGCCGCGATCTTGCGCGCGGCCTCCCGGATGTCGCCCGGCGTGACGATATCCATGTCCGCCAGGATTTGGGCCTCGGGGATATTAGGGGTGACGATGGCGGCCTTCGGCAGGAGATCGGACTTCAGGACGTCGATGGCGTCGGGTTGGAGCAGGGGGGCGCCGGACTTTGAGACCATCACGGGGTCAACCACGAGCCAGCGATGGCCCCACGCCTCGAGCCGGTCGGCGACGTTGCCGATGATGGACTTGCTGCTCAGCATGCCGGTCTTCACCGCGTCGTAGCCGATGTCCTCGGCGACCGTGTCGATTTGGGCGATGACCACCTCGTCGGGGACCTCGGCGATGGCGGCGACCTCGACGGTGTTCTGAGCCGTGACGGCGGTGAGGACGGAGGTGCCGAAGACGCCAAGGGCCTGGAAGGTCTTGAGATCGGCCTGGATACCCGCGCCAGCGCCGGAATCTGACCCGGCGATCGTCATGGCTTTGGGAATCTGATTGGACATGTTGAGAAAGCTCCACGGGGTACTGGGCGGGCGTTTAGCCGGTCAATGCCTGAGATTGTCCCACAGGCGTGTGGCCGCGAGCGCATATACTTGCGGCGACTGATTGTAGCGTTGACGCGAGAGATGGACTGCTAATGAACGTGACGCAAGGGCTCCAGGAGATTCGCGGTCGTTTGATAGAGAATGGCGCCAGCCAGAAATCGGTAAAGCTGGTTGACGCGATCATGGAACGGGCCGCGCTCCCAGCGGCCCAGCAGGCGGCGGCTGGTTCGCTTCTGCAACTGGTCCGGATGTTGATGCGAACGCCGGTTTCAAACGCCGATCCGGTGGTATACAACGATTTCGTGAAGCTGGAAGAGCAACTGGAACGCCGGTCCGAAGAGTTGCGGGCGATTCGCGAAGAGGAAGACGCGAGACCGATTCCGAAGACAAAGAAGTTCTACAAGGACCAGAAGAAAAAGGACTAGCTTCCCGGTCGCGCGCATTGAACAAACAAACGCCAGGCGAGAATTCGCCTGGCGTTTGCTTTTCCCATCGATTGTTTGTGCTTAGCCGGCGGCGGGAGCCAGCAGGCCGTATGAGCCGTCGCGGCGGCGGTACAGCACGTTGAGTTCGTTCTCGTCCATGTTGTGGAACAAGAAGAAGTCGTGGCCGACCAGTTCCATCTGGTCGATAGCCTCGGCGACGAGCATTGGTTTCATTTCGAAGCGCTTGGTGCGCACGACGCTTGTGTCTTCCTCGGCGTCGACGCTATTGGTTTCCGCCAGCAGGCTCTCGCCGTAATTGCCAAGGTCGGCGGGGATGTCCGACATGACGTGCGCTGGCACGCCGCGCTTCTTCCGCGACTTGCGCTTGTCGGTGTAGCGACGCACCTGGGTGACGAGCTTGTCGATGACGGCGTCAATCGCCTTGGCGGCCTCGGGGTCGTGTTCCTCGGCGCGGAGAACGTGGCGTCCGGTCTGGAGCGTGAGCTGGGCAACGGTGACTTCGGTACCGGTGCGGGTTTCCTCGGTGCGGAGTTCAAGCTTGGCGTCGACGACGTGGTCGGCGAGTTTGTCGAGCTTGGACATCCGGCGGTCGATGAACTCGCGCATCCCGGGGGTGACTTTGGTTCCATTTGAGCGGATGTGCAGTTCCATGGGCCACATCGATCCTTTCACTTTCCTCGTGTCTACCCAGAGGTGGAGACTCGAACGTTCAGTGGGAGGGCTGGCCGGTATGGAGCGAAGATTTCGCCACTCGCCTTATTGGCACCCGCGGAGGGATTCGAACCCCCGACGCCCACCTTAGGACGGTGGCGCTCTATCCACTGAGCTACACGGGCACGTACTTGCGAGTACGGTATGTGATTGTGATGGGATGATACAACAGATCGGGAGGCAGGTTGCCCGCCGGAAAGGGTGGATCAGCGAAGTGATTCCCGTCCATTTTGGCGGAATCATTGCCGTGGCGACTACCCTCGGTGTATGCTTGCCGACGGTCGCGGGGAGTGGCGCAGCCCGGTGAGCGCGCAGCGTTCGGGACGCTGAGGTCGGAGGTTCGAATCCTCTCTCCCCGACCACTGAAGAGAGAAAACGGAGTGGCGTTTCGCCGCTCCGTTTTTTGTTGTGTCTAGTTGCGCCCCGGTGATCGGGAGTCGAGGAAGTAGGGGCTCGGAGGCGGGTAGTACTGTCGATGGCGCTCGGCGAGTTTGCCAATCTGCTCCTTGATCGACGTCAGCGTTTCGGCGTCGTTCTCCAGCAGGGCCATCTTGAGCGTGGAGTCGAGCTGGCGCATGAGGAAGGTGTAGCGCTCCTTGCCGAGCTTCATGAGCATTTCCTCGGACTCGCGGTGGATCTGGCCGGGGAACTGTTCCGGCCGGCCTTCCAGCGATTCGAGAAGATTTTCGGCATGGTTGGCGAGCTCGTCGTCCAGCGCGACCACGATCTGCTCGGGCGTGAGACCCGCGACCGAGCTGTCCTGGAGGATGCGGACCAGTTCCCGGTTGCGAATGTCGGCGATTTCCTCGACAGGCATTCGCGCGGCGACATCGCGCGTCAGGTCGGGATGCTTCAGGAACAACGCGACCACGTAGTCTTCGGTGGTGCGACGGGCGACCCGCTCGACGGCTTCCGGGGAAACGCCCTGGCGCTGGGCGGAAGGGCGCCGGCCGATATTGGACTTCCGGACCTCGGCGAGGACGAGGCGATCCTCCAGTCCCAGCTTCCGGGCGAGCAGCGAGATGTAGTGGCCCTGGACGATGCGGTCCGGGATTTGCTGCAGGAGTGGCGCGATCTGGCTCACGATCTCCGATTTCTGGCGGGCGTTGGAGAGGTCGACAGGCGCAACCAGGGTGTCGATGGTGAAGTCCATGAAGGGCTTCGCCGACGCTACGATGCCCGGCCAGGATTCGGGTGCCTTGCGGATCAGCTCGTCCGGGTCCTTCCCGGAGGGAAGCTGGACGACCGCGATCTCGGTCTTCAGCTTGCGCTCGAACCTGATGATGCCGGTGGCGTCCGGGACCGGCTGAACGTCGGCGTCGAGGGCGTCGCGCATGGTTTCGATGCCGCGGATGGTCGCCATCTGCCCGGCGGCGTCCGAGTCAAGGGCCAGGACTATGCGATCCGCGCCCCGCTTCACCGCCTGCACCTGGGATTCGGTGAGGGCGGTTCCCATCGAGGCCACGACATTCTCGTGGCCGAACTGATGGGCGGCGATGCAGTCCATGTAGCCTTCGACGATCACCACCTCGCCAGCCTTGCGAATTGGCTCGCGAGCCAGGTCGAGGGCGTAGACGATGGTGCTCTTGTCGAAGACCGGTGTCTGCGGCGAGTTCAGGTACTTGGGGATGCCATCGCCCATGGCGCGGCCCCCGAAGCCGATCACGTTGCCATCGCGGTCGCGGATCGGGAACATGAGCCGGTTGCGGAAGCGGTCGTAGTGGCCGCCACTGTCGCGTTCCTGGGCAAGCCCGGCCTCGAAGACGACCTCGGGGGGGATCTCGCGGGAGGCGAAGAACTTCAGCAGGGCATCCCAGGAATCGGGCGCGAAGCCCAGTTTGAAGCGGTTGACCATGTCCTGGGAGAGGCCGCGTTCCGCCACCACCTGTCGCCCTGGCTCGCCCTGGCGGGCATTGGTGAGGATGTGGTGGAAGAAGGTGGCGGCGAGTTCGTTAACCTCGATCAGCCGGTTACGCTGATCCTCGTGTTCGGGAGGCGGCGGCGCGGCCATGTCGAGCGTGACACCGGCCCGTGAGGCGAGGTCCTTGAGGGCGTCGCGGAACTCGATGTTCTCGACCAGCATATAGAAGGTGAATAGGTCTCCACCCTTGCCGCATCCGAAGCAGTGAAAGTTCTGCGAGTCCGGGAAGACGATGAAGGACGGCGTCTTTTCCTGATGGAATGGGCAAAGCCCCTTGTGGTTGCGGCCAGCCTTCTTCAGCGAGGGGACATATGACTGGACCAGATCGATGATATCGATTCGGTCCCGGATTTCGGCGACTGCGTCTCGTGCCATGGGTGTATCCGATGCGTTACGGGGCGAGGAATCGCGGAATGTAGAGACGTTCGAACAACTCTACCGCGTAGCGGTCGGTCATGGAGGCGATCAGGTCGGTGACCTGGCGTTCGAGTGGGTCTTCGGCCGCCGCGATGGAAACAGACTCGGGGATTTCCTCGGGGTGGGCCATGAAATGGTCGAACAGGGTGGTGACCATGCCCTGCACGCGGAGCGTTTCCGGCCGGCCATTTATGGGATCGTAGACGCGTTCGTAGAGGAAGTTCCGGAGCACGTTCGAGGCATCCAGGATGGGCTGTGACATCACGATCTCGCCCGGCGCGTCCGATGTGTTCGAGCTCGCGACGATATCCCTGACCATGGTGTCGATGCGGATCGAATGGCGATCGCCCAGGACGCTCAGGACCTCGGTTGGCACGTCGTCGTCCGAAATCTCTCCAGCGCGAAGGGCGTCGTCGAGGTCATGGTTCAGGTAGGCGACGCCGTCGGCGATCTTGAGCACCTGGCCTTCGAGCGTCCCCGGTGTGCCCGCCATCTCACCGGTCAGGGACGAGCGAGACTTCGAGTGGCGGAGAATGCCGTCGCGGACGGCCTCGGTAAGGTTCAGGCCAGCCCCGTCCTTTTCCAGCTTGTCGACGATGCGAAGGCTCTGCTCGTTGTGCCGGAACCCGGGGATGATGGTGGCGATGGCTCGCTCGCCGGCGTGGCCGAATGGCGTGTGGCCGAGGTCATGACCCATACCGATCGCCTCGATCAGGTCCTCGTTCAGGCCGAGGGCCCGTCCGATGGTGCGGGCGATCTGGGCGACTTCCAGCGTATGCGTGAGCCGCGTGCGGACATGATCGCCGGCCGGTCCGATGAAGACCTGGGTCTTGTGCATCAGGCGGCGGAACGACTTGGAGTGAATGATGCGGTCGCGGTCCCGTTGAAAGGGCGTGCGCAGTTCGGGTAATGGCTCCTCGACCCGTCGGGTCGCGTCGCGGCTTCTGGTGGCGAGGGGAGCGAGAATGAGGTCCTCGCGGGCATACAGGTCGATGGGCGGAACCGGATCGCTCATTCAACCACATCCATTTTGGCGAGGCTCGCCATCAATCGCTTGGTGCCGACACGGATGAACTGGACGACGACTTCGGCGTCGTCCCGCCGGGGCAGGACTTCCAGCACCTGGCCCTCGCCGAATTTGGGATGGAAGACCTTCTGGCCAGCGTCGTAACTCGGCACAACGGGTTTCTCGGGAATCGAATCGGAGAGGCCATCGCGGGTGGTGGTCGCGAACGATCCGCTCACCTGGCTCGCCAGGCGCCCGCGATTGACGCCAGAGAGTCGACCGGCGCCGGGTTGCGTGCGACCGGTCCGTAACCGTTCCGAACGCTGAATCGTCTCGGCGGGAATGGCTTCCAGGAAGCGGGACGGTACTCCGGACTGGTAGCGCCCGTAGGTCATCCGGTTCGCGGCGTACGTCAGGTAGAGGAGTTTCTCGGCGCGGGTCACGCCGACATAAAACAGGCGCCGTTCCTCCTCGAGCGCGGTCTTGTCGAACGCTTCCGCCTCGATCGCGCGGCTGATGGGGAGGAGACCCTCTTCTATCCCGGCGATGAAGACGACCGGGAACTCCAGACCCTTGGCGGAATGAAGGGTGATAAGGGTGACCTGGCCCTTCTGGTCGTCGGTCATCGAGTCGACATCGGCGATGAGGGAGACCTGTTCCAGGTAGGCGGTGAGCGCCTCGGCGGGATCCACCGACTCATAGCGTTCCAGGTCGGCGCGGAGCTCCAGGAGGTTGGCCCAGCGTTCCAGGTCTTCCTCGGACGAGTTGAGCGAGTCCCTGTAGCCAGTTTGCTCGACGATGGCGTCGAAGAGTTCGGCGAGGCTTGCCGTGGTGGCGCGCTCGCGAAGGTTGGCCAGGGTCTTGCCGATGCGTTCCGCCGATGTCCGTCCTGGCCCGCTGAACGGTGGTGGGTGGATGGGGTTGGCGGTGATGCCCGGCACGAGGGCAAGGAAGGCATCAACGATGGGGAGGTTGTGGCTGGACGCCCATTCCTCGGCCGTTTCCTGAGCCTTCGGACCGAAGCCGCGGCCAAGTGGCAGGTTCGAGATGACCCGTTCGAAGCTGATGCGGTCGTGCGGGTTGTGGATCAGGCGGAGAACGGCGAGGACGTCCTTCACTTCCTTTCGCTCGTAGAAGCGAACGCCGCCGACGATGCGATACGGGATGTCCGTTATGCGGAAGGCTTCCTCGATCACGCGGCTCTGCGCGGTGGTGCGGTACATGATGGCGATGTCATCGCCCTTGTTCCGGCCGGTGGAAATAAGGCGGCGGATTTCCGAGACGATGAACTGCGCCTCGTGGTGCTGGTCGGCGAGTTCACGCAGGGAGATCGGCTCGCCGTCCGGGTTGTCGGTGCGGATGGTGCGCTCGATGCGCTGGCTGTTATCGCGGATGAGTCGATCGGCCGCCTTCACGATGTGGCGGGTGGACCGGTAGTTGGTCTCAAGATGAATCTCGGTGGTGTCCGGGAAATCGTCCTTGAAGTTGAGGATGTTGGTGATGTCTGCCTGGCGCCAGCCGTAGATTGACTGGTCTGGATCACCGACGACGAAGAGGTTGTTCCAGTGGCCGGCCAGGGCGGTGACGAGCACGTACTGGACCTTGTTCGTGTCCTGGTATTCGTCCACCAGGATGTAGCGGAACTGCTGCTGATATCGCTCCAGCAGGCGCTCATCCTCGTCGAACAGGCGCAGCGGTAGCCCCAGGAGGTCGTCGAAGTCGACGGCGTTCGCGAGGCGGAGCTCACGCTCGTATTCCCGGTAGACGCGGACGACCACTTCGTCGTCGTGAGTAGCGGCCTCGTTGGCGAGCTCGTCGGGGGTGAGCAGGATGCTCTTGGCCCGCGAGATGCCTGACAGCATCCGGCGAGGGGCGAACTGCTTGGGATCGAGGTTGAGGGTCTTGAGCGCGTTGCGAACGACGTCGACCTGGTCGCCGCTGTCATAGATGAGGAAGTTGGGCAGCAGGCCGATGCGATCGGCGACGAGACCGGGATTCTGGCGTAGGACGCGGACTCCAAAAGAGTGGAACGTGCCCATCACCAGCCCATGGGAGGTGCCCTCGCCGGTGAGGCGGTCGATACGGGCGCGCATCTCGCCAGCGGCCTTGTTCGTGAAGGTCACGGCCAGAATCTGGCCAGGGCTGACGCCGAGTTCCTCGATCAACCAGGCGATCCGGTGAGTGAGCACCCGGGTCTTGCCGGAGCCAGGACCGGCGACCACCAGGACGGGACCCTCGGTGGTGGTTACCGCTCGTTGCTGTTCGGAATTGAGGCCTTGGAGCAGGCGAGATTGATCGGTCAACATAAAAGTGGTGACTATCCTGGCTGGCTGATGGAGGAGGAATGTTTCGGGGACGGCATTCTGGCGTGATCCGCCGTCGAGTGGATTCGAATCGAGTGTAGCACCCGGGCATCGCGAGGTAGGGCCCGTTCATGTCGGGCCTGGATTGGACAAATGGCGGGGAGGGGATTCTCCCGGCGTGTATTCCGGGTGATACTATTCGTACACGGGGGCGTCACCTTCGACCGGCCCGCACCACACACATCGGAACCTCACCAGCAGGCACCCGATTCCGTGATCGACATTCCGATTCTTGATTCCACATATCATCCCCAAGGAGCTATGGCTTGACCAGTGCTGAGCATCCGTGGCGTGAAGTTGCGTTGAGCGATGCCGAGTATTCCCAAATACTCGAGTTGCTTGGCCGAACACCCACGCCGGTTGAATTGGGCATGTTTGGCGCGATGTGGAGCGAGCATTGCGGGTACAAGCACTCCCGGCCACTCCTGAAACAGCTCCCGACCGAGGCGCCCTGGGTCCTGCAGGGGCCCGGCGAGAACGCCGGCGCCGTGGATCTCGGCAACGGGATGGCGGCGGTGTTCAAGGTCGAGTCGCACAACCATCCGAGCGCGGTTGAGCCATACGAAGGCGCGGCGACCGGCGTCGGTGGGATCGTGCGGGACATCTTCACGATGAACGCGCGCCCAGTAGCGCTGCTCAATGGGCTCCGCTTCGGCAGCCTGGACGAGCCACGCAATCGCTACCTGTTCAACAACGTCGTGGCCGGCATCGGTGGCTACGGCAACTGCCTCGGGATTCCGACCGTTGGCGGCGAGATCGAATTCGACGAGAGCTACAACGGGAACCCGATCGTCAACGCGATGTGCGTGGGCCTGGTGAAATCCGATGGAATTGTCCGGGCCAAGGCCAGCGGAATCGGCAACATCATCGTGCTGATTGGAGCCGAGACCGGGCGGGATGGCCTGCATGGCGCGACGTTCGCCTCGGTCGACGATCCCGAGGCGTCTCATCGCGGCGTGGTGCAGGTTGGCAACCCGTTCCTTGAAAAGCAGTTGATGGAAGCCTGCCTGGAATTGCTCCAGGGAGACGCCGTGGTGGCGATGCAGGACCTCGGGGCGGCCGGCCTGACCAGTTCGATCGTTGAGTGCGCGAGCCGCGGCGGGGTCGGGGTCGACATCGACGTGGCGAAGGTGCCTCGACGCGAAACCGGGATGACCGCGTACGAAGTGATGCTCAGCGAGAGCCAGGAGCGGATGGTGCTGGTGGCGCCTCCAGACCGGTTCGATGAGATCGCGGAAGTGCTGGAGCGGTGGTCCCTGGGTTCCGCCCTGATCGGGCATATCACGGATGATGGGCTGGTCCGCATTCGAGATGGTGAGGAAGTCCACGTCGAGGTTCCGGTGACGCACTTCATCGATGAGTGTCCGACCTATGCGATTGATTCGGTTGAACCGCCCGACGCGCGCGAGCGCCGCGATATCGATCTTGCCGAGATTCCCGATGTGGACGAGGCGGAAATCGGGGAAGTGCTGCTGAAGCTGCTCCAGACGCCGAACCTCGGCAGCCGGCGCCAGGTGTGGGAGCAGTACGACCACACGATCATGACCAACACCGTAAAGGGACCCGGCGAGGCCGACGCGGCGGTGTTGCGGATAAAGGGCGAGTCGATCGGCATCGCGATCAGCATGGACTGCAACTCGCGCTATTGCGAGCTCGATCCATACCTCGGCGCGCAGCACGCCATAGTGGAGTCCACGCGCAATGTCAGCAGCGTCGGTGGCCGGCCGCTGGGATTGACCAACTGCCTCAACTTCGGCAACCCGGAGCGCTCGCCGGCGAACTGGCAATTGTCTCGCGCGGTCGCCGGCATGGCAGATGCCTGCAACGAACTCGGCGTGCCCATCGTGAGCGGCAATGTCAGCCTGTACAACGAGACCGAAGGCAGCCCGATCCAGCCGACGCCGATGATCGGCTGCGTGGGCGTGGTCGACGACGTCCCTGGCGCCGCGGGCATCGCCTGGAACGACGGCGATGACATCTTCCTGTTGGGGGACGTCGCGCCAACGATCGGCGCGAGTGACTACCTGTCGTCGGTACACGGCCAGGACGCCGGGTCACCTCCAGCGATCGACTTCGACCAGGAGCGACGGCTGCAGCATTTCCTGCGGGCACTGGTGACCACCGGCAGCGTGAGTGGCGTCCACGACGTGTCCGGCGGAGGGCTGGCGGTCGCGCTGGCGGAACTCGCGAGCCAGACCGGTGTGGGCGCGACGGTAGAACTGACCACCGACGACCGGCGCAAGGACGTGCGGTGGTTTGGAGAAAGCGCCAGCCGGGCGGTGGTCGCCGCGTCGCCTGACCAGCGGTCGTCGATCGAGAACGTGGCGCTGTCGGCTGGAGTGTCCGCGATCAGGATCGGAACCGTGGGCGGCGACTCGCTGACCTTCGACCAGGCACGACCGGTGAGCGTCGATGCGATCCGGGCCGCGAGGGCCGGCGGCCTTGAAGTCGCCAGCGATGTCGTTGGCAACGTCGCCGACTAGAACGCCAGATCAGATTTCAGGGCCGGGAGGCCATTCATTCATGCTCTATTCCAACCCACTGCCTCCATACGAACGACTGGACGAGATGGACAAACCGCATGAGGAGTGCGGGGTGTTCGGTGTCTACGCCCCAGGCGAGGATGTCGCCCGGATCACGTTCTTCGCGCTGTATGCATTGCAGCATCGCGGGCAGGAGAGCGCCGGCATTGCGACGTCCGACGGGCAGGTACTGGCCAGCCACACGAGCCTGGGGCTTGTGTCCCAGGGATTCGATGAGCAGGATCTCACCCACCTTCCCGGTCACATCGCGATCGGGCACACCCGGTACTCCACCGCGGGGTCCAACAGCGAGTGCAACGCGGGACCGATGCGGGTTCAGAGCGACCTTGGCGAGCTCTCCATTTCCCACAACGGGAACCTGACGAACGCGCTGGCGCTGAAACTCGAACTGGAGCGTGAAGGCGAGACGTTTGTTTCATCGACGGATAGCGAAATCCTGGCGCGGGTGATCGCGCTGGCGCCGGGCCTGACCGTGGCCGAGAAGATTCGCAACGCGATGCCGAGGATGGTGGGGGCGTTCAGCCTGGCGGTGCTCGCGGGAGATCGGCTATACGCGGTCCGCGATCCGCTGGGCGTGCGTCCGCTGTGCCTCGGCAAGCTCGGCGATCACTGGGTCATCGCCTCGGAGTCGGCGGCGCTGATGACGATCGGGGCAAGGTACGAGCGCGAAGTCGAGCCCGGCGAGATCGTCGAGATTAACGCCGATGGGCTGATCACGCACGGAACCGGGATCCCGGAGCATCACGCCCTGTGCCTGTTCGAGTTGATCTACTTCGCCAGGCCCGACAGCGAGATCATGGGCGACAGGCTGCACATGATGCGCCAGCGAATGGGCGCGGAACTCGCTCGTGAGACGCCGGTGGATGGCGACGTGGTGATCGGGTTGCCGGACTCCGCGACACCTGCCGCCATTGGCTACGCGCGGCACTCCGGCATTCCATACCAGGAAGCGCTCATCAAGAACCGGTATATCGGCAGGACCTTCATTCAACCGGACCAGCGTTTGCGGTCGACCGGCGTTTCGCTGAAGTTCAACGTCCTCCCGGAAGCGGTCGAGGGCAAACGCGTCATCCTGGTCGACGACACCATCGTGCGGGGAACGACCAGCGGGCCGGTGGTTAATCTCATCCGACAGGCGGGGGCGAAGGAAGTTCACATGCGGGTGCACGCGCCGCCGATGATCTGGCCGTGCTACCTCGGTGTGGACCTGGCCAAGAAGGAAGAGCTGATCGCGGCACGGATGACGGTTCCGGAGATTGGCCGGCACATCGGGGCCGACAGCATCGGGTATCTTTCACTTGATGGGTTGTTCCGGGCAATTGGCAAGGGACGGCGAGGGTTTTGCACCGGTTGCCTGACGGGAAACTACCCGGTTCCGACCTATACCGAATCGGGGAAACTTGCACTGGAAAGTGCTTGATCGAGCAAAGGGGAAAGTGTGTCCAACGAGGGTGACCAATTGAAACAGACCGCGCTAACCGAACGCCACAAGGCTCTGGGCGCCCGCATGGTGCCATTCGCCGGGTGGGAGATGCCCGTCCAGTACGAAGGCATCCTGGCCGAGCACAAGGCGGTGCGCGAGGCGGCGGGTCTGTTCGATCTTGGGCATATGGGGCAGGTGGAGATTTCCGGTCCGGACGCGCTCGCGTTCCTGCAGTATTCGACCACCAACGATGTCAGTGGGCTGGAACCGGGGCAGGCCAAGTACGGCATGTTGCCGAACGACACTGGTGGCGTGGTGGACGACATCATCGTGTACCGTAATCCCGAAGGCGTGGACGGGTACATGGTCTGCGTGAACGCCTCCAATAAGGACAAGGATGTCGCCCGCTGGAACGAAGTGGCGGCGCGCCGGCCCGATCTCGATGTGACCATCATCGATCGATCACCGGAGCTGGGCATGATCGCGATCCAGGGGCCGAAGGCCGTCGCGATCGCGAAGCGGGTCAGCGACGACCCGATCGATGAGATCGAGTACTTCTCCTGGCGGCAAGCGACGGTCGCCGGAGTGAAGACATACACCGCCCGCACCGGTTACACGGGTGAGGACGGGTACGAGTTCTACGCCCCGAAGGACGAAATCGCGAAAGTCTGGGACGCCCTGCTTGAGGCGGGCAAGGACGACGGCCTGGTACCGGTCGGGCTTGGCGCGCGAGACACCCTTCGGCTCGAGGCGCGGATGCCGCTCTATGGACAGGAGCTCTCGGACGAGATCAGCCCGTACGAGGCCGGCCTTGGTTGGGCGGTGAACCTCAAGAAGGGCGATTTCACCGGCCGCGAGCACATAGAACGTGTCAAGACCGAGGGCGCCAAACGCAAGGCCGTGGGCTTCGTGACCACCGGGCGTTCCGGCGCGCCGCGAACGCATTGCGTCGTGCGGGTCGATGGCAAGGATGTCGGAGAGGTCACTAGTGGGACCTTCTCCCCGACGCTGCAGCAAAACATCGGCCTGGCGTTGATCGACAAGGACGCGGCTGGCATTGGCAAGCCACTTCAGATTATTGTCAGGGGTAAGCCGGTGGATGCGGTGCAGGTGAAAACACCGTTCTACAAGCGGGATTCTTAGCCGGACAGACGCGGCCAGCAGGCCAGAATTCATTCTTGACTTGCCGGTGTTTCCGGCGAAAGGGGATCACCATGAGCGCACCGAAGAACCTGCGATTTACCAAGACCCACGAGTGGGTCCTCGTCGAGGACGACATCGTGACCGTAGGCATCGCCGATTACGCCCAGCAGGAACTTGGAGACATCACCTACCTGGAGCTGCCGGATGTCGGTGACAGCGTCAGCGCCGGTGAGGCTTTTGGCGTCGTCGAGTCGGTGAAGGCCGCCTCCGATATCTACTCGCCGCTTGACGGTGAGGTGCTGGAGCGCAATGATGGCGCCGTCGATTCGCCCGAGGTGATCAACGCCTCTCCGTATGGAGACGCCTGGTTGCTGAAGCTGAAGATCTCGGACCCATCACAGGTCGAGGCGCTGATGGATCCGGAGACCTACGATCAGTACGCCGCCGAGGCGTCGCACTAGCAGCGAATTCGAGGACCCGAGCGCCGGTCACCGGCGCTCTTTCCCTGCACGCCACGTCACCCGTTCGCCAGTTCGAGGAATCCTAACCAGCCATGACCTTCAATCCACATACCACCGAAGATCGCAGGGAAATGCTCGACGCCATTGGTGTCGAGTCGGTCTCCGACCTGTTCACGCCCGTACCGGAAAAATACAGGTTCCCCAACCTGGACCTGCCACGGTCGCTGACCGAGATGGAAGCGGCGCAACGGCTGGAGCAACTGGCCAATCGCAACGTGGTCGCGGCGCCGCAGGATATCTACCTGGGCGTTGGCTCGTACCAGCACTACGTTCCGGCGGCGGTCGGGCAAATCCTCGCTCGCGGTGAGTTCTACACCGCCTACACGCCGTACCAGCCGGAAGTCGCCCAGGGCACTCTCCAGGTGATCTACGAGTTCCAGTCCATGGTGTCGGAACTCCTGGGCACCGAGGTCGCCAACGCCTCCATGTACGACGGAGCGACAGCGATGGCGGAGGGCGCCCTGATCGCGGTGTCCTCCAGCAAGAAGCGTGACCGGATCGTGGTGTCCAACACGGTCCATCCCGCCTACCGGCGCGTGCTGCGAACGTATGTGGAAGAAGCGGGCATCGCGGTCGCCGAGGCTGGCGCGGATGGTTCCTTCGTGACCACGGTGGACGATATCACCCCGCTGCTCGGGGAAGATGTCGCGGCGGTGGTGATCCAGTATCCGAACTTCTTCGGTGCTATCGAGGACGTGGCTGCGATCGCCGAGGCGGTTCAGGCGGCTGGAGCGCAACTGGTGGTGAGCACCTCGCCCGTGCCGCTCGGCCTGCTGAAGTCGCCCGGCGAGCTTGGCGCCGACATCGTTACGGCGGAGGGCCAGTCGCTCGGCGTGGCGCAGAGCTACGGTGGGCCATACGTTGGGCTGCTTGGCACGCGACAGAAGAACGTGCGGCAGATGCCGGGCCGGATCGCGGGGATCACGACCGACTCCGAAGGCAAGCGCGGCTACGTGTTGACGCTCCAGACGCGTGAGCAGCACATCCGCCGCGAGAAGGCCACGAGCAACATCTGCACCAACCAGGGCCTGATGGCGACCGCCGCCACGGTGTACATGTCCACGCTGGGTCCGGAGGGCTTCCGCGAGGTGGCGACCGCCTCCTACCAGAACGCGCATTACCTGGCGACCGAGCTCACGAAGCTGGACGGGTTCGAGCTTGCCTACGATCTGCCGTTCTTCAACGAATTCACGATCAAGGTTCCGGGCTTGGCGGCGGCACTGAACGAGCGACTGCTGGAAGCCGGAATCCTCGGTGGATACGATGCCGGGCGCGATGACGCCGCGCTGGGTTCGTACATGGTGCTGGCGGCGACGGAACTGAACACGCGTGAAGGCATCGACCGATTCGTGGCGATCGCCAGCGAGGCTGGAAGGTAGTCGGCGTCACACGCGGAGGGTAAAGCCGCGGGAGTTGCTATACTTCCGCGAGCTAAGCCTTCATTCCTCGTTCCGGCAGGGCATCCTGCACGACCTCAATCATCAAATGGAGTTGCAGTGGCCAAGCCCATCGTCGCCATCGTCGGACGTCCGAACGTTGGGAAATCCACATTGTTCAATCGCCTGATCGGTGAACGCCGGGCCATCGTGCAGAACGAGCCCGGCACCACCCGCGACCGCGTCTACGGCGCGGCCGAATGGGTGGGCGTCGAGTTCACGGTGATTGACACGGGCGGTCTGATGGATGAGGACGAGGTTGGCGCCCGGCCAGAGGAAACCGAGTCCTACATCGCGAAGCAGACCCGGTCCCAGGCATCGGCCGCGATTACCGAGGCGGATGTCATCGTGTTCATGGTGGATACCACCGCCGGGCCGACGGCCGGGGACATGGAAATCGCCGACATGCTGCGGCGGTCGGACAAGACGACGATCCTGGCCTCGAACAAGGCCGACAGCGTGAATCGCCGCGACCTCGTGTACGAGTTCTACGAACTGGGGTTGGGCGAACCGATCGCGATTTCCGCCTATCACGGGAATGGCACGGGTGACCTGCTGGACAAGATCGTCGAGAACCTGCCCGACGCCGAAGAGGAAGAAGAGACTGAGGGCCCGAACATCGCCATCGTCGGACGTCCGAACGTTGGCAAGAGCCGGTTGCTCAACGCACTCCTTGGCCAGGAACGCTCAATCGTCAGCGACCTGCCCGGAACAACGCGTGACAGCCTGGATACCCAGATCGAATGGGAAGGCCAGCCCATCACGCTGATCGACACGGCAGGCATCCGGCGACGAGGTCGAGTTGAGCACGGCATCGAGCGCGTGAGCGTGATGCGGTCGATGCGCGCAATCGACCGGGCCGATGTGGTGCTGTTGCTGATCGACGCGACCGAGGACTTCACGGCCCAGGACCTGCACATCGCCGGCTACGTCGAGGAGCAGAAGAAGGGGCTCGTCGTCGTCGTCAACAAGTGGGACCTGATCGAGAAGGACTCCCACACGATGGAGGACTATCGAGCCCGGGCCGCCCGGCAACTCGACTTCATGTCGTATGCCCCCGTCGTGTTCATCTCCGCGAAGTTGGGGTTGCGGGTTGGCCAGGTGCTGGATGCCGCGCTGGCGGTGATCGAGGAGCGCGACAAGCGGGTGAGCACGGCCCAGCTCAACAAGGTGCTGAAGGACGCCGTCGCCAAGCATCAGCCGCCCTCCAGGCCGGGCAAGTGGGTCAAGTTCTTCTACGCCACCCAGGCGGACACGTCTCCGCCAACGTTCCTGTTCTTCTGTAACGATCCGAAGGCGATCCACTTCTCCTACCGCCGTTACCTGGAGAACGAACTCCGCGAGGCGTTCGGATTCGATGGAACGCCCATCCGCCTATCGTTCCGGAGCCGCCGGGAACTGGACTAGCGTATGTCCATTTTCGATCCCTTCCTGATTGTCATCGCATACCTGATCGGCGCGGTTCCCTGGGGACTCGTCCTGGGCAAGGTCAACGGTGTCGACGTGCGGAAGCATGGGAGCGGCGGAACGGGTGCCACGAACACGCTCCGGTTGCTGGGCTGGAAAGTGGCGCTCTCGGTTTTCGTGCTGGACTTCGCCAAGGGCCTGTTGCCGGTGCTCGCCGTTCGGTGGCTGGATTCCCCGGCCTGGGTGACCGCCCTGGTGGCGGTGGCGACGGTGGCTGGGCACTGCTGGTCGCCGTTCATTGGATTCAAGGGCGGCAAGGGCATGGCCACCGGGGGAGGCGCGGCCGTGGGGCTTGCGTGGTGGCTGGTGCTCCTGTTGCTGCCAATGATTCTGATCGTCGCTCTCACGAGGTACGTGTCGCTGGCATCGCTCATCGCCGCGATTGTCGGACCGCTGATCGCGCTTGGCGTGTCCTGGCGCGGTGATCTTCCCTGGAGTTGGTCGATAGGGATCTGCGCGATCGCAGGCATCATCGTCTTCCAGCATCGATCGAACATCAACCGGCTGATGACCGGGACCGAGCGGAAGTTTGGCAACCGTGAGGTGGCCGAGCCGGGCACGGCGAGCTAGCCAGGAACCAGAAGAGCGGGTGGGTGTGGGCGACGAGCCCGGCACCTGCCCGCTTTTTCATTTCTCGTAGCCGTCGGGATGGGCCAGGACCCATTCCCAGTGCGAGCCAATCATCGCGTCGAGCGTGGAGTGCACGGGATTCCAGCCCAGCATGGTTCGGGCGCGGGTGGAATCGGCGACGAGCGCGGGCGGGTCGCCGGGACGCCGCGGACCAGTGGCGGTCGGCAAGCGCTGGTCAGTGGTAAGCTCCACGGCTTCGACGATCTGGGTCACCGAGAAGCCGGAGGTGGTGCCGAGGTTGAAGACGCCGAGGCTGGCATCGAGATTCTCCAGCGCCAGGATGTGCGCCTCGACAAGGTCCACGACGTGGACATAATCGCGGACTGCCGTACCGTCGGCCGTCGCGTAGTCGGTGCCCAAGACGGTGAATTGCTCGCGCTTGCCGGTCAATGCTTCCACCGCGACCGGAATGATGTGCGTTTCCGGCCGGTGATCCTCGCCCAGCGACTTGTACGAGCCGGAAACGTTGAAGTAGCGGAAGATCGCGTAGTTGATCTCGTAGCGCCGGCCATAGTCGGCGAGGATGCGCTCGACCATCAGCTTGGACGCACCATAGGGGTTGATCGGGATCGTGGGGGAGTCCTCGAGGATGGGAAGTGTCTGGGGCTCGCCGTAGACGGCCGCCGTGGACGAGAAGATGAACTTGCGGATGCCGGCCTCGCGAACGGCGTCGAGCAGGTTGAGCCCGCCCACGACGTTGGTCCGATAGTACTCGGCGGGCATCTCCACGCTTTCTGGAACTAGGTGCAGCGCGGCGAAGTGGAGGACCGCCTCCGCGCCGGACGATCCCACGGCTTCGAGTGTCGCGGCCGGATCGCGCAGGTCGCATGAGATGAACTCGGCGCCGGGCGTGATGGCATCGGCGTGGCCTCGTTGGAGGTTGTCCAGGGCCGCCACGTCGTAGCCGCGTTCGAGCAGCCGGGCCACCGCGACGCTGCCAATGTATCCCGCTCCACCGGTTACCAGAACTCGCATTTTCGTCCTTCCGTGACCATGGTCATGGGCGCGCTGAATGGCTGTTCCAAACAGCCGCCATGGTACACTTTTGCGATGTTCCCGCGCTTGGATCGCGGTCACTTTCGTGAGTCCCCCGCACGAATTATTCCTTTCACTCAACACAAGAAAACGAGGAAGCCGATGTCCACTCTGACCCAGGATGTGCTGGCGAACGCCGACCCAGCGGTTGCGGCGGCGATTGGCCGCGAACGACGCCGCCAGGTGGACGGTATCGAGTTGATTGCCTCGGAGAACTACGTGAGCGAAGCCGTGCTGGAGGCGGTCGGCACGGTTCTCACCAACAAATATGCCGAGGGGCTTCCGGGCAAGCGCTACTACGGCGGCTGCGAATTCGTGGACGAGGTCGAAATCCTGGCGATCGACCGGGTCAAGGAGTTGTTTGGCGCCGAGCACGCCAACGTGCAGCCTCACTCCGGCGCCAGCGCGAACATCGCGGCGTTCTTCTCCCTGCTCAACCCGGGAGACAAGATCCTGGGCCTCAACCTGTCCGAAGGCGGACACCTGACCCACGGCAAGGATGTCAACTTCTCCGGGCGGTTCTTCGAAGCGCATTTCTATGGGGTCGACCACGAGACCGGGTTGATCGACTACGACAAGGTGCTCGAGAAGGCCAAGGAAGTCCGGCCGCACGCCATCATTTCCGGCGCCAGCGCCTACAGCAGGACGATTGACTTCAAGCGGTTCCGGGAAATCGCGGACGAGGTGGGCGCCTACCTGTTCGCGGATATCGCGCACATTGCCGGACTGATCGCCGGTGGACAGCATCCGACGTCGATCGGGCATGCGCACATCACCACCTCCACGGCGCACAAGACGCTTCGTGGCCCACGCTCCGGGTTCATCATGACCAGCGAGGAGTTCGGCAAGGGCGTGGACAAGACGGTGTTCCCGGGCATGCAGGGAGGGCCGCTGATGCACGTGATCGCCGGCAAGGCCGTCGCCTTTGGTGAAGCGCTCCGGCCAGAGTTCAAGGACTATGCACGCCAGGTTGTCGAGAACGCCCAGGCGATGTCGAATGCGTTCGTCGAGCGGGGCATCAACGTCGTCTCCGGCGGCACCGACAATCACTTGATGCTCGTCGATGTCGGCTCCATCGGCATCAGTGGCCGGAAGGCGGAACGGGTGCTTGATACGGTGGGAATCTCCACCAACCGCAACACGATCCCGGGAGAGACCCGGTCGGCGATGCAGACGAGCGGCGTCCGGATTGGAACAGCCGCCGTGACGACGCGCGGCTTCGGAGTCGATGACTGCGTGGCCGTGGCGGACATGATCTTCCGCGTGCTGCGAGCACCGGAAGAGGAAGCTACCCTGAAGGCCGTGGCCGCGGAGGTCAAGGAACTGACCTCGGGGTTCCCGGTGCCGGGGATCGAACGATCGACGCTGCCGCTGGAGAGCGCGGCGGTCTAGCGAGAAACAGCAAACCGGGCGGGGAAACTTCCCCGCCCGGTTTTTCGTTTCCGCTCGCCACCCGCTGGCTGAAGAGCAGTGGTTTATTGCAGGAGCACTTCGAACCGCAACCGATCGTCATCGGTTGAACCACGGCGATCGACGAAGCCGATCACCATTGAGATCAGGTGAAGCGCGTACTTTCCGAGGAAGGCTCCGAGGACGAACCCGGCGAGCCCACCCATGGTGGCCCCAATGGAAAACGTAACTGGTCCGTTCTTGATCACGTGGTCAGGCCTCCTCAACCTTCCAGATCCGGAAGTCCAGCGAGCTCGCTACCCCAGCAAGCGTTCATGCGAATGGACGGGCGCCACCTACTGAATCGACAGCAGCACCTGCGCATCGGCCCATCGTTCTTCAAGGTTGTAGTACGCCCTCAGGTCACTGTCGAAGATATGCACGAGGACATCCTCGAAATCCATCAGGATCCATCCGGAGATTGGTTCACCTTCGACTCGCACGGGGTCGATCCCCTGATCACCGAGCTGCTCCAGCAGGAGCCGGGAAATGGCACGCAACTGGCGTTCGTTTTCACCAGAGCAGATCACGAAGAAATCGGCGATGGTGGAGAGTTCGTGGATGTCAATGACCGTGGTATTCGAAGCGGGTGTCTCGGTAATGACATCGGCGATGGTTACCGCGAGTTCCCGGCTGGCCTGGATGAGGTCATCGTTTGCCTGGATAAGTTCTTCTGCCACTCACACCTCTGAATAGTTCGGGACGATTGGATCATCCCAGACGGCGACCAAACGATATCGCGGGAAATCGTGGCTGGTAGGCCCGGCAGGGTTCGAACCTGCGACCAAAGGGTTATGAGCCCCCTGCTCTACCGCTGAGCTACAGGCCCTCTGGGAACCACCGTGCCCCGCGTGTCCATTCTACGACGAAATGGCGACGTTGCGTTTGCACGTACAGTGTAATCGAATGGTGGCCGGTCGAGCGAGGGGTTCGATAGGTGTCCACGGGACGTCGACGCGACGTGGTCGGGGTGTGACTCGCCTGCCATTCGACAGGCCAGGATCGCTGTCATCCTCGGTCGGGCAAACGAATGGCCACTCGCCGGGCTTGCTCCCGGTGAGTGGCCGTTTGCTCTGCATCGAGTCAGGCGGGTTTCGGATCCTGGCGAGCTGGTTCGCCGAGAGTGAGCATCAGCCGGTTGGCATTGGCGAAGATCGCCGCGGACTGAATCAGGTCCAGGATGCCATGATCGTCGATGCCCTGTTCCCTGAGTGCCTCGAAATCCTTCGCGGACACGTCCTCGGGTTCGAGCGTCACCTTGCGGCTGAAATCGACGACGGCGCGCTCCCGGCCGGGCAGTTCGGTGTCGATGCCCTCATCGAGGAATCGCTGTGCGAGATCGCGCTTTTTCGCCAGGTTGCCAAACAGCCGGGCATGGACCGAGGCGCAGTAGACACAGCCATTGATCCGCGATGTGGCGGTCGCCGCGAGTTCCCGGTCCGCTCGCGGGATGCCGCCTTCGCTCTCGAAGATGTCGCTGAACAGCGCGGTGCGAGCGCGAACCGATTCGATGTCGTTGGCGAGCGTTTCGTAGTAGGTGGAACCCTTTCGCTTGCCGAGTTTTTCATCGATGTCGGCACGTTGCTCGGGCGTGATGCCGGTTTCATCGACGGTTTCCACCCATGGCACCCAGTCGAGGAAATCGAGCGTCCAGGTGATCGGTTCAGTGTGCGTCATGTCAGGATTCCAGGTATCTACTGAGCGTCTTCGTTCCATTCCGAGAGACCCACGGGACCGCCGAGACTCAGCATGAGGCGGTTTGCGTTGGCGAAAAAGGCGGAATAATTGATCACGTCCAGCACATCGAGGTCGTTGAAGCCCTGGTCCCGGAGAGGTTGCAGGTCGGCCGCTGTCAGCGATTCCGGGTTCAACGTCACCTTGGTGGCCAGACCGACGACCGCTCGTTCTGGTTCCGGAAGTTGCGCCTCGACGCCTTCGTCCAGCAGTCGCTGAACTAGCGGGCGTCGCTTCGAGGCCGCCGCGTACATCCGGGCGTGAACCGAGGCGCAGAACACGCAGCCGTTGATACGGGAGGCGGTGGTTGCCCCCAGTTCGCGCCGGGCGCTGGCCTCCTTGCTGTCATCGGCGTAGACGTGACGATGAACGGTGTTCCGCGTCTTCCAGGCGTCGAAGTCGTTGACGAGCACGCCGATATAGTCCGAGTCGGGCGCCTCGGCGAGTCGCTGGCGCTTTTCATCGGAGATATCGGTGTCGATCGCCTTCTCCAGCCAGGGGCTCCACTCGACGATGTTGATCGTGAAGGTTTCGCGAATCGCCTGGCTCACGACTGGCCTCCAAACGCGCGAAGCCCGGCGATCAACCGGAGCTGATAGTTGACGAAGGCGATGGTTTGCGACAGGGAAACGATGCCAGCGGGTGAAAGTCCGGCAACTTTCAGGGCCTGGAGGTCCGCTGGTCGCGCATCGGAGGGGCGCGTGGTCAGGAGGTCGGTGTGGAGAATGGCGGCGTCGAGCGCCGTGTCGCCGGTCCATGGCGCCGACGTATCGCGTGCCCTTGCGATGTTCTCGGCTGGAACGCCCGCCTGGTCGGCGAGGTTTGCATACCAGTTGGCCACGGCCTCGCTGTTGGTGAAGGACGCGACGCGCACCGCGACCACGAACCGGTCGGCCAGGGGCAGTTCCGCGGCTGAATCCACGGTGGGGACGAACAGGGAGTCGTAATAGTCCTGGAGCTCGGTCACCAGTTGTGGCTTCTGGTTCCGGAGTTGGGCGATTGGACTGGATTCATCAATCCCCAGGATCGCGTTGACGACATCCGTCGTCTGAACGGTTGCAGCGGACATGGAATTCTCCTGACAAGAGGGCGGGATTATGAAATGCCCAGGGCGTGCTTGCCGATAAGTGTAAGGGCGACATCGTCCATGGGCGGATTGCCGAGACCCGCGCGGACATCGCGGAAGTAGCGTTCAAGCGGAAACCGCCGTTGGAGCCCGACGGAGCCAACCACGCGAAGCGCCTGGTCGGTAATGTCGATCGCGTTGTTGGTGACGGTGTACTTGGCGGCGGCGAATCGCCAGCCGATGTCTGCTCGTGCGTCCGGATGCTTGTCCCACAATTCGGCGGCTCCGTAGAGCACCGACCGTGCCTGGAGGAGCGAGAGGTCCATCTGGGCGACGCGATGCTGAACGTTCTGCAGTTCCGCGATGGGCTTGCCAAGCCCGGCTGGCACCCGATTCCTGGCGAAATCGACCGCGAAGTCCCGGGCGGCCTGGGCAATGCCCAGATAGACCGCGCTCCCGAGGAGCGTCCAGCCAGAAACCTGGCTGGCCGGCAAACCCTTGGGCGAGGGCAGGCGCAGGTCCTCGGCAACGAAGACGTCTTCGAAGACGACGTCATGGCTGCCGGTCGCGCGCATGCTCAGGTTGTCCCACGTTTCCTCGATGCGAACGCCTTCGGTGGCCATGGGAACGAGGATCGCCCCCCGGGATTCGGTTCCGTCTCGCTCGACGATGGTCAACAGGACGTTGCCATAGGTGAGCGCCGGAGAGAGTGTGCTCCAGGTCTTGCGGCCATTGATCACGTAGCCACCATCGACTGCGGTGGCGGTGGTTCGAAACCCACCGCCCCGGCTTGGACTGCCGAGCTCCGGCTCGCTGGCGAGCCCGTTGATGAGGGCTCCGTCCTCGAGTACTTCGCGGAAGACGCGCTCGAGCAGGGCGGTTGGCCAGGTGCGGGAATCGGCCACGCCGCCCATCGCGCCGAGGTGCATGGTGACTCCGAGCGCGACGGCGCCGCTGCCCCTGGCGAGTTCCTCCTGGGCGAGCATCACCTCGAGCGGCGATGCGCCAGGTCCGCCGAACTCCACGGGTACCGTCAGGGCCAGGTACCCCGATTCACGGAGCGCGGCGAAGGTGTCATGCGGAAAGGTATTGCCCCGATCATGAGCGTCCGCCTGCTCGGCGGCGATCGCGCCCATTCGCGCGCCGAGATCGAGCATTTCGGCCTGGCGTTCGGTTTGTGGGTAGGGCGCGTGACCCAGTTGGCTGGTTTCGACGCGTGGCGCTTGGGTAATGAGTGTGTCTGTCATGAGTCGGACTCCACCAGGTAGACGAGCTCAAGTGTCGGCTCGTAGGCGATGCGTTGGCTGAGGCCTTTCACGAAAGGCCGATAGGCGATGATGGTTTCCTGGTCGAACAGCGGGGCGATGGCGGCTTCTTCGAGGCCAATCGCCTGCGCCTGCCGGTACAGTTCGACCTGGACGTCTGGATCGAGTTCTACCTGTGCCTGGTCGAGCAGGGCGTCGACCTCGGGGTTGTTGTAGCCGCCGTGGTTGGTGGCGTGCAGCGTGGAGTCCGAACCGAGTGTTCGGCGGACCTGGTAATTGGGCTCGCCGGATGACCAGCAGTTGTTGTGGATGGTGAGGTTGTACTCGCCGGCGGCCAGTGTTTCCGTGACCACCGCAGATTCCTGCTGGATCAGGTTCACGTCGAAGCCGACAGGCTGGAGGATAGCCTGGAGATAGGTGGCCATCAGCGGGTACGGCCAACCGTGCAGGTTCTGGCCAGGAGGATGGAAGACGAGGTCGACCTTGACGCGTTGTCCACCAGTCGCTTCCGCGAGCAGGTTGGTGGCTTCCTCGATGTCCCAACGCACCTGCTGATCGGGGTTGTCGTTGAACCACCGCTGGTTGGCTTCGAGGATCACGCCTTTCGCCGGGATGCCATAGCCATAGAGCAAGTCGTTGACGAAGGCGTCGCGGTCGATGGCGAGGGATAACGCCTGGCGGACTCGTACGTCGTCGAACGGAGCCTTGGTGCCATTGAACAGGAGATAGGTGTTGCAAGCGGTGGGGAAGGACTGGACGACGTAGTTGTCGTCGCCTTCCAGTTCGCCCGCCTGGGCGGGGAGGACCGCGCCGAGTTCGGCGAGGGCGTCGACCTCACCAGCCTTCAGGGCTGACAGGCGGGAGTTCTCGTTTGGATAAATGCGAACCTCTATGCCGGTGAGGACCGGTTTTTCCTTCCAGTAGTTCTCGTTGCGGGCAAGCGTCGCGTATTGGTCGCGCTGCCAATCGACGAGGGTGAACGGTCCACTGCCGATGGGGAGACCGGTGAAGTTGTAGTTCTCGTCGAACTGGCCCTCCCACCACTGAACGCTGTAGTGGTTGGCGATGGCATACGGGAGGAGCGGTCGTGGCTCGGTGTAGGTGAAGGTGACCGTGTGGTCATCCACGGCCTCGACGACGGGATCGCCGTAAATCTCGTCGTAGAAGATGCCACCGAGGAACTGCGATGGCTGTCCGCTCTTCGCCTTGGACCGCTCCACATTGAAGAGGACGGTGGCGGACGTGAAGGGTTCACCGTTGGAGAACGTGACGCCCTCCCGGAGCTTGAACTCCCAGACGAGGCCGTCCGGGCTTAGCGTCCATTCCGTTGCGAGGCCCGGCAGCAGGTTGAAGTTGTCGTCGTACTCGATGAGCGGCTCGTAGACGTGCAGGCTGGCGTGGGTATACCAGTAGTCCTCATCGCCGCCGACGAGATTGCGGTTGACGCCCAGGCGCAGGGTCTGGTCCTCGCGCAGGCGCTCGCCGTCCTCGAGGACGACGCCTGGAGGGGTGGACTCCTGGGCCATGACCGCTACCGGACCTGCACTGAGCATCCCGATGACAACAGCGAGGACAAACGCGAGATTGAGCGGACGTCTACGACGGAATGGTTTTCCTGTTCTCATGATGACTCCCTTGCCGGACACTCAATACCGGCTCCCGTGAGTTGCTGAAGATTTGCCCGGCGTCTGCTACCAGCGGCTACAACAGATTTCCACCCTGAAACTCCTTCCCGTGAGCATTGGCGTTCGGTTGATGATCAGCGTCCTACGTCGACGAGGTCACGAATGGCGTCGCCGGCGAGGTTACAGAGAAGCGCCACCAGGGTGATGCAGATACCCGGGGCGAGGGCGAGGACGGGATACTGGCCGAAATAGGTGCGCGCTTCGTTGAGCATCGTGCCCCAGTCGGCGTTGGGCGGTTGAACGCCCAGTCCCAGGAAGCTGAGGCTGGTGATGGTGAGGATGAGCGCGCCAAGATCGAGCGTTCCGAGCACTACGACGGTGGTCAGCAGGTTGGGCAGGATGTGGCGGATCAGGATGCGTCCGCGTCCCGCGCCGATGGACTCGGCCGCCTCCACGTAGACGGTCTCGCGCAGCGCTAGGACGGACGAGCGGAAGATGCGTGCATGCCCGGCCCAGCCGGCCCCGATGAGCGCGATGAGGAGTGTTTCCGTGCCGGCGCCCAGGAGTCCGAGGATGGCGAGCGTGAGAAGGAGGCTGGGAACCGAGAGCAGGACCGTGAGCAGGGTCGAGACGACCAGGTCGAGCTTGCCGCCGATGTAACCGGAGACGAGGCCGATCGCGAGTCCGATAGTGACGATGGCGAAGGCCCCAACGAGCGACATGAGGATGGTGGTCCGGCCGCCATACAGGATGCGGCTGAGGACATCACGCCCAAGCTGGTCGGTGCCAAGTGGGTGCTCGGCCGACGGGCTGGCGAGCATCTGCTGCATGTTGAGTGCATTCGGGTCGTAGGGCGCGATGATCGGCGCGAGCACGGTCGCCAGGATGGCCGTCAGGAGGAGCGACGCCGGGATCAGCAGGCCGAGCGGTTGTTTCCGCACCCACTGAAGGGGACGGAAGACCGGATGCCAGCTTGACGCGGTGCGCTGTTGTTGCGCGGGGAGCGTTCCCGCGATGTTTGCCATGGACATCAGGATCGTCCTCCAGCCATATCAAGGCGAATCCTCGGATCGAGGAAGGCGTAGCTAAGGTCGGTGAGCAGGTTCACGACGATGAAGATGCCACCGGCGATGAGGACGTAGGCGCCGATCACCGGGAGGTCGCGGCCGGAGATGGCGGCGATGAGCTGGCTGCCCATGCCGGGCCAGGCAAAGATCGCTTCGATCACGATTGCCCCGGCGAGGATTTGCCCGAATCGCAGGCCGAGGAGGGTGACTATGGGGAGGAGCGCGTTTGGTAGCGCGTGGCGCAGGACCATGGTCCGCTGGTGGAGCCCCTTGGCGCGCGCGGTGCGAACGAAGTCCTGCCGCCAGGACTCGATCATCGCCGAGCGAGTGAACCGCATCAGCGTGGCGGCAGGTCCCAGCGACAGCGCGAGGACGGGGAGGATCATGTACTTGAACCCACCGTATCCAGCCACCGGAAGCAAGCGCCATTTCTCGGAGATGAAGGTAATGAGCAGGAGAGCGAGCCAGAACGACGGGATGGAGGCGAGGAGCAGGCTCACCACCCGGCCGCCGTGGTCGATCCAGGTATTGGCGAACAGGCCGAACAGGATACCGAGGCTCACGCCGAGCAGGGTGGAGAAGACGAAGGCCGCGATGCCGAGTCTCAGCGTTGGCATGAGCCGCTCGCCGAGGATCTCACTGACCTCACGTTGGTCGATGAAGGAGCGCCCGAAGTCGCCCTGTACGGCGTCGGTGACCCAGCGCACGTAGCGCATGGGCAGCGTGTCGTTGAGCCCGAGTTTTTCGCGGTACTCGGCGACGGCTTGAGGCGTCGGTTCCTGCCCGCCGGCGCGAAGCGCGTTGAGGGCGGGATCGCCCTTCGCCGCGCTGTTGAGCAGGAAGGCGACGAAGGTGAGGATGATCAGGGTCGGTATGGCGGCGGCCAACCGGGTCAGGATATATCGGCCCATTGGCGGGTGCTCCGATCGGATGGGTATGCCGGTTCCATCTGGGAGGAGGCACTCCGCGTTCCCTATCGCCGAACGAGTCAGCGACGGAGGGTGGCGGGAACGCCTCGTGACCCTCGATGGGGTACGACTAGCCCGTGATCTATGTGTGAGCGAAAGGGAAGGAGATTAGCTGGCGTACTGCCCGATCGATGGATCCATGGCTCGGAGGGAGAGCTCGTACCCATCGATCCTGGTACAGACGCAGGGGGAACAACAACAGGACTCGGTGCGGAGGACGACCGGGAGGTCCTGATGGAGAGAGGTGAGTTGTACCGAAACCTGACTGTTGCGTGACACGGAAAACCCCTCATCTTTCAGATAAGGGGCGAGGCGGCGAATGATCACTGCCGTGCTCCCTCATCGTCCAGGTATGTTCCTGCCGGACTTAGCACCTTCCCAACAGTCGCTGGTGGGGGGTTGCTGGGGCTTCAGCGGGCCGGTCCCTCTGCCCCTCTGGATGAGGTCAACATCGTATTGACTTGTTGGAAGTCACTATACGGATCGTAGTATTGGCTGTCAATAGGGCGTCGATCGCCGGTTTTTGGACTGGGATTTGACGGGGCAGGGCTGGTTTGGTAGCATTCTCCGCGTTGCCGATGCCGACGTAGCTCAGCGGCAGAGCAAAGGACTCATAAGCCTTTGGCCGGTGGTTCGATTCCACCCGTCGGCACCACGAGCAGGATAAGCCCCGGAGTATCTGACATACTCCGGGGTTTTTGCATGCCTGGAATGTGTTGAGTTGAAGTGACATCGTCTGGATTGGCGGATGGGGGAGAATGGGGCGATAGGGCGGTACGTGATGGAGGTGTATGAGCTTGGCTGGACGTGAGGCTGGACTGGTGCAACGACTGCGGAGGTCGATGCTGGCGCTGGGAGGCGAGGCTCCGCCCAGCGTGCTCGTGGGGTTCTCGGGCGGGGCTGATTCGCTGGCGCTGCTGGGCGCCCTTGCGTCGGTGAAGCGGACGTTACCGTTCCAGTTGGCCGCGCTGCATGTGGATCACGGCGTGCGGGCTGGTTCGGCGGAGGAGGCCGAACAGGTTCGGGCGACTGTGAAGCAACTCGGGCTCGACGTGAAGGTGATCCGAATCGATGCCGGACGGCTGGCGTCTCATGTGGGGGTTGGCCGCGAGGAGGCGTTGCGCCGGGAGCGTTATCTCGCGTTCGCGGGGGAGTTCCGGTCTGGCGGGTACGATGTGGTGGCGCTGGCGCATCACCAGCGGGATCAGGCGGAGACCGTGTTGCTGCACCTGTTGCGGGGGGCGGGGCTGCGTGGCGCGAGTGGGATGCGGGAGATGAGCGAGATGTCCGTGCCGTGGTGGGACGCGGCCATCGAGCCGGTGAACCTGAGGTTGTGGCGGCCTTTCCTGGCCGAATCCGTGGACGACGTGCGGGCGTACGCCAGTACCCTTGGTGTGCCGATTATCGAGGACGAGAGCAACGCCGATGCCTCGTACCGGAGGAACGCGATTCGGCATGAGGTGTTGCCGGTGCTGGAGCGCGTGTCGCCGGGGGCGACGATCAACCTGGCGCGGTTCGCGGGACTGGCCGCGGCGGACGATGACCTGCTCGAGTCCCTGGCGAATGACGCGCTTGCCAGTCTCGCTAATCCGACGTGCCTGACCAGGGACGTGGTGCTGGGCGCGCCGGTGTCGCTGCGTCGCCGGCTGGTCCATTCCTGGCTGCGGGGACACGCGCCAGCGGGTCTGGAGATTTCGCTCAACCGGATTGATGAGGTGCTGAGGACCATCGAGACCAAGGGACCGCCCCGGGAGATCCAGATCGGCGACGACGTCTCCGTGCGGGTGGCGCGGTCTCGCGCCACGGTGTTTCGGGCGGACGGCGCTCCGTAGATTGCGTTCGCCGAGGTTTTCACCGGTAGTTGTGGGCATCGGGAGCGAGGGCGCGAATATCGGCCGTGGTTGGCTGTGGGTCTTCGATGTGGGTGATGCGCATGAGTTGAACCCGGGAGAGATCGATGTCATCCGTGGGTGGGATATCCCAGCCATTGTGGGCGGGTGGCGTGACCGCGCCGTGATTCTCCAGAGGTAGCAGGCGTTCGGCGATGATGTTGACGTTGTTGTTCGCGAGTTGAAGCTTGCCTTCCACGACCAGCATTGGAGTTGAGCGGACTTCGAGACGCTGGCGCTCGTAGAGATCCGGGTAGACGATGATATTGACCAATCCGAATTCATCTTCCAGCAGGAGGAAGGTGATTCCCTTGGCGGTGCCTGGACGCTGGCGACAGACGATGAGGCCGGGAATCTGGATGCGGTAGCCATCGGGCAGGTTTTCGAGATCCTTCGTGGACATCATGTGTTTGGGGAAGTGGTTCCGCAGCAACATAAGGGGATGGAACTTGGTGGTGAGGCCGAGGATGCGGTACTCATCGGTCATGCGTTCCCAGGACGTGGTGGCTGGCAGTTCAACGTGATCCTGGGCGGTGGGAAGGTCCAGCGAGAGCTGGCGGCCCTGGGTCTTGTTTCCCTTGCGGGCGCCGAACCGGGTGGGGGTGATGAAGAGCCCGATTTGCCACAGCATTTCGCGGCGTTGCAGGCCGAAGTCGTCGCAGGCGCCAGCCGCGATTAGGTTTTCCAGGGTATCAACGCGGAGCGGAACGCGGCGGACGAGATCGGCGAGGGAACGGTAGTCCCCGTTGCGGCGGCGGTCCTCGATCAGGCGGAGGGCGTCATCCTCGGCCAGTCCCTTGACATAGGAAAATCCGATCCGGATCGTTTTCTTCCCTTCAATGGTGCAGTCGTACTGGCTGAGGTTGATATCGGGGCGGATGATACGGAGTCCAGAGCGCTTGCCATCGTTGATGAGGACGTGGGGAGCGTAAAACCCCATCGGCTGGTTGTTGAGCAGGGCGCAGAGGAATTCGGCGGGATAGTAGTGTTTCAGCCAGCATGACTGGTAGGCGAGCAGGCCGAAGGCGGCGGCGTGGCTCTTGGGAAAGCCGTACTCGGCGAAGCCAGAAAGCTTGAAGAAGACCCGTTCGGCGATTTCGCGGGTGACGGGGGGATCGCAGGGATTGTTGAGACACCCAGCGATGAACTCGTCTTTCATGGATTGCATGGCCTCGGTGGAGCGCTTGCGGGTCATGGCGCGGCGGAGTTGGTCGGCCTGGCCAGGGCGGAACCCGGCGAGGACCTCGGCGACCTGGACAACCTGTTCCTGATAGAGGATGACCCCGAGGGTTTCGTCCAGCACATCGGCGAGAATGGGGTGATCGAATTCAGGTTGGTAATCGGGATTCTCGCGGCGCTGGACGAAGGGAGTGACCGCGCCACCGACGATGGGGCCGGGTCGAACGATGGCGACCTGGACAATGAGATCTTCGAGGTTGCGGGGTTTGGTGCGGCGGATCATCTGGATCTGGGCACGACTTTCCACCTGGAACACGCCAACGGTGTCTCCACGCTGGATCATGTCGAACACGGCGGGATCCTCGAAGTCGATGCGACTGAGGTCGACCGGCTCGTTGCCCTGGGCATCGATGGTGTCGAGGCATTCCTCGACGAGCGAGAGCATGCCAAGGGCAAGGAAGTCGATCTTGATGAAGCGTCCATCCTCGCATGAATCCTTGTCCCACTGACAGATGAAGCGTCCATCCATGGAAGCGGGCTGGATGGGGACGATTTCGTTGAGCGGGTTGGCGGAGATGACCATGCCGCCGACGTGCTGGGTGACGTGACGGGGAAAGTGCTCCAACTGGCGGGATATCTCAATGAGGAACGACCAGGGTGGAGCGTTCTTGCGGGAGGCGTACTCCGGGAGGCGGTCGAGTTCCCGTTCGAGCGAGGAGGCGCCACGAGGCTCGCTGAGCCGGGCGATCCGGTCGAGGTCGGCGGGCGGGAGTCCGAGGACCTTGCCAACATCGCGGACGGCGCTGCGGAGGCGATAGGTGGAAAACGCGCAGACGAGCGCGGCGTGATCGGCGCCGTAGACCTCGTAGACGCGCTCGATCATCTTCTCCCGGATTTCGCGGGGGAAGTCGATATCGATGTCGGGAACCGAGCCCAGGTCTTCGTTGAGGAACCGGCCAAGGTAGAGATTGTGCTCGATGGGGTCGATCGGTGAGAGGCCGATCAGGTAGCAGACAATGGAGCTGACGGCCGAGCCTCGACCACGGCCGGGTGGCAGGAAGCTCCGGGAGCCGGTGCGGTTTGGACCACGGAGTTCGGCGGCGATTTCCTTGCTGAGCTGGAGCAGGTCGCGATAGATGAGGAAGAAGCCGGACAGACCGAGTTTGGCGATAAGCCGCAGTTCTTCGGCAAGGCGGTCGCGTGCTTCCCGTGTGCTTTCTGGATACTTGCGGGCGAATTCGTCCCAGCAGGCGCGAGCGAGGATGGTGTCCTGTGATTCGCCGCTTTCGAGCCGGTAATCAGGGAAGCCGTAGCCGAGATCGGTGGTGAGATTGAAGCTGGCGCAGCGTTCGGCGATCAGCTCGGTGGAGCGAATGGCTTCGGGATGGTTCTGGAAGATGGTTTCCATCTCCTCTGGGGAGTGGAGATAGAACTCGGCGTTGGGACGGCGTTCGCGATGGGCGCCATCAAGGGTGGAGCGGTGCTTGATGGCGACGATGACATCCTGAAGGTGGTGACGATCTGGGTGGTGGTAGTGAACGTTGCCGGTGGCGACGTAGCGGACATCGCGATCGTTGGCGAGGTTGACAAGGCGTTCGATGCGCGGGGTGTCGCCGAAGACGAAGTTCTGCTGGAGCTCGACGAAGACGTTTTGAGGGCCGAACCAGGCGATGTACTGGTCGAGAACGCGGCGGGCATCGGCGAGGCGCCCGGCATCGACGAGCCGGGCAAGCTGGCCGTTGCGGCAGCCGGTGAGGAGGATGAGTCCTTCGGCGTGATCGGATAGGTGGGAGAGGATGAGTTCGGAGCCGTCATCGCCGATGGGGTCGCCGTCGTCTTCAAGGATGACGGGGAGCGGAGGGCGGCCATGATGGAGGTTTGTGAGCAGGCGGCAAAGATTGGCATACCCACCGCGCGATTCGACGAGAAGGGTGAGGTGGGACCCGTCGGCGAGGGTGATTTCGGCGCCGGTGATGGGGGTGATTCCGGCTGTCCGCGCGAGTTGGGCGAACTCCATGGCGCCGTGGAGACCGTCGTGGTCGGTGATGGCGAGGGACCGGTAGCCGAGGAACACCGCCTGGTTGATGAGGTCTTCCGGAAGGGACGCGCCGTCGAGGAAGGAGTATGCGGTATGGAGGTGAAGCTCGGTATACATGGTGTGCCTGGCGATGGGGTGCGCGGTGGTTATGGGCGCGGCGTGGGCGGTACGGTTGTCCTCTCTTCGTCAGTGTTGTCGTGCACGGCTATATTGTCGATGATGCGTACGTACGCAAGTATTGAGGGTCCGCGAGGAGGGCATTTCCTCGCGGGAGAGCGGTCAGCGGCGAGACGGCGTGGTGGTTGCGGAGATCAATAGTCCTGGAGATACCAGGCATTGGCGACGCGATCGTGAAAGATGGTGCGACGGCTACCATCGTTGAGGAGCAGGGAGAAGTACTGGCGCTGGATGGGGTTGCGCCACCATTCGTCCTCGATGATCCATGTGTCCTGAATGCGTTCGACCTGGTAATAGTGGCGATTGATGATGAGTTCATGAGGAAGTCCCTTGTCGTTGGGAGTGACGGAGAGCGGCACGGGCTGGTTCAGGGGTCGTAGCTGAGCAGGGCGTGTCTTCTTTCCGGTATGCGAGACCATGGTTCGACCTCCACGACGCGATAGATGGGGGACTCTCCGTAGCGGTGCTTGAGGTGATGGACCGCCGCGGTTAGCGGTTCAGTGGCGCGGGGGCCCATGGAGCCGAAGACCGACTGGCGGGCGATGGCCTGGCTGAGACCGCTGAAGACAAGGGAGAGGGATTCGACCGGGCCGTCGAGTTCGAGGTCCTGAAGCCGCAGTTCAAGTGCACGGATGAGCCGGTGAGGGCCGCAGGGTTCCTTGAGGATGAGATGACGTTCCCAGGAGCGGCGGTCTCCTTCGAGGATGGCGTTGAGTGTGACCTGGCGGACGTGGCGGTCACGCAGGGCTGGTGTGCCGAAGGCGCGGGTGACCATTTGCCGGAGGCCGACCATGAGCATGTCGCGGCTGACGGTGGGCGCGGGCATGACGAGGTCCTCGCGGACGGATTCGACGCGAGGCGGGGGGATGACGGGGGAGGTGTCCTTCCCAGCGGCGAGGGTCCAGGCGTGGCGTCCGGCGGGACCGAAGCGGGCGGCGATCTTGCGGGCGGGGATGCCGGTGAAGGCGCCGAGGGTTGGGATGCCGAGCCGGGCGATCTGGCGGACCTGATCAGCGGGCAGGGGAAGGCAGGAGATGGGGGCGCGTGACAGGAAGCTCGTTGTCTCGCTGGGGGAGACTTCCCTGATCCCCCATGGATTGGCGACTTCGGCGGCGACGCGTGCGGTAAAGCGGGCGGGGGCAAGGCCAGCGCGGGGCTGGAGGAGAGGATTGACGCACTCCAGGATGGCCTGGGTGGCGTTGCGGAAGGAGCCGTGGTGGCGTTCGAGACCGGTGAGGTCGATGTACCAGCAGCCTTGTTCGGTGCCGTCCGGTTCGACGAGAGGGCTGATCTGGTCGAGCTGGTCGCTGATGTCCTGGATGATGGCCGATTCGCGGACCGGATCGGGGGTGAGGACGACGAGGCTGGGGCAGAGCGCACGCGCTTCGCGGAGGTTCATGCCAACGCGGACGCCCGCGTCGTGAGCTTCGGGGGTGGCGTCGAGCACCACGGGGCGCCCGCCCTGAGGGTTACCGAGAACCAGTGGGTGGTTATCAAGATGCGGGCGGTCGAGGAGCGCGATACGCAGCGCGAACCAGGGTATGCGAAGACAGGCGACAGGCATGGGCTCCCTCCCTTAAGGACCAATGCTCGCGGATTGGCAATACCACCATGGTCTGGCTGGAATGGCTGTATGCTGGCCCCACGCCAGAACAGCGGCACATACACCAAGGTGATTACTTCTCGATATTAGAACATTTGTTCTACTATCGCAAGAGGGAAGAAGCGGTATGGCGCCTGGGAGGATAAGGAAAACCTGGACGAGGGGAGGCCGTGGCCCGGAGTCAATGGGGACCCGTCCCTCGTCTCCACGCTGGGGATGCGGGTATTGGGAAGCCTGGCGCGGGGCCGGGGATGAGGTGGGGAGGGGTACACTTCGGCGAGGTGGCCGGGTGGCCAGCGTGATCCCGCTGGGGGGATGATTCCGGACGACGATGCGCGATGGCGTGACGGGAGACCAGGTGACGGACGAGGGGAACAAGCAGGAGTCGCGGGCCAGGGGTGTGTCTCGCGTGCTGATCAGCGAGGCCGAGTTGCAGGCGGAGATCGCGGCGATGGCGGCGGAACTCGACGCCGAGTACGGCGAGGATCAGCCGCTGATGATCGGCGTACTGACGGGCGCGGTGGCGTTCATGGCCGACCTGATGAAGGCGATGACGATTCCGCTGGAGATCGACTTCATGGCGATTTCCAGCTACGGCGCGGCCACGAAGTCCTCGGGCGTGGTCCGGATCCTCAAGGACCTCAACGAGGAGATTGAAGGACGCCGCGTGATCGTGGTGGAGGATATCGTCGACAGTGGCCTGACCTTGCAGTACCTGCTGGAGATGCTCAAGGCGCGGCAGCCAAAGGATATCCGGGTGGTGGCGCTGCTGAAGAAGGACAAGCCGGACGCCATCGACGTCCAGGCGGACCGGGTTGGCTTCCACATTCCAGACGAGTTCGTGATCGGGTACGGGCTCGACTACGCTGGCAAGTACCGAAACCTGCCGTATGTGGCGGTGCTCGACGAGAGCGTGTATGCCACACAGGACAACGGCGCGCCAGACTGACGGAGCCGGTTCGAGAATGCCGAGCGCCTGGACATAAAGGGAGTATCAATTATCTGGAAGCGATCCGCCGATTGGTATACTTGAGCCAGCAAAGTTGACCGGGGCGCGACGTCATTCCCATCATTCGCACACCCCTCGTTCCCGAAGGATTTCGGATGCCCAATCGCAAATGGCTTCGCAGTGGCGTTGTGTGGCTTCTCATCATCGTGGCGCTGAGTGTGCTGTGGTTCGCATACGCGAGCAGCAGGAGCGACCCGGCCCAGGTTGATTTCAACACCTCGGTGGTCGCGGATATCCGCAGCGGTGAAGTCGAGAAGCTGGTCGCGAAGGACGGCAGCACCGAGGTTCGCGTTCACTACACCGATCCTGCCCGGGGAATGGCCGAATCGCGGATTCCGCCTGACACCAGCATCATCGATGTCCTCAGCAGCGCCGGGATAGCGGCCGATGCGGTGCCGATCGAGGTGGAGGCGGCAAGCCGGTGGGGCCTGGTGATCGGCCTGCTCACCTTCCTGCTGCCGCTGTTGCTTATTGGCGGGCTCATCATCTTCATGCTGCGCCAGAGCCAGGGTTCCAGCAACCAGGCGATGTCGTTCGGCAAGAGCAAGGCGAGGCTCTTCTCCAGCAACCGGCCGACCGTGACATTCACTGATGTCGCTGGGGTGGACGAGGCCAAGGAAGAGCTGGCCGAGGTCGTCGAATTCCTGAAATATCCGGAGAAATTCGCTTCGCTCGGCGCGCGGATCCCGCGTGGCGTGTTGCTAGTCGGCCCTCCGGGAACCGGCAAGACATTGCTTTCGCGGGCGGTGGCGGGCGAGGCCGGGGTGCCGTTCTTCAGCATCTCGGGCTCGGAGTTCGTCGAGATGTTCGTGGGCGTCGGCGCCAGCCGTGTGCGCGACCTGTTCGAGCAGGCCAAGCGAAGCGCGCCCTGCATCGTGTTCGTGGATGAAATCGACGCCGTCGGACGCCAGCGCGGGGCGGGCCTCGGCGGGAGCCATGACGAGCGAGAGCAGACCCTCAACCAGTTCCTGGTGGAGATGGACGGTTTCGACAGCAGCGTGAACGTGATCGTGATCGCCGCGACAAACCGGCCGGACGTGCTCGATCCCGCGCTCCTGCGACCGGGACGGTTCGACCGTCAGGTGGTGCTGGACCGGCCGGACATCCAGGGGCGTCGCTCGATCCTTGGGGTGCACACGCGGGGAAAGCCGATGGAGGAGAACGTCTCCATCGAGTCGCTGGCCCGGCAGACATCCGGCTTCTCCGGCGCCGACCTGGAAAACCTGGTGAACGAAGCGGCGATCCTGGCGGCTCGGCGCAATAAGAAGACGGTCGGCCGAAGCGAGCTCACGGAAGCGATCGATCGGGTGATCGCGGGGCCGCAGCGCAAGAGCCGGGTGATTTCCGAACGCGAGCGGTTGATGACGGCCTACCACGAGGCGGGGCACGCACTGGTGGCGCGGATGCTGCCGCACGCCGACCCGGTGCGAAAGGTTTCCATCGTGGCCCGCGGCATGGCTGGCGGGTACACGAGGACGGTTCCCGACGAGGACCGGCTGTTCAAGACGAAGGCGCAATTCCTCGACGATATCGCGGTGTTCATGGCAGGTCAGGTTTCCGAGCAACTGGTGTTCGAGGAGATCTCGACAGGGGCCTCCAACGACATCGAGCGGGCGACGGCGATCGCCAGGCGGATGGTGACCGAGTTCGGCATGAGCAAGCTGGGGCCGCTGGCGTTCGGCAAGAAGGAGGAGATGGTCTTCCTTGGCCGTGAGATCAGCGAGCAGCGGAACTACAGCGATCCGGTCGCGTTCCAGATCGACGAGGAGGTTCACAAGCTCATCAACGATGCTCACGACCGGGCGAAGCTGGTGATCACCGAGCATTTCGACAAGCTGGAAGCGATCGCGCTCCTGCTGATTCGCGAAGAGACGATTGACGACGAGCAACTGGAGCGGCTGTTCGACATTCCCCGGCCGAAGCCAAACCTGGTTGGCCCTCCCACCGGGCGGCCATCAGCCCAGGCTCAGGCGGCCGCCGCCCGGCCCGCGGAGCAGCGGATTCCGGACCGGTCGGACAGGCGGGACCAGGACCCGCCGGGGTTGGGTCAGCTACGACCGCAACCCGCGGGCGACTGAGCGACGGGTTTCGACAATCTGATTGTAGGGGAATGACCGGGGGCGAATGCTTCCGGTCATTTCATGTTTTGGGGACCTTGATGCAGATGAGGTTCGCGTCCGGGTCCTCGAGGTAGAAGGCCAGGGCGCTTCCGATGTCCTCGGGATCGGTGACGGACGAGGCGAGAGTTCGGGCAAGCGCGAGGGCGGAATCGAGGTCCGTGGCGTCCAACATGATGCGAGGGCCGGTGCCGCTGGGTGGTGTTGGCTTTGGATATGCGTCGAGCAGGATGCCGGTGTCCCCATGAACGGGGAGGTCGCAGATCATGTCCCCGTGGGATGTTTCGGGACGCGGCAGGCCGAGCAGGCGGCAGTACCAGTCGATGGATCGCGACATGTCCGTAACATGGACGAATACGGCGTCGAGCTTTGGAATGATGGTCATGCGGCTGCTCCTCGAAAACGGATGGTGGTTCTCGCGGGTATCATCCGGCATCGGTCGCGCGGCGTACAGCGAGGGTCAGAAATCGAGGACAAGCGGCAGGTGGTCGCTCAGCGTGAGCCAGGGGTCGGGTTCGCCAATGGTGAGGGAAGCGTCGGAAAGGAGCTCGGCGGAGACGAAGGCGTAGTCGAGATGCCAGGTACGTTCGGGGCGGTGGTACATGTAGAACGTGGGGCGCGACTCCTGGCCGTGCGACTCGTTGTGTTGATGGTGCCAGACGCTGGTGAATCCCGCGGTTGAGAGGCGGTTCACGAGGTCGGTATGCGAGAGCCCTCGGTGCTTTCCGTCGAAGACGGTGTTGCTGTTGAGATCGCCGATGACGATGGCGCGCGGATGGTCAAGAAAGTCGCCGTAGAGGTCGAGTGCCTCGTGGATGAGGCGGACGTACCGGCGGGAGGTGGTGAGGACGCTGGCCCATACCGCGAGTAACCGCAGATCGCTCATGTGGACAGGCGTGAACCAGGGCAGCGATGGCTCCCATGACGGGTCGACGCGAAAGGCAGTGCCGTTCTGACCGATGACGGCGAGCCCGCGATGCCCCTTGCCAACCCAATGGGTGGGGCGTGTCGAGGGCGAGCACGTCGCGCTGGGAGGCTTCCTGGATGACGAGCAGGTCGGCGTCGAACCGGGCGAGCGCGGGGAGTTTGCGGGCCAGGGCACCGTTGCAGTTCCAGGAGACGATCCGCATGAGGGCGGGACCTTTCTCGCGAGGCGGAGACTTGCCCCGTATCGGTTCACGGGTACACGAAGCCGTACCTTTCGAGTGTTGCCTGTCCTGGTTCGCTCAGCACATAGGCGATGAAGGCGCTCGCCATCTCCACGTTTCCTCCAGCGACCGGGGCGATGGGATAGGCGGCGGTGACGTTCAGGGAGTCCGGAAACTCCAGGACCGTAACGGGCGTTCCGGCGAGATTGGCGGAGACGGCGTCGCTGGCGTAGACGATCCCGGCGTCGGCTTCCCCGATCTGGACCTTGGCGAGGACGCTCCGGACATCGAGTTCCTCGGAAACGACGTTGCCGTTGACAGCATCGATGAAGCCCTCGGGAGCCTCGGCGGTGGTGCTGTACGCGCAGAGGACGTTGCGCGAGTAGTTACCGACCGGGACTTCCGGAGCGGCGACCACGAGGTTGATGTCTTCACCGGCCAGATCGTCGACTGACTGGATACCTGCGGGGTTGCCTTCCGGCGTGACGATGACGAGCCGGTTGCCCGTGAAGATCTGGGGATCGCCTTCGATCAGGCCGGACTCGACGGCGGTCGCCATGGTGGAGTTGTTGGCGGTGGCCAGCACGTCGGCTTCTGCGCCTTCCTGAAGCTGGGTCACGAGCGTCTGGGATCCGGCGGTTTCGAAGGTGATGTTGAGGTTGGGATTCGCTTCCTGGATATCGGCGCCGACTTCATTGAACGCGTCGACCAGGGAGGCAGCCGCGAAGACGCGCAGTTCGCCACCCGCTTCCGGAAACACGGCCTCGACCGCAGCGATTGGGGTGGCAGGCGCCGAGGTCGCCGCGGCGCTGCTGGCGGCAGGATCGCAGGCGATCGGGACGACGGCGCCTCCGGCAGGCAGCACTCCGAGGTTTCCAATCACCAGCGCGAACAGCACGAACGAGTTCATTACCATCCTCTGCCAACCACGCACCATGAACACCCTCCCAAGTAATAGGCAAATTTTGTGTTTGCCGCACGTGTACTCAGATGCTGAGTAGATACTGGCATCATAGCGAGCACGGGACAAGGTGTCCATCGTACCGCGTCCTGATGCTTGGTGAGCGTTGGCTGGCAGGCGAGGGGAGTCACCGCAGGCGTTCGGCACGGCTTTCCGTGATGCGCCATGGGATGGGTTCCGGGCAAAAGGAAACCCTCGCGTTCGCGAGGGTTTCCTGCCTTCTGGTGGAGACGGGGGGATTCGAACCCCCGACCTCTACAGTGCGATTGTAGCGCTCTCCCAGCTGAGCTACGTCCCCAGGGGCGTTCGGATTATACGCAG
>JAEWEG010000073.1 GCA_023389575.1 Chloroflexota bacterium | reverse complement strand
CATGAGAACGCTCACCTACTATGTGGCCGTATCGCTCGATGGATTCATCGCCGGCCCGAATGGCGAATTCGATGGCTTCCTGTTCGAGGGAGACCACATGGCCGCCATCATCTCGAAATACCCGGATACCCTCCCCGCGCACGTTCACGACATGGTCGGGGTCTCGCCCAGCGGGGAGCGCTTCGACACGGTCCTGATGGGTTGGAACACCTACGCCGTCGGGTTGACCGACGGCGCGGACTCGCCCTACTCCCACCTGCGGCAATACGTCTTCTCCCGCCACGAGCGAACCGTCCCGGACGATATCCGTCTCGTCCGAGACAACCCGCTGGAAACCGTCCGCGCGCTCAAGGCCGAGCCTGACGGAACCTGCATCTGGCTCTGTGGCGGAGGCGAGCTCGCGGCCGAGATTCGTGACGAGATCGACGAACTGGTCCTGAAGATCAATCCCGTCGTCTTCGGAAGCGGCACCCCGCTCTTCGGCGACTCCTCGTATCAGATCGACCGCTTCGCACGGGTGTCCGTCGACGCCTACGACTCCGGGGTCACCATGGCCACCTTCCGCCGACCCGCCTGAACCGTCGAGACCCGGCCTATGATGACGCGAATCTCGCGATCAGGTCGTAGGCGAAACGCGCGCCGAACCGTACGTCGTCCACATGAATCCGCTCGTTGTGCCCATGCACCGTTCCCTCGTACGCTCCGCCCCGATCGACAGGCAGCTTCGGGAAGAACCCGTACACCTTGATATCCGGGAACCAGGCGGCATCGGTCCGACCTCCAATCAGGGTCGGAATCAGGTTGGCGTCGGGAACGAGATCCGTCAGGGTCTCACGAAGCGCGTCGAAGAACGGCGAGTTGGGATCGGAGGACACCCCGGCGTTGCGGTTCACAAGTTCCACCTCGCCAACCTCGCCAATCACATCCTGGATCATCCGTCGCCACTCCTCCGGCGTGGTGCCCGGCACCAGGCGGCAGTCGATGCCGAGCGTGACCTCGGAGGGGATCACGTTGATCCGGTTCCCGGCTTCGACCAGGGTTGGCACCGCCGTGTGATGGGTGATGGCGTACATCCGCCGGAGGTCGTTCTCGCTGAGCGGCAGCGCCTCGAAATCGGACCACTCCGGGGAGTGCAGCGCCAGCAGCCGGTCGATGGCCTGGCCGGTCTCGCCACCCAGTACCTCGCCGATCCCCCGCAGCATCGCCCGCACCGGCTCCGTGATGGTGAGATCAGGTTCCCATGCCCGCAACCGCTCCAGCGCGATGCCCAGCTTCTCCATCGCCATGTCGGGTATCGGCGTCGAGGCATGACCCGGCTTGCCCCGGAACGTCACCTGGAGGATCGACTGCCCCTTCTCGCCCGTGCCACAGGTGAAGAACTGGCCACCGCCGAGTTCCACCAGGCCGCCACCGCCCTCGTTCAGGGCAAACTCCGCGTCGATCAGGTCACGATGGTTCGCGTACACCCACCCCGCGCCTAGCTCGCCCGAGACTTCCTCGTCGGCGAACGCCGCGAAGATCACGTCGCGGGTCAGGGGCAGGTTCGCCCGCTTCAGCGCCACGAACGCCGCGAGTTGTCCCGCCACCTGGTTCTTCATGTCCAGCGTGCCGCGACCCCACATGTATCCATCGATGATCTCCGCGCCAAACGGGTCGTGCTCCCACTTGTCGCGCTCCACCGACACCACGTCGGTATGCCCCATCAGCATCACCGGCCGCCCCGCGGGATTCTGGGCCTTCAGTCGCGCCACCAGGTTGGCCCGGGTCGGGGCTGATTCGACGACCGTGGCCTCGATCCCATCGGCCGCGAGGATCCCGCGCATGTAGTCGGTCGCCAGGCGTTCGTTCCCCGGCGGCGATGTCGTATCCATCCGCACCAGCGCTTTCAGGTATTCGACGGCGGCATCCCCAAGCGACTCGGAAAGCTCGTCGGTCGCGCGATAGTCGGTCATGCGAAGGTTCTCCCTGGTTGGCGTTCACCGGAAAGCGGAGATGGCCGCTCCGGCCCGATTGGCCGCGCCCCACGAGGTGGCGAAGCTGGCGATCAGGTCATGGATGAATATCGTCGCATACTCCAGGTCATCCACATGGATGCGTTCGTTGTGGCCATGCACCAGCGGCTCGTACAGGGCGATTCGCTCCGTGGCCGGGAACGGGAAGAACCCATACACCTTCACACCCGGAATCAGCGGCGCGTCGGTTCCACCGCTGCTGATCGACGGAATCACCTTCTCATCCGGCTCGATATCGGCCATCGTCCGCGCGATCGCGTCGAAGAATGGCGACTCCGGATCGGCCGAGGTGCCAGTGGCCGGTATCACCAGGTCGATCGTCGCCGCGTCGCCCACCGCCTCCTGCACCGCCGCGCGGAACGCCTCCGGGTCCTCGCCGGGCAAGGTCCGGCCGTCGATGTCGACGACCAGCTCCGACGGAATCACGTTGATTCGCGAACCACCGTGAATCATGGTCGGCGCCACCGTGTTCCGGGTGATGGCCCAGAACGACAGCATCTGCTCCTCGCTCACGGGAAGCCTCGAAATCGGTTCCCATGAAGGCGGATCGGACGACAGCGCCTCGACCACCAGCGCGCTGGCCTCGCCCCCGAGTCCCTCGCCGATGCCTTCCAGCATGGCGCGCACGGCCGGCACGATGACCGTTGGCGGCTCCCAGGCGTGCAGGCGCTCCAGGGCGATCCCCAGGTTGCGGAACGCGGTATCCGGCAGCGGCACCGAGGCATGCCCAGGATTTCCGCGGGCGGTGAGCTTCAGGCGAGCGCTTCCTTTCTCGGCGATCTGGCACGGAAAGAAGAGCGAGCCGCCGATATCGATCGGTGTACCGCCACCTTCGTTGATGGCGAACTCGGCGTCGATCAAGTCTCGCCGGTTGTTCCACACCCACTCCGCGCCGTACACGCCGCCTTCTTCCTCGTCCGCGAAGGCGCAGAAGATGACATCACGCGTGAGCTGCAAACCGGCCCGCTTGAGGGCCACGAACACCGCCAACTGGGCCGCGACCTGACCCTTCATGTCCAGCGCGCCACGGCCATATACATACCCGTCGATGATGTCGCCCAGGAACGGATCGTGCTCCCACTTCTCCGGCTCCACGGTCACGACGTCCGTGTGACCCATCATCATCACCGGACGCCCGCTCGGATCCTCCGCCCGCAACCGCCCAACGATCGTCGCCCGCCCCGGCGCGGATTCGACGATCTCATACGGAATTCCTTCCGCCTCCAGCACACTGGCGATGTAGTCCGCCGCGATGCGCTCGTTTCCTGGTGGGGTCCGGGTATCGAGCCGGAGCAGCCGCCGCAGGTGCTCGATGGCCTCCAGGCGAAGATAGGTCGCTACCTCGCCACTGGCGCGTATGTTCGACATGGGAACGAGTCCTTCCTGAGTGGCGCGGCCCGATCCGGCCACGGTCCGTCATCGTCTCCGCATTCTCATTGGGAGACACCCCCTCCGGCAACCGCCCCCACGGACCCGGCTCGTAAGCGTCAAGTGGGCGATTGACAGTGAACGTTCTGTCCTATAAGGTGAAAGCCTATCGTAAGCTTGATCAGGAGGGGCACCTCATGACTGCTCTCGATCCGCCGGTGCGGTAACGGCCAGGCAACCTGGCCCACGAAGAACGCCATTTCACGGCGACCCATGACAATCGCATGTAACTGGACGAGATCGACCCCAAACGCGGGCCGATCTTTTTTGCGTTCGCGAGCGGAGCCATACACCGGAGGTGCCAGTTCGCGCAGTCGATAATCGTGCCGCATGCAACGTATGCGGTCTGATTTGGTATCATGATTCCGGTCGATCTCGCATGCTCGACGCGGGTTCAGCATCGGATGAACTCGCGCCGGGTTGCCCCCTTCGACAGCTCCCACCCAATCGCAAAATGCAGACACTTCACATCGGACTCCACTCCGGTGTTAGCGCTCGGCGACCGCCTGAAACCTCTCTCCACTTCGCCTAAAGGCAGAACCAGCGAGGCCCCCAATGCGGTAAGATTCGCTCGGTCGATCTCGCGACCCGGGGCGGAACACATCGCCGAAACCCGTACAGCGAGACAGTCCACGCCGGATTGGTGGAATTGGCAGACACGCCAGCCTTAGGAGCTGGTGCCCGCAAGGGTGTGGAGGTTCGAGTCCTCTATCCGGCACCCACTTTCCCGGAATCCCCGGAACCACGCCTGAATCCAGACCTCTTGGGATATGTCATTGGGAATTGCGTCGGGAATTACCCCGATTCGGCCTCATTCTGGGGCTCGAGCGGGGTCCATGCTGTCGCATCCAGCAGAACTTCCATGGCAATGGAAGAGGCGCCACGACTTGCCAACCAGAGTCAGTGGCGGCTGCCCATCTGCCCCAATGCCTCACCGTCGAATCCGCGTTCACGAAATCCTCCAGCGCCAGACGAAGCCCGGGAGCACCAACCTCGAACCCCTGGGTAAAGGTCGTCACCAACCCATCGAGCAGGAGATCCTCCGGCCTGGCAAGGCTGGGCCCCGACGGGGCTGCCACAGTCGTAGCCCCCACATCGTGCGCCCCGCATCCCGGATCGCGCAAAGGCCTGCGCTCCCTCTGTGCGATACGCCCAACCACTTGAAATCCGGGTAAATCGATGGCGGCGCGAAGACGAGGGGAAGGCTATTGTCGCGGCGGGTGAGAGGTGCGAGATTGAGCGCCGATGGACCACCGTAGCTACCCATGACTCGTTTGCCTCTAGCAGAACTGGAAAGCCCAATGTCCCGCCCGCGCGTTGCCGTGATTGCCACCACCTATTTCCATCCGTCCCACGCCTATGTGTTCCTTACCCCGATGATGGAAGGATATCCCTG
>JAEWEG010000091.1 GCA_023389575.1 Chloroflexota bacterium | reverse complement strand
GTGGCGCCTGGATATCGGCCAGCACGTTCATCGGGGACATCGCGTCCAGCCGGTGCTTTAGTGGATTCGGCAGCCGGTTCAACGCCGCATCCGCATCAACCACATCGAGCGCGGTGAGGAGAGGGTGAATCTCCCTGGCATCGGGTGAGAGGTCAGGGATGTCCCGGAACTCCTCGCGCTGGGCACAGATCGTTCGTAGCCGTTCCGCCTCTTGCGGCGCCAGGTCGGCGGTGAGCGACCGGACGAAGACCGCGCGCGTCAGTTGGTCCACGCGCCAGGGATGGCGCGTTCCGTTGGGTGTGGTCGAGGCGCTGGAGATGTCTCGGGCCATCGTCCACATCGAGGAGAAGGGCGCCCAGGCCACGACGAACGACACCCGGTCACGGATGGATGCATACGCGGCGGCCAGCATGGCGAACGACCCTCCTACGCAGGTTCCGAGCAGGCCGCTTCGGCTGGCGTCGATGGTCGGCCGCGACACCAGCCAGTCGTAGGCGAGGGCGATGTTCCGGGTGTCATCGGGGTCCAGTCGCTGGTCGCGCATGGACGGCGACCAGTACAGCAGGGCCGCGAACCCGGACCGGGCAAGGGCGTCTCCGAGACGCGGCACCTGGGGATGATTGACCTCGAACGGGACCACGCCGAGGCAGACGACCATCGCGGGATGCGGACCCGGGCCGGGAGGGCGATAGAGATGCCCTTCGGCGTGACCGGCCGTGGTGGGATAGCGAACGCGTTCGATGACCGGCTGGGGCGTGATCCACTCGATCGGCCGTGACGGCACCATGGGCAGCACCCGGGCGAAGAAGACCGCGGTGCGGGCCAGCGCTCGTGCTGGCGCGATCAGGCGGGAGGCCGCCTCAGGACGCATTGTCGCTGCCGGGGCCGGGCACTAGGCAGAACTCGTTCCCCTCTGGGTCCTGCATGATGTAGTGCTGGCCGGCCTCGCCGTTGTCGACGAACCGCTGGGTGGTGGCGCCGAGCGCTTCCAGCGCCTGTCGTCGCTGCTCCATCGGCTCGTCCGTCACCAGCAGGTCGAGGTGGACGCGGTTCTTGACAACCTTGCCTTCCGGCACCGGCTGGAACCCGAGACCGACGCCCGAACCCTCCGGGTCGCGGAGCATGACCCACGAGTCGCTCTGGAAGCTGATCTCGTAGCCGAGCACGGCCGCCCAGAACGTGGGCAGGGTGGTGGCATCGGCGCAGTCGAAGGTGGTGAGCAGGATCTTCAGCATGATTCGCTCCAGTGGGGATATTTCAGGGTGGGGGTAGGCGTCGATATTCAGCAATCTATGTTCTGAGTGTAGGGCTACGGACTCGGTATTGATATGTGGTGATTCCCTGTCATCCCTCGCTTCGCTCGGCTGACGGTATGAGAGTGGTGGATGTTGGGCCCCAGGTGGCGCGGCTGGTAGCCCTCCGGTTGAGAGCACAGGACTAGCGGATGACCTGTTCGGCATTGCGTTTGTTGGTGTCCGGGATGATGATGGGTGCGGGTCACGATACGAGGCAAATGCTGGCGGCAGTGGTTGTGGAACCGGTGGGCCAGTGCGCGTGAAGTTGGGGTGGAGGACACCAGGATGGGGACGGTTTCGCGAAGGCAAATAACGCAGGCAGCCGCCATGGTTGGGGTGGGCGGCTTCGCGGTTGGGCGGTTCGCCGGAGCCTTGGCGCAGGATGGAACGCCAGGCGCCGAGGCCACGCCGGTGGCCGATGTGGTTCCGGTTGGCTATGCCAGCCTGCGGGTGCGGGAACTGGCGGATGCCGATCTGCGCGCGGAGGTCAACGAGATCGTCCGGACCGATTTCCTGCCCACCGTGCAGGCGCTTCCGGGCTATGCGGGGTACCTGCTGGGTGACGTGATCGACGAGGGCGGTCAGAGTCTCTCGGTGGTGGCGGTGGAAGAGGCCGACCAGATCGTGGGGTTCAACGAGGCCGCGCAGGCGTTCGTTGGTGGGCTGGACCCGAAGTTCGCGGTGGAGACACCGGTGTCGGCCGAGGGCGACGTGCTGATCGCGGGCGCGCCCGTGGCCAGCGGCGCCACCCCGGTGGTGGATGGCGAGGTTCCAGGCGGATACGTGGCGGTGCGGATTCATACCAGCAAGCCAGGCACCGATCCACACGATTTCGCGGCGCTGGCGAAGTCGGATTTCCTGCCGATCGTGCAGGGTTTGCCGGGCTTCCAGGGGTACCTGTGGTTCCCCTCGGAAGGTGGATTCACGGCGGTGAGCCTGTTCGCCTCCGAGGAGTCGGCGACGGAATCGACCGCCGCGGCGGCGGACTGGGCGGCCGAGTATTTGACCGAGTACACCGATGGCAACCCGCTGGTGATCAACGCGACGGTGGTGCTGGCGGATTTGCCGATCCTGCGGGGTTGATGCTTTTACACACGAAATGACGGAACGTTTACTCAAGACAAGGGGAACCAACATGCGCGCATCAGGAAAGATTGGTATCGCACTGCTCGGCGTTTCGATGATGTTCGGGGCGATGCAGGCCACCGCCCAGGAAGCGACTCCGGTGGCGGAGGACGATTCCAGCGAGATGTTCACGCTGGTGGAGCGGGCGCTCAACGTGACGATCGTGGACGTGGGCGAGGAAGGTCCGAGCGCGGGCGATATCACGGTGTGGGGTCCGGACCCGCTGTATGACGAGGCGAACGAGACCGATACCGGCGCGGTGACCCAGGGATCGTGCCTGGCGCTGGACGCGAACTGGACCAATCATTGCATGGAGACGGTTGTGTTCGCCGATGGCAGCACGCTGGAGATCCAGGGCGTCCAGCTTCCGGCCGGACAGGAGTCGATGACGACGATCGTCGGTGGCTCTGGCCGGTATCTCGGCGCGACCGGGACGGTGAGCGTGACCTCGAACGATGACGGCACCGTGTGGACCAAGGTCTTCGATATCCACGATATCAACCACGATCATGACCACGACGGCCACGAGCACTGAGCCGATTGACATTTTGATCGTGTGAGGGCTTGCTCCAACGGGAAGGGCGGACGACAGCCGCTCGCTCATCGAATGGACTGTTTCGCGCCCAATCGCGGCAGGTCCGCCCGTACATTGTTCGCCTGTTGACGCAGTCTCCACGGAAGCGGCCAGGGGATGGATCAACTGATTCATCCCCTGGTTGGCGTTTGGGACAGTGCGCCGTCGCGCATGTGGGTAAAGGCGTCAATGCATTCTTCTGGTGACCATGAGCGATACACTTTGACTGTATCCAGCCAGGAGGTGGCCCATGGTCTGGCAACTCGAGGAAGCGACAAGCAAGCTGGACGAAGTCTTCACCATGGCTATGGAGGAAGGTCCCCAGTTCGTGGCCCGGGGTGACGAGGAAGTCGTTGTGCTTTCCAAGGATGACTATCTGAAACTCACAGGGGAAAAGCCGGACTTCATTCAGCACTTGCTCAGTATTCCCAAGATCGACGATCTTGATCTGACCAGGGACCGGTCTCCGATGCGTGAGTTCGAATGGTAGGGTGGTTCCCCGGCATATGCGTCATCTCAGAACTCCTCAAACCCGCGACGGTTTGACCGTATGGTCCGGCATCCGTGTGAAAGCGCAGCATTCCTGGTAGCGGCGGAGTTCATCTCCGCCAGGCAGCGGTGGTCCCGGAAGCGTCCGTCTGGCGTGACGTTTTCGCGCCAATGCCGGGTCGAGACAAGCTCGACCGCTACCAGTTCGTTGTGCTTCCGCCTACCCGGATCGCGTACGATATCAGCAACGGTATGAGCGTATGAGGGAGTACCTGGGCGGGTGGATCAGCTGATCCACCCGCCCCGGTTGGTGTTTGTGACCTGTCTCGGTCACCGTCATTCGCTATCCCTGGGCCCCGGTTCCCTTCACGAAGAAGATGTAGCCCGGATCGCTGCCAGGTACGGTGCTCGGCACCTCGACCCACGAATCGGGTTCGGCATCGAGCGGCAGGAGCCAGCGGGTGCGAGACTCGTCGCCGTCAACCGTGAGCGAGAGTGTCCAGCCATCAGGCGAGAGGAAGAGGTTCACCATGCCCTGGGTGGCGTCTTCCCGGCCTGGGGGTGAGGCGATCTGGCGGACGACCGGCGAGTCGCCGTCCATCGTCATCAGCCAGAGTGTGGCTGGCGAGAAGCCGAGGACTTCCGTGGAGCCGTCGGCTGTGCTGGCGATCGAGAACCGTCCGAGGCTCGGATACCCACCCTGGCCGATGGGTAAGACGACATCCGCGATTTCTCCAGTTTGTTCGCCGGTGACCGGGTCGATGACGCGATAGGTATGGGGTTCGCCGTCTCGCACGTAATCGTCCACCATCACCATGAACCTGGAGACCTGCTCGTAGGGCGACATGTTGATGCTGGCGTCGGCTCCGAGGATCTCGATCGATTCGCCAGTCACGGTGTTGACGGAGTAGGTGAGCGGCTGAACGAGTTCCGGCGTTTCGGTGGCGACTTCCTCGGGTTGCTGTTGCCTGGCCAGGATCACGTCAGAGTCGTAGGTGGTGTAGAGATTGGAGAGTGGGTACGGGCTTTCGAGCAGCGTGAGGGGCGATTCGGACCCGTCCGTGGTGAGCAGCATGAGCGAGTTCGTGTTGGTGTAGGCGAGCGCCACGCCATCCTGGACCCAGCGCATCTCCGAGCTGAAGTCCTCGATACCCTCGGACCGGGCCACTTCGACTCCGTCGCTGACGCGGATGATGGTGTAGGTGATGGTGCCATCGAACGAGGCCTGCCCATCGTTGCTCTTGAGCGCGAGGAACTGGCCGTCCGGCGAGAGTTCCATGTGCCGGGTGCTCGCCAAGTCTTCGGGTACGTCGATCCAGTGTGCGTTGTCGAGCGAACCGGCGATGACGAGCAGGGTTCCGGGCAGACCCTCGGCATCGAACAGGTAGCCTTCGCCACCGATTCCATTCTCGGTCCTGATGCCCACAACGACGGTGTCGCCGCTGGCCGAGGTGATCATTGCGGTGCCTGGCGGGAAGGACTCAGGCGCTTCGGTGAAGCTGGACAGGAGCCGGTTCTCCATTGTCCGAAGGTCGGTGATGGCCCACGCGCTCGTGTCGTCGACCGCCGGCGCGAGATGCCAGGGGCTGCCCTCGGGATTGGTGCCGGTGGAGCTTTCGCTCATGTAGACGCCGACCTCAACCGTTTCGCCAATGAAGGCGTTTACGTACACCACATCGGGCATTTCGCCTTCGTCGTAAGGGGAGGCGGTGTAGACGATGCCCGGCCATTGGGCGGGCGAGGCCTGGCCGACATTGGTGGCGAGGACGATGGGTTCGGGTTCTTCCGGGCAGGAGAGGACGAGTTCACCGGTGGTGGTGACCAACAGGGCCGTGCCGTCGATGGGTGATTCGTCGACCTGCTGGAAGATCGGCATGTCCCGCGTGAAGTCGCAGGCGAAGGCAGGCTCCGGGGTCGTGATCACCGGTGGAGCATCGATTTGCGTGTCGGATTCGGTCGCTTCGGGGGTGGCGGGTTGCATCGCAACGCCTGGTACGGTGCTTTCGGGAGTGACAGGGGGCGGGGCGAGCACCCTGTCGTAGACCGTCCAGGCGCCGAATGCGGTCAACACGACGATCAGGGCGAGGGTGGCGTTCGCCAGCATTTGCCCGTACAGACGTGGCGGACGGATTCGCGGGGGTGAGGCGGCGGAACGGCTTCTGGATGAAGGGATCGATCCGCTTATGCCGGAGTGGCCGGCGGCGGTTGCCGCGGCCGGTTGGGCGGGTGATGTGCGTGCCATGATCTGCTCCCAAAGGGTGGGGTCGAGCGCCGCGCCGCCGGAATCGGCCGCCTCTGATCGCTCGACTCGCTGGTGGAATGCGCGGGCGAACGCGGACAGGGTGTCCTGCTCGTCGCGCGGTTGGGAACGACCCTTTGGCTGGTGATGGCGTTTGCCATGCCGGGCGGTCGTGTGCCGGGGTCCCTGGGTGATCTCGTTCAGCAGGTCGTCGAGGGCGTCGGCGCCGGATTCCCGGGCGTCGGCCCCGCTGCCTGGCGGGAGATCGTTGTGGTTGGGATCGTGTGGGGTGTTGGTGCTCACGAGGCGGCTCCTTCAGCCAGCGACACAAGCTCGCGCAAGCGACGATAGGCACGATGCTGGGATGACTTGACGGCGGATTCGGACATGGAGAGCGTGGACTGGATTTCCCGGGTGGAGAGGCCCGCCAGGCGAAGCTCGACCACCGCGCGCTGGTTCTTCGGCAGTTCCTCCAGGAGGCGGTTCACGGCGACGTTGCCTTCGCGCTCGATGGCGAGGTGCTCCGGGCCGCGGTCGCCGTCGACCAGGATGCCGGCCACGGGTTCGATATCGGTGGTGGGGCGGTGGCGTCGCCAGCCGTCGGTGATGGTGTTGCGGGCGATGGTGAAGAGCCAGGAGCGGAAGGTGGCGTTTTTGCGTGGCGAGTAGCGGTGGATTCGTTCGATGGCCTTGACGAAGACCTGGGCGGTAAGGTCGTTGGCCTGCTCGGTATCGCCGACCTTGCGGTAGCAGAAGCGGTAGATGGCGGGGGCGTATCGCTCGTAGAGCGGGGCGAAGGCGCGGGGGTCGTGCCGGGAGGCGTCGATCCACGCCTGTTCCGCCGCGTCGTGGTCTTCGGTGCGTTCGTCGCTGTCCACGTGTCCCCGCATTGATTGTGGAAGTCGCAAAACAGCCACCTGTGCCGATCCTCGTCGTGTGCCGGTGCTGGCTCGATCTTCGCGCCTACTCCCGGTAACGCAAGAGAGGGCGGAAAGGTCGCGCTGGTGGCGTGGGCGGCGTTTTTCCGGGACGTGTTTTTTCGACGACATTAATCCAGTAATCCATTAATGCAGCTTCAAGGGGTGAGTTTGCCTGGTGTGTCACAGTTTTCTTGGACAGTGGAAGACGGGGAATTGTGGTCGAGGAGGTGACGAGATGGGGCGACGCGGTCGGTACAGTGAATCGTTCATGCGGGAAGCGGTGGCGATGGTCACCGACG
>JAEWEG010000089.1 GCA_023389575.1 Chloroflexota bacterium | reverse complement strand
CGTCGGTGACCATCGCCACCGCTTCCCGCATGAACGATTCACTGTACCGACCGCGTCGCCCCATCTCGTCACCTCCTCGACCACAATTCCCCGTCTTCCACTGTCCAAGAAAACTGTGACACACCAGTGCCGGGAACCAGCACCCCGGGGGACTCGATCGGCGGCCTGACTCCCCGCCACCATCCCAGCTCTGGTAGGATTTGCTCAACATATCGCGCCAGGGGTGCCCGGGAACGGGCTGAGATTACACCCTTGGAACCTGAACCGGATCACACCGGCGGAGGAAGGCGCGGCGAGAGACCTGCCAACGGCACTCGTACACCGCGCTTCCTCCCAGGGGCGCGTTTGTTGTTGCTTCACGAAGGCAGGCGCACATGACCTCCAATGGCTTCCATCTCCAGGTGCTCGCCGGACGGCTCAGGCCGCTCGAGCGATCCATTCCCATCATCACCGCCGTCCTCGCGGCCGGCGTCGATTCCGTCCAGTTGCGCGACGAGGGACCGTCGGTGACGGCGACCATCCAGCGGCTGAAGGCGCTCGACGCGCTGGATCGCGAACGGACCGTCATCAACGGCCAGCCAAAGGAAGCCGGAACCTTCGGCATGCCGTGGCTGCATCTGCCAGCCTCCTGGCTGGAAGGCACGCCACCATTCGCCCGGTTCGAGCGTGTCGGACTCTCGGTGCATTCCTACGATGAGGCCGTGGAGGCCGAGGCGATCGGCGCGGACTACGTCACCTTCGGTCATGTGTTCACCACGCCATCGCATCCTGGCGAACCGCCTCGCGGGCTCGATGCCCTCGCCGCCATCGTTGACCAGCTCACCATTCCGGTCCTCGCCATTGGTGGCATCACCCATGCCAACGTCGCCGAGGTCCTCGCCACGGGCTGCTCCGGCGTCGTGGTCCAGTCCGCCGTCGCCGATCATGAAGATCCCGGATACGCCGCCAGCCGTCTCATCGAGACCATCGAGGCCGTCGCGGGCATGCCGCGAGTCGTGCTGGCTCCGCTCCTGCCCGCTCGGCGAAAGGAAAAGTAGCCATGAACCTCACCCTGAACGGAAAGCCGCACGACGCCGATCCGGGCGTGAATACCATCGCCGACCTCGTCCGGGGCCGGGTCGAGGCCGAGAAGTCGGTCGTCGTCGCCGTCAACGGAGAAATCGTCCAGCGTTCGCAATGGGAATCCTGGCAACTGGGAGAAGGAGACGAAGTGGATATTGTTCGAGCCGTTTCTGGCGGTGACCACGACGCGGAAGACACCCTGAACATCGCCGGTGTCCGGTTCTCGTCGCGTTTGTTCCTCGGCACCGGAAAGTACTCGTCCGCCGAAAGCATGGTCTCCTCACTCGATGCGTCTGGCACCGAGATGGTCACGGTCGCCATTCGCTTCATGGACCTTGATGGATCATCGAACGGCGAACCAGGCATCCTCGACAGCCTGGACCTCTCCCGGTACCGCCTGTTGCCGAACACGGCCGGCGCCTACACCGTGAAAGACGCCGTCAAGATGGCCCGGCTCGCCCGCGCCGCGACTGGAACCAACTGGATCAAGCTGGAAGTCATCGGCGACCGGGCCACGCTCTGGCCGGATGTCGCTGGCACCATCGAGGCCACCAGAATCCTGGTCGAGGAGGGCTTCGTGGTCCTGCCGTACACCAGCCCGGACCTCGTCGCCGCCATTCGCCTGGAGGAAGCCGGAGCCGCGACCGTGATGCCGCTCGCCTCGCCAATCGGCTCGGGCCAGGGCGTGCAGGACTGGGTCAGCATCAAGCGTATCGTCGATGCCGTCACCGTGCCGGTCGTGGTCGATGCCGGCATCGGCACCGCCTCCGACGCCGCGCTCGCCATGGAGCTCGGCGCCTCGGCCGTGCTCGTCAACACCGCCGTCGCGCGCGCCACCGATCCGGTCCGGATGGCGACCGCCATGCGGCTCGGCACCGAGGCGGGCCGCGCCGCGTATCTCGCGGGCCGCATGCCACGCAGCGAAACCGCCCAGCCATCGAGCCCCACCGCCGGTGTGCCCCTGGCCGTTGGTGCGCCGGAACGCATCGAATAGCCTGGGGTATCCTTCATCGTCCGGTCCGGCTGGATCGGCCATCGAACCAGGCAGGAGACTCCCCGTGCCGAAGAGCACCGTCACCGTCCCGCATCAGTTAGGCAAGCAGGAAGCACTCGAACGCATCAAGACGATCCTCGTCAAGGCGAAGGAGCAGTACGGCGACCGGATCTCCGACCTCCAGGAGAACTGGAACGACAACGGCGGTACCTTCTCCTTCCGGGCAATGGGCTTCAAGATCAGTGGCTCGCTCGCGGTTACCGATTCCGATGTGCAAATCAACGGCGATTACCCGTTCGCCGCGCTTCCATTCAAGGGCACGATCGAAGCGACACTCCGCGAACGCGCCGAGCGCCTGCTCGAAGCCTGATCCCCCGGAACCCGACAGCCCACTCCGACCAGGAGTGGGCTGTTGTCAATTCCGCCATTTCACGAGTACGTTACCCGTGAAGGTGGGTTCTCCGGAACCCGACGTCGCCAACCAGGAGAAACGCATGACCGACAAGGAAACCCCGGCCAAGACCGAGCCAGCGGCCACTCCGGAAACGCCCTTGCCCGAACCAATCGTCCGGAACCACACAGTCAAGATTGGTGGCAAGGACTACTCCTACACCACCACGGCTGGGCAGTTGCCGATCCGCAACGACAAGGGCGAAACCGAGGCGAACCTCTACTTCACCGCCTACACGCTGGACGACCCGGAGGACGGCGCTCGACGCCCGCTCACGTTTACCTTCAACGGTGGTCCGGGATCGGCCTCGGTCTGGTTGCACATGGGTGGTCTCGCACCCCGCCGCGTCGAGATGCTTGACGACGGTGGCATGCCTCGCCCGCCCTACACGGTCATCGACAACGATTTCTCCTGGCTGCCGTCCACCGACATGGTCTTCATCGACCCGGTCGACACCGGCTACAGCCGCGCCACCAGCGACGAGTTCGCCAAGAAGATCAAGGGGGTGAAGGGTGATCTCGAATGCATCGGTGAGTTCATCCGCCTCTACCTCTCCAGGTTCCAGCGCTGGACCTCCCCGCTCTTCCTCGCGGGTGAGAGTTACGGCACCTTCCGCTCGGCGGGCCTGGCCGGCTACCTGGCCGACAAGGGCATCATCTTCAACGGCATCATCCTTATTTCCAGCATCCTCAACATGCAAACCGCTCGCTTCACCCTCGGCAACGACCTGCCGTATCAGCTGTTTCTGCCAACCTACGCCGCCACCGCCTGGTATCACGACAAGGTCGCCAAGAAGTACAGGAAGATGGGCGTTCGCGCGTTTCTCGACGAGGTCGAGGAGTGGGTCGAATCGGTCTACGTCCAGGCGCTCTCGCTGGGCGACCGCCTCGACCCGAAGCGCCGGGAGGAAGTGCTCGACGGGCTGGAGAAGTACACCGGCCTCACCCGCGAATACCTCGATCTGGCCAACCTCCGGATCGAAATCCACTCGTTCTGCAAGGAACTGCTCCGGTCCAGCCGTGAGTCCGTCGGCCGGATCGACTCCCGCTACAAGGGGCGTGACCAGTCGGACGTCTCCCAGTTCCCCGACTACGACCCGAGCCTCAACGTCATCTGGCCACCCTTCACCACCGCCCTGAACCAGTACTTCCGCGAGGAACTTGGGTACGAGAACGACACCGAGTACCACATCCTCCGCGGGCTCGACTGGGACTGGGGAGACGCCAGGAACGGCTACTCCGACACCAGCGCCGCCCTGCGCGAGGCCATGGCCAAGAACCCCTACATGCGTGTCTACGTCGCATCCGGCTACTACGACCTGGCGACGCCGTACTACGCCACCATCTACACGCTGAACCACATGGGCCTTGACCCGTCCGCCCACGAGCGGCTGACACTCGAGGAGTTCCCGGTCGGTCACATGGTCTACGTGGAGAAGAACGCGCTCGCCGAGCTCCAGGGCGATGTCGCGTCGTTCATCAGTCTGGCGGTGAACGGCTAGCTGGCCTGAAGGTGAAACGACTCGGAAAGAATTGGCGCCGGGACTATTTCCCGGCCCCAATACCGGCGATGGTCGCCTCCCGAAGCTCCCGCACGCCGTCGCTCATCCTGACAGGGTAGGGTTCCCGCACGGCAAGCTCCCGGAGCGACGCGGGGAGGGCGGCGAGCGACGCCAACGCCCGGTCGCGCGCCTCCTTGATGGACGGCGCGTCCTTCACCAGATGCCCATCGCGGATCACCGTCTCCATCAGCGGGCGGCTGTTGGCCGGAGCGGGCTCGTCCTCCAGCGCGATGACGTCGTGATCGAAGTCTCCCACGCGGTAGGGCACCTTCCGGCCAGGCCAGGTTGACTTGCCACCGCCGCCGGCGAGCTTGATCCGGGCGGACGCCGATTCATCACCGTCACCGCCGTACCAGGCCAGCTTGTAGACCGCGCCGATCACGCCGCCAACCGTGCCGCTCTCGATCGTGCCGAGGCCAACGCCGAGGTTGCCGCCAACGCCGAAGCCGTCGATTGGAGCACCGCTTGCCAGCAATTCCTTGATGCGGAACTCGTCCATGTCGCCGCTCACCAGCACCTTCACGTCGCGCATGCCCTCTTCGTCCAGCCGGTGCCGGCACAACTTCGCGTCGCTCGCGAGGTCGCCGCTGTCCAGCCGCACCGACGTCAGCTCGTGGCCGGAGCCAGCCGTCTCCTTGCCAATCGTGATCGCGTTTTCAAGGCCCGAGGCGACATCGTAGGTATCCAGCAGGAGGGAATACCGGGGAAGCGCGTCGGCCACGGCGCGGAAGGCGGTGAGTTCGTCGCGATAGGCCTGGACCAGCGCGTGGGGAATCGTTCCCGAGCCAGGGATGTCGTACTCCCGCGCCGCGGCCACGAACGACGTGCTGGCACAGCCGCCAATGTAGCCAGACCGGGCCGCGAGAAACGGTTCGTGGGCTCGCCGAAAGGCGAAGTCGCTGATGATCCGGCCCTCCGCGGCGAGGGTCAGCCGGGCTGCCTTGGTGGCGATCAGGGTCGAGATGCCCACCGCCCTCAGCAGGCCGGACTCGATGATCAGCGCCTCGGGGAAGGGCGCGGTGATTCGCAGGAGTGTTTCATCCGGAAACGCGATTTCCCCTTCGGGGATCGCCTGGATCTCACCGGTGAAACGAAGATCTCGAAGATATTCGAGGAACTCGGTGGGATAGCCCTTGACGCGCTGGAGGTATTCCCGATCCTCCCACACGTACTTGAAGGCGCGGAGGTAGTCCAGCGCCGGTTCGAGTCCGGCCGCCAGCATGAACCCACCTCCGAACGGGTTCTTGCGCGTGTACAGGTCGAAGGTGGCGTCGCCGGTCTGGCCGCTATTCCACGCCACGTACGCGGCGTCCACGTGATAGAGGTCGGTGAACAGCGCGGTGCCCGTTGGCGTGATGATGGGATCGGCGATGTACCGGCGGGCGCGCTCTTCGGTGATCAGTCCGCTTTGGACAACGGGCATTCCTGGCACTCCTTGGTGGCTCACGAAGAGCTGGACGGGCTGTTTCCACGTGAGGGTACCGCCGTTGGAGATATTCCCGCCAGACCCAATGCGGGAATCAGTCGTCGATCCGGCTGACGATCTCGATTCCGTTCTGTGCCATGTGGTAGAGGAACACCTCGTGGAAGAACTGTCCAGGATGGGCGGCACCTGGCGCCGAATCATCGGTCCATGGAATGTCGAAAGTGTCGACGCAGTCCACGGGCACGATGACCCGGAACGATTCCATGTTGAAGGCGTTCGCGCGTATCCGCAGGTGCATCGCCAGGCTTTGCGTGCACAGGTCGGTGCAGTCCCCGACGACGATGGCGGTCGTGATGTGGGGATGATCGTCCAGCCAGGCGTCGAAGCTGGTGCCGATGGCCGGGCTGAGGCCATTCTTTTCGATGATGGTGAACGCATCCGAGAACGGCAGGCTCGCCAGTTCAGGAATGGTCCGCGATTCGACGGTGCCCGCGATGCAGTGCGGCGGGTATGAGCGGAATTCCGGGGTGTTGGGGGAGTGGGTGTCCTGCATGAGCACGAATTCGCGGACGCCGTGGTTCCAGCCCCGGGTGAAGGTGCTGGCGACCGGAGCGGCGAGCGCGTGGACGCGCTCGGAGGCGAGCGGCCCTTCGTGGACGAAGCCGTTGATCATGTCGGCCGAGAAGAAGCCGATGGATTCCGGCTTTTCGCCCAGCGCGGTGAAGGTCGTTGGCTCAACCGTTTCGAACCATTGGGTGACGAATGGCGGAACGAAGGTCTCGGACATGCTGTTCTCCTCCTCTTCCGGACGGGATGTTCACTGGTTGCGGCTGAGTGGTGCTGCTACAGTCTGGCCAGAATCGTTCTCGCCCGGGAGCAGCGACAGCCTTGGTCTTTCCCATCATCGGCGCCCGCGACTATATCGATCAGCGGGGCTTCTTCATCAACGAGTGTCCCACATGCCGGAAGCAATCGGTCTTCGCCGTGTACGACACGAAGCGAAAGCTGACGCTCTACTTCGTGCCGACCATGAACGTTCGGTCGCAAATGGTCATGGAGTGCATGACGTGCCACGGGAAGTGGGGCATTCCCGAGAAGGACCAGCCGTTCGTCGCCAGCAAGCTGATGTCCCAACTGGAGTTGGCGACGTACATGGGCCGGCAGGAGGCTCGTCCCGAACCACCCCGTATTCAGCAACCGGTGGGAAGGACCTACTACCAGGTGTTGCAGGTGGATCCCTTCGCGGAACCGGAAGTGGTGGAGGCGGCCTTCAAGCGGCTCGCGCTGAAATATCACCCGGACACATCAAAGGACCCAAACGCGGCGGCGCGGATGCGCGACCTGTTGACCGCGAGGGAAATTCTCACCGATCCCGCCAGGCGGGCGGCCTACGACAAGTGGCTGGGGATCGTGCACCGGGTGGAGGCGTTGCGTCCGGAAGAGGTGTAGGCGTGGCCGTTACGCCTTGAGGATGAACTCGGGGATGCCGTGGACCGGGTCGCGGGTGCTTTCCACGTCGGGGCCGTTTTCCGCGATCGACTCGGTCACGGCGATGGTGACGTTGGACGCGGCTTCGACCACCGCCTGAGCCCACTCGGGTGGGAGCCGGTTTCCGGCGATTTCCCGTTCGAACTCGTCACGGTCGAGTTCGGTCACCGTGCCATCGAGGTCGACCCAGAGATCGAGTTCGAGGTCGATATCGGCGTAGTAATCGCGGCGGATTTCGCTCAGCGGGCGTGAGAAATTGACGTAGTAGCCAATGGTCTCGTCGTCCTCGGTGGTGAACCGCAGGAGCGAGAACCACCGGTCAGGGAAGAACCACTGTTCGGCCGCCGCCCGCTGAACAACTTCCGCGCCCGCCAGCGTGCGGCGCGTGGCCTGGCGCGGCCGGTAGAACCGGAAGGCGTGGCGGAGGATGCGCCTGGTGTCCGAGCCATCGTCGACTTCCAGCCAACCCCCAGCGATTTCGTACTCCCAGCACGCGCCCTGGAGCTTTTCCTTGCGGTAGAAGATCCTGCTGTGAACTGGGCGCCTGGCCGTGGCGCTGGTGGTGGTCATAACGATTCCCCCTGCTTGCCGGGTTTCGCTCGCGAAGCCTGGCCAAGCGGATTCTTCGATGGCATGCCCGCTCGCCGGGGATAGGCGGAAGGTGTCGTGGCGAGCTTGCGCGCGATGACCAGGCGAGTGTCGACCGTGGAGCCGGCGTCTGGCAAGAGATCGGCCGAGGTGATTTCGCCGCGCAGGATTTCGGCGGCGCGGTGACCGGCCGCGAGTTCCTCCTCGATGTCCTCCCCTTTCGGCAGGAGCATGGTGCCGTTGACCCGCAGCATCGGCAGCGCGAGTTCCAACAGCGCTGGGAGCGTGGTGACCGCGCGGGCGGTGATGAGGTCGAACGCGTTGCGATAGCGAGGCTGGTGCGCGATTTCCTCGGCGCGAGCGTGGATGGTGGTGACGTTGTCGAGTTCCAGTTCGCGAACGACATCGTCGAGGAAGGCGATCTTCTTGCCGGTCGAGTCGAGCAGGTACGTGGAGATGTGAGGAAAGGCGATCGCCAGCACCATGCCGGGCAGGCCGCCTCCAGTGCCGATATCCAGCAGGGACCGCTGACCGAGGCGGTCGATCGGCTCGATGGTCCGCAGGGGGTCGACCAGGCGGAGGCTCTCGAGTATCAACCGGCGGTTCATGCCGGGAAGATCGCGCACGGCGGTGAGGTTCGTGGTCGCGTTGCGTTCGAAGAGCAGGTCCCGGTACCGTTCGAGCCGCTCGACCTGCCCTGAATCGAGGCCCAGATTGGCGTCCTCGATCAACTCGGAGAGGGGAGGGATACTGGCGGTGGCGGGAACCAGGGTTTCGGCGGGTGCGTCCATGACGATACCCGCCTATCTTGAGGGCAGCGTTGCGGCCTGGGCCGCCGCGTTCGCCCTCTTCTGTGCCACCATCCGCCGCGCGGCCGAGACGATGTTCGAAACGCCGAGCCCGGCGAGTTCCCGCAGGCGGGCCTGCGATGCCTGCTCGAAAATCTGGTCGGGAACGCCGAGGACCTGCACCGGTGTGTTCAGGTTGTGACGTGAGAGAAGCTCCAGCACGGCGGAGCCGAAGCCACCCGCCTCTGCCGCTTCCTCGATGGTGACGATCGCCCCGTGGGAGGCGGCGAGTTCGAGGATGAGGGCTTCGTCCAGTGGCTTGATGAAGCGGGCGTTGACCACGGTGGCGGAAAGGCTGTCCTGGGCGAGTTCGTCGGCGGCGCGTTCGGCCGGGAGTACCATCGATCCGACCGCGAGGATGGCGACATCGGACCCGGTGCGCAGGACTTCCGCCTTTCCGATTGGCAGCGGCGTTGGTTCGTCGGTCATTGATACGCCGACGCCCGCGCCACGCGGGTACCTGAACGCGATTGGCCCCGCTTCGTGCTGGACGGCGGTGGCGACCATGTGACGGAGCTCGTTCTCGTCCTTCGGCGCCATGATGGTCATGTTGGGAATGCAGCGGAGGTAGCTCAGGTCATAGATGCCATGGTGGGTGCGGCCGTCGTCGCCGGCGAACCCGGCGCGATCGAGCGCGAAGACAACCGGCAGGTTCTGGATGCACGCGTCGTGGATGATCTGGTCGTAGGCGCGCTGGAGGAACGATGAGTAGATGCCCACGACGGGCCGCAGACCGGCGGTCGCCAGACCGGATGCGAAGGTGACCGCGTGCTGTTCGGCGATGCCGACATCAAAGAAGCGTTCCGGGTGGGCCTGCTGGAATTTGCCGAGCGACGTTCCGCCGGGCATGGCGGCGGTGATGGCGAAGATCCGGTCGTCCGTGTTGGCGAGTTCGACGAGGGTTTCCGCGAAGACGTCCTGATACTTAGGTGGCACCGGCGCGGTCGCGGTACCGGCGCCGGCCGGCGCGCTGACGGCGTGACTGCGCTCGAGATCGTCCTTGGCGGGATCGTAGCCGTTGCCCTTGCGGGTGACCACATGGACGAAAACAGGCCCTTCGATGTCGATTGCCTGGCGGAAGGCCTGGACGGTGGCGCGGAGGTCATGACCGTCGACCGGGCCGATGTAGGTGAATCCGAGTTCTTCCCAAATCATCGAATGGTAGATGAATTCCTTAACGGAATCCTTGACCCGCTTCCCGAACTCGACAAAGAAATCGCCCTGGGGCAGGCGTTCGATCCTGTCGGCGAGTTCGTCCTTGGCCCGGTTGTAGCGGCGGTCGGTGCGCACCCGGTCGAGGTACTTGCTCATGGCGCCGACGTTCTTGGCGATGGACATTTCGTTGTCGTTGAGCACCACGATCATGGGCAGGTCGAGGTGACCAACGTTGTTCAGGCCCTCGTAGGCCATGCCGCCAGTGAGCGCGCCGTCGCCAATGACCGAGACAACCCGGCCCCGGTCGGCGGGATTGGGCTTGTGGTTCTCGGCCACGCACATGCCGAGCGCGGCGGAAATCGAGGTGGACGCGTGACCCGCCCCGAAGGCGTCGTACTCGCTCTCGTCCCGGCTGAGGAAGCCGGACATGCCGCCCTCCTTGCGGAGGGTGGGGAACCGGTCGCGGCGTCCGGTGAGCATCTTGTGGGCGTAGGCCTGGTGCCCGACATCCCAGACGATCTTGTCCTTTGGGGCCTGGAACACATAGTGGAGGCCGATGGCGAGCTCGACGGTACCAAGGCTGGCGCCGAGGTGTCCGCCGGTTTGGGTGACGTTGGAAATGAGGTCGCGCCGGATCTCGGCGGCGAGATCGGTGAGTTCCCGAAGCGACCGGTTCTTCAGGTCGGCGGGAGAGCGGACGCCGTCGAGGATGGGGGTGGAAGACGAGGAAGCCGCCTGGGAGGAGGATTTTCCTGTTGGCGATGGATTGGAGCTCATGGCGGATAGTCCTTGTCGAGGACCGGGTTGGCAGGGGGTTTTCGTGGTGACGTGGTGCCAGGCCGGTCGGGAAACGTTCGTTCTGGAATCATTATAGGAACATCTCGCAACATGGTTTGGCGTGCACGGCCCGGAGGGGCCGTGTCGGGCGCGATCGACAGGCATGTGTTTCTGGGCCGCAATAATCCATTTATCCATAAATACCTCCCGGAGAGGCGATTCTCCGGGAGACGGCGGGCTTTTTGGGCACGCCAATTTCATGTGCCATTTCGAATTAATGTAACGCCGGAAACCAACCTCCTGGTTTCGAACCAGCAGCATCCACATCTGGTAACAGGTGAACGCATCGGACCCGGCAAAACCAGCCAGGAGAAATGGCCCCGGTGGTGGGAACGGCCCACGGATGACCTGGTCCGCGGGACTGGGCGCATGAAAAGACACCGCGTCTCTGCCCTTATTGATGACATAGGGTTGTGCCAAATGCCGTCGGGGTCCGGGCACTTTGGCGGATGTGCAACTCTAGACAGGGTGCATATGATGGAGTGCAGGCGAATTAGTGCTGGACGCGTTTCGGACGGGATCGGCCAAACCATCTGAACTCCAATTCACTCCATGCGACAGTCCGCCCGTGATGGGGTGGAGGTGTCACCTGGCCGGTTTCGCCTCGCGATCCAGCGTTCGACGATTCAGCGAGAGAGGTTCCCATGTCCGAACGGAGCGCGCGATCTACTGGAGGAATGGTCCGGCAGCGGGTTGGACCGACACTGCGGGCGATGCGGCTACGGCGAGGCTTCTCGCTGAATGACCTCGCGGAACTGGCGGAGATCTCACCGTCGCACCTCAGCAGGATCGAGCGGGGCCTGACCGTTCCTTCCTACGACGTGCTCGACAATATCGCGAGCGCCCTTGGCTCTGATCTTAATTCACTCCGGACAACGGAGAAGTCAGCCAGGGCGGTCGACGACGAGCTTCGTGGGTTCTTTGACTCCTTCGGTCTTGGCGACGAGGCCCGGCAGGAGTTGCTGGGGCTGAGTCATGAAACACGGCAGGAACTGGCCAGCCTGCTCGAGCATGTGAGCGAAGGCCAGGCCCAGGGGGATTCGGGACAGGCCCAGGGGTAGCCGACAACCGGCGGACGGCTCACACCGCGCCTGACCTTCCAATTCGCCCCGTCTGGCGAGAATCTAGCTCTCGGCGGAATCGGTGGTCGCCAGCCACTGCTCGCGGCTGATGCTCATCTCGATGACGTCGATCTGGCGGTGGGCGCGCGAGACCCATTCGCTGTGTTGGCCGGTACGCTGGAATCCCGCCCGGATGTATGCCTTCTGGGCGCGAGGGTTGTGGGCGAAGACCTCGAGGTTGACCCTTCGGCGACCCAGTCTTCCGAACGCCTGGTCAAGCACGAGGCCCGTGGCTTCGGTACCAAAGCCCTGGTTCCAGGTGTCCTTCTCGCCAATCACGATGCGAAAGAGCGCGGAGCCCCTGTCGTCTTCCAGGTCGACCAGCGCGGTGGATCCAACAAGTCGATCCGTGCCCAACTCCACGATGGCCCAGCACAGTCCCCGGTGCGACGCCGGCATGACGATGGAGTCGAAATACCCTCGGGCCTGGATGGGCGTGAGGGGAGAGAGGTCGTGGCGAAGCAGGTCGGCGATCTCGGGATCCATGTACCACGTGACGAACTGGCCGCGATCGGACCGTTCGTGCTTCCGGAGGTAGACACGGCGTCCAACGGCCGTCATGGTGGGGAGATCGGCCGCTGGTTCCGGGGATTGCGATTTCGAGCTATTCGACAACCCGAGATTCCTTGTGGCGAAGTCGAGAAGCGCGAAGAGCCGGCGTGGAGGCCAGAGGCTTCTTGCCATGGTGCCGGTTCCTCCCGCCAACGGAAATCGAGCATGGGCGGCCGGTGGCGAGCCGGCGTCCATGAGGACGTTGTGTCAGGGTACAACGATTCGTATTGGCGGTGCCTTGCATGTACGCCACGGGCAACGCGGATACGGCCATGGCATCTCTGCCATGACCATGTCCGCGTTGCATCGATTTCGATCCAGGATCGGCTGGCCGCTAGAACGTGTTGTAGCGGGCCGAGCTCTTGCGGCTGCTGAAACACTCGCGGCAGTACACGGGCTTGCCGGGGCTTGGGTTGAACGGAACCTCGGTCGGCTGGCCGCACTCCGAACAGGTGGCTGGGTACATCTGCCGTGGCGCCCGGTAGCTGTCGTCACCGTAGCTGCTGGAGCCGCCGTAGCCCCCGCCGCTGGAGCCATAACTGGAGCCGCCCGAGGCACCAGCGCCGCCGCGCTGCGTCTTGCGAGCCGCGCGGCAATCGGTGCAACGCTGGGGCTCGGAAAAACCACGCTGCTGATAGAACTCCTGCTCACCAAGCGTGAACACGAATTCCTGGCCGCAATCGCGGCATGTCAGCGTTCGATCACTCATCCGAAAGAACCTCTCTGGCCGCGAAACCAACGCGACGCGGCGTAGTAAAACGAAACGGTACGACCAATCCGTCCCCAAAAAGGCCATGCAAAACGATGCGCGATCTCGTGCCTCGCCCGAGCGTTCCTCTTGAACACGTTCTGGTAGCGCCAGTATAGCATCGGGGGCTGGTGAATAGGTTGTTTCACAACCGGATTTGTGCGGTGGGCCTGGGTTTCCGTTCCCGGAACCCGGCACGTCAAACCACGGAGGCCGTGTTACGATCCTCAGCGAAGCGCGGCGATCGAGATATCCATTGGTATCCCGAACGCGCGGCGATCGCAGGCAGCCCTGGGACAGGCGGAAGGAGCACGTTCGGTAATGAATGTCCATGAGTATCAGGCGGCGGAGATCCTGGCCCGGTATGGGGTTCCAGTGAACCCCGGCAAGGTGGCGGTGACCCCGGACGAGGCGGCGGCGATCGCGGCCGAACTGGGCGGCACGGTGGTGGTGAAGTCCCAGGTGCACACGGGGGGCCGGGGCAAGGCCGGTGGGATCAAGCTGGCGCACTCGCCGGAAGAGGCGAAGTCCGCGGCCGAGGCGATCCTGGGCATGGATATCAACGGCCATACCGTGAACAAGGTGCTGGTGGCCAACGGCGTGAAGATCGCCAAGGAGTTCTACCTCGGCGTGGTGCTCGGTCGCCCGAACCGGAAGGTGCTGGTGATGGCCAGCGCCGAGGGTGGCGTGGATATCGAGGAAGTCGCTCGCGAGCAGCCGGACAAGATCGTGAAGCGGCAGGCCGATCCCTGGCTGGGGTTCCATCCGTACCAGGCCCGGGAGGTCGCGTTCGCGCTTGGCCTGCCCGCCGACAAGGTGAACGGCTTCGCGAAGATCGCGGCGGCGTTGTACGACGCCTATATCAAGGAAGACGCGACACTCGTCGAGGTGAACCCGCTGATCCTCACCGAGGATGGCGAATGGAAGGCGATCGACTCGAAGATGAGCTTCGACGACAACGCCCTGTTCCGCCAGTCCGACGTTGAGTCGATGCGTGATCTTGAGGAAGAGAACCTGACGGAACTCGATGCCCGCCAGAGCGGCATCTCCTTCGTGAAACTGGATGGCTCGATTGGCTGCATCGTGAACGGCGCGGGCCTGGCGATGGCGACGATGGACGCGGTGAAGAACAGCGGTGGCGAACCCGCCAACTTCCTGGACGTCGGCGGTGGAGCGAGTGCCTCGCAGGTCGCCAAGGCGTTCACCCTGGTGACGGCGGACCCGAACGTGCGGGCGATCCTGATCAACATCTTCGGTGGCATCACGCGCGGAGACGTGGTGGCCCAGGGTATCCGCGAGGCGCTTGGTGAAGTGCAGGTAACGGTGCCGATCGTGGTTCGCCTTTCGGGAACCAACGCGGAAGAGGGCAAGAAGATCCTGGCCGAAGCGGGCCTGACCGCGGTGGACACGATGGATGAAGCGGCGACGAAGGTTGTCGAGGCGGCCGGCTAATCGCCTGGCGATTCGATACCGTGGGCTGACGGCCAAGGAGTAAGGTTCTGTGGGCATTCTGGTTGGGAACGATACGAGGCTCCTGGTTCAGGGGATTACGGGGCGGGAAGGTTCCTTCCACGCCACGCAAATGGTTGAGTACGGTACGAACGTCGTCGCCGGCGTGACGCCAGGCAAGAAGGGCGAGCAGGTCGCCGGCGTGCCGGTGTTCGACACCGTGGAGGACGCCGTGGCCGAGACCGGCGCGAACACCTCCATCATCTACGTGCCAGCCCGGTTCGCGCCCGATGCGATCTACGAGGCGGTCGATTCCGGCATCGAGTTGGTCATCTGCATCACCGAGGGCGTGCCGGTCAACGACATGGTGCCGGTATTCCACTACGTGAACACGAAGGGCGCGCGCCTGATTGGGCCGAACTGCCCGGGCCTGATCACGCCGGGCGAGGCCAAGGTCGGCATCATGCCTGGATTCATCCACAAGCCGGGATCGGTGGGGCTCGTGTCCCGCTCTGGCACCCTGACCTATGAGGTGGTGGACGCGCTGACGAAGGCCGGACTCGGCCAGTCCTCCGCCGTTGGCATTGGCGGTGATCCGGTGATCGGGACGTCGTTCGTGGATGTCCTCCAGCTCTTCCAGGACGACCCTGGCACCGAGGCGATCGTGATGATCGGCGAGATCGGCGGCACGGATGAGGAAGACGCCGCGGAGTTCATCAAGGCGAACGTGACCAAGCCGGTGGCCGGGTTCATCGCCGGTCAGACCGCGCCTCCGGGCAAGCGGATGGGCCACGCGGGCGCGATCATCTCCGGTGGCGCGGGCACCGCGGCGGAGAAGATGGCGTCGCTTGAGGCCGCTGGCGTGCGGGTGGCGCAGTCGCCGTCCCAGGTTCCGGCGCTGCTGAAGGAAGCCATCGCGGCGGCGTAGACTTTCGACACTCTCTTTCCGGATTGTGAAACATCCCTGGCCTTGGGCGAAATCGCCACAGGCCAGGGATCTTTTCGTTTGCGTCCGCCAGATGGTTGGTTCGCGTGAGACGGTCACCCGGTGGACCTGCCGCGGGTCGCGATAACGGCCTCCCGGAATTGCTCCAGGAGGCCGTTTCGTGAGGATTGTGGTGTCTACGCGGGATTAGGCGCCTTCGGCGACCGTGCCCAGGTAGTTGACGCCGGCGACGGCGAGTTCGGCCGTGAACGGCTCCACATCGGCGGCGTCGACGGTGGTGGTGTCAACGACGAGGACCGTCGCGACGACCATGGTGTTGCCGACCGGAATGGCGAGCATCTGGACGACGACCGACGTGCCCTCTTCTTCGAGGACGAGGGTGACGAGCACCGCGTCCGTGCCCTGGACTTCGACGCGATCGACAGAGCCTTCCGAGAAGGTGCCCGAGGAGCTATCGAGGCCCTCTTCGATACCATCCTGGAAGTCGTCCAGGTCGGAATCGGAGATTTCCTCGTCGGCGGTAATGTAGGTCAGGATGCCCGAGCTGAGCA
>JAEWEG010000047.1 GCA_023389575.1 Chloroflexota bacterium | reverse complement strand
CGGCTCCACGGTCGCCCATGCCTGATCGGTGATTTCGCCGCGTCCAACCATCTCGTCCCCTTCTGGACTCTGTCAAAAGGGTGGGAGTCTACCAAATACGCGGTCCATTCGTCAGACACGCCCTAGTCCAGGGTCCCGTCCATCGCGTCGAGAAGTTGTGCGTACATGCTGACCTCCAGATCACGGAGGACTGGGAAGCGTGGCCGAAAGCGGTGGGTGTCCTCGTAGTCGACCTCGCCGAGCACCAGGTCCTCAGTGTCGTACGTGGCCTGGGCGATGACCGGCGCGCCTGGCACCCGGGTTTGAGGATCGCCCGCGCCAATCAGGCGGCTGCCTCCCCAGTAGGTGGTTTCGCCTTCGGACCCGGCCAGGTTGCAGTAGGCGAAGGGAATGGTGTTTTCCATTGCCCGGGCAAGGACCAGTGGTTCGAAGATGTCGCGCTCGAACGATGGGGAGCCGGAGATCCCGACGAGCAGGTCGGCCCCCTTGAGCGTCAGCAGGCGGGCGATCTCGGGGAAGAAGATGTCGTAGCAGACCATCATACCGATGCGGCCGATGGCGGTGTCGAAGACTTGGCTGCGGGTGCCCGCGCGGAAGAAGCGGCGATCGGGAAACGCGCCCGCGCCACCTTCGTCGGTGGCGTGGCCGGGCAGGGTGTGTTTCCGCCAGGTCCCGATATGGCCTTCGGGGCCGACCAGCACCGCCGAGTTGTGGAGCACGCCGGGGAGGCCGCGCTCGGGCATGCCCCAGATCACATGGAGACCCAGACGGCTGGCGGTGGCGGCGATGTGGTCGGTGGACGGTCCAGGGATGGGCTCGGCGACCTCAAAGAAGGCGTCGCCGCAGGCGTATCCGGTCAGGGCCAGCTCGGGGAACACCACCAACTGGGCGCCATGGCTCGCCGCCTGCTCCAGGACCTCATCGAACCGCGCCAGGTTGGCCTGCTTGTCCAGCGTGGTGGGCTGGACCTGGGCCAGGGCGACCGTCACACGCATCGCGCACCTCCCGCCGGCCATGACATGGGGTTAGCGGGATTCGAGCCAGGCGACGAGGTCGCCGCGCTTGATCGAGACGATGTCATGACCAATCTTGAAGACGTTCAGGTGGCCCCGGTGGGCGGCCTGGTAGATCACGTCAACATCCATCCCGAGCAGTTCGGCGGCTTCGTCCGGGGTGTAGATTTCCTTTTCGAGAAGGCTGCGATAGTGGGTTGATTCTGGCTGTGAGCCGGGAGCAGTGGTCATGGTGCGATTCTCCTGTGCGCGTCGAGGGTTCACTCGGTATGAGATGACTGTACAGGGTGGCCCGGCCCCGTTCAACGGGCCAGGCCACCCTGTGTCGTGCATCGGCGCGTGGGATGTCGCGACCGGGGGATCAGCGGGATTCGAGCCAGCGCACCAGGTCGTCGCGGTGGATGTCGACGATGGTGTGATTGACGAAGTAGGCCTTCAGTTCGTGGCGCTGGGCGGCCTGGCAAAGCACGTCGACGTTGACGCCGAGAATGTAGGCCGCTTCATCGACCGTGTAGTGGTCGTGGTGTAGCAGGTTCTCGATGTCCTCGCGCCGCGGGTGAATATCGCGCGTACGGTCCATGGCAACGCCTCCTGTCGATTGGCCGCCAGGGTGGTCGTCCGTGGCCGGACGGGCGATCAGGTCGGCGGCGTACCGTAACGAGCCAGCCGGTATGGAGCCGGAGCAACTGGGAGGCCGTGAGGCGGGACTATGCGTCAGCGGCCTCCCGTGTAGGGACCAGGAGCACAGGCGCCTTTCCCTCGCGAACGAGCTTTTCGGCCACGCTGCCGAGATACCAGCGACGGAACCCATGGCGGCCGTGGGAGGTCATGACGACCAGGTCTTCCTCGTTGGTGTGCCAGAGGAGCACGAACGAGGGGGTCCCCTGAAGGAGTTCGGTGTTCACCGTCACGCCCTGCCCCCTGATGGGTTCAGCGATCGCCTCGAGATAGGACATCGCGCGTTCTTCGGCGACCTTGCGAGCGTCGTCGTAGGTTTCACCAGTATACGGCCCCTGAGCGCCGGTTCGTTGCTCGTGGATGACCGCGCGAATGTCGTCGACATCGATAGCCCGCACGAGGTTGAGGGGCGAGCCCAGGATGCCCGCCATCCTGGTGGCGATGGGCAGGGCCCGTTCGGCCAGTTCGGAGCCGTCGAGCGGCACCACCACGCGGGAAGGGTTGGAGATTTCGGCGCCAACCGTTGAGCGAATGAGCAGGGTGGGAGTGGTTCCGTGGCGGCTGACGCGGTCGGCGGTGCTGCCGAACAGCATGCGGCCGGCGGCGCCCCGTCCCCGGGTGGTCATCACGATCAGGTCGCAATCGCGCCCCGCGTCGATGATCTCCCCGGTGGCATCGCCGATCCGGATCGTGGTTTCGACATTGATGCCCGCGTCGCGGAGCGGTTGGACGGCGGCCTCGAGGTCTTCACGGATGTTCTGGTAATCGCCTTCGGTTTCCACCGGGATGCTGCCGGGCATGATCATCAGGTCGTCCTGCTCGACGCGGAGGACCTCGATGGTGCTGGCCGGAATGTGGCGGGCGATGTGGAGGGCGCGGGCGGACTGTTCCGACCCGTCGTATGGAACGAGGACGCGGAACTCACCCTGTAATCTGGCGGCTGTCGACATGGAAACCTCCCTTGGTTCGTGCCAGTGGCGCCGTTGCCACGCTGGCGACATCGTGTGTGTCTTGCTTCCATTATCGGCCCTAAATCGGGTTGTGACACGGGGTATGCACGCCAGGAGGCACGAGTCGTGGCATGATGGCCAGGTCGACGACCTATCGCGGACGGGAGGATTGCGGATGGAGTACCGGCGATTTGGACGCACGAATCTCGAAGTTTCGGTCATTGGGCTGGGCACCGGCGGGCCAAGCCAGTTGGGCCAGAAGACGGGTGTGCCAGAGGCCGACGCGCACCGGTTGGTGGCCGAGGCGCTCGACATGGGGATCAACCTGATCGACACCGCCGCCGCCTATGGCGAGAGCGAGATGATCCTGGGGCGGGCCCTGGCGAACACGGGCCGCGACCGCTACGTGCTCTGCACCAAGAGCACCGACGTCGTGAAGGAAGGCGATACCTCTCGCCCGCGGACGGCGGCTGAACTGGTGGAATCGGTCGAGAACAGCCTGCGGCGACTGCGGACGGACATGATCGATGTGTTCCAGCTCCACGCCGTGTTGCCCGAGACCTACGACCACGCGCGGGACGAGCTCGTTCCCGCGCTGCAACGCCTGCGGGACGACGGCAAGATCCGGTTCATCGGGATCACCGAGTCGTTCGCGAAGGACCCTGGTCGCGAGGTGCTGCGGCGGGCGATCGAGGATGACCTGTTCGACACCATGCTGGTTGGCTACAACATGCTGACGCCTGGTCCGGAAGACGATGTGTTGCCGCTCGCCGAGGACCGGGACATGGGCGTGATAATGATGTGTGCGGTGCGCCGCAAGATCGCCCGCCAGGCCGATCTCGAGGCCGTGATCGCCGGGCTGAAGGCGGAGGGCGCTATCGACCGGGACGCGGTGCCGGACGAGCGGCCGCTCGACTGGCTGGTGAAGGGCGACGTGACCCATGTGACCGACGCGGCCTACAAGTATGTGGCCAACTCTCCACATGTCGATTGCGTGCTCAGCGGCACGGCGAACGTGGAGCATCTGAAGCAGAACGTCGCGGCGGTGCTGGGTGAGCCACTGCCAGCGGAGGACCGGAACCGGCTGAAGTCGATTTTCGGACCGGTTGGGCGAAAACTGGGCGACTGATCCCGGGGATGGGGCCGATCGGCGCGGTTTCTAGAGCGGGCTATCCATGATCGGGGAGAGGTGCGTTTCGGCCCCGGAACTGGAGTCCGGGACTGGGGTGGCATCGCTGGCGACCCGCATAATGTGATCGATGGTTTCCGCGAGGCCGAGGTTGGCTGGCAGGATGGATCCGGTGGCAAGGTCCTCGGAGCGCGCTCCCGCGACTCCCCGGCCCCCGACCAGCACGGCCGGCGGATGGTCGCCGAAGTCTTCGGAGGCGATCGCCGCCAGCGTCTCACGCAGCATCGGCAGGTGATCCTCGATCGACACGGACAGCAGGATGACGTCCGGGCGCCGGTCGTGAATAGCGTCCATCAGGATGTCGCTGGAGACATCGGCTCCGAGGTAATGTACCTGGGCGGCCCGTTGCCTAAGCAGGGCCACCACCATACGCAGGCCGAGTTCGTGCAGTTCACCGGAGATGGTCGCGGCGAGGATGACCGGTGATCCCGCTTCGTCGTTCCAGTGACGCAGGGTGAGGTTGGCGATCAGTTCTCGCGCCAGGTGGGAGATTTCGTGCTCCTGCCCCACGGAGAGTTCGCCCGTTTCCCACTGGGCGCCAACCTTCACCAGCGCTGGCGCCAAAACCTCCTCGAACATGACATGAAGCGGCATGCCAAGATCGTCGGCCAGCAGGACGACCTGGGCGGCCCCGGCGACGTCACCCCGGATGGCGCGGTCCAGAAAGTGGTTGGACAGCGCGGGCGGGGACTCCAGGGCATCCATCCGGGTTAGGCGTTCGCGAATTTCGGACAGCGAGAGGCGCGACGCCTGCCACCGCTTGATCATGCGAATGCGAGCCAGGTCGCCTTCGCTGAACAGGCGGTGCCCACCCCTGGTGCGCTGGGGGGAAATGAAGCCCTCCCGTTCCAGGAACCGAAGGCTCGAGTGGGTGATATCGGGCGATGTCTGCTGCAACGTCGCCACGGTGTCGCCCATCGTGAGCAATCTGGGTTGTGTATCTCCTTCGGACATCTTCGCTTCCTGTCCAGCGATGGTTCGCATGCCGTCACGGACGCGGGGCCCGCCGGTGAGTTTCCAACAGGCAGGGTACCACCAGACGATAGTGTCCGCTTCCATGTCGCGGCCCTGCTTGCAGTATCTCAACCTGTAGTATAGGATTATATCGAACCGGTATCGAGGAGACGACAAGGAGGTCGTAGCCACGCGAAGAACGCTGGATACCGTTACACCGTCGATGGCCCGAGTGTTCACGAGAGTCGACGGCCGTGTGTAACGCACCACCCTACGGAAACCTGGCGGATGACGCGGAGGGGCGCCGCGACCATGCGGACGTCCATCAATGAACCGGAACAATCTGGAGGATTTCATCCATGACCACGAACAATTCCACACAGTCCACACCCGCGAAAGAGATCAACAGCGAGATCGCCGATTGGCTCGGTGACATCGTGGCACTCGAATCGCACGTGGAAGAAGCGATGGACGCCCAGCTGAAGATGAAGGGCGATCTTGCCCTGACTGGCGTCATCAAGCAGTTCCACGATTCGGTGCGCGACAGCAAGAAGCGCGCGGTCGAGTTCCAGGCGTCGTACGGCTCGGAGCCGGGCAACCCGGTGATCAAGGCGGGTTCCACCGTGCTCGGGAAGGCCGCCGGCCTGATCGACAAGTTCCGCAACGACAGCATGTCGAAGGCGCTTCGCGACGACTACACGGCCTACAACCACCTGGCGATCGCCTACACCATGCTGCACACCACCGCGATGGCGTTCGACGACCGCCAGGTCATGGGGTTCGCCGAGCAGGGGCTTCGCACCTACGCCCGGCTCGTCCAGCAGATCAACACGGTGATGCCGGACGCGGTGATGTTCGATCTTCAGAGCGGCGATCACGCGCCGGTCCTGCGGGCCGACGTGGCGGATGAGTGCCGGGCGACCATCGAAGGCATCTGGAAGTCCACGAACGATTAATCTCAAGCTTACTGGCACCCCACAACGCGGAACCCCGGCTGGCGACGACGCTAGCCGGGGTTCCGCGTTAAACCCAGCGTGTACTGACCTGGCGTATGCGCACCCACGCTGGGCGAAGACAAGCTCCGCCACTATCGGCGAAGCGCCAACGGTGGAGCAGGATCGTGGATGGATTTGTCGGAACGCGACGCGAGATTCGCGGCCGTGTTCCGTTCGGCAAGAAGGTAACAGACGTAGGCGTTCAGGCTGACGCCTTCCCGCCTGGCCGCGAGCGCCAGGTCGCGGTGAAGCGACCTGGGCAGCCGGGCGACGAACTTGCCGCTGTACTCCGCTTTGAGAGGCTCCGGGATGTCGTGCCCGTCTTCGTATTCGCCCTCGATCCATAGCACGCGGATCTCCTCGGCGGCCCCGGCGATTTCAGCCTTGTCCTCCACCTGGGTCATGCAACCGGGAAGATCGGGGAATTCGATGAAGTACGACCCCTCGTCGGGCACGACGGTATAGGGATAGTCGAGTTCCAGGTAATACGAGAGAGGGCGTCGCTGTGCAGGCATATCAATACTCCTCGGGTTCCTGGTCCAGGCCCAGCCGGATGCAAATCTCATCGAGGTAATGTCGTTTGACCGTGGTTCCATGCTTGACCGGCACGGTGATGGATCGCTCGCCAGGTTTGGTGAACCGGTGATGGCTTGCCTTTGACGAGGCGTGCTCCCACCCGAACATGATCAGGATCGCGCGGACATCCTGAAACGAAGCGGTCGAGGGCCGGGCGACGATGCTGGCGATCAATTTGTCACGCTTTGTCATGCGCTCATCCTATGATACTATAGGTAGTACTATGCGCGGGCGGGCGCGAGTAAGGCCGATGCCGCGGCTGGATTCCGATGTGGTCCCATGTGAGGCAAGGATATTCCGGATTACCGGTTCGTGGCGGAACGTTTTCGCCACGCCAGGCGAGAACACCGTCGCTGGTTTCGGGTCGGGACGGATTTGGATCGGGGGCGTACGAAAACCGGGCGAAACAACGCAGCCCGGCTGGCAACGACGCCAGCCGGGTTTCTCGTTTGCGAATGGAGATGGGTGAGACTAGAGGTTATCCGGTGATTTCGAGGGGAATGCGCTCGGCCTCCGTTTCGTCGATCGTGATGACGACCTCGTAGTCGCCCGCCTCGAATGGGCCGCGTTCGTCGGTGCGGAGCCGGACGGATTCCTCGCCACTGTCGCCGGACGCCCAGGCTTCGGCATCGGAGCTCACGAGCAGGTCTCCCTCGAAGTAGAGATCAACCTGCCAGGCGTCGCCGCGGTTCATGTCCACGAACGAGATGTCGACGTAGAGGGTGGTGAACTCGCCTTCGAGCACGCCGTTCTCGGCCTCGATGGTCTCGCGGTCGCTGGTGCGCCCGCTGAGGGAGACGCTTTCGACCTGCGTGGATCGGGTGACCTCAAGCTCCTCGCTGGTGACGGTCTGCCCGTTGATGGTGACCTCGAGCGTGTAGGTTCCGGGGTCGAGATACGGGCTGTCGGAGTCTTCGGTGGTGTATACCGAGGCGCAGGCCTGCGGGTTCCAGGCATCGTCCCAGACGAACTCGCTGACGATGAATACCTGCCCGTCGAGGTACCAGGTCGCGGTCCCCTCGTCGCCATCGCTGACGTTGAGATTCTCGAAGCAGCCCTCGATGCGGCTCGCGTTGTGGAACTCGTCCTGCGGTTCCAGGTTCTCGTCGTAGGCGAGGAACTCGATGTCGCCCACCGGCGGTTCGCTTGGGTCGACCGGCTCCTCGGTCTCTTCGACCTCGGGGGTTGGGGTGTTTTCCTCGACCGGAGTGCTCGATTCGACCATGGCGAATTCGAGGCCAGTCGCTTCCTCGGCGAACTCACGGGCGGTGTTGCCGGGAACCATGAGGCCGTAATTTCCCCCGGTGCCAATACATCCGGCGTCATTCTCGTCGAGCACGCCGTCGTTGTTGGTGTCGCCTGGGCGGCAGTCGGAGCGGGTGCCGGCCGAGGGGATTCCGACGAAGAGGCCTTCGCTATTGACGGCGGTGCCACCACTGCTGCCGCCGGAGGTGGTGGCATCGGTGTAGATCCACTCGATGCCGTAGCCGTTGTCGCCCCAGCCGCTGAAGATGCCTTCGCTGACGCGCCGGTTGGGGCCAGCGTTGGCGGGGTAGCCGAGGATCGTGAGGCGCTCGGGTTCGCGAAGGGCGTCGGAATCGCCGAACTCCACGTAGGGGAACGGGTTGCGGCGGGTGTTGACGCGCGAGCCATCCGCTTTCTCGGTGATCTTCAGCACGGCGATATCCACGGCCATGGAGGAATCGGCGATCAATTCGACCTGGTAGGCCTCATCCGGCACGCCGCGCTCGTCCGGCGTCCATACTCGGTGGCCCCAGTCCACTTCAGCATCGCCCTCGGCCTGTCGTTCGCAGAAGCGGACGACTTCGCGGGGCAATCGTTCCTGCATCACCGCAACATGGTGGTTGGTAAGGATGTAACCGTCCTCGGAGATGATGGTCCCGCTGCCGTTACCGACCTCGAGCACCGTGCCATCGCGAAGTTCGCATGGGAACGGCACTTCGTCCCGGTCTTCCGGGGTCACCTCGACGATGATCTGAATGCGAACCGATGCCTGGAGCACGTTCTCCGGCAGGCTCTCGCCCTGGGCCGCGGCGGCGGGAGTGGGCGATCCGAGGAGCGGGACGAGCATGGACGCGACCATCAGGAACGCGATGGCCCGGGCCACGATGGCGTTCAGGCGGCGGCGCCTGGCTCCGATGGAGGTGATGGAGGTAGTGGTCATGGGATTGTTCTGTCCTCGTAACCCCAGCGAGGACACACACATGTCCGTGTGCCGGGGTGAATCGCACGAAATAACCGGAAGAGCCAGCTTCACCCGCCCGCGCACCCATGTGTCGCCAGGGGGCCAACCAATGCGTCGTGGTTGCCTGGCACTCGAAATCGGGTGACGCCTCGCGGATGTTTTCGGTCCCCATGGAATCGGTCCCTGTACGCGTGGGCTTCTTATTGTAGACAACGCCGCCACGCGCGCGCGGGTTCCCGGAAACGCACGTTTGTCATGAGAGGAACGCGTTGCACAGCCCCAACGATCCAGTCAGGGCGGGCAATTTCGGGTGAGCCGGGGCAATCCGTGAGATGTATGATGGCCCGGTACCGGCGGAACCTACCGAATGTATCATCTGGAGGCATATTCATGGCGACATTGACGGCGGTGAAGTTCGCGACCCCAGACGGGGCAGACCAGGCGTTGAACCTACTGGGCAACCTGCAGACGCAGAACCTGATCCGCGTGCAGGACGCCGCGGTGGTTTCCTGGCCATCGGGCGCGAAGAAGCCGAACACACGCCAAATGAACAACACCACGGCGGCGGGAGCCATGGGGGGCGCGTTTTGGGGCTTCCTGTTCGGCCTCATCTTCTTCATGCCGTTGCTTGGCGTGGCGATCGGCGCCCTCAGTGGCGCGCTTGGTGGCGCGTTGACCGACGTTGGCATCAACGACAAGTTCATCAAGGACACGCGAGAGAAGGTGACCGAGGGAACCTCCGCCCTCTTCCTCCTCAGCTCCGACGCGGTGACCGACCGCATCGCGGATGCGTTCAAGACGCTTCCGGAATACGAGCTGATCGCCAGCAACCTCTCCAACGAGCAGGAAGCGAAGCTCAAGGAAGTTTTCTCGGCGTAAAGCGCGGCGACGAAACGGGCGAGCAGGGCAACCTGCTCGCCCGTTCGCCCTTAAGGCCGGTTGCCGAGGCCGCTCCCTGATACAGTGGGGAGAAAGGAAACGGGCTGAGTCATGGTCACGGCGGGCGGATTGGTATGCTGGACGAGCGACATAAAGGAGGTGATGGGTTCATTTGTCCCATTCCCGCGATTGGGGGAGTGAATCACAATGAGCCTCGGCGGTGGCTGGTCATGCCGAGATCCGCGCCTGAACACCTGGTGATTCGACTCCCTTCCACTCACATGCGGTGACAGAGCGCGTAGCGCCATGTATGGAAGGATTGCTCCATGTATCGTCGTATCGTCGTTCCACTGGATGGGTCCGAAATCGCCCAGGGCGCGCTGAAGCAGGCCAGGGACATGGCGCGCCTGTATGAGGCCTCGCTGTTCCTCGTTCGCGTGATCGATACGCCGGTCGCCATCGCGACACCGTCCGGATCGGGTGGCTCGACACCCGTGTTCGCGGTGGGCGTGGGTGGCCAGCAGACCAACCCCCAGGATGACCGTCAGGCCCGGGACTATATCGAGGGGATGACGCGCCAACTCCAGACCGAGGGGTTCCGGGTTTCCGGGACGGTGGTAAACGGGAAACCCGCCGATGCGATCGTGGGCGTGTTGAACGAGAGCGACCTGCTGGTGATGAGTTCGCATGGCCGAACCGGCCTCAAGCGCTTCTTCCTGGGCAGCGTGGCCGAAGGGGTGCTGAAGAATTCGTCCAATTCGGTGTTCATCGTCCGGTCGTAGCGGGAGTCCTTGCCGGGTACCCGGCACCTGAAGCTTTGCTCGTGTGAATTGCCAGCGGCCAGGGCGCCGGAGCGTCCCCAGACCGTTGTCTTGGAGGCGCATTGATGGCTACACCCAGTGACGCGGCGAGGCGGTACTCGCGGGAACACGGCGAGCAATTCGTCGACCAGTTATTCGAGATGTTGCGGATTCCCAGCCTGAGCGGCGATCCGGCCCATGCCGGTGACGTGCGGAAGATGGCGGAATGGCTGGCTGACCATGTGACCGGCCTCGGCCTGACCAACGTCGCGGTGCTGGAGACCGCCGGGCACCCGGTGGTGTATGGCGACTGGATGGAGGCTGGTCCGGACAAGCCGACCGTGCTGGTTTACGGGCACTACGACGTGGTTCCGGCCTCGCTGGAGGATGGCTGGGACACCGACCCGTTCGAGCCGGTGATCAAGGACGGCCGGATCTACGCCCGCGGCGCCACCGACGACAAGGGGCAACTCTTCATCCATGTGAAGGCGCTGGAATCGTGGCTGGAGACGCAGGGTTCGGCCCCGGTGAACGTGAAGTTCCTGATCGAGGGCGAGGAAGAAGTTTCCTCGCCGAACCTGACGCCGTTCATCAAGGACAACCTGGAGAAGCTGGCGGCCGATGTCTGCGTGATCAGCGACTCCTCCATGCGGGTCATCGAGGAACCGGCCGTGACGCACAGCCTGCGCGGGATGACCTATCTCGAGGTCGAGGTGACCGGTCCGAAGGAGGACCTGCACAGCGGGTTCTTCGGCGGCGCCACCCACAACCCCGGCGTGGCCCTGGTCGAGATCCTGAAGACGCTCTACAACGACGACGGCACGATCGCCGTTCCCGGGTTTTACGACGACGTGGTGCCGCTCACCGACGAGGAGCGGGCGATGATCGAGAAAACGGCCCTCACGGACGAGCAGTTCCGCGAGGCGACCGGGGTTCCCGCCGTGTGGGGCGACGAGAACTTCACGATCAAGGAACGTGTATCCGCCCGGCCAACCCTGGACATCAACGGGATCTGGGGTGGGTACAGCGGTCCCGGCCCGAAGACGATCATCCCCTCCCTGGCCGGCGCGAAGCTCAGTTCGCGGCTGGTGGCCAACCAGGACCCGCACAGGATCTTCGACCTGATCAAGGCGCACATCGAAACGGTCACGCCTTCCACGGTGAACGTGTCCGTGACGCTGCTGACCACCGGCATGCCGGCGCTGATCCCCTTCGACCTGCCGGAGATGCAGGCGGCCGCTCGCGCCTACGAGCGCGGATGGGGCCATACGCCGGTGTTTACCCGGGGCGGAGGCAGCATTCCGGTGGTGGCGGACTTCGTGTCGCTGATGAACATTCCCGTGGTGATGATGGGATATGGGCTGGACAGCGACGGCCTGCATTCTCCCAACGAGCACTACAGCATTGAGATGTTCCAGCGGGGCATCGAAACGGCTATCGTGTATCTGGAAGAATTGGCCCTGCTTCCCAGGTAGGCCTGGGCCCGACCCGCTTGTGGTAACCACCCGAAGGACTCCAGATGACCGTATCGCCCAGCGCGTTTGACCAGGAACTCGAAGACCGGCTGATCCGGTACGCCAGGATCGACACCACCGCCGATGAGGCATCGACCACGCAGCCGAGCACGGCCATCCAGCTCGACTTGCAGCGGCTGCTGAAGGAAGAGCTGGAGGAGATCGGCGCGGAGGAGATCACGCTCACCCCTTACGGCGCGCTGCTGGCGACGATTCCGGCGACGGTGGAGCATGATGTACCCGTGATCGCCTTCCTCGCCCATGTCGACACCTCGCCGGCGTTCAGCGGCACGAACGTGAAGCCGATCGTGCACCGGAACTACGATGGCGGCGACATCGTGCTGCCGGACGACCCATCCCAGGTACTTTCCCCCGCCTACTCGCCCTACCTGAAGGAGCGGATCGGCGACGACATCATCACCGCCAGCGGTACCACCCTGCTGGGTGCCGATGACAAGGCTGGCGTGGCGATCGTGATGGCGATGGCCAGGGCGCTGCTGGCCGACCCCAGCATTCCGCATGGCAAGATCCGGCTCGGCTTCACGCCGGACGAGGAAATTGGCCGGGGCGTGCATCCCGACCTGCCAGCGGACCTCCAGGCGGCGTTCGCCTTTACGCTCGACGGGTCAGAGCGGGGCGAGGTGGTGTACGAAACGTTCTCGGCCGACTTTGGCCAGGTGACCATCCAGGGGGTATCCACCCACCCGGGCCAGGCCAAGGACAAGATGGTCAACGCGCTGCACCTGGCGGCCAAGGTGATCGATACCCTGCCACATGTGACCCGCACCCCGGAGACCACGGACGGGCGCGAGGGGTTCATTCACGTCTACCAGGTGCACGGCGGCGCGGCCGAGGCGACGCTGAGCTTCATCCTGCGGTCGTTCGAGCGCGACGAGCTCCAGGAATTGGGCGACTTGCTGCGCCAGGTGTGCGCCACCATCAACGCTGGCGAGCCGAGGGCCACCATCACCTGCACGATCACGCCCCAATACCGCAACATGCGCTACTGGCTGGAAAACGACATGCGCCCGGTGGAACTGGCGCGCGAGGCGTGCCGGGAACTGGGGATCGAGCCGTTCTCGACCCCAACCCGTGGTGGCACCGATGGGTCGCGTTTGACCGAAATGGGTGTGCCAACCCCGAACCTGTTTACCGGCATGCAGGAGTTTCACGGGCCCCTGGAGTGGGTGAGCGTGCAGGACATGTCGCGGGCGACCGCGGTCTGCCTGGCCCTGGCGCGGCTGTGGAGCGAAGAAGCGGGCTAATTTCGCCGATACAGGTGTGCCACGAGGCGGGCCTGACAGGCGGGAGCAGCAGCGGTCCAGTGCGTTGCGGGGCCGCTGGTTGCTAGTCCAGATGGACTGTATCGATTCGGTCATCCGTCAGGTAAGCTGCGGAACAAGACACAAGTGAATATCATGTCGCGGAGCGAGGTATTCCGGGTCCCGATCATTCATTTCGAGCATATGCGCGCAAGCGCGTGGTGCGCGGGGATTGTTCTTTCCAGGTCGGTCCACAGGATCAGGGCAGCCGGATGTACCGGCCGCGTCCACGATGGCGAGGGTGTTGGGGTTTCGGTGAAGGAGTGATCCGATGGCGGACCAGACGGTTGTACCTGGCGGCTCGGCATCCGGCCCGGACGCGGAATCCGGGTTCATGGCGCGCATGCTCGATGGGGTCGAGCGGTTGGGGAACAAGGTGCCGCACCCGGTGCTGATGTTCCTCTACCTGATCGGGTTCGTGATCATCCTGTCGCAAATCCTGGCGTGGTTCGATGTCGGCGTGACCGAACTCATCGCCGAGCCGGTGCCGGTTGAGGCCGTTCCCGACTACTACGAGGACACCAGCCAGCCGCTGTACGAGGGCCAGGAATACGCCGAGCCCGAGTTCGAACTCGTGGAGCGGACGATCTCGATCGAGAGCCTGCTGACGGTTGACGGCATCCGGTTCCTGTTCACCACCTTTGTCAGCAACTTCCAGAACTTCGGCGTGGTTGGGGTGACCTTCATCGCGATGATGGGCGCCGGCGTGGCGGAAGGCGCGGGCCTGATGGGGGCGCTGATCCGCAAGCTGGTGGCGGCCGCGCCGCGAAGCATGATCACCTTTCTCATCGTGCTGGTGGGCGCGCTGTCCAGCGTCGCGTCGGACGCCGGGTACCTGATCCTGATCCCCCTGGCGGCGGCGGCATTCATGGCGCTGGGGCGGCATCCGCTGGCCGGCATGGCGGCGGGATTTGGCGGCGTGGCGGGCACCTTCGCGGCGAACATCATTCCGCAGCCGATCGACGCGATGCTGGTGGAGGTCGCCAACGAGGCGATCGCGCTGGGCGGCGGCGAGACGATTGGGGTGGTGAGCAACTACTACTTCAGCGCCGTGTCGATGATCCTGATGTGTTTCGTGGTCACGATCGTGACCGAGCGGGTGATCGAGCCGCGACTGGGGACCTACGACAAGTCCGAAGCGGCCGAAGGCGCGGTTGAAGAGGACATGTCCCCCGAGGCCCAGGCGGCCGAGGCGAAGGGACTGCGCTACTCGCTGTTCGGGTTCCTGGCGGTGCTGGCCCTCGTGTTGCTGGCCACGATTCCGTCTGGCGCGCCGTTGCGGGATCCGGTCAACGGCGACATCATCGGTAACACCCCGTTCATGGACTCGCTGCTGTTCATCATCACCCTGTTCTTCCTGATCGCCGGCATCAGCTACGGCGTGGGGGCGGGGACGATTCACAGCGCCAACGACGTGATTGGCCACGTCACCAAGACCTTCAGCAGCCTGGCCGGCCTGATCTTCATGCTGCTGATGATTGCCCAGTTCATCGCCTACTTCAATTTCACCAACATGCCGCAGGTGGCGGCGGTCGCGATGGCCGATTTGCTGGAACGGGCCGACATCGCGGCGATTCCGTTGCTGGTCGGGTTCATCATCGTCATCCTGATCCTGGACTTCATCATTCCCGGCGTCATCCCGAAGTGGGCCATCTTCGCCCCGGTCTTCATCCCTATCTTCATGCGGCTGGACGTGGCGCCCCAAACCGTGCTGGCGGCGTACAGGATCGGCGACTCGCCGGTGAACACGCTCACCCCGCTGATGGTGTACCTGCCATTCATCGTGACCGTGGCCCAGCGGTACAAGAAGGAATCCGGCATTGGCACCGTGATCTCGCTGATGCTGCCGTACGCGGCCGCGATCGCGGTGACCTGGACGCTGCTGTTCGTCCTCTGGTTCACCTTCGGCATTCCGCTTGGGCCAGGCTACCCGGTCGGCAACTAGCCGGAGACGCCGCCGGGCGGACGCCCATGCCCGCCGCCGCTTACCAGTCCAAGCCCATGCAACGCGTGCGAGAGAGTCCGATAGGTAGGGACTGCCCATACGAATCCGACGGAGCCGAAGATGCCCTTGCGAATGCCCGGGACCCAGGTGAGATGGACGATCGATGAGTGACCAGACCATAACCCTACTCATCCTGGCGGTCTCGGTCGTGGTGTTCGTCTGGAACCGCCTCCCGGTCGGGGTCGTGGCCCTTGCCGTGGCGCTGTCCCTGTGGGCCACGGACGTGGTGTCGCTGGACGAGGCCGTGTCCGGCTTCGGCACGACGACGGTGGTGCTCATCGCGGCGCTGTTCGTGGTGGCCGAGGGATTGGACGCGGCGGGCATCACCACCTGGGCCGGGCAACTGGTGGTGCGGCACGCGGGCGAGAGCCAGAGCCGGTTCGTGGTGCTGATCATGGTGGTGGTCGCGGTGCTGGCCGCGGTGATCACCACCACCGGCGCGGTGGCCGCGTTGTACCCCATGGTGGTGGTGCTGGCGGTGCGCATGGGCCGGTCGCCCTCGAAGTACCTGATGCCGGTGGCGTTCGCCGGCCACGCGGGGTCGATGCTGGTGCTCACTGGTTCTGCGGTGACCCTGCTGATCTCCGAGGCGTCGCACGATGCCGGGGGCGAGCGCTTCGGATTTCTCGAGCTTGCCCTGCTTGGCGTGCCGCTGCTGATCGGCACGGTGCTGGTCGTCGTGTTCTTCGGCGACCGGCTCTTGCCGGCCCGCGAGGCCGAAACCTTCGTCCGCGATTTGAGCCAGCTTCCGGTTTCGTTGCGGCGGGACTATGTGAGCCAGGGTGAGCTTGCCCGGCTCGAGGTTCCGGCCGGATCTCCCCTGGTGGGACAGCGCGCCGGCATGCTCGATTTCCCGCCCATGATCGACCTCCACGTCATCAGCGTGCAGGACCGGCAGGCCAAACCGCTCCCTGACGATGAAATCCAGCCCGGCTGTGTGCTGGTGGTGCGAGGCAGCCTGGAGGGGATCGGCTGGTTCGCCTACGGGCATGGACTCCGGATCGTGCCGGGCCCCGACGACCAGCCCATTGCCTGCGGGCTGATCAGTCGCGATTTCGGCGTGGCCGAAGCCATCATCTCGCCTCGCTCGAAGTACATCGGCGACAGAGTCTTTCCCGGCATGGTGACGGACAGCGGGAACCTGGTGGTGCTCTCGGTGCAGCGCCACGGCGAGGACCTCGGGGTGAACGAGGTCACGCTCAAGGCCGGCGATTCGTTGCTGTTGCAGGGGAGCTGGGACGCGCTCGACGAGCACACCGTCGACCCAAACGTGCTGGTGGTGGACACGCCGGATTCGATCCGACGGCAAACCGTGCCGCTGGGCCCGAAGGCGGTGCCCGCCCTGGTGATCCTGGCCGGCATGGTCGTGCTGCTCACCAGCGGCGTGGTTCCCGCGATGGTGGCCTGCCTGCTGGCGGCCATCGCCATGGTGCTGCTGCGCGTGGTCACCATCGAGCAGGCGCACAGGTCCATGCAGTGGACCACCCTGATCCTGGTCGCCGGGATGATTCCGCTCTCGACCGCGATTTCCGACAGTGGGGCGGCGGCCACGCTGGCCGAATCGATCATCGACCTCATTGGCGGCGGGAGCCCGTACCTGTTGCTGATCGGCCTGTTCCTGATTACCGCGGTGCTCGGCCAGATGATCAGCAATACCGCCACCGCCCTGGTGCTGATCCCCATCGCGGTCTCGGTGGCGCTGGAGTCGGACATCTCGGTGACGGCGGTGCTGATGTGCATCAATGTGGCCGCGGCGGCGGCCCTGCTGACACCGGTGGCGACGCCGGCGAACGTGATCGTGATGGGTCCGGCCGGATACCGGTTCAGCGACTACTGGAAGCTCGGCCTGGCCGTGATGGGGGTGTATTTCGTCGTGGGAGTGTTCCTGGTGCCCGTGTTCTGGCCGCTGTAGGTGGCGGGACCATGCGGCATGGGACGGATGCTGGGAGTGGGAGGGGGTATCGGGACCAATTTTGGAGCAAAGGGTCAGTTTGCCGTAGCGCAAAAGGCTCCCTTGCCTGATGGTAGGAGATGCTGGCGACCGCGGGGATCCCCGATTGACGGAAGCACTGGGCACGGCCATCTCGCGTGGATGGCGCCGAGCCCGGTGATTGTGGAACTTCCAGATGGACATCCGGGGAATGGACCGGCGGTTCGGCGAGGCGGAGCACCTTCGGGAGTCGAAGGGTTGTGGAGATGGACGCGTGGGTTCAGGGCGTCCACGAGTTAAAAAGAGGTAGGGAACAAGGCATGGACATCCTGTTAGGCATATTCCTGATCATCTTCGGGTTGGCGATCACGTTCATGGGCACGTCGGTCTTCTTCGCGATCCTGCCCGCCATCGGGTTCGCGCTTGGCTTCTTTACCGGCGCGGCCGGCATGCACGCGATCTTCGGGGACGGCTTTCTCAGCACCATCGGCGGCTGGATCGCCGGAATCGTGGTTGGCCTGGTGTTCGCGCTCATCTCGTTCTTCTGGTGGTACGCCGGTGTGCTGCTGAGCGCCGGCGGCGTGGGCTCGCTGTTGGGAACGGGCCTTGCCCAGCTTTTCGGCCTCGACGATGGCTTCCTGTTCTTCCTGTTCGGCCTGGTTGGATTCATCGCTTTCGCGGGCATCGCGCTCATGCTCAACCTGCCGATCTACCTCATCATCATTTCCACCGCGCTGGCTGGCGCCAACCTGGCGATCATTGGCCTGCTGATGCTGTTCAACCAGGTCGATCGGCAGGAGCTTGGCTATGGCACCGCCGCCGCGGTGATCGACGAGTCGTGGTGGTGGTCGCTGGTGGTGCTGGTGATCGCCATCGTTGGCGCGAGCTTCCAGTTGACCATGCGGGAGCGCCTGGTTGTGCCGGAGGACAAGTGGGTGAGCGCGAGCGCCGCCGCGGGCGCGCAATAGGTGTCGCGCCGGTCCTGGGACCGCGCGGAAGGGAAGTGACGACATGGACGAAAAGACCCGGGGCCTGGTCAACAAGGGGATGCCGTGGCGCGGCGAAGCCAACTGGATGGTGGTCGCGACCGAGGCGGTCGTGCTGGTGGTCATCGGCATCTTCATCCTGGTCGACAAGTCGCGCGCCGGTGACGTGGCCCTGCAACTGATTGGCGTGATACTGCTGGCCACGAGCCTGCTGCTGGGGTACGCCAGCCTGCGCAACGATTCCGCCAAGCTGGGCGCGTACGACGCGTTCCGGGCCGGGATCGGGGTGGCGATCGGGGCGATCGCCACGGCAAGCTGGTGGTCCGACTACATTGCGGATCCCGCCGTGCGCGACATCCTCGGCTGGGGATTGATCGCGTACAGCGTGTTGCACCTGGTGGGCATGGTGCTGGTGCGCGGGCGTCAATCGCTGCGCCCCATGCCGCTCATCGTGGTTGGCCTGACCCTCGTGCTCGGCATCATCCTCCTCACGGGAGACCAGGATTCGCTGGACAGCAGGATGAACCTGCTCGGCATCGTGGTGCTGGTATTTGGGGTGCTGCTCGGCGCGCTTGCCTACTACCTGTATACGAAGGACGGGAAGTCGACCGCGCCGGTCGCGTCCTGACCTTCCGGAAATCCGGAAGCCGGCGATTCGCCTGTTCGCGAATCGCCGGGTAGGCGCCCGGCGCGGGCGGGAGTGGGGCGATGGATGCGGATCGTGACCGTGACCTGCCTGGCGATGGCTTCGTCTCCACGGGGCACCTGCCGCCAGCGGACGGTATTCGCGCGGCGGTGAACGAGGCCCACGCGCGGTATTCCACGAACGACGAGGGGCAGGTGTCCCGCGTCTATCCGGCCCTGGAGCGGGTATCGCGCGATCTCTTCGGCATCTGCCTGGTGGGAACCAGCGGGGCGGCCTACGCCGTGGGCGACGCCGATCATCGCTTCACCATCATGAGCATCTCGAAGCCGTTCGTGTTCGCCCTGGTGTGCCAGGAGTTGGGCCCCACCGCCGCCCGGCACTACCTGGGCGCGAACGCCACCGGCCTGCCGTTCAACTCGGTGGAGGCGATCGACCGCAGCCCGGATGGCCGCACCAACCCGATGGTGAACCCTGGGGCGATCATGACCACCAGCCTGGTGCCCGGCGCGACCAGCGACGAGAAGTGGACATTCATCCATGAGGGGCTGTCCCGGTTCGCCGGGGCGTCGCTGCCGCTGGACGAGGAGGTCTACGCCTCGGCCGTGGAGACGAACCAGCGCAACCAGGGCATCGCCAGCATCCTGCTTGGCCGGGGGCGGATGTACAGCGACCCACGCGAGGCCACCGACCTGTACACCCGCCAATGTTCGCTGGCCGTGACCGCTCGTGACCTGGCGGTGATGGGCGCGACCGTTGCCGATGGCGGGGTGAACCCGATCACCGGCGAGCGCGTGGTGGACCCGGCCGTGTGCCACTACACGTTGGCGGTGATGGTGACGGCCGGGATGTACGAAACCTCGGGCGACTGGCTGTACGAAATCGGCCTTCCCGGCAAGAGCGGGATCGGCGGCGGCATTGTCACGGTATCGCCCGGAAAGGGCGGCATGGGCGTGTTCGCGCCGCCGCTCGACCAGGCGGGGAACAGCGTGAAGGGGCAACTCGTCACGCGGTACATCTCGCGACGATTGGGGATGGACCTGTTCGTCTCGCTGCCGGAAGATACGGGTGGGATATCGCCAGCATAGAGCGGGAGCCCGGCCGCGATGGTCGCGCCAGGAGTGAGGATGAAGCCGGTGACGAGCGAAACATCGACGAACGAGGCGATCGAGGTGCGACCCCTGTCCGGGCCAGAGGTGTCCCTAATGATCGACTGGGCGCGGCGGGAAGGCTGGAATCCCGGCCTGCATGACGCGGCCAGCTTCCACGCCGCCGACCCTGGTGGTTTTCTGGCCAGCATCCACGATGGCGAGCCCGCGGCGGTGATCAGCCTCGTGCGCTATGGCGATGCCTTCGCCTTCCTGGGGCTCTACATCTGCCGGCCCGAGTTGCGGGGCCGGGGGTACGGGATTCGTGCCTGGAACTCGGCGCTGGAACTCGCCGGAGATCGGGTGATCGGCCTCGACGGGGTACCGGACCAGCAGGCGAACTACGCCCGTTCGGGCTTCGACCTCGCCTGGCAAAACGCGCGCTTCCAGGGAGTTGGGGGAGGCACGCGCCCGGACGGCCTGGTGGACCTCGGCACGGTGCCGGTCGCGGAGGTGCTCGCCTTCGACCAGGGCGTGTTCGAGGCCGACCGCCTGCAGTTCCTTCGGGCCTGGGTAGCCCAGCCGGGAGCGATTCGGCTCGGGGCGCGACGCGATGGGAAGCTGGCGGGCTGGGGGCTGCTACGACCGTGCGCCGTTGGCTGGAAAGTCGGTCCCCTTCTGGCCAATGACGAGGAGACCGCGACCCGGTTGCTGGATGGCCTGCTGGCGTCGGTACCGGGCGAGACGGTGTCGCTGGATGTGCCATTGCCAAACACGGCGGCGGTGCGGGCGGCGACCGACCGCGGCATGGTCGAGGTCTTTTCCACCGCCCGCATGTATAAAGGGAAGCCACCAACCCTGGATCTCGACCGGATTTGGGGCGTGACGAGTTTCGAGCTGGGCTGAACGCCGGGAGGGTTGGACATGCCGAACCTGATCACCACGCTGGGACCGCGCGGGTTGGACGAGGTGGGCACCATCCTGCCGCACGAGCATGTGTTCGTGGACCTGAGGACATGGGACCAGCCGGGCTATGGCGAGGCCGACGCGGCCGATGTGATTGCCCTGATGGCGCCGGAAATCGAGCGGGCCCGCGCCGTGGGTGTCACCGTCATCGTGGAGCCTGGCCCGGTTGGCGTGGGCCGGCGGGTTGATATCCTGAAGGCGGTCTCGGAGGCGACCGGGTTTCCGCTGGTGGTACCGACCGGCGTCTATCGCGAGCCGTGGTTGCCGCCATGGGTTCGGGACTCGTCCGAAGCCGACCTGCGCGATTGGATGGTGGTCGAACTGACCGATCAGGTCGAGGATACGGGTGTGCGGGCCGGGTTCATCAAGGTGGGCGCCACCGATGACGGCGTGACCGAGGCCGAGGCGAAGGTGCTGCGGGCGGCGGCCGGCGCCTCGGCGGAAACCGGGGCGGCGATCGGGAGCCATACCGTGCGGGGCGCGGTGGCGCGCTCGCAGGCGGACCTGATCGAGGCGGCGGGTGGCCGGGCGGACCGGTTCGTCTGGATTCATGCCCACCAGGAGCCCGACATCGCGGTTCACCATGAACTTGGCCGCCGGGGCGTGTGGCTGGAGTACGACGGCATCGGCGAGCCAGGCGACGACGAGCGCTTCATCGACCTGATCCTGCGAGGGCTGGACGCCGGGCTGGGCGATCGGTTGCTACTGAGCCACGACCGGGGCTGGTACGATCCCGCGCAACCCGGTGGCGGCACGCCGAAGCCGTTCACGTACCTTTCCCAGCATTTCCTGCCGAAGCTGGCCGACGCCGGGGTGGACGACGCCACGATCGGACGGCTGATCCGGGACAATCCGTTCGCCGCCTTCGCCCGGTGAGTCCAGAGACCATGCCTGGCGACTGATTTCGTCTCGCGTGGCCCTGGATGCCCGCAGGAAGCGCTTCACCAAAGCGCCCGGGAAGGGATCGTCTACGATTGACGCAGACGACCAGCCGATGCGGGCGTTTTTCCGCGCCCATCGATCACCAGGGAGCGCCGCCATGTCCTCGACTCGCCAGACCGTCCTCCTCACCGGGGCCACCGGGTACATCGCCGGGCAACTGCTGCCCGAATTCCGCGAGCGGTACGACCTTCGCCTGATCGACGTGCGCGATACCAACCGCGACGGTCAGCCCGTGGAGGGCGTTGAGATCGTCGACTTGCTGGAGGCGGACCGCTCGACCCTGGAGCGGCTGTTCACCGGGGTCGACACCGTGGTCCATACCGGCTACATCAGGCCCCGGCCGGATGCCGTGTACGAGGACGAGCGGCGGAACGTGGACATGATGCAGCGCGTCTACGATGTGGCGCTGGCGACCGGCGTTCGGCGGGTGGTGGCGGCCAGCACCAATCAGGCCTCGAAGTGGTACGAGCAGCCGTACTACGCCGGATTGGTGGACCGGGTGCGGCCGGACGACTATCCGAAGCCGGACACGTTCTATGGCTGGGCCAAGGCCGCCTACGAGTCGCTGGGGTTCCTCTATGCCTGTGGCACGCTCGGTCGCAAGCTCGAGGTGGTGATGATTCGCATCGTCGCCCCGCGCGACATCGATGCGGCCGAGTTCGCCGATCAGCCGGTGGCGCTCTACCTGCGCGACATCGCCGGCTATGTCAGCGAGCGCGACATCCAGCAGCTCTTCGTCAAGTCGATCGACACGCCGGACATCGACGATTCCTACGGCGTGCCGTTCCACATCTTCTACGGCGTCTCCAACAACGCGCGGACGTTTTGGAGCATCACCAACGCCCGCGAGGTGATCGACTACCAGCCTGAGGATGACTCGGAAGTCCGATTCGCTGACGACATTGCCCGAATGATCGCGCGCGGCTGACGTTTGCCC
>JAEWEG010000043.1 GCA_023389575.1 Chloroflexota bacterium | reverse complement strand
CGGCTCCACGGTCGCCCATGCCTGATCGGTGATTTCGCCGCGTCCAACCATCTCGTCCCCTTCTGGACTCTGTCAAAAGGGTGGGAGTCTACCAAATACGCGGTCCATTCGTCAGACACGCCCTAGTGTGATTGATTCCACTTCTTCCGGGACCACTGAATCCATGATGCCGGAAACTTCATACGTATGGCTTTGGAGTACAATCCTCGCAGGGACCCAAATCAATAAGATGGTGTTGAGCCATCGCCGATTACCGCGTGGAACATATAACGATGACTCGTCATTGGGACGTCTATCAGGTTGGCGCAAAACTTGGCGCCATCCGGGACTTGATTCGATCCGGTGATGATCGAGCGCAAATTTCCGATTATCAGAAACTTGAACGCGCCCTTTCGTCCGTGTCCGTTTGTTCCACAACCAATGGTTTGTATGGCCGATTCGCTCTCGATGGGACTTCACAATCCGAAATCGATACGGAATCCGATGAGTACTTCATTGCCCGTGTCCTCCTCGGCATCCTCCAGCGCGGTGAAGCACCACTTGCCTCTCCCTTTGTTGAGCGCACACTACTGGAGAACAGTACCCTTGATTTCACCGAGCCGATAGAACGCGCCGCTCTCGACTATTCGCTTCAGGTTGACGATGATCGAGCGAATAGTCTTCGGCAACTGCTCCTTGACGCCCAGTTCAGCACCGATCCCCAGGCGATCTTGGACTGGGGCCACTTGCATGACAGCAATGCCGAAGAAGAGTTCGTCAAGCGCAAACTTGGACCCTTGCTTGGTTCTGCCCTCCCTCTGGTGGAACCTCAGCGACCACTTCAATCGATGCTGGCTGAAGACATCGATGTGGATCAGGAGTTTGTTGATCAACGGGTCGACTTCGCCCTGGAAACACCGACTGGCCTGAAGCTGGTAATTGAAATCGATGGTTGCCAACATCTCAAAGAGGCACAGCAACGGCTGGACAGCGAGCGCGACGCTGCACTCAGCAAGTGTGGCTGGACTGTCGAAAGAATTCCCCTTTACGAGGGGCCCGACCGCATCCATATTAGCGATGCGGTGCGAGAGCAGATGAGGCGGGATGGCTGGCTCAACAGGCTCCGTCGGTGGCCTGGTAACAGCGTGCAGCAGGAAAGCGATGCTGCGATCGCGACTCAACTCATCACCTCGGCCCATGGTGTAGCCCGTGTTCAGTTGGCGGTGTTGATCGGCATGCTGAACGGTTCGTTGAAATTTGGGCCGCCTTCCACTCAAGAGAGCATCCACTTCGATGAGATTCACGATCCGGAACTCGGTGAAGATGCCTGGGCGATTGGTGTCATCGAACGGGATGCGCCATGTGCATTGCTGGCAATTGTGGACTTGCTCGATCAGTTGAAATCCCTGGGTGCTCTGTATGGTATTGCATCGTGGCCAGCGGTTAGGTTGTACGTCCTGTCCGATCGGGACCCTGAATCTCCACCCATTCTCGTACCCCATTCGTCCGGCGATCCTCTGCTTGTCAAGCGCATAAGCTGGGATGAGCTCAATCTCGTAGCGAAAGATCTCGATCTATTGATCGATGCCTCCGTTCGTGGGCGTCCAGCCAATCGGCTCTACATACCTGAGTTTGGAGAGTGTGGGCCACGTCGGACAATAGTGCTCCGCACCGCGAACTATCGAAGCCATGAACGCCTCTGGCCGTGGTGCGCGCCGCGGGCGGCGGACGCCAAGAACGTAACCGAGACCGATCTTCGATACTTTTTGAGGCTCATTTTTCGGAAGCAGGAGTTTCGAGCTCAGCAGGTCGAGGTGATTCGCCGTGCCCTGGAGCGCAAGAGCCTCATCGGCCTGCTTCCAACCGGAAGCGGTAAGTCAGTCACATTCCAGTTGCCAACGCTTCTGTCGCCAGGTGCGGCAATCGTGGTCGCACCGTTGCGATCCCTCATTGATGATCAGGCGGACAATCTCCATCGTGCCGGAATCAATCGATTGGCCGCGATTCATGGTGGATTGACCGTCGCGGCGAAAGCAAGATCTCTGAAGTCCATCTCTACCGCCGCTCCCCGCTTCATCTACATTGCTCCCGAGCGTCTGCAGATACGTGGCTTTCGGGAAGAGTTAGCTGGTTCGCCACTGTCCAAGTCTGTCAGCTACGTTGTCGTTGACGAGGCCCATTGCGTGTCCGAGTGGGGACATGACTTTCGACCGGCTTACCTGAATGTTGGACGCGTGGCGCGAGACCTTTGTGTGAGCCAGGCCGGAGAGCCACCCATCCTCGCTTTGACGGGTACCGCGTCAGACCCCGTTTTACTGGACATTGCTCGCGAACTGGATATGGATGGCGAAGATGACGCGGTCACCATTACCGCCAATTCGTTCGATCGCGCGGAATTGCATTTCATCCCTGTTCACATTACTGGAACGAACAAGAATCATGGACTCGCCAGCGCGATGGAACAGGTCGCGGCCGTACTGGGTCGAGCCAGTGAAGCAGAACTATTGAGTGACCCTATGGCGGGAGGGATAGTCTTCTGTCGTCATGTGAACGGCCCATTCGGGGTATATGGCGTTGCTCAGGAGTTGAAGAAACGAACAGGAAAAGGGGAAGACGCCATCCGGATGTTTTCCGGAAGCCTACCGAAAAAATTGCCAATGCCTTTGCCAGCATTTGCCGCGCTGAAACTGCGCACTCAACGAGACTTCAAGGACAATGCTTTCCCGCTCCTGGTCGCCACCTCATCGTTTGGAATGGGTGTCGACAAGTCCAATATCCGATACACGGTGCATTACGGAATACCCGGATCGCTGGAAGCGCTGGCCCAGGAAGCAGGTCGTGCTGGACGCAGTGGGGAAGATGCTGGATGCGCCATCATCTATTCAGGAAAGGAGCGCTACGAATTTCTCTCGCCTGATATGGATACCGAAACGGCTCGTAGCATGGTCAGTGCTTTTGAAAGGTCTGAAGAGGACGACGTTACGCGACTCATGTTCCTCCACTTCAGATCTTATCCAGGTCTGAGCGTTGATATGCGGGCAAGCCGCCAAGCGATGGAGCGAATTTGCCGAGCCTGGCGAGAATGCTCACCAGGGGATCATCAAATGATCAACGTCGTACTGCCACGCTCATCTTCCAGTTCCACCGCCAAGGAGCAGGAGCATGCGCTCTACCGTCTCTCGGTGTTGGGCATCGTCCGTGACTACACGGTTGATTACAACCGGCACGTCTTCGAGGCCGAGACGAAAGTCGTGCCGATCAGTGATGCGACCGAAAACCTGCTTCGGTATGTTCGACGGTATAACGTGGAGGGCAAGGCACAGGAAGTGCAAATGGCCGCGATGGCTAGGCAAACCATTGACATGCCCTCTCCTTACGACCATCTGATTCAGTTGCTAAGTGAGTTCGTTTACGACGTAATTGAGCGGTCTCGGCGACGATCATTGCAGAACCTCGTTGAAGAACTCCGTATTAGCAACGGCGACGGCCAGAAACTGAGGGAAGGTCTTTCACGCTTCCTTTCCAATAATGTGTTCTCAAGTTCAGTTGCCGCCCTGTCCCGATCCGATCATCATGACGTGGATTCATGGTGGGATATTTTCCAGGGTGTCACCTCTCCAGACCTCGCCCGCAAGCTCTTCACTGTCAGCCGGCGTCAGCTTGAGTCAAGTCCCACGCATCCTGGCCTTCTGGTTCTTGAAGGCTTGAGTGCGATGGTCGCAAGTGAGGCTGAGTCCGAGGATATTGCCGCATCACTGCTGGCCGGGATTGAAAGCTACACCAGGACTCGCGATGTGGAAGGACTGGACGATCAGGCGTTTGTGGAACAGTTGGTGTTCCACATGGCCCAAGCCAGCCAGAAACGATTCGATGAGGTCATTGGAGCAATGCTTTCACGTTCTAACCGCACCGACGTGGCTCGCGCAGCCTACCCGCATGTTTCGAATGGCGAACTGCGCCGTGTTTGCGCTACCCCCTGGATAGCATCAATGACGAATCGGGCACGAACACTTCGCCTTGAAACGTCAGGAGGCCGATAATGGTTGCCCCAGCAAATCAATTGGATGAATACGAACGACAACTTGAAGCCTTGGTCGCCGAAGTCCGGGAGTATGAGTCTACCGGCAAAACGTTGCGCGATGTCGCGGGCAGTCTCGCTACGCTTCAGAAGACGAACTCTGATGTTGGACGCTCGATCAATCTCACAGCGGCAAATATCGCCAGGAGCCTTCATCTGCTGGAGGGCCTGAAACTGGATGAGGCTGAGGCACGAAATGCCACGAACTTTCAAACGCAGCAGCAAATGCTGGAATCTCTCGCGACCAGTGTGCGGGAAGTAGTCCGTGCGCAGCAGGGATTGAGCGATCAGCTGGATGGACTGGGTATGGCGGTCCAATCGCGAATGGGCAGCCTGGAGAAAGACCTGAGCAAGCTTCTTTGGCTGGGGATTGGCTTCACAGTGCTTGTTGGTATTCTCGTATTGATGCTCTTCATTAAGTAAAGTGCGAAGGGCCGCCTCGTGGGCGCCATTCCAGAAGGCGGGGTACTGAAGTCACTCCCTGTCCCGATTGTTTCCACACCTCCTCCATCTACAAAAACAGTCCGGCCAGCGGCTGCCATCTCCAGCCGGCGGGCTTGCACGCCGTGAAGCTCCAGTCCCGCTGGGTCAACGCGGAAGGCGCACCTCCACTCATCTCGCCCCTCGCTGGGGTACACATCCGAGAAAGACACCAGCACCATGCCCGCCTATCGCTCACGAACCACCACCCACGGCCGCAACATGGTGGGAGCCCGCGGCCTCTGGCGAGCCACCGGCGTCAAGGACGGCGACTTCGGCAAGCCCATCATCGCCGTCGTCAACTCCTTCACCCAGTTCGTGCCAGGTCACGTCCACCTCAAGGACCTTGGCCAGCTCGTCGTCCGCGAGATCGAGGCGCCCAGAATGTATGGACCGACGGCCCGCGCCAGCGGGTCTGTAGGTCCGGTTCCGTTCGGCACGCCGTCGCCTGGCATGAGCGGTATGTGATGGTCAAGGCCACCGGGTACCCGGCTCCACGTGGTGCGACAATTAAGCGCACCGTGAAGAGCCGCGATCAGGGAGGGCTTCATGATCTGGTATGAACTGTGGGACATGGATCTCGAAATGTTGATGGACGAGGCGGATGATCCCGCGCTGATCCTCGACACGCTCATGGTCATGGCCGCCGAAACGGAGCCGGACGAACGACTCAACCTCTTGCTGATCGAACGTCACCCCGCGCTCCAGGCCGAGTCCACCTTCACCGGCGCCGATGTGCTTCTCCAGCTCGAAAAGCGGGTGGCCGCCCAGGAGGCCAGGCGGCAGGACTAGTTCCTGCCAGCCGCCCTGCCCGGTGAGTGCGTCAGGCCGCGGTCGGAACGACATACGCGAAAACAACGTCATCCTTATGAACAGCGGTCATCAACGGAGCGGCACCAGGGTGCCTCCGCATGGCATTGGGGTGATTGGACACGTATGGGAGGACTGGGAACAACGCGAGTGGCCAGCATCCTGTCGCTGCTCCTGGGAATGGCGACCGTGGCCGCCATCTGGTTCGGCGGCAGCCAGCTCGACTCCGGAGATACTCCCGGCGCCCACCAAGCCCGCCTGAAAATCGTGCGTGAGCTGGCCCCGACGGATACCTCCCCGCTCGACGACGAGCCCTGCCTGTTCGACACGTCACCGTGGAACCAGGTGGTTATCACCGAAGCCAGCGGCGAAATCGTCGCCTCCTTCTGGCCGGAATCCGGTCTCATCGAAACGGACCCGAACGGCGTCGCGCATTGCATCGTGTATGCCGAATTCCAGCTTCCAGCTTCGGAATACTACACCCTGCATGTGAACGAGCAGTATTCCTGGGTGGTGACCTCACGTGAGATGTACGCGGGAGAACTGCCAGTCGACTGGTTCGACGCTAAGCCAGTCGATTTCAGTCCCACCACCGCTCCGTCCGCCACGCCGGAGCCCGTCCCATGACCGCACGAATGTCACCACGGCGTATCGCCGGGGGAGTGCTTCTGGTCGCGCTGGTGTTGGCGAGCGCGCTCGCCGTGCGCGAGGCGCGGGAATCCGATGGATCCTCGGATACCGTCACCGTCTGGGTCCGCCTGCAGATGGACGTTCCCTCCCAGCCAGCGGGCTCTCGCGATGGCGATCCCTGTTCCTTCGATACCAACCCCTGGAACCAGCTCGTGATCCGCGACCGCCCGAACACCATTCTTGGCGCGTACCAGCCGACCAGCGGCCAGTTGGAACACGCCGCCGGGACGGGAGCCTGGCGCTGCGAGGCGGTGGTTCAGTTCGAGGTCCCGGAGGCCGAGCACTACCTCGTGCAAGCCAACGGAGCCACTCCGCGACGGATCGACCTCGACCAACTCGGCCCGGGCGCGATTCCGATCGCCTGGGAAGATGCTCCCTCCACGGTCCCCGCGGCCTCGCCCGCGGCGGATGACCGGGGCGTCTTCATTGATGGGAGTAGCCGATGAGCCCTCACCGTGGGCTGTACCTGGTGGTTCCATTCATCGTGGGGGCGCTCATCATGGCGGCCGCCTGGGCGGTGGTCGACCGGTACGCGGGTGAGGAGGACGAGACCCACACCTTCCAGATCGGTCTGTCCCGACCTGTCCAGGCCATGGGTGACGAAGGCGACCGCTGCTCGTTCGACTCCAGGATCGTCAACCGGCTTGTCGTGCGCACCAGCGAGTACGACCACGGTGGGTCATTCGTCCCCACCGAAGGCACCTTGCGGCGGACATCCGATGGCGATTGGCGGTGTGTCACCGTCGCCACCATGCAGGTTGTCCCGTCACCGTTCTACGTGCTCGAAGTGAACAACACCTACCGACGGGTCGTCACCGCCGGGGAACTCACAGCCCCGGGTCTGACCTTGCTCTGGCCCGACTGGTAGGCATGTGTCTCAGGGCTGTGAACCCTCAATCCGCGGGATGTCCCCGGCGGTTGTCACCGCGATCAACCCGTCCGCCAAACCAGTCGCCGCGATCGCCACGATCTCGTCCACCGCGACCGGGAGATCGCCAGCGACCGTCCACCGCTCTCCCCCATCGGCGGAACGCACCAGCGCCGCCTCCCCCAGCACGGCCACCTGGGCGCGCGCCGGTCCGGTGGCGATGACCCGAACCGCTCCACCGGCGTACTCGCCAATCCCTCGCCAGGTCTCACCCATATCGGCCGATGACCACAACGCCCCGGTCTCGGTTCCGGCGAAGATCGCACACCCGCTGTCTGAGTCGTCGGTAACGCCAAGTGCCGATACCGGCGGGTGGGAGTCCGGCTGGAAATCGACTGGCGCCCACCGCCTGCCCCCGTTGGTGCTGCGAAACACCCCGGTCGTGGTCCCGGCGAACAGCGTCTGATCGGCCTGGAAGTTCGGTGAGACGGCGAGCGCCGTCACCGACGTGTCCAGCAGCCCCGCGTTCCACGGAACCCACGTCCCGCCGCCATCGTCCGACCGGAACACCCCGTCCTGAACGGTCCCCAGGAACGCGACCGCATCCCGCTCGAACGCGGGAGAAAACGCGATCGACGAGACAACGGGCGCGGGCAGTGGCAATTGGGCAAACCGCCACGTCTTCCCGCCATCGGAGGACGCACCAACTCCACCCGTAATCGCCATCATCGCCACCCCATCGCTGGCGAATGACGGTGAAACGGCCACGGCCGTCGTCGCGATGCCGCCATCGGCGAGTTCCGGCACGGCGGGTGTCCACGTGGTGGCGCCATCGAACGTGGCCCACGGCCCGGCATCGGTCGCCGCGAAACAGGTGCCATCGGCGTCGAACGCGGGGGATACGGCGATATCAAGGATGTGAATGGAAGGATCCAACGGCATGTACAGTTCCTACTCCGGGTTCACCGAGATCTCGGTGGAGTGTGTATGGATCACCACGTCGATCGACAGCGCGAGCGCGGCCGACCGGATGGCGCCCCTGGCCGCGGTCGCGATCACCCTTGCTGGATCGACGATTCCCGCCTCGTACATGTCCACTGGCATGCCGTCGAGCGCGTTGACGCCAGCGGTTGGTCCCGCCCGGAGCATGGCATCGATCGCCAGGGCTGGTTCACGGCCGGAATTCTGGAGAATCGTTTCGGCCGGGGCTCGCAGCGCGTCTCGCACGATCTTCAGCGCGAACCGTTCGATCTCGTCGGTCGATTCCGCCAACCGGCGTTCCAGTCGGTCGCCACCATGCGCCAGCACGGCCCCACCTCCGGGAACCACCCCATCGCGCAACGCATGCCGTAGCACGCGGATTCCGCGCTCCGCCACGTTGGTTCGGTGTTTGCCCTCCGAATCGGTGGAGGCGCCGACCCAGATGGTGGCCGAGGCTCCCTGAAATCGGCCAAGGCGCTCCACCAGGCTTTGACTGGTCTCGTCTCGTGGGGAACTTCGGAGGGCATTGGCCAGCGCGGCCACGTGGGCGCGAATGGCTTGAACGTCGCCTTGCCCGCCTATCAGTCCAAACTGTTTGCCGGTCGCCCAGCCCGTGCGCGCCTGCCCGAAGCTGTCCGCGGTCACCCCGGTCAGCGTAGCGCCCGCTCCCGAGAGGAACAGCCGGCCGCCGGTCATTACCGCGAGATCCTCCAGCGCCTCCCGTTCCTTGTGCGGCGGCGACTTGACCGCCACAACCGGGAACGCCTGGAGGTTGCTGTTGGCATGGAGCAGCGCCTTCACCTCCGTGGAGATGGACTTCGCCAATATGATGAGGCCACCGGCGCCGGTCTCCCGAACGGTGGTCAGGATCCGGATGGCATCCGCCTGGTCGTTGATTTCCAGGTTGGTCAGCAGCACCGCCGCGTCGTGAATCTCCGTTCGCCGCGCCACGGGATCGCGGAAGTCTGGGGTCGAAAGCAGCCCGCTCTCCCAGAAGCTTCCACGCACGAACTCTCGCCACGACTCCCGGCGGTTGCTGGGGCGGGTGTTCATCTGCCCATGCTCGCCCACCACATCCATTGCCTCGCCGAGCAGGGTGGCCAGTTCGGCGTCGTGGCAGGCGGAGGCGGCCACCCGGGTGAGGACCTCCTGGCGGGTCACCGGTCGCGCCTGCGCCATCACCGCCCGGTATACATCGTCACCGAGCCGTTCGAGGCGGCCGCGCAGCGGTTGAACGGGCACGCCCGCGGCAACGGCCTTCCGTCCTCCGGCGAGCACGGCCGCGAACAGCACCGCGGCCGTCGCCGTGCCATCCCCCACTTCCTCGAATATCCGGTGAAGAACTCCCCGGATGAACATCGCGCCCGGATCCTCGTCGGGGTTGGAGAGCGACGTTATCCGGCGCGCGATGACGGCCCCACTGTCCAGGATCTCCGGAGCCACGCTTGAAACCGCCCGCTCCACCGCCACCATGCGTGGAACCGGCCCCAGGGTTGGCCCGATCGCGTCGACGATCGCTCGCACACCCCGGTCAAATGCGTCATGACATTCGGGCATGGACCGAACGCGCCGTGCTTCACTCCTGATCAATCTCTAACCCGTTCCTCTTCATCGTTCCGTATCCCGGCTTCCCGCTGGGCAGGACTAGCCGGCTCACCGAATGCTGGGAGTGTACCCCCGCCCGGATGCTGGGCGGAACGCCCGTGAACTCGTGCCCTTATGACCAGTCGATAACCACGCCCAGGTAGTCCGAAGGCGTGTTCCGCAGTCCAGCGTAGGCGTCCACCACGCCATCCGGCGTGATCCGGTGGGTAATCAGCGGTTGCACGTTCAACCGGCCCTCGGCCAGCCACCTAAGGGCGGTTACCGAATTCTGGTAATTGGAACCGCTCACCAGGGCTTCCGGTTGTCGCGGAATTTCCCACTCCGAGCCACTGCGCAGCCGGAGGAACCGGTAGAACAGCAACCGCGTGATCTGGCTGCTCGGAACGCTGTTGGCATCTCCGCCCCATGGCGCGCCAATCATCACGATCTCACCGCCCGGAGCGGCCATGTCCATGCAGCTCGCGAGCGCCTTCGCCGATCCTGTCGCCTCCACGATCAGCCGATGGTGCTGGCTGAACTCCGTGGTCTGGCTCCCGTCGAACACCGAGGGAACACCTGCGCCTCGCGCGATCTCGCGCCGGCTCTCGGAAAGGTCGAACGCGTTGACCTCGAACCCGCTCGCCTGGAATACCTGGGCCGCGAGGTTCCCCACCAGGCCCAGGCCCATCACGGCCACCTTGTCTCCTGGTCGGACGAAGGTGGTCACCAGCGTGGTCATCGACACCGTCGCCAGCCGCGCGAACACCGCATCCTCGTCGGAAAGGCCATCCGGAACCTTCACGCACAGCATCGAGCGCACGTCGCCTCTGGCCAGTGTCGCGTGCGGGCCCATTGTGTAGACCCTGTCTCCAGCCGAGACGCCACTCTCGGCACCCGCTTCCAGCACGGTGCCGATATTCGCGTAACCAACCTGGAGCATGGGAAACGGCGGCGGAACCTCCGAGTCGAACATCAGCTTGCCCTGCAACCGAGCAAGCTCGGTGCCCGGGCTGATGAGCGTCCGGTGCGTTCGCACCACGACCTCATGCGAACCCAGGTTGGACGTATCCAGATCCATTTCCTCCAACTCGACCACGTTGGCGGATGGGAAAACGACGCGCAGATTCTTCATGTCGACCCGTATCTCCTGTTGGCGCGCCAGTGGCGTGTCGCCCTGGTCCGTTCGCCACTTGCAATCAACCACCCGCACGAAATCGCTGCGTGGGCTCTCGTGAGTTCACAGATATGAACAACGGTTCTCCCTGTTGACAGCCCAAATCCGTTTGCATAGGATACCGGCCAACTGCCAAACCGAGAACCCCGTGCGATAGACGTGATCGCGCGGAGTGCCAAATGAAAGATGTCAACGGCCAGGGTCCCCATATTTCAGATTTCGCGGAGAGGAGTTGCCAGAACAATCGAGAGGCGTTCCGTCGTCAATCAGATACGTCCCGCGCTGGCCTGTGTTGCCGGCCCCAGCGGCGATGGGTTTCAGGAGATATGAGTTTGGACACCGGACACAAGACAAACAGACGTCAGTTTCTTTCCACGGTCGGCGGCGGAGCTGCGGCCGCCGCGTTCCTCGCCACGCAGGGCGGCGCGAGCGCCAGCTCGGAGAATGCCGGCTTCAGCGCCGCGCCCGCGCAGGATGACGCGCAGGAAATTCGGTTGCTCATCCGGGAAGATATCAAGAGCGCCTACGCCGCCGACGCGGCGGTCGAGCTTTGGCAATCGGAAAATGCCGCCAAGGTCACGCTCGATGTCCCGCCACAGGGCGCCGACATCTCCCAGCGCGTCCAGGCGGCCCAGGCATCGGGCGACCTCATCTGGGACGGGTTCTCCGTCATCGAGTTCCCATCCCAAACCATGCAGTGGGTCACCCGCGGGCTCATCGCTCCGCTCGATGAGTACATCGCCGCATCGAGCGTTGGTGAAGCCCAACAGGTCATCGACGGCATCATCCCCAGCATCGCCGAGTCCATGAAGTACGAGGGCCAGCACTACGGGATCCCCGGTAACGTCGGCAGCGTCGCCCTGGCCTGGATGACCGAGCCGCTCGAGCGTGTCGGCATCACCGAAGACCCCGTCACCTGGGAAGAGGTCTACAACGCCGCCGTCGCCATCTACGATGGCGCGCCGGAATTCACCCCGTTCGATGCGGCCAACTCCCCGCTCTGTGACCTCTGGTCCATGATGTGGGGCGCCACCGACAATCCCATCCGTGAGGATGGCCTGATCGACATCACCGGCGAAGCCGCCATCGCCGCCATCGAATGGCAGCGCCAGATGGTGGAAGAGCAGCTCATGCCGCCGGTGCGGTCGCAGCCGGGCACCACGAACCAGAACTTCGCCGATTGGCAGAAGGGCGCCACGGCCATGATCACCTCCTACGACGTGGCCGCCACCATCAACCAGCAGACTTTCGGCCTGGACGCCGCGAAGAACGGCCTCAACATGCGCCGCGAGAAGGACCAGGTTCGCGCGGGAACCCCGTTCTGGACCAATGGCTCAATCGTCCTCCAGGGTGGCCAGAACCCGCAGGGCATGACCGACTTCCTCCTCTGGTGGTTCAGCCCCAGCAACGAGGCCACCGGCCGCCAGATCGCCGAGGTCGCCGCCAAGCCCTGCTACCAGTACACCTACGACAACTTCGTGGCCAACAACCCCGAATACCAGTGGGAACTGGACGCCATCGAGGTTGTTCGCAACTCGGTTCCGTTCCGCGCCGACCTCACCCGGCAGATCCAGGCCGAAGCCACCCAGGGTTGGCTGGAACAGGCCATCGCCGGCGAGATCGATCCGATGGAGGCCATGGAAAGCGCCCTCGCGGACATCGAAGACGATATCGCCAAGCTTTCCCAGTAATCATTCGCTCAACGCCGTTCTGGCGATAGGCCAGAACTCCGGACGGTCACCATCTGGTGACCGTCCGGAGTGGCCGTGCACAGTCGAGGAACTCCATGAGTGTTCGCAGGCAACAGAAATCGAAACGCGTTGGTGAACGCAACAACTCGTGGGCGTACCTGTTCATAGCCCCGGCCCTGGGCCTTTACCTGCTCTTCAGCGTCTGGCCCATCTTTCGCGGCTTCGCCATGGCGTTCACCGACTACCGTTTCATCTATCCCGATACCCGCTGGGACTTCAACGGACTCAGCAACTTCCGGGAAATGTGGAACGACGACGAATTTTGGCACGCCGCCAGGATCACCATTCGCTTTACCCTCTACGTGCTTCCCTTTACCGTCCTCATTTCGTTCGTCCTCGCCCTGGTCATCAGCAAGGTCTCCCGTCTCGCATCCTTCTACAGGTGGATGATCTACCTGCCCGTCATCCTCCCCGTCGCCGTTACCTATCTCATGTTCGGCGAGATCTTCAACGGCAGGTTCGGCCTCATCAACGCCACGCTCCAGAACCTTGGGGTCGAACGACCACCCAACTGGCTCAACGATGTCAATTACGCCCTTCAGGCACTCTCGGTCGCCGATATCTGGCGCGGGGTTGGGTTCCCCACCCTCCTCTTCCTCATTGGGTTCTATGCCATCGGAAACGATATCTACGAAGCGGCCGCCGTCGATGGCGCGTCCGGCTGGCAAAAGCTTCGCTCCATCACGCTCCCGCTCATGAAACCTGTGTTCGCGCTGGTGCTCCTGCTCAGCCTCTCCACCATCCCCATGACCATCGACCCCATGCTCATCCTCACCGGTGGCGGCCCGCGGGACACCACCCTCACGCTCGGATTGCATTCGTACAAAACCGCATTCCAGTTTGGCGATCTCCGGCTCGGCTACGCATCGGCCATGAACCTGGTGCTGGGGCTCTCGAGCGCCATCTTCGCGCTCCTCGTGTTCCGTGGCATGCGCGGAGACTCTGATTCCGAGGGGCCCAGCAGGCTTCCCTGGAAACGCCGCCGAGCCGCCTGAGTCCCGCCCCTACCCGAGTTGAGGAACCCGAACATGGCAACACCATCGATGTCCTATCCCGAATACCAGGAGCCATCCCAATCATGGTTCCGCCGATTCTTGAGGAGCGAGTGGTACCTCCACGCGTTCATGATCATCGCGCTCGTCATCATCTTCGTGCCGATCATCTGGATGATCTCAACGTCGTTCAAGGACCGGCTAGGTTTCGCCGAGAATCCGGCCAGCCTCATCCCGTCCAATCCCACGCTCATCAACTACGAATACATGCTGACGGCGGTGGACAACCTGCCAACGTACATGCGGAACAGTTTCATCCTCGCCATCGGAACCGCCGTGCTGCAGGTCTTCGTGGCATCGCTGGCGGGCTATGCGTTCGCCCGCATGCACTTCCGCGGCAAGAACATTATCCTCACGCTGCTCATCCTCTCCATCTTCATCCCCCGCTCCGGTGGACTGATGGCGCTGTACGAGTTGATGGCATTCCTCAACCTGCGTAACAGCCTGTTTGGCCTCATCCTGCTCTTCGCCGCCAACGTGCCCGTCCCCATCTTCATCATGCGCCAGGCATTCCTTTCCATCCCGAAGGAGATCGAGGAGGCGGCCATTCTCGATGGAGCCAGTTGGTTCCGCGTCTATCGCCAGGTCGCTTTGCCCCTGGCGCTTGGTGGCATGGTGATCGTGGCGACCCTCGCCTTTATCCAGGCGTGGAGCGACTACCTGATTACCTTCACCATGATCGACCTCGACAGCCAGATGACCATCTCCGTTGGTATTCAGAAGGTGCTGGCATCGTCGTATCAGTCCGCGCTGACCACCGCCCAGTTCCGTGGCGCGCTCACGGGTGAAACCGCCGATGCCGCCATGCTGCTCACGGCCACGCTGCCGGTCGTCATCTTCTACGCGCTCCTCCAACGCTGGTTCATGCGCGGTCTCACCGAGGGCGCGGTCAAGTTCTGATACGCCGGGACATGTTGGGAGGCGGAACCATGCCAGGGGACGAGGGACGGGCTTCGGGTGGGGTCAAGTCAGCTCATCGAGCCCTGTCCATTCTCGAATTGCTGGTGAGCGCCGACCGACCACTTGGGTTTGGAGAAATCCTGACAACACTAGGCTATCCCCGGTCCAGCCTGTTCAGCCTGCTCAACACCCTGCTCGACCGGGGGTGGATCGCATTCGACGAACCGAGTCGCTCCTATCGCCTGGGCATCCGCACGTTCGAGGCCGGAAGTGCCTGGGAGCGTTCGATCGATCTGCTTCCCCTCGCGCTTCCGCACATGGAACGCATCCGCGACGCGCTGGACGAGACGGTGCAGATCTCGGTTCTGGAAGGTCGCTACAACGTCTATTTGGGAAAGATGGAAGGGGGTCAACGACTGGGACTCGCATCCGAAGTAGGGAGACGCCTGGAGGCCCACGCGACGGCGCTTGGCAAAATGCTGCTCGCGGATGTCCCAACGGATGAACTGGACACCCTGTTCGCCGGTCGGCAACTGGAAACGTTCACGCCGAATACGCTCGCCACCATGCGGGATCTGAAAGAGGAACTGGAAGCGATTCGCCGCCGGGGTCATGCCACCGATAACGAGGAATACACGCTGGGTGTGCGTTGCGTGGCGACGCCCATTCGCGATCGCCTCGGGAAGACCATGGCCGCGCTCAGTGTCTCGTTTCCTACGTTTCGCTATTCGGATGAACGCGGCGAACAGGCGCTCGCGCTTCTGTACGAAGCCGTCAACCAAATCTCGAACCTGCTCGGATACCGGGCATACATGGATCAGGATGCCGCCGCGTCCTAGGGCGCGTTTCCCGCGGCCAGCACGAATACCGGAACACGGGCTCTCGCTTGTGAGCCTGAAGCATCAGGGATCATGAAAGGATCTCAGGTCTTGAAGATCAAGAGCATCGAAGCCGTTCGCCTCAACACCCCGAAACACGAAACGAAGACCAAGCCCCGCCGCGACGGCTGGGCGACCACCGCCGAAGTCGCCAACCCCATGTCCCGCTACCCAGAGGTGAAGGCCCATCGCAGCATGTGGCTCCCCAAATGGGAAGGCACCTGGTGCAAGGTCACGCTTGAGGACGGCACCATTGGCTACGGCAACACCGGTCACGGCCGCGTCACCGCCGCCATCATCGAAGACCATCTCGCTCCCAACCTTGTTGGCGAAAACATCATGGCCAACGACCGCCTGGCCGACAAGCTCTTCCGCCTGAACGCCCCGTACGGCGCGGCCGGTCTCGCGTCCTACGCCGTCAGCGCCGTCGATCTCGCCTTCTGGGATGCCCGCGCCAAGATGCTGGACATGCCCGTCTACGAGCTGGCCGGTGGCCCGCAGAAGGACAAGCTCTTCTGCTACGCCACCGGCAACGATGTTGACTGGTACATGGAACTCGGCTTCAAGGCCTTCAAGCTCGCCTGCCCCTACGGCCCCGCCGATGGGCTGGACGGCCTCCGCAAGAACGAGGAGTTCGTCGCCAAGACCCGCGAACTCATCGGTGACGACGCCGAGCTGATGCTCGACTGCTGGATGGCGTTCGACACCGAATACACTGTCCGCCTCGCCGAGACCCTTCGCCCCTACCGCCTGAAGTGGATCGAGGAGTACCTGATCTCGGACGACTTCGACGCCCACCTGGCCGTCCGCGACCGCCTGCCATGGCAGACCCTCGCCACCGGCGAGCACTGGTTCACCAAGTACCCGTTCCAGTGGGCCATCAATCACAAGGCCTGCGACATCCTGCAGCCGGACATCAACTGGGTCGGCGGCTTCTCCACCTGCCAGACCATCGCCGGCGCGGCCAGCGCGGCCAGCATCAGCGTCATCCTCCACGGCGGTGGCAACACCGCCCACGGCCAGCACTTCTCCTACGCCTCGGCGGCGGTGCCGTGGCTGGAATGCTTTGTTGGAACCCCTCCGGGCGTTCCGCTGGAAGAAGGCTGGCGGCTGCCAGGCCAGGCCATCCCGAAGGACGGCTACCTCGTCCCGAACGACGCCCCCGGCTTCGGCCTCGAACTCCCCGACGACTGGTTCGAGCCGTTCTTCGGCTAGCCACGTCACCCGCTGGGCGGAGATTTCCTCCGCCCAGCACCCTCTCTCCCGCCTCCGCTCCTCCTTTGCCGACTCATCGCCTGCCCTTACGGCCAATCCAGCTATCGAAAGAAACATCGTAGAATCGAAGCCGGGTTATCCACGGCTGAACCGGCCGCGCGGGTCGCGCTTCGACGCTGGGTGCATCAACCCGATTCTTCGCTCCCAGGCTCGTCAGCGAAACCTCGATTCTCAGGACACGACGATGTGGCGGGCCGATTGCCCGGCGATCATCCAAACCAAAGGACCGTAAACATGGCAGTTGCGAGGCCAAACGAACTCACCACCGTGCGCTTTCTCCTGGACGACCAGGTCTACGAGGTGGACGCGCCTCGCGGGGACATCGTGCACCAGGCGTTCCACATCGCCCTCCCGGAGGTCGTCACGGCCGGGTGCCGGCTGACCTTCGCCTCCCCCGCTGGCGACGAGATCTTCGCCGACAACTTCATCGGCCAACTCGCCGATCACTACGGCACCACCGATATCGTCACCCGGTCCGAACCGATCGCCGGAACGTCCGGCTCGTGGAAAACGATCGGGTTCGATCACCTGGCCGTGGCCATGGCCGATCGCGCCGACGCGCGCGACTTCTTCATCAACGTGGTTGGCCTGCAAGAGATGCGTCACGATCCGCACATCACCGTGCTCGCCACCGGGCCAACCGCCCTCTTCCTGTTCGATGCCGGGTCCACCGAGCCGCTGGCGCCAGACCGGCCGTCGGCATGGCATCACCTGGGCTTCGTTGTGGATAACCTCGAACATGCCTACGCCCACCTCCAGGCGAACAGGCACCGCCTGGCCAGCGACTTCGCGCTGCTGGAGCGGGACGAGCGTTGGAGCCTGTACTTCAACTACCGGAACGGCGACGTGAACTTCATGATCCAGTTCTCGGAGATCAAGGCCGAAAGCCGCGGTTTTGAGGATCCCGATCGCGCCAGGTACGCCTCCTATCTCTACGACTACTGCAGTCGTCCCTATGGCGTTCAGTTTCCCGAGGAGGCACTCGGCCTCGGGCAAGGTTCGTGAGTCCAGGGAGTGGTCCTGGATGCGTATGATGGTCTGTGCATCCCATCGCAGGGTAGGGGCGGACCGGTCGAACCAGGACCAGACCGCTTTGTCGTACGCGGCTGGTTCGACTGGTGTCCGCCCGGTGCTCTTGAGAGGCGTGCCTGAACGGTGAACATCCCGACCATTGAGTCGCTGCCGGACCACGTTCCGGAGCAGATCGCCCTCTACCAGGGCGATCACCTGCTTACCCACCCCGCCTTTCCATTCGACCCCAGTCAGGTCGCCCGCGCCATGGCGGAGCGCCAGCGGGTGGTGGCCGTCGACATCGGCGGCGACAAGATTCGCCGCGCCACCTACTCCGTCGAGCGTGGAGTTCTCACGAAAGGTCCTGAGGACGTCCTTCAGGCGCGGGGCGGCGAAGGCTACCTCGCGTTTCTCGAACGCCTCGCCGCGGAGGCGGCCGAGAGTGGCATCCCGGTCGGCATCTCCTCCGCCACCCGGCTTGAAGGCACGGTCATCAGCCGCACGGTCAACCTCCCGGTCTTCTTCCAAGAGTTCAGCCATGCGTACGGCGCCGACTACGCTCGCCTCTTTCCCGGACGATCGTTCGTCGCCAACGACACCGTCGCCGGCATCTGCGGCGCCAGCACGCTGCTTGCTTTAAAGGAAAACGCCTTCCGCGATATCGCCTTCTTCATCTGTGGCAGCGGCCTCGGCGCGTCGGTCATCAGCAACGGCATCGCCATTCATGTCGAAGCCGCCCACGTTCCGTTGGCGGACGCCCTCAATCCGCTCGGCCAGGTCTGGCACTGCAATGTCGAAGGCAAGGATTACGTCTGTCTGGAACGGGTGACCGCCGCCCGGGCTGGGATCGAGGACCTGTACCAGCGCCGAACCGGGGTCGCGGCCGATGGCGTCGTCCTCGGCGCGATGTACGAGCGAGGCGACCCGCTGCCCACCCTGTTGTACGAGACATCCGCCCTGGCGCTCGCCCACGCCACCGCTGGTGTCATCGAGCGCTACGGTTTCGAGGCCGCCCCCCATGGAGCCGTTGTGTATCACGGTGGCAACTTCGAACTCACCGCCTACCGGCGGGCGATCGCGGCGAGACTGGCGCGCATTCCTGGCCCCCAGCCGCAGGTCATTTTCTCCCGCGACCTCTCGCCAAACGTCTGCCTCGACGGCGCGGCGGTGCTGGCCGTCCATGCCGGAATCGCTTCCGGATAGGCGCGGCCAGCACGCTCGCCGATCAGGATCACTCCCCCGCGACCAGCGCGGCGGGCTGGAAGGAGCGAGGCTCCTCGCGGGCTAGAACCTCGTTGCCGATGATCAGCCGCGAGCTTCGATTGCGCGTCAGGTAGGCCCACAGCCATTGCCACATCACGCTGAACCGGCTCCGGTAGCCAATCAGGAAGGCGATGTGGATCGTCGCCCAGATGAACCACGCCGGGAACCCGCTCAGGTGCAGCGGGCCGATATCCGCCACCGCCCGGTTCCAGCCGATAGTGGCCATCGTGCCCTTGTCGAAGTAGTGGAAAGGCTTCGGCGACCCACCCTTCAGCGTGCGCAGGATGTTCCTGGCGGCGTGTTTGCCGCCCTGCATCGCCACCTGGGCAACGCCGGGCAGGTAGCCGCCCTTGCCATCGTCCATCGCCGCCAGGTCGCCCACCACGTACACGTTCGGGTGATCGCTCAGCGCCAGCGATGGCATCACCGGCACCCGATTGCCGGAGACGAGTTCCACGCCCAGCGATGCGCCAATTGACTGGCCGGTCACGCCCGCGCCCCACAGCACGGTCTTCGTGGTGATCGTCACATCGCCAAGTGTTACCCGGTCACCATCGATGCTGGTGACCCGGGAGTTCGTCCGCACGTCGACCCCCAGCCGCTCAAGCGACCGTTGGGCCGCGTGCGACAGCCGCTTGGGATAGCCGCGCAGCAGCACGTCGCCGCCTTCCACCAGCACGATATGGGCTGTTGCCGGATCGAAGGTGCGGAAGTTGCCGCGCAGGGTCTGGCGCGAAATCTCGGCCAGCGATCCCGCCAGCTCCACCCCGGTCGGACCGCCGCCAACCACCACGAAGGTCAGCAGCGCGTCTCGCCTGGCTGGATCGGTCTCTCGCTCAGCCTCCTCGAACGCCGAGAACACGCGCTGGCGGATGTCGAGTGCTTCCTCCATCGACTTGAGGCCCGGAGCGTGTGGCGCCCACTCGTCGTGGCCGAACCACGTGCCTTGCGAACCGGCGGCCACGATCAGGAAGTCGTACGAAAGCTCTCCGGCGTCGAGCGTTACCGACTGGCGCTCGGTGTCGATGGCGGACACGTTGTCCAGCAACACGGTGACGTTGGCCTGCTTGCGGAGGATCGACCGGATCGGATAGGCGATATCCGAGGGGGAGAGGGAGGCCGTGGCGACCTGGTACAGGAGGGGTTGGAAGAGATGGAAGTTCCGCTTGTCCACCACAGTCACGCGTACCGGGGCTTTGCGCAGGGCCTTGGCGGCGTTGAGCCCGCCAAATCCACCACCGATGATCACGACGTGTGGCCTGGAATCAGGAACGGTTGGGGTGATGGTGTTATTGAGCATGGTCATTGCCCTTTGCCCGCCCGGTTTCCGGTTCGACCCCAGCAAATCCATGGCCGGACGTGCATTCCGCGGACCTCATTGTCCGCTTTCTCCCACCATATCGAATAGTGAGGAAATTCACAATACCCACCTTTCCGGGTGGGAGCCCTTTCGGGCCGCAAGTGAAAAGAAGCCCAGTCTTGACCACCGCACGCAGAATGGAATCGTCGACCAGGTCCGCGCCGCGCGCTTTCCCGTGGCCAGGACCCCACTCCAGGGAGCCAGGTATGTGCCGTAACATTCGCCCGCTTTTCAACTTCGAGCCACCCGCCACCGAGCTTGAAATCGAAGCCGCCGCCCTCCAGTTCGTGCGCAAGATCAGCGGGTTCACGAAGCCATCGCAAGCCAACGAGGCTGCCTTCAACGCCGCCGTCGCCGATATCTCCGAGATCGCTCACCGCCTGCTCCAGCAACTGGAAACTACCGCCGAGCCCCGCAACCGCGAGGTCGAGGCGGCGAAGGCCCGGGCCCGGTCCGCCCGTCGCTTCAGCCAGGCCTGACCATTCGTCCTTCCATCTCCTTCATGCCCTTCCGTCTTCACTCAAGGAGTTCCTCGCCATGGCTACATTCGCCCTCATCCACGGCGCCGGCGATGTCGGTTGGTACTGGCACCTCGTCGAGCGTGAGTTGCGCGACCGCGGTCATGAGGTCGTCGCGCCAGACCTGCCGATCGACAACGACGCGGCCACCTTCAGCGACTACGCCGGCACGGTTGTCGACGCCATCGGCGACCGTGCCGGCCAGGACCTGGTCGTGGCTGGCATGTCGTTTGGCGGGTACACCGCCCCCATCGTCTGCGACCGCCTGCCAGCCACCCATCTTGTCCTGCTGTCTCCCATGATTCCCCAGCCGGGAGAATCGGCCGAGCAGATGTTCGCCAACACCGGCTACGAGCAGGAGCCTCAGGAAGACTCCTCGGATCTGGCGCTCTTCTACCACGATATCCCGGAGGAACTGGGGAACGAGGCGCTCTCCCGGGGACGCAACCAGTCCGGCACGACCTGGAACGAACCGTGGCCGCTGATGGCTTGGCCAGAGGTGCCCATCACCTGCGTGATCGGTCGTAACGACCGACTTTTCCCCGCGTCCTGGTTGCGGAAGGTGGCCACCGACCGGCTCGGCGTGACCCCGCTGGAGGTCGATTCCGGCCACTGCTCGGCGCTCAGCCGCCCCACCGAAATCGCGGCCATTCTCGAGGGCGTTGTCGCGTCCTGAAGTATCCGCCACACCATGCCGCCTCTCCCGCGCGCCTGCTGGTAAACTTCTGGGAGATTGCGGGCGTTTTCGTGCCCGGCGGTACCCAGCCTCTTCGCGGAGTGATTGAACATGGCCTTTTTCCTGAAGCGAGCAGCCCGGCCGGGCGATCCTGTTGTAGCGGGGCGCACCCCCTCCCCGCAGGCACCGGGCGCCGTTCGCTCCCCACAGATTCCTGGTCAGGTGCCCGACAGGTCATCCGTGCCGGAACACGGCGAACTGCCTGTCGCCATGCCCGTCGGCGAGGTCCGTCGTCCCCTTGCGGAGTACGGCACTTCCCAGCGCGTCATGGGTGTCTTCGAGAACTTCGATGGCGATCCCACCGACCCGGCCCGGTTCGAACAGGCGGTCTCGTCGTATGAAGAGATGCGCAAGGCCGATCCCGCCCTCCGCACGCCCGTCCGGCCCACTCCCGGCTACGCCCTGGCCGATGGCAAGCGGATTTCGAACGCGGAGCTCGAAGCCCTCGCGGCGGGCGCCGACACCGGCTTCGTCGACGGATAATCCGGTCTCCCGACGACCATTGGAAAGGCCCGGAGGCATTCGTCTCCGGGCCTTTGCTTTTACGTCAAGTACCGCCGTGATCTTCGGTGGACTCCAACGCTTGTCGCGAGGAGCATCACCGCCACCATCATCAACGCCCACGCGGGCGAGGCGGATGGCGGGGCATGTCCCGCTCCGGTGACTGGCAAGGCGGTGGTCACGTTGCTCTCAGGTGTGTCCGTCGAGCGGTCGCTCGTCCTGGCACTGGGCGGAATCACGCTCGGCCGGTCGTCGTACGAATCAGCCTCTCCGGGTGTTCCAGGCTCGCCATCGTTTGGTGGCGTGGCGGGACCTGGCTCTTCGCCGGTTGGCGGCCCCGGTGTGACATCCGGCGCGCCGATCACGACCACGCTGAAGCTCACGCCAGGCACTTCATCGTTGTCACCCGCGCCATGACCTCGCGTCTCGCAAAGCGCACCACTCGCGATCCGGATGGTCGATCCGCCTGGCCCCATGAGGATGGGATTGAGGCATATCTCATAGTCCCCCGCTGGTAGCGGGTGGGTTTGCGCCACGGCAACGCCATCCTGTAGCACGGCGCTGATGGTGAATGGTTCGGCCGTCTGCACCGCGAAGAACGACAGGATACCGGCCCGATCATTGCCGTTGGGAGGTGTCACCGTCCACGAGACGGTGTATCCGTCAGCCGCGGTGTTGTGCGGCGGAGCGCAATCAGGGGTGCCGCAGAGGATGAAGGACACCGGAAGCGGCTGATCCTCGTCCGACGCCGGTTCCGTTGGCTCCATGGTCGGTTCTTCCGTGGGTTCCTGGGTTGGCTCCGTGGTGGGCTCTTCAGTCGGTTCCTGGGGCTCACCGCAGGAATTCAGGGGGAACCTGACAGTGGTCGAGTCGGCCGCTGGCTGCATGTATCTGCCCACGTCCATTCTCGCGAACAATGCCGTTGCGTCCGCCGGACGCTCCGCGCCAGTGACCACTCCGCCGATCTCGGGATCCCAGGCTCGCATCGTGATCGACCACGGGCCGTTCACGTTCAACGGTCCTTGCCAGTACCCCTCGGCTGGCCCCTGGTACGCTTCGCCCCAGCGAACCGTGCCTCCCCCAGCCAGCTCCCATCCCACGGTGATGGTCGCTGTCTGCGTGTTGGTGTTGAGCGAGCCAGTAAGCTGCGACGTTCCGCTCACCGTTCCGCTACCACCCAGGAACGTGCATGCGTCTTCGATGTCCACCACGAAGTCCACGATTTCCGGCATGTCTTCTGGCTCTGTTGGTTCCTGCGTGGGCTCTTCCGTGGGTTCCTCCGGAACACCGCCGCAGTCCGCCAGCGGCATTCGCACCGTGCGCTCGTCGGCACTCTGGCCACCCTGCTTGGCAACCGTCATTCGTATCACCAGCGCGGTCGCGTCATCTGGCCGCGGACGTCCGCCAGGCGCGCCGATGTTTGGGTCGTAGGCCACGTTGGATACCGACCAGGGGCCGTTCAGGCTCAGCGGAACGTCGTAGGCGGAGTTGTTGGGGCCCCAGTGAGCGTTCGTCCACAGGGCGAAGCCTTCGCCAGGCACCTCCCAACCGATGCTCAGGTTGATCCAGAGCAACTCCCCCTCCACCACCTCACGGCTCAGCGTCGAGGCTCCCGTCACTGTGCCCGTGCCGCCCGCGAAGGTGCATGCGTCTGTCATGTTGACCGACAGGCTGGTGATCGTTGGGACATCCAGTATGGGGGCCGTCGGCTCTTCGGTCGGTTCTTCGGTCGGTTCTTCCGCGGGGGTTTCACCCGCCCCGCATTTGGAGACGTCTACCTGCTCGGAGAAGAGGACGTTGAAACCGTCAGAGGTAGGAAAGACATGGTGACGCACTTCCAGTCTGATCGAGTCCACTGGATTTTCGTCGACGGTTTCCGCCGTGAACGCGAGGTCGAAGGGAACCGTGCCGGAAAACCCCTTCTCGTCGAGCGGGATATCCAGCCGATCGCCAATGTGCCCATACCATGATGCATCGTAGATAACCGCCACCCTCAGCCCGTTGTAAAAGGCGGTCTTGGGCGGAACATTGGCGATCGTCACCGATCCCGCGATTCTCCCACCACCCCCAGGCAGGCATGAAATGTCGTCGACCGAGTACGCGGTCACCTCTCCTCGGGGAGTCGGTGGAGGAGTCTCGGTGGGCGGCGCCTTGTCCGCGCATCCACTCATGGATGTTGTCCAGTTGTCACGCTGCTCAACGCGCCCTACCTCACCATCCGGGCTGTACCCGACCAGGCGTGTATGAGCCCGCACGTAGAGTGTGTCCGCATTGGTCACCTGTGTCGCGTAGAACTGGCCGGACCATGAATTGACCCCTTCATGCAGTGGCAACGGGCCGGATGCGTCACCCAGCAGCCCGAGTGGCGCTGTATCGGCAAGGAAGTCGGCCTCATTGTCGAACAGGCGAAGCAGCACATTGGTTTCGACGTCGGTGAAACCCGCGCTGTTGTCGAAGGAGGCGATAAAGTACACCGTGGTGTCACACGCGAGTCCCAGAACCGAAACATCGATGCTGAACCCTCCCTCGGCCGCGGCCAGGTTGGCGACCATCACCGGCTCTTCCTCGGCATCATCCTCTCGTGGCGCGGGCTCCGGCTCTTCCGTTTCCTCGACGACTGGTCCCGTGCCGGTCGGGGTTTCTGGCACGTCATCTGGGCCGGAGTCATCCACGGGTGGGGTCTCGGCCTCGCTGGGCACCTCGTCAAACTCGGTGGCTGGAATCAGGGTTGGCGGCGGCGGATTCGTCGCAACCGGCGCCGTTTCCCCGGGGGTTTCCTGACTCCCGGATGACTCCGTGGGGCTGGAGGCCGTCGAGGGGACGTCCTCACTCTCGGCCTGCTGCTCATTCGTCGCGTCTTCCGTCGATGGCGTGATCTCCAGGACCTGCCCCAGCGCCTGGAGCGGGGACAGCGACGGAATCACGAGCGACAGTGTCAACAAGATCACCGTAATCAGGCTAAAGCGTGGCCGTGTACGATTCATTCCCTTGCTCCCTCCTCAATGGCTCTGGGTATGTGGGCCCCTTCTGGACACTAACTCGCGCCGAATGGCGGCGGCGATACCGCGTTGTCGGTATTTCCTTCGAATCTCGGCGGGTCAGGATGTGCAGGCTTCGTGGGCATGCCTATGGCAGTTCGATGTGGCCAGCCCGCAAGCCGACCGTGACCGCCGCGGTCCTCGAGCTAACGCCGAGCTTCCGAAACAAGTGCTTGATATGGGTTCCGGCGGTAAGCGGGCTGATGTACAACTCGGCGGCGATCTCACGGTTCGACGCTCCAGCGGCCAGCAGTTCCAGCACCTGGCGCTCTCGTCGTGTTAGCGAGCAATCTTCTTCCTCCCGTTCCACGTGCTCGATCTCCTTGCCCGTTTCGAGTTCGCAGTCGGTCCGGGAAACCATGTCCAGCCACGCGAGTGTCCGCCGTACCAGGTCATCTCGATCGCTCGCGGCAGCTTCGCGCTGGATTTCCTCAAAGGCCGTATCCCCTAGCCGCTCCCGAACGGCCGCGATGAAGGTGCGGTCGCCCTGTGCCATCGGTGGCGGACTAACGTCCGTGCCCGGCGCGTTCATCGCGCCCAGCAGCGCCGCGGCCCTCGCGTCGTGCAGCTCATTCGCGGCAAGCCATGCGCAGCCAAACAGGGACGCCTTCAGGAACGGATCGTGATCGGCCAGGTGGCACGCCCGAAGGCAGTCCCCCAGAAGCAGGGCCGCCGTCAGCGTTCGTTCCGCTCGAAGTTCAAGGCGCGCCACGTTCAGGCGATGGACCACCGGGTCTGAATGCGTTTCAGGGAGGTCCATCTGGACTGGACGGCCTCGCGCGGCATCGCCGATGTCACGGCGCGAATCCCCGCGGTAGAACCCCTCCTCGGACTCGACAGCGTGCGAAGGAGCACGGCAAGGACGTGGGCAAAGAGTCTTGGTGGGGAGCACTTCGTATGCAGCCGCCATTCGCGGTTCATCCTTCGGGTATCGATCAGGCTGGGAACCATTCCAGCTTGCCTCCCTTTCACCCTAAGACCAGCTTGATTCCCGCGATGTTGTGGCCAGCACGCCTTGCCTGTGCTCCACGGCACACCATTTAGGCGTCCGCTATACTGCTGTTCTTGGGTCCCCCATAAATGTTCTTCCCCCCACCTGGGGTAGGTGCTCACCATGTCACCTCTTCCACATGGCACCGTCACCTTCCTGTTTACGGACATCGAGGGGAGCACTCGCCTCTGGCGTGACTGCCCGCATGGGATGGAGGCCGCCTACGCCCGGCACGACATCATCCTGCGAACAGCGGTCGCCACCAGGAACGGTGCCATCTACAAGGTCATCGGCGATGCGTTCCAGATCGCCTTCTCCACCGCCACCGACGCGCTCCTCGCGGCCGTCACCGCCCAGCGGGAACTCCAGGCCGAGCCATGGCCGCTTCCAGAACCGCTTCGGGTCCGGATGGCCATCCACACCGGCGCGGTCGATCCCGATCACACCGGCGACTATCGCTCTCCCATCCTCAACCGTCTCGGCCGTCTCCTCGCGGCGGGTCACGGTGACCAGATCCTCGTATCCCAGGCCAGCATGGAACTGGTCCGCGAGCATCTCCCGCCAGGAATCACGCTGGTCGATCTCGGAGAGCAGCGGCTGAAGGATCTCGATCGCGCCGAGCGTATCCACCAGGCCAGCAGCTCCGGCCTGCGCGCATCGTTTCCACCGCTTCGCACGCTCAACTCCCGCCCCAGCAATCTCCGCGCGCAACCAACCCCGTTCATCGGCCGGGAAACCGATCTGGACGCCCTGCGTGACGTGCTGACCGGAACCGGCGCCAGGCTGGTCACCCTCACCGGGCCGGGAGGGGTCGGGAAAACTCGGCTGGCCCTCCAGGTCGCCGCCGAACTGGTCGATCGCTTTCCTGGCGGCGTGTTCGTCATCGAACTGGAATCCCTCACCGATCCCGGTCTGGTGCCGGACGCCATCGCCCAGGCGCTCCAGGTTCCGGTTCGCCCTGGAACGCCGTTCCTGGACACCATTGGCGAGCACCTGCGATCCGGTCCCACCCTGCTGGTGCTCGACAACTTCGAGCAGGTGACCGACGCCGCCACCGTCATTTCTGGATTGATGGCGACCTGCCCTCAACTGGCGGTGCTGGTGACAAGTCGCATCCGCCTCCAACTCCGGTCCGAACACTGCTACCCGTTGTCTCCCCTGGATGTCCCCGTGCCCGGCCGTTCGTACAACCCGGAGATGCTGGCCGGGTACGAAAGCGTTCGCCTCTTCATCGACCGGGCTCGGGCCGTTTCCCCGGGGTTTGCCCTCGACCAGGCCAACGCGGCCGCCACGGCGGAGATATGCATGCGTCTCGATGGGTTGCCGCTTGCCATCGAACTTGCGGCCGCCCGCATCCGCATGCTGTCGCCAGGAGCCTTGCTTCAGCGACTCGTCACGCGATTGCCGTTGCTCGAAGACGGCGCGCGTGATCTTCCCGCTCGCCAGCGGACCTTGCGCGGCGCGATCTCCTGGAGCCATGAACTGCTCGACCCGCGAGAGCAGGGGCTGTTCCAGAGCCTGTCGGTGTTCGTGGGTGGCGCGGATTTCGAGGCGATCGAAGCCATCGCGAACCCAGGAGATGACTCTTCGCTGGATGTGTTCGGCGGTCTTGAACGACTGGTGGACCACAGTCTTGTGCGCCGGGTGGAAACACTCGGAGAGCCGCGGTTCACGATGCTGGAGACTATCCGCGAATTCGGGCGCGAGCGGCTGCTTGAGAACGGACGCCTTCACGAGGTCAGCGGGAGCCATGCGCTGCATTACGCGGATCTGGCCGCTCGCGCATTTCCCGAACTGCTCGGCGCCGACCAGAAACGGTGGCTGGACCGTCTCGAAAGTGACCACGACAACCTGCGGGCCGCCCTCGCCTGGCTGTTGGACAACCAGCCAGAGGAGGCGCTGGCGATGTCCGCGAACCTTTGGTGGTTCTGGTACATCCGGGGCCACTGGCTCGAAGGCGGCCAATGGCTCGCGTCGTCGCTGGAGGCCGCCGGGAACGAGCCCGCCGCGGATCGTGCCCGGGTGTTGCATGGCGCGTCCACCATCGCCGGGTTCGAGGGGGACACGGAACGCGCGCGGGCGCTGGGCGAAGAGGCCCTGGCGATCAACCGGTCCATTGGGAACGACCGCGGCGTCGCGGTCTGCCTCAACAACGTGGCGCATCTCGTTTCGGAAACGGACCTTCCCCAGGCCCGCGACCTGTTCGAGGAAGCTCTGGCGCTGGGACGCCGCCTCGGCATGGACCGCTATGTCGCCACCGTCACGTCGAACCTTGGCAGCATCGTCGCCCATCTGGGAGAACCCGACCGCGCCACCGACCTGTACGAGGAGGCCTTGCGGCTTGCCACGGACGCGGGGGACGTGGGGACCAGAGCCCTGGTGCTGCAAAATCTCGGGCATCACTTCCTTCACCTGAACCGGGACCTCGCCCTGGCGACGGAGCGATTGCGCGAAAGTCTCGACCTCTTCGTCAGTCTCGGCGACAGAAGCCGGGCCGCCAGTTCGCTTGCTGGGCTCGCGGGCGCCGCCGTCCGGTTTGGCGATCCACTGCTGGCCGCTCGCCTCCACGGCGCGGCGGGTGCCATTCGTCAGTCGATCGGCGAGCGCCTTGACCCCCACATGGCCGCGCTGGAAGAGATCATCGTCACGGAGGTTCGGAATGCCCTTGGACGCGAAGCGTTCGATCGTGCTCGCGAGGCTGGGGCACTGCTCACTTGGGATGAAGCCGTGAGGGAGGCGATGTCGTTCTCGCCGGGCACGTAGGCGCCACCTTCGCCCGCGGTCAACGGGTGAATCATGCCTGGCCATGGTTCGCCGGCCTGCATCTTCTTCCAGGGGCATCCCACCCATGGATTCGGGCACGCGCATACAATCGGCACACAATTGCACGAACGCAGGCGCGCCGCCGCCACGGATGTCGGGTACAATTCCCGGTGATTATGGGTAACTGGCGGGCGCCCGCGCGAACCGGCCCACTATCGTCCCAGCCCTGTCCGATGGAATCGTTCCCCGCCTCGTGGCGATACCGGCTCCATGGCCTTGCTGGGCTCCGATGGAGCATGAGTCGTCGCGGCGCCCGCCGGTATGCCCGTTGATTGAATCGGCCGCGTGCCAATGCAGGCATGCCTAGCATCCCGAGAGGCCTTCACATGGCGACTACCCCAAGCCAGGGAAGACGGCGTAAACCGGCGGCGAAGCCGGCGGATAACGGGAGCAACGGTTCTCCCGCAGCCGTATCCTTGTCCACCGACGACATGCTCACGCTCTACAGGAAGATGGTCGAGATCCGGCTGTTCGAGGACGCCGCCCAGCGCGGCTTCCGGCAGGGCAAGGTCGGCGGCTACATGCACGTGTACAGCGGCCAGGAAGCCGTTGCCACGGGCTTCCTCCAGTACCACCAGGAAGAGGACATGGTCATCACGGCCTATCGTGACCACGCCCACGTCCTTCTCCTCGGCTCCGACCCCAAGGCGGTGATGGCCGAGCTCTATGGCAAGGGCACCGGCCTGGTCAAGGGCAAGGGCGGGTCCATGCACCTCTTCGATGTCGACAACGGCTTCTACGGCGGCTACGGCATCGTGGGCGGGCACATTCCGCTGGGTGTCGGCACCGCCTTCAGCCAGGCTTACCAGAAGACCGGCGGCATCACCCAGCTCTACCTGGGCGACGGCGCCATTCACAACGGTGCCTTCCACGAGGCCGCCAACCTCTCCGGGCTCTGGGGCAAGGACAACCTGAACCCCTGCCTCTTCATCCTCGAGAACAACCAGTACGGCATGGGCACCAGCGTGGAACGCGCCACGGCCAATACCGACCTCGGCAAGAAGTTCGAGTCCTACGGCATCGAGTACACCAAGGTCGATGGCATGGACGTCGAGGCCGTGCTCCAGGTCGCGAAGGAAGCGGTCGACCGCGTTCGCGAAACTGGCAAGCCGTTCGCCGTCGAGGCCCTCACCTACCGGATCATGCCTCACGGCGCGGCCGACTTCCTTGAGAAGTACCGCACCAAGGAGGAAGTGAAGAAGTGGCGCGAGCGGGATCCAATCGGGCTGTTCGAGAAGCGGCTCGAGGAGCAGGGTGTGGATGAAGAAACCATCTCCACCATTCGCGCCGAGGCCAAGGCGATCATGGACGAGGCCGTGAAGTTCTCCGAGGAGAGCCCGGATCCGGATCTCAGCGAACTCCTCACCGATGTCTACGCCGAGGGCGTGACCGTGCAGGCGGCGGGTTAATCGATGCTGGCCACCGTTATGTCTAATACTGCGATGAACCAGCAGAGAAAGGGAATTGGCGAATGCCAGTCATAACCTATCGCGATGCCCTGCGCTCCGCGATGGCGGAAGAAATGGAGCGCGATGAACGCGTCGTGCTCATCGGCGAGGATATCGGCGTCTATGGTGGCACCCACCTGGTCACCAACGGCCTCATCGACCAGTTCGGCCCCCGCCGCGTGCTCGATACCCCCATCGCCGAAAACGGCTTCACCGGCGCGGCCATCGGCATGGCCATGGCCGGCATGCGGCCGATCGTCGAGATGATGACCTGGAACTTCTCGTTCCAGGCGGCGGACCAGATCATCCAGAATGCCGCCAAGCTTCGCTACTTCTCCGGTGGCCAGGTTTCCATTCCGCTGGTCATCCGCGGCCCGAACGGCGGCGGTGTCCAGCTCTCGGCCCAGCACACCCACAGCCTCGAAGGCTTCTACGGCCACTTCCCGGGTCTCAAGGTCGTCTCGCCATCCACCCCGGAAGACGTCAAGGGCATGATGCTCGCCGCCATCCGCGACCCGGATCCGGTCATCTTCCTCGAAGCCGGCGCGCTCTACGGCACCAAGGGCGAGGTTCCCGAGGGTGACTACACCGTCGAGTTTGGCAAGGCCCGTATCGCCCGCGAGGGCAAGGACGTCAGCCTCATCGCCTACGGGCGGCAGGTCCCGATGCTGCTCCGCATCGCCGACAAGCTGGCCGAGGACGGCATCGACGCCGAGGTGGTCGACATCCGCTCGATCCGCCCGTTCGACGTGGACACCATCGTCAACTCGGTTCGCAAGACCCATCGCGCGGTCGTCGTCCAGGAGCAGTGGCGCTGGTTCAGCGTCGCCAGCGAGGTCGCCGCGACCATCCAGGCCCACGCCTTCGACGATCTCGATGCGCCCGTCGAGCGCGTGAGCGGCGCCGAAGTGCCCGCTCCCTACGCCCGGAATCTCGAAATTGCCGCCTTCCCGAGCGATCAGCAGGTCATCGACGCTGCGCGCCGGGTTCTGTATCTAGAGGGTTAATCCATGGGAACGGTGATCATGCCCAAAATGGGCGACGCCATGGAAGAAGGAACACTTCTGAAATGGTTGAAGGCCGCCGGAGATGAGGTCGCCGAAGGCGATCCCATCGCCGAGATCGAAACCGACAAGGTAACCCTCGAGATCGAGGCCCAGGAAGACGGCTTCCTCACGAACATCCTGCTCGATGAGGGCGCCACTGCCGCGATCGGAACCGTCATCGCCACCATCGGCGCCGAGGACGAAGTTGGCCAGGGCGCCCCCGAGGCGTCCGAGGCCGCCGCCGAATCCGCGCCGGAGCCGGAGGCTGCCACTCAGGAGCCCGCCGCCGCCGAACAGCAGGCAGCGGCCCCGGCCGCCGCCGAACCGGCCCAGTCCACCCAGGAACCCGCCGCCCAGGTCGTCGATCGCGCGCCCGGCGAGCGCCTCCGCGCCTCTCCGCTGGTCAAGCGCCTCGCCGAGGAGCACGGCATTGACCTCAACCAGGTTGCCGGCACCGGTCCTGGTGGACGCATTATCAACAAGGACATTCAGCCGTACGTCTCGGGCGAGAAGACGGCCCCGGCTGCCGCCGCCCCCGCCGCTCAGGCACCGGCCGCCCAGCAGCCAGCCGCCGCGGCGCCTCAGGAGCCGTCCGGCAAGGGCTCGCTGGTCGACCTGGCTCGCATCCGCCGCGTCACCGGCAAGCGGATGGCCGAGTCCAAGCGCGACATCCCGCACTACTACGTCACGTCCAGCGTCAACATGGGCGCCGCGATGGAGTTCCGCTCCAGCATCAACGCGTCGCTGGAGGCCAGTGGCACCAAGGTTTCCGTCAACGACCTGATCGTAAAGGCCGCCGCCCTCGCGCTGCGCGACCACCCGGAGGTCAACACCTCCTGGGAGGCCGACAACCTCTATCAGCACGATTCGATCGACATCAACATCGCCATCGCGATCGATGGTGGCTTGATCGCTCCGTTCGTGCCGGCCGCCGATGGCAAGAGCCTCGGCGCCATCGCCCGGATGACGAAGGACCTCGGCAAGCGCGCCCGCGAGGGCGGCCTCACGCCCGAGGAGTACCAGGGCGGTACGTTCACCATCTCGAACCTTGGCATGTTCGACGTGGACGAGTTCATCGCCGTCATCAATCCGCCGCAGGCCGCGATCCTCGCCGTTGGCTCGGTCCACGAGACGCCGGTCGTCAGGGACGGCAAGGTGAAGGTTGGCCACGTGATGAAGCTCACGGTCTCGGCCGACCACCGCGCGCTGGATGGCGCGACCGTCGCGACCTTCCTCCAGTCGGTGAAGAACTACCTCGAAAACCCGGTCCTGCTCGCCGTCTCCTAGGCGCTCAGGACGGACAACGTGAAACGGGGGCTGGTGATCGCCAGCCCCCGTTTTGTGTCTGTGGCATTTGATGTGTAGTTTCGTTCGCCAATCCGAGAAGGTGATACCGAATCCGGGAGCATGCCAGGGGAACGGCGCGGTCCTTCCAATTCCGTTCTTCTGTCGGGGCAGCCGTGTAGGGAGGGCCCAAGCCTGTGCGGAGCGGAGCGTGGCATGGCCCTCCGCCGCGGGCGAGCGTGTGGCTGTCCTGACGAAACACGCGGACTCCGTTTGAGACGTCATGCCTGCCCCAGGAACTGACCGGGCCTCCCGGGCGGAGTTTCTTCCGCTGATACAATGGAAAGACCATCCAGTCCGAGTTTCGCATCGCCGTCGTGATTCTCCGATCGGCCCGGCGAGCGTGATCAGAGGGGACCTGACCCATGTCCGATTCGCTATCGGCACTCATCGGCATCCTGATCGTCCTTGCCATCGCGTTGGTTGCCTGGCGGCTTGCCCGTCAGGTTCGCCGCCAGTCCAGGGACGCCTATGCCAGCTCGGACCCCGGCGCTGGCGAGCACGGGAAGAAGTCTGGGAGGCAGCCGGGAATGACGGTAACGGATCAGACGGTCTTCCAGCAGCACTCCACCACCCGCACCACCTGGGATGTCTCATCTCACGGCGGCGATGGTCCGTCGTGACTCACGGCGCGATACTCGATCAAGACTCGTACTCCTGCCGGGGTTGGCATACCGCCAGCTCCGCTTTTTGTTACGCTTGCCTCTGTCCGGTGATCGGGCCTGTTTCGTGCCCGCCGGTTGGCCTCTCGCTTCGTCCCATGGAATTGGTGCATGACCGGATTTGAATGGTTTCTGCTCGTCGTCGTCGTGATCGTGGTGCCGCTGGTCGTCGCCGTGGCCGTCACGCTGTGGACCCTTGAGATGGCCCGGCAGCGGAAGCGCCAGAACCGGCCCGCGACCGAGACGGCCGGTCCGGTGAAGCGGCGGGCCACTCGCGCCGCGACGACGGCCCAGGACGGGTCGACGGACGGGACCGTCGAGAGTGTTTCGACCGGCACCGTTGATGCGAACGCCGAGTCCGTCGGTTCTCAAGGCGCGGCGAAGGTGGTTGCAAGCGCCGATACCTCCGAGGACGTCGTCCCTACCGATCCGGAACCGTTCAACGGCCCCTCCCGTTGATCCTCGCTCGAGGTGTTTCACGTGAAACACCGGCTATGGGCACGAATCCGCTGAAATCGCTATCCTTGTAAGCCGTGACGTCGCCGAGGCATATCACCGGCGACGCGTATTCAACCTCACCCAGGGAGTACACACCACGTGGCACAGATCGAACGCTCACTCGTCATCATCAAGCCGGACGCGGTTCAGCGCGGCCTCATCGGCGACATCCTCGCTCGCTACGAAAAGCGCGGCCTGAAGATCGCCGCTCTCAAGCTCGAGGTTGTTTCACGTGAAACAGCCGAGCGTCACTATGGCGAGCACAAGGGCAAGCCCTTCTTCGAGGGACTGGTCGAGTACATCACCTCCGCTCCGTCCGTGCTGCTGATCCTTGAGGGCCCGGACGCCATCGCGATCACCCGCACCACCAATGGCGCCACTCGCCCGGCCGAGGCCGCGCCAGGCACCATCCGCGCCGACTTCGGCCTCACCATCGGCCGTAACCTCGTCCATGCCTCCGACAGCGTCGAAGCCGCCGAGCGCGAGGTCGGCATCTTCTTCGGCGACGGTGGCATCGTCGACTACAGCCGCGCGATCGACGCCTGGATCGTCGAGGACTAATCCTCGAACCACGCACGGTACGAAAACGGGGGCGACTGGCACCGCCAGTCGCCCCCGTTGTGTTTCACGTGAAATGCCCGCTCAGCACATGCCCTCGAACGTCGACGCCTTATAGGCCGCCAAATCTCGTGCGCCGCGCTCCGAACGCAAATAGCGCACCCAGGCATCCCGCTCGTGGCTCACGGGCATCAACTCCCACACGCACAGCATCGGACGGTGCCCGGCCACTTCCCGGGTCGTCCGCTCAAATCCGCCATCCCCACCGAGTTCCCGCACGAACGTCGTCTGCCACAACTCGTAGTCGTTGTTCCACGTCAGCACGAGCAGGAACACCACATCGGTACAGTGGTGCAGCAGCACGAAGCCAAACCGCTGCTCGAGCCGCAGGCGACCCTTCCGAACTTCATCCCTCAGGAACCGGCGAGACTCCGTTCCCAGTTCGACCAAATCCACGCCCGGCCGGCTGATTTCGTACCACTTCAGCCAGGCGTTCGAAAGCACCAGGTCGTCGACCCGCCGTACCAGCTTCTGGGTGTAGGCGAAGCTCTCGGCCACCGGCGCGGCCGTAGCCGGCTCATTAATGCGGGACCTTACGGGACTCATCGGGCGCCTCCAGCGGGGTAGGGACGTATCGGCATGACGAAACATGGCCTCACTATCCCCAACCCGCCGGACACTCCCTGTCCGCATTCAACATAAAAGGCCGGACCCCCGAAAGAGGTCCGGCCTGTATCCCATTTCCCAGCCGTGGGCTGGGTCATATCTCCCTAGTCGTCGGTAATGTGGATCAACCCGGGCTGCATGTTGAAGTAGGACATCAATTCCATCAGCAGGTGACGCAGTTCCTGATCGCTCGGATTCTCGCCCAGCGGTCGCCGGTCGGCGAACGGCTGCCCACCGTACTTCTGGTATCCCGCGCCCGAGCGGTTATCCGTCCGTGGAGAGCGCCGGTACATCTCCGCGAACAGGCCATCGCCATCGGACGTGATGTACAGCGCGAAGCTTGGATCGATCTCCAGACCGACCACGCCTGACTCCGGCGTGTCGATCACATGCGGATAGCCCTGTGGTCCCGCCTGGCCATAATTCCTGGCCGCCAACTCGAACATCGGAACCACTCGATCGCGAATGGCCTGCAGGGATTCCACTGACACTGCTGAAGCTCCTCATCCTCGCGGGCAGGCGGGGAAGTGACATAACCGTGACCCAATCATCACCGGGTCGCTATCTACGCCAAGTATCCTCCGGGCGTTGCCTGGATGTCCACGTGCCGGCGACCGGGCCGCCTCTACCGGTGCCCCTGCTCGACTTCGAGCCGGTTCTCCTCGCTCAACTGGCTGGCCCGCGGCGTCACCTGACCAGCGTATTTATTGTTCACCTTCATTCGGTAGGGGGTCATCACCGGGGACGAGACATCCTCGAACGAGAACGCGCAGATCCGCATGCCGGGGTAGAGCGCCACCGCCATCCGCCCGAGGTTGCTCAGCTCCATCGTCGCCGTGCCGATCCAGCCTGGTTCGAAGACCGCGGCGGTCGAATGTACCGTGATTCCCAGCCGCGCGATGCTCGACCGGCCCTCCAGCCGACCGAGCAGGTCGTCCGGAAGCTCCAGCGACTCCATCGTCGACGCCAGCGCGAAATCGCCCGGCTGCATGATGAACGGCTCGTCCGGCGCCACCTCGATCGTCCGCATCGCGTCGCTGATCGAGGACGTGTCCCGCGGATCGATGAAGCTGAAGCGACTGTGCTCGAACACCATGAACGTGGTGCCCAGCCGGAAATCGACCGACACCGACCCGAGCTGCTTCGTCAGGTCCGGGGCAGGCGTGATCTTGATCCTGCCCTCGTCCAACGCCTTGATGATGTCGCGATCGGACAGAACCATTCCTGCCTGCACTCCCTGGCGCCACTGGGGCGACATAACCGTCCAAATCTCAACCCCGCCGTGGGCGTCGATAACTGTGTACGATCATACCACCCCGGCGAGGGTGTCATCCGTTGCCTGGCTTTCGTGCCTTTGCGATCGCAGCCATGATGAATGGTACGCGAGACATCGGCATGATCTGCAGGCGGTCTGCGAGACCAGAAGCAAATTTGGATGATACCCAACACACACAAAATATCCACTGCCCTTAAATACAACAGGGCGATGGCTTGTCCAGCGACCAAAGACGGCTCTGGCAATTGTCTTTCCGCAGGGCGTTGCTTCCCGGAGGAAGCATAGTCGCGAAACGCCATGAGAGTATAGACATAGTCCCTTTACATCCCTACAATGCTATTAACCTGATGGGTCCTAAACAAACCAAGTTAAGAAAGAACTGCTCTTGGGGGTTGCACTATGAGCCTCATTAGGACACCCATTTATCATTCCGTATCCAGGCGACTGGCTCCGGTAGAACCAAAGGCCGCAACTGTCAATGTCAATCTCCCAACGCTCGGGGCCGTCGATGTATCCCATGATCAACTGCTTCTGAGTCGGGATCAAGTCGAGCGTATATATTCGGCGAGTCCTACTGACGCCGATAAGCAAGCCCTGACAAATGCCCTGAGCAAAGCCGAGTCCGAGGTCCGAGCGAGAGATGCAGCTGGGCGGGGCGCACAACCCTCGCCACCGGAGCCAGCCAGAGAGCCTGAGCCCGATGGTCCCATGACCAAGCTCCTTAAATACGTTCCGATTGAGTTTGTGAGCGCATTTGTCGGAGTATTGCTCTTGGTTCGTCAACTATTCGGAAAGCGATAAGTGGGACCATAGGCTGGTCGTGGGGACGTTTATCTTCTTCGCTGTGTTCACTCCTATCGTTTACTATGTCTGGTCCAAAGATAAAGCGGCGAAGGACCAGCCTGTCTGGTACTTCTATCCACTATCATTGATTGCATTTCTAGGATGGGGAATAGGGTCATCTCAGGAACTAAGAGACGTTCTCGACATCTCTGCAGGACAGTCGGAAGCGATAGTTGGGCTCGCTGCCGTTGGAGTTCCGGCAGTCGATACGTTTTTGACGAAACTCTTTTATTCAGGTGAACCGGCAGACGCGGATGACGACCAACAAGAGGTGCAGGAGTAGACGCACGGGTGTCAGCTTCGCCGCTCTATCCAAACCCTAATTGTTAGTCGTCCGAGTCATGAAGTGGAAGCCTCCGCGAATGCCGCCCGGAAGGGATCGCCGACCTGCTCTTGCCATTCCCGCAATCCAGCGAGAAGATGCGCTTCGAGTTCAGCGTGCTGCGGCTGGCCCGCCAGGTTGCGCATCTCCCAGGGATCGACTTCGAGATCGAACAACTGGGTCATGGATGTGCCCGGCGTCGATCCGGGGCGTGTTCCCTCGCTGGCCGGACGGTACACGATCAGCTTGTGGTTCCCCTCGCGCCAGGTCCGTTGCGTCTGCTCGTACGCGCCGCCGTGGGTGGTCCGAGGCGCGTCGACGGCGCCCTCCCGATCGATCAGGGAGGCGCCCTCGGCCAGGGGATCGTCGCCCACGCCCGCCAACAGGCGGATCGTCGCCGTGGTATCGCCGTGCCACACCAGGCCATCGGACACCTGACCGGCCGCGATGCCCGGTCCCGCCATCACGAGAGGGATGCGCTGGCTGTGCTCGTAGACATTCTGCTTGCCGATCAGCCCGTGCTGCCCAACCGACAGGCCATGGTCGGCGGTGTAGATCACGATCGTGTCATCGGTCAGCCCGAGTCGATCGAGCGCGCCCAGCACCCGGCTAACGCCATCATCGAGATGGGCGATCATGCCGAGGTAATCCGCGATGTGGCCGCGAACCACCTCCGGATCGCGTGGGAACGGCGCGAGCAGTTCGTCCCGCACTTTCAGGTCGCCATTGTCGAAGGGATGCTCGGGGAGCAGGTTCGGCGGCAAGTCTACCGTCGCCGGATCGACCTCCCAACCGGCGGGCGGCGTGCGGGGATCGTGAGGAGCGGTGAAGGCGACATAAAGCAGGAACGGATCGTCATCGCCCTGGATGTCCTCCAGGAAGCGGATGGCGGCGTTGGCGAAGAGGTTGGTCGAAAAGTGGTCGAGGTCAGAAGTGGACGGGTCGACATCCTCCCGCGACGGTCGCTTCCCGCCTGGCGGCTCGGGCGCGATGGAATCGTTTCCATCGGCGGCGTCCCAGTCCTGTACCGGCACGTGATAGTGATCGCTCATGCCGCCGAACATGAGCGCTTCGCCCATTTGGAACGATCGGCCGAACGACGCCAGGTCGTTGTGCCACTTGCCGACCGCGTGCGTGCGGTAGCCAGCCTCCCGCAGTGCCTGAGGGAACGTGGTGAGCGCTTCCGGAATGGTGTGCGAGCCCGTGAAGTCCCGCCCGGTGGGGTCGGTGGCCGAGGCAAAGATGTTGCGACCGGTCAGCACGCTGGAGCGGCTGGGAACGCAGATCGCGCCGTGCATGCCGCCCTGGCAGTGCGCCTGCCGGAACGACACCCCACGAGCCGCCAGCGCGTCAAGGTTCGGCGTGGACGCCTGTGAGCCGAGATGGCCGAGTTCGGTGCCGCGATGGTCGTCGGCGATCATGAAGACGATATTGGGGCGACGGGCCATGAGTTCCTCCAGACGCACGGTGGGTAGCGGATGCACCGTACCGCGTGCCCCCGAATCGGGCAACCAGCCTTCCGCGCCCCAAACGCACACATTCCACCACGTACGGGCGGACCTGCCGCCAGACGAACTCGGGGTTCACGATGGATGGTTGAGGCGGCTGTTGTCCGCCCCTCTCGGTTCGCCTGATGGACCGGCATCAGCCGAACGACACGAACCCGTCCCGCTCCAGCGCCACCAGCATGTCCCGAACTCGTTCGGCGACACGGGGGAACGCCGCGTCGCCCTCCCATGCGCTGGCTGCCTTGCCTGACTCGTAGAGCATCAGCCCTTCGACCGCGTTCGAGATGTCTTCCCGGCTTGTTCGCGCCGGATCGACCGCCCAGGCAAGCACTCCATGCAACGGTGATTGCAACCGCGCTCGCGAACCGCTGAACTTCGGCAGCACCTTCATGAACACCGCCTGGTCGAACGCCTCCTCGAATGTCGCCATTCCGTTCTGCTGGTTGTTCGCCAGGTATTGGGTGACCTCATCGAAAACCCGGTACCCGAAATGCATCCGGAACGGCCGCAGCACATCGTTCAATGCCTGCAACCGATCACGTACCACTGGATTCCGTTCGATGAATTCCCCGATCTCCGCCTTGTCGATCCTCGCGAATGCCCCGTCCCGCGAGAACGCCGTCAGCATCGCCGCCTTCGTCGCGTCGTCGAGTCCCTCGCTATCCGAAGCCACTCCGGAAGTCGGATAGTCGCGGAAGTCCACGTCGGTCAGTTCGATGGTGAACGCCCGGTCCAGCACCTTCGGGCTGAAGGCATGGGTCGTCTCGTCCATGTTCACCGTACCGATGATGTAGAGGTTCGGCGGCAGGAACAGTTCGCGCGGCGGGGCTTCGTCGTTCATTTCCAGCGCATCGGGATAGGTGAGGCGCAACGGCTCCGTCGTCCAACCTTCCGCATCGCGGCCGGACTCGATCACGCTGAGCAGGTCGGCGAAGTAGTACTCCACATGCGCCAGGTTCATCTCGTCCAGGATCACGAACCACGCGATCCGGTCCTCCGGCGCTCCCCTGTAGTTTTCCCCAGCCTGAATGATGAACTTCAGGAAGTCGGTCCATTCGTAAGTCTGGGTGAGCGGGTTGTAGTACCCCAGCAAACTCGTGCTGTCCCGCCAGTCCGGCCGCACGGCTAGGAAAAGGTGATTCGACTGGTCCAAATCGAGATGACTAATATCCCCTGCTTCTTCTATGGGAATGAAACTGACTGCACTCACGAACTGGTCATCACTGTAGGACAAGTCGACCACCAGAATGGCGTCGAGTTGTTGAGATTCAATCGCTGCGTATAGTGATTTGTGAAACCACAGGGTCACCGACGGAGCGCCGTTACGAAGTTCGTATCGAAGGTTGCCAGTTCCGATTGTGTTGCTTATCCGTACATCAACCGTTCTTGAATTCTGGGAGGAGTAGCCCGGAAAGCGATCGAGATACTTGGATGGAAATGTGACATTACGGTGTTTCAGCATGTAGGGCTTAACTTGAATCGTAATTCGACCATCATCTATAGGAAGGGACCATACCCCCTCTGATCTTGGGGCTGGCAGCATGTCCACGAACCCGGTCGCGATCTTGGACTTGCCGGTGCCGCTGATTCCGCTCAGCACCACGAACCCCTTCGTCTGCAGCGCCGTGTAGAACGCCGCGATTTGGCTCTCGGTGTAATGGAGTCCGCTGGCGGCGAAGCTTTCGCGAATGTTTTGGCCGGGATCACCCATCGGATTCGCTCGGCTTATGAGCTCCAGTGGCTTCAGAGTCTCTGGTCTTTGGGGCAGCGCACCCAGATACCCCGGCAGCGGTAGTACCACGTCTGACAAGTCCTCGATCCGCTTTCGTAGAGCATCGTCATGGTTCTGCCAAAGCACGGCCCGCTTGTATGGATCTGTCACAATCGATAGCGCTGATTCATGAGCGGCGGCGAAGGCGTCGAATTGCTCATCCACTGTTAAGTCAGGAAGGCGAGGAAACGATAACGCTTCGTAGCCCTTAGGAATCTTCGAAACCTGAATGGTATCCAAATATGCCTCGGTCTCGTCGCTAATCAATGTGCGATCAACGACAAAGTCATATTTTCCCGACACGGCTGATCCGCCCACCGTTACATTCCCAACCATCACCGCAATACGCTTGTTGGTCGGAAAGACCGCCCAGCACGTGGGGGATATCGCGTGGGCAGCGATGATGGTCCTCGCCATTTGCCTGGCTGCCTCGGGCGTCGGGTCGGTAACATCTTTGACATTGCTATTCGGCAGGAGTTCATTAGCCTGCAACCCAGTCTGTTGAGTCGCCGTCACCGGAATCTCGTTGATGTATCCGGGGTCGGGAATCGACAATCCTGAAATCTCTCTGGCTCTCTCGACGAAAGCTGATTGATGTTCTTTCCAGCGTTGAGCACGACCGTTGGCATCCATCGCCAGTCTATGGATGCCTGCTTCGTGGGCCGCTCGCAGGATGCTCAAATTCTCGGCCAGATGGTCGTCGTCCAGACGCAGATACGCGCCCCAGGACGTGGTTGTATATGACCGAGTTGTAACCGTCACCCCCGGCAGCGATTCCAGATCTGGCCCGTGATAGTCTTCCGTCGATATGAAGAACCCATACGAAGCCGCTGGCCCCAGGGACAGGATGGTGATTTGGCCCACTGCGGCGACGGGTATGCCTTGCCAGGTGGGGACGCACCAACTGTTCGGATTCTCGCGGTTCGCGATTTCGATCGAACGAGCCATTTGACTGACCATGAGTGGATTCCACTCAGCGGCAGTAGTGGGGTGAATATCGAAAGTGTCAGCCTGACTCATATCTCATTATCCCCATCACTCACCTTTACCCCATGCGGAGTCAGCGATATCGCCCCGACCCCTTCGACGTCACCCCACAGCACCTGCTCCACGGTCAAGCTATCGATTCGATTCCCAGCAACTCCCCGGAATACCGAAACCTGGCCTGGATACAGCACCACCGCTGCTCGCACGTTCGGAATCGCGTCGCGATAGGCGTGCATCTTGGTCAGGTCATCCGTGGTGGCCTTCGCCAGTCCACCGGTCGGTTCCCACGACATCTCGCCATCCTCGCCGAGCGTCAGCGCCATGGGGCGCCGCATCCGGAACTTCGCGTCCAGCGCCACCGTTCCGCTATCGTCTTGGGGAACCCACAGGTAGTCCGGACGCAGCGGCAAGCCGGAGTAGGTTGTCCGGGTCCGGTTGTAGTGAAGGGTTCCAAGCCGCCCGAAGCGCGCACGGTAGTTGTTCGTCGGCGTGCCGAACGCATCGACCACCGGCGCCAAAACCGGGGTCTCACCGCATATCGCCGCGATCTGATCGATCAGGTCGAATAGCACCCACAACTCGTACAACTGGTCGACGCTCCGCAGAGAAATCGCCTGCCGCATGTGTTCGAACAACGGTTCCCGCGACCGCTGGAACCGCTGCCACAACAGCGCGAGTTCCCGGTACCCATCCTTCCGCTGCAACACCCGCGACTGCACCGGCGTAACCACCATCGGCCCCAGCGCCGCGAGGCGGTGATCCACGGTCAGCATCGTCAGGTGCTCGATTGCCTCCACGATCGGCCGCTGGTCCGTCGCCGGAACCGTCGGCCACCAACCCTGCCGTTGCAACGCCCGCGCCGCGCCCAGCATCTGTCGTGCCACCATCAGCACGAACCGATTCTCCGGTGTGTCGAACGTCTCCGCTGGAATCTGCTGCCACACCCGCTCCGGCCGCAATCGCTGCAACGGCGACAGGCCCACACCCGCGTCCGAAGGCACCGGATGCCCGGCTTGCAGCATCCGTACCAGTGATTCCCGGTCCACCTGTCGCACCTGGTGCGGCCGGACCAGTTCTGGCTCCACCGAAAGCCGCTGGTGAGGCTGCCCAAGAATCGCCTGCACGGAGCGCAATACCTCGCGCCCGTGGTGCCGGAAGAAGTGGAATGTGAACAGGGGGCTCGGTGGCGTGCGCGACTCCTTTACCAGTCGCTCGGTCATCGCCCCCAGCACGAACGGCGTCGTCGTGATTTGCGCGAACAGCGCTGTCAGCGTCGCCTCCAGGAACAGCACCGATTCGTCCGCCGAGCCGAACTTTCCGGCGATCACCTCGACATGGATTGGCTCGCGCTCGAACCCATCCCGGCCCACCGCCCGGATCGTCGCCAGCCCAAGCTGGTTCTCGAATCGCACCAGGAAGTTGCCCGAACCCGGTGGACTGGCCGCAACCGCCCGCGACCCCACCAGCACGGTTTCCGCCTCTGGCGCCTTCAGCCAGTAATCTCGCCACTCGTGCACGATCCACGCCGCCGGAGCCAACCGGCCCAGCAGATGCCCGGGCACGGCGACGATCCCCTCGCCCTCAAGGGGAGGCTGGACCCTGACTTGTTCCATCACATCGTGTGAGCTCATGCCGCATTGTGGCTCACATCGCCGACCGAAACCACTCCACGTACTTTCCCGTCGTGGTCTGGCACACTTCCTGTAACACTTTCCTCCAATCCACGTCATTACCGGTGAACGCGTTCGAATCGGTAGTGAGGAGTTCACAGGGTGAGCTGGCTGCGGAGCGAATCCCCAGCAATCGCGCCCCCATCCCAGGATCCGGATGGGAGCGACGCCGAGCTTGTGGCGCAGGCCAGGCAGGGCGATCCGCGCGCGTTTGCGCTCCTCTACCACCGATATCTCGACCAGGTCTACGACTATTGCCGCCACCGGCTCCCGAGCCGGGAAGCGGCCGAGGACGCCACCCAAACGATCTTCGTCAAGGCGCTCGGTTCGATCCGGACCTGCCGCGACGGTGACCTCTTCGCCGGCTGGTTGTTCGCCATCGCCCGCAACGTGGTTACCGACGCCTGGCGCTCCGGCCGCGTCACCAATGTCGCCATCGACGACCGGTTCGATATCGCCGACCTGACCCGCTCGCCCGAAGAACTGGCGATTGGGTCCGAGTGGACACGGGAACTCCAGCGCCTGCGCCAGGAGTGCCTCAAGCAAAACGACCGGGACCTGCTCGACCTGCGCCTCCAGGGGCTCACCGATCGCGAAATCGCGGTCGCCCTCAATCGCGGTCACGGAGCGATCCGCGTCGCCCAGCATCGCATGCTGAAACGACTCCGCGACTGCCTGGGACTCAACCGGGAGGCCAACGATGACGTTCCATAGACCCTCCCGGTCCGACCACCACCTTTCGAACTACTGGAACGCGCTCGTCCGCGACGCGCCCGCCGAGGAACTCGCGCGCCTGGCGCGGCTGGTCGAGCCATCCGAAATCGCGGCGATCGAACAGGCCCATGCCGCTCACCAACGGTACGAGCCAGACCCATTCTTCGCTCGCCGCCTGGAGCAGACGCTGATGAACACCGCCATCACCCCCCTCGCGGGAACACTCTCCCACCCGCCCATTTCCCCGCCCTCCCGAAATGGGGCCACCGATCGCGGCGCGGTATCGCATCGTGAGAGCAACGTCCTACGTCCACGCGTTGGCTGGGCGCGCCGCCCGGCGTTCGCCGTCGCCATGATCCTCCTGCTCGTTCTTTCCACCATCGGCGGAATCTGGCTCGCCACCGGCCGCCCGGACGATCGTCATGTGATCACGGCGCCACTCGCAACCCCGGCTACGGATTCGACTCCCGCCGGATGGACCCACTTCAAGGGGAATGCCGCGCGCACGGGCGAAACCAACTTCGGCCCCGTCAGCCAGCCGGTGGAACTCTGGAGCTTCCAGGCGGGTGGCCCCTGCATTCCTTCCCCAGCGGTGATTGGCGACATCGTCCTTGCCGCCTGCGACGACGGCATGTTGCACGCGCTCGACACCGATACCGGAACCGTGCGCTGGCAGTTCACCGCCGAGCCGTTCGTCAACGGACCATCGGTCGGGGGCGATCTCGCCTTCGTGGTGGGAGGCAGCGGAACCCTGTATGCGGTGGACATCGCCACCGGCGCCGAGCGCTGGCGGGTCGATGCCGGACTCTCCACCTTCTCTCCCGTCGCCGCGGGCGACATGGTGATTGCCACCACCGTCGATGGTGGCCTGATTGTCTTCGACGCGGAAACCGGCAGCCAGCGTTGGTTGACCCAGGTGAATGAGTTTGGGGCCCTCAGGGCCCCGGCGCTGGTGGATGGCATCGCCTACGCAGGGAGCGAAGCGGGGGGCCTTGTGGCCGTCGATACCACCTCCGGCGAGATCCTGTGGCGCGCCGATACCGGCCCCGATGCCACGGGCACGGCGACCTTGGCCGATGGCGTGGTCTATATCGCGCATTCTGGTGGCGAGAACCCCGCCGCCTTGTTCGCCTTCGACGCGGAGACCGGCGACCTGATCTGGCAACATGACGCCTTGCTCTATTCGCCGTCGGTCTCGGGCACCATCGGATTCACGGGGAGTACCGAGGGCGATGTGGCGGCCATCGACTTGGCCACTGGTGATGAGATGTGGCGTACCAAGGTGGGTGGCGAAGTCCGGCCCTTCCCCGTCACCAGCGACATCGTCTACGTGCCGAGCGATGGCGATCGTGCAATCTACGCCTACGACGCGGCAACTGGCGACCTGCTCTGGAGTATCGCGGTCGCGGGGGGAATGTACGAAGGACCGGCGGTCGTGGATGGCCGGATCTACGTAACCACCACGTTCGGCATGGTCCAGGCGTTTGGCGAAGGCGCGCCGGATAGTACGATGCCCGCCGATGACGCGGCCAGCCCGGTCTCCGCGTCGCCGGACGCGACTCCAGCCAGCGAGGATGCCACTCCCGAGGTGGTAGTGGATGCATCGGTTTCGCTGCTCTGGCAAACCACGGGTGGTCCCGAATCTCTCCAGGGCCCCGGATCGATGGCGTTCGACCCGGATGGGAATCTCTGGGTCGTGGACGCAGCCAATAACCGCTTTCAGATCTTCTCTCCAGAGGGCGAGTTCCTGGAGACGTGGGGTACCCCCGGAGACGGAGAGGGGCAGTTCAATTTCAATCGCTCGCCGGGCGATCCCCTCAATAGCTTTGGCGACATCGCCTTCGGCGCCGACGGCTCTTTCTACGTCGCCGAGTCCGCCAACAGGCGCATCCAGCGTTTCGATGCCAATCGGCAATTCGTGACAGGCTGGGGAGCCCAGGGCATCGATGACGGGCAGTTCATTGAGCCATACGCCATCGCCGTTGCTCCTGATGGGAACATCTACGTCGTCGATGACGTGCGCGACGATGTCCAGGTCTTTGATCCGGACGGAACGTATCTCTTTACGTTCAGTTCGCACGGGACCGGCGATGGGCAACTGAATGGCGCTGGCTCACTGGCGATTGATGCCGAAGGGGTTGTCTACATCGCCGACTTCGTGAACCACCGCATCCAGACGTTCGCGGCCGACGGGACGTTCCTCGCGTCGATTGGCGAGTTTGGCGCGGGCGAAGGACAGTTCAACCTGCCGGCTGATGTCGCGATTGACGCGGCGGGCCGGATCGTTGTGGCGGACCTCGGCAACGGCCGGGTCCAGGTGCTCGATCGCGACGGTTCCTACCTGATGTCCTGGGCGACCTGGGCCGATGGCCAGGACGCGTTCGCCGTGCCGATCACCGTTGCCACGGATGAGGACGGCAACATCTACGTCTCCGACGTCGAGGCCGGAACGGTCCAGAAGTTCTCAGCCACCCTTCCCGAGGCCGTGGCCGGAGCCACGCCAATGGCTGGAGACGACACTCGGGTTGCCTTCGTCTGGCAATCGAATGGAGGGCCAGAGCCATTGCGGTTGCCGACTGGCATGGCCATCGCTCCCGACGGCGCCATCTGGGTTGTCGACGCCGCCAATAGTCGGTTCCAGATCTTCGCCTCGGACGGCCAGTACCTCGAAACCTGGGGAGTGGCGGGCGACGGCGAGGGTGAGTTCGATTTCAATCGTACCCCGGGCGATCCGGGGAACAGTCTGGGCAATATCGCCTTCGCATCAGACGGATCGTTCTACGTCGCGGACTCGGCCAACAAGCGCATCCAGCACTTCAGCGCCGACCGTGCCTTCGTCACCGCCTGGGGCTCGTTCGGCACGGGCGACGGCCAGTTCAGCGATCCGATCGGCGTGGCCGTCGGTTCCAATGGCCACGTCTATGTGATCGACGACGTGCGAGACGACATCCAGGTCTTCGATCCTGCGGGAACGTACCTCTTCACCTTCGGTGGCCACGGGAGCGAGCCCGGCCAACTCAAGTACACCGGCTCATTGGCAATCGGCCCTGACGGCACCATCTACGTCGCCGATTTCAGTAACTACCGCGTGCAACAGTTCGCCGCCAATGGCGACTTCATCATGACGTTTGGTGAGATTGGACTCGAAGATGGGCAGTTCGTGAGTCCCGCCGCTGTCGCCATCGACAAGAACGGCTACCTGTACGTGGTGGAGCCAGACGGAGGCCGTGTTCAGGTGTTTACTCCGGACGGGGAGTTCGTGGTGGCCTGGAACGGGGCCGATGACGGACAGGGTGCGTTCCAGGTTCCCAGCGCCGTCGCCGTCGACATGGCGGGCAACGTCTACATTGCTGATCTCTGGAATGGGACAGTCCAGAAATTCGCGATCACCTTCCCCGTCGCCGCCGCGGGAGCCATGCCCATGGCAACGCCCGAAGGCTGATCCTCCACCCGCCTACATACCAACGGCGGCGCGAATCCGCGCCGCCGTTGTCGTGCCTGTCCCTGCCCACGCTACACTGGACCTGGGTCCACACCTCATGCCTGTCGCCGATCTGTAAAAAATCGACCCGGCCATGCGTCTACCTCTATGTAGGTGAAAGCAGGCACGATGGATCGCACGGATGTGGCACACAACCAGCATCAAACGACTCCACGCGTGACCGCGGTGGGCGAGGACACTGACGAGTTTCTCGCTCGCCGGGCGGCAACGGATCCGGCCGCCTTTGCCGAAATCTACCGGCGTTACGTGTCGCGCATCCATCGCTATTGCAAGAGCAGGCTGCACGACGAGGCACTGGCCGAAGACGCCACCAGCCAGGTCTTCCTGAAGGCGCTCGAGCACCTTCAACGCAAACGCATCAGCAACGTGGAATCGTGGCTCTTTTCCATCGCCCACAACGAAGTGATCGACCGCTACCGGCGGCAGCGAAACCACGCGCCGTACGAAACGCTCGACCTCGCCAGCCCCGAGCGGTCGCCGGAAGAGTTCGCCCTCGCGCGGAGCGAACTCTCCGATGTCCAGCGGGCCCTGGCCCATCTCACGCCAGACCAGCAACGCGTCATCGAACTGCGGATGGCTGGCCTTACCACCGCCGAGATCCAGGAAGTCCTGGGCAAGGGCCGGTCGTGGGTCGGCACCACCCAGTTCCGGGCGCTCAGGAAACTCCGCGAAATCATGCATCCGCCGCGGGCGGGAGAGGAAGGCCAGCCATGACCTGGTTCGCCCGTGAGTCTTCCCGTCGCGAGCGCGAAGCGCTGCTCGATTACTGGGACGACGTGATCGTCCAGAGCCCAACCACCCCCATGCCTCCGCCCAATGTTCCCGCCGAACTCGGCGAACTTATCCGTGCCGTCCATACCGCGGACGCCGCCAGTCATGACCACCCGGCCTTCGAGGACCACCTGCTGCGGTCGCTCCTCGCCAGGCAGAAAGAGATTGCCTCCATGAACCCCATGCCCGCGACAGCGCCACCGCTGTCCATGCCACGGAATCCCGTTCGGGCGACGAAAGCCGATCGTCGCGCCGGTTCCTTGGGCAGGTACGCCCTACCGGCTTTCGAAATCGCCCTCGTTGTCCTCCTCATTCTCGCGTCGGCCGCCGGTATCTGGCTTGTGGACCGCGAGCAACCACGAATCGTCGCCCCACCCGTTTCCACTCCTGTCGAGGCGACGTTGGACGTGCCCATGTACCGTGGCGACCCTGAACGCACCGGTGTCATGCCGGGACCCAGTATTCACGGCGATCCGGCTCAGCTCTGGCGTGTTCAGGTCGATGGCGAGATTCAATCCGCCCCGGCCATCGTCGACGGAATCCTCTATTTCGGCGCTGGCGATGGGGGCGTGTATGCCGTCGATGCGGGGACTGGCGAGGAGATCTGGCGGTATCAGGCCGTTAGTGGGATTTCCTCATCCCCCGCCGTCATCATGGGCGTCGTCTACATCGGAAGTGAAGACGGCACCCTGTACGCCCTCAATGCCGCCGACGGTGGTGGACTCTGGACCGTCACCGGTCTCCAGGCCAATGCCTCACCAGTCGTGGTGGGCAACGCCCTCTATGTCGGAGACGAGGATGGCTATCTCCGCGCGCTCGACACCGCCACCGGCGAGGAGTTCTGGCGCGCCCCGCTCAACGCCGCGGCCGACCGCTCCCCTGCCGTGGCGGATGGCGTCGTGTACCAGGGCAGCTCCGACGGCGTGCTGCATACCTTCGACGCCATCACCGGTGAGCCAGGTTGGGCGCTGAAATTGGACGGCGACGGCACCATTACGACCACCGTCGTCTCGGGCGGGGCGGTGTACCAAGGCACCTTTGGGGGTGCCGAGAATCACTTCCTTGCCCTGGACGCCACCACGGGCGACGAATTGTGGCGCTTCGACTCGGATTCCGGTAGCGGATTCTACCCCGCGGCGGTTGGCGGCAAGACCGTCTACACCCCCGCCAGCGACGGAATCGTCTATGCCCTCGATGCCGGCACGGGGGCCGAACAGTGGCGCTTCGAGACTGGCGGCCAGATCAACGCCGCTCCGGCGTTGGTTGGAGAGACCCTCTATGTCGCCAACAATGATGGCTTGCTCTTTGCGCTCGACGTCGCCACCGGCGCCGAGCAGTGGCGGTTCACCGTTGAAGGTGAACCGCACTTCGGGCCTGTCCTGACGGGCGGCGTTGCCTACCTGGGCACCGGGTTCGGCTACCTCTACGCCATCGGCGGCACTGGCGAAGAACTCCCGGCCACGCCTGGCGTTGGTCCCATCGCGACACCGGCGAACCCGGCGGCGACGCCAGTCGATGTGGCTCCCTCCATCGAGGCTTCGCCTAGCGACGATCAGGATGCCGTCGCGATGACACCCGCGACGACAGCGGTGGCTTCACCCGAGGCCGTGGAACCCAGCGTCGCCGAGTTTGTCTGGCAGGTTGGTCAGGACGAAGCGCTCCTGGACCGGCCCGAAGGACTGGCGATCGCACCGGATGGCACACTCTGGGTCGTGGACGGCGGCTCGCGCCAGATAGTCCAGTACAACCTCGATGGTTCCGTCATCGGGTCCTGGGATGGCGCTGATCTGGGTGTGGAGAACTTCCTTCCCGCTTCCTCCGACGGCTCCACATACGGCGCGATCGGGTTCGACCAGGCCAGCAACGTGTATGTGCTGGACTCTGGGAACCATCGCGTGCTCGTTTTCAGTCCGGAGATGGAATTGTTGCGGGAATGGGGTTCGCTAGGCGAGGGCGAGGGGCAGTTCATTCTCGCCACCGACCTCGTGCTCGATAGCGAGGGGAATGTCTACGTGCTGGATGTCATGCTGCCCCGGGTTCAGAAGTTCGCGCCGGACGGGGAGTTCCAGTCCACGATCATCGGTCCCGACCGGGGAGAGTACCAACTCACCGCGCTCGCTGGCCTTGGTATCGGCCCTGACGATACGCTCTATGTCCCAGACGCTTCGCATGTGAACGTTTTCGCCGCGGACGGGGCCTTCCTCGGCGCGTTCGGCGAGGGGACACTCGGCTTCGCGATTGACTCTGCGGCCGACACCGATGGCAATGTCTATGTGTCCGATAACCAGCAAAACCAGATTCAAATCTACAACCGGGATGGCATGCTGATCGGTTCATGGGGGTCGTTCGGACGACAGCCGGGACAGATGGTCGGGCTGACCATGCTCGCCGTGGATGCGCAACGACACGTCTACGTGATCGACTCCGCGAATGGGCGCGTCCAGAAGTTTGCGGTCGATCTTCCCATTACTGGGGAAGCCACACCCGAGGCAACGCCTGTCGCCCCATAAGCTCGGAGACGAAACCAGGCACCAGACGAAACCTGATATCGACGACAGGTGCAGGTGACACCGGTATCAGGAAAGGACACAACGGGCGATCAGGCTTGCTGATCGCCCGTTGTCCCGTGCGGTCAGGACGGTGCTATGTTGATGTCAATGTTTGACAATTATTGGCATCGGAGGTTCCCATGAACGTTAGTCTCACTCCCCGACTGGAAGCCATCGTGCGGGAGAAGGTCGAGAGCGGCCTCTACAACAGCGCCAGCGAAGTCGTCCGCGAAGCTCTTCGTCTGATGGACGAGCGCGACCAGCAAATGGAGCGCCTCCGCGCCGCCCTCGCCGAAGGGAAGGAAAGCCTGCGCCACGGGGCTCCCTACCGATGGAACGAAAACAGCGTGGACGAAATAATCGCAATGGCTCGCCAGGCCGACGCGGAGGTAGAGCCGATTTCCGATGATGTCAGGCCATAATGTTGACCTCACACCGGACGCGACGCGTGACGTCCGGGACATCACAAGAGTTTCCGAACGTGTATGGGGTGAAGATCAGGCTCGAATCTACCTTGTGAGCATCTACGATGCCTTTGAACGCATTGGCGCGTTTTCCGAGATGGGCAGATACAGGGACGATATCTATCGTGGCCTTCATTCGATGAAGGTTGGGTCTCATGTGATCTTCTATGAAATCCATCCTGATCGCGTACTGGTCATTCGCGCACATCATCAGCGTATGGATGCTCGTTCGGAGCTTGCCGGGTAACTGGCAAGACACGTTCTCGTCGATTCTGATCCCACGAGGCGAGGCTGCGTGTCGCGTGCCGTTCCATCGATTGCTCGTCGGCGTACGGCTCCCCTCCCAATGTACGGGGCGACGGCTCCGGCGGTGCCCCACGAATCGCTCCATACACAGCGCAGCCGGAGTCTGTCGCCCCCTCGCCGAGCCAGCCTTACCCTCGCCCCACCGCTCCATCCCATGCAACAGTACGGAAACCCTAACCGGCATCGACGCGAACCTCGCCATACGAGAACGTGCCGGTGTATGGGTTTCCCCATTGGCAGACTTTCCGCCGTTCGATGCGTTCACCGGGTAGACACATCGTCGCCCGCCTGCCCATGCGCCATCGAAGGGGCATCCAACCATGCACGCCGCACGCCGCACGCATCTCCCCACCCAACCCCGGCCCGTGTCACGCCACCAGCGAACACGACAACATCATTACCTCCACAACATTAATTCGAACGGGCACATTAATTCGCCATCCCAAAAAGCCCGTCGTTCCGGGCCAAATCACCTCGCGAAGACGATTAAATGGATTAATGGATTAGGGCGTGTCTGACGAATGGACCGCGTATTTGGTAGACTCCCACCCTTTTGACAGAGTCCAGAAGGGGACGAGATGGTTGGACGCGGCGAAATCACCGATCAGGCATGGGCGACCGTGGAGCCG
>JAEWEG010000076.1 GCA_023389575.1 Chloroflexota bacterium | reverse complement strand
CGGGCGCATCGAGGCCGGCCTGGCGGAAGAAGCCTGACATGCTCCGGTGGACCCTTGGCGCGGTGAGTTGGAGCATCCAGCGAATGTCTTCCGGTGTGACGAAGTGCCAGGTGGGCCGGAGGATGTGCGTGCGAAGGACGTCACCACGGTTGAAGGCGTCGTCGAGCGAGGCGTTGGTGGCGCCGTCGAGGCGCTGGGCGAGGGCCCATTTGGCGCCGTGGTAGTCCTGCGACTGCACGGCGCCGAGCCAGGCGACGGCCTGCTTGGGACTGGCGAGCGGTGCGCCGGAGAGGTGCTGATTGTGGAACCGCTGGCTGATGAGTTCGGTGCTCTTCATGCGATTCAGGATAGCGGATCGCGTGGACGAAACCTGTCCTTTATGGCGGAGGGCGGGCGCCTGTTCGATAGGCGCTTGGGCCAACACGCAGGGCGGATGGATTCGTCTTCGCTCACCACAGGCTGCCGCTTGCTCAACGAATGGGTCGCTTCGCGCCAAATAGCGGCAGATCCGCCCGCACTTGGTCCCGCCGGCGGGCGCCGGAAAGGCGCTCGCCCGTATAGTGCCCACTCGGGTTTACCTAATTGGCGCCTGCTCTGATCTCGCCTTTGCTGGCTGGTAGTAGCACTCGGAGGTTGTGCGAGCGACTGTTGAGCCGAGTTCCGTGCCGTTCGTATCAACGGGCGTGACGGTGATGTCGAGCCAGTACGTACCGATCGTATCTGGAGCGTTGTCATCCGGCAGCGGCACGGTGGCTTTCGATATTGTCCCGGTGGTGGTTGGCCGCCACGTGGCGGTGGACTGGATCACAGGCGCGGGATTCGCCTCATCGAGCGGAACGAAAGTTACCGTGATGGTGGCGGTGCCTGGAGGCGGGCTTTCGAGCGAGAGCCAGTAGAAATCGACGGAGGCGTCCCGGCCGATGATCTGAGCGAGTTGGAGACCTTCAATCTGTACAAAGGAGCACGCGGTCGGCTGTTGCAAGGCCGCGGGCAGTGGGGACCTTCGTGGCGCGTAGACCTTGAAGTACGGAACTCCGTTCACCTCGATGACATGGACAGGGTCCAGGTCGCGGACAAGGCGATAGGCGGGAGAGATGTCGCGCTGCCATTGCTGGATACCGATGAGGAGAAAGTCGGTCTCGTACCAGCCGGCGGGTGTGTCCAGCCCGAACTCGCCAAGGGTGACGTCGTCGGGGAGCAGGTAGGCGTACGGACTTCGGGCGCCCGAGCCCTGGATGACGGCGGTATCGCCCGGCTCCAATTGCTGTTCGATCCAGTCGAGCGCGTCGCCCGCGCCCTGCCCCCATCCCATCTGAAGCTGCATCTCGGCGGCGGTCGCGCCACCAAAAAGCGGATTGTAATAGTCGAGGCGCCATGGGAGTACCGATGCGGTCGCCCACGCCTGGCCTACGAGCAGGATGCTGGCCACGGCGGGAAGGACCAGGCGGGGCGCGAGCAATCGCCGGGGAAGCAGTGATAGGGCGCCCACGAACCCGAGCGCGGCGAAGAGATCGAGAATCGGATAGACCGGGAGGACGTACCGGTCGAACTTTTTCGCGCCGAGCGTCATGCCCAGCACGATCAGGGCGGCGAACGAGGCAAGGACAGCGATGGTCGCCATCGTTTGAGAGGACATCAGGCTCTTGGATTCGGCCTGGTTCGTCACGGGCCTGGTTGGTGGTTTCCACCGGGAGAGGCGCATCGTGAAGATGGCGGCGAACGCGACGAGGCCAACGAGCGTGACGGGCGTCAGTCGCCAGAGAAGGGTTGTCGGATAGAAGGTGGGGCCGGGGTCGCCGTAGACAATCCGGCCATTGAAAAACGCAGGCAGTTCATGCCCGCCAGTCGCGGCATCGCTGGACCAGTTCCACATCGCCCCCATTGTGCCGAACGGATCGACCCAGAGCGCCGGGAGCAAGGCGATGGAAGTGACCAATGCCGTCCCGCCCCAGAGCATGCCCGAGAATGCGGGGGTCTGGAATCGTTCGCGCAGGTGTTGTTCCGGTGATTGCCGATATTCTTGAAGGACCGAGACAGCGAGACAGCCGATGAGCACCACGACGAGGACGATACCCGTGGAACGTTGCATCCAGGCACAGGCGGCGAGAATTCCAGCGACGATCCACGGCGCCATGGTGGTGTGTCCGGACCGGACGGCATGGGCAAGCGCAAGGATGGCGGCGAAGCAGACGATGGCGAAAAGGCCATCAACGTGGAGCACGGAGTCTAGCCCCGAGAGGAATGGATCGAAGGCGATCAATGCTCCGGAGACGACCAAGACAGGCGGACCGAAGAGTCGCCAGATGAAGGCCAGAGAGACGCCGAAGAAGAGGGTTTGGAGCAGGATCTTGGCGATGCGGGCCGATATCATCATCCGGAGCGGGTCGATGTCGAGGTTGCGCAGGACCTCGTCGATGAGGATGACCTGATTGATGTTGTTCGGGTACAGGGTGGCCCAATCGGGGAGTTCGACCCAGTAGGCGGCGGCTCCGGCCCACATCGTGAGCACGCCAGGATGGGCCATCTGATAGGTGTGGACAAAGTCACCCGTCTGGAGCGCCCGGTAGAAATTGGCCGACCTCCCCAGCCATAGCGGTTCGTCTGTGGTGACGTAGGACTCGAGGCCAATGAGACGCGACCCCGCGTAGAGGGCCGCCAGGATGATGATGCAGGCGAGGATATGCGCGTTCGAGGGGATGCGTTTCATGACGGCGATGCGGCGCGCGAGTCGTGTTCGATGGCCGTTGGGAGTGTGCGGTGGAGCGCGTCACAGGCGATACGAATGCTTATCAGCGACAGGGCGATGAGCGTGGCGATGGTCGAGAATCGATGGTTTTTTGGCATGGGAGTTCCGTTCGGAGTAACCATGGTGGTTTCCAGTCATATGTGAGAGTGATTTGGCTAGGAGATGGAGACCCGGATTGAACTGGAGCGGGCGGTCAGGCGTTCGCTACCCGCAGGAGGGAAGCGTGTCGATGAGCCACCTCGATCTGATTTCATTCCAGGTGAACAGATAGACACCGCAGCGCGGCCGTTCCAGCTCGATCTGGTGGTCCGTGCTGGGAGTGGCGTAGGTCCCATCGTTCAGCCTGAAGATGCTGATGGGTTGATACATGACATCCCCGTTGGTTTCGTAGGTGACATACGCCACAGCCAGCACGGTTTCCCATTGTTTCCAGGAGTTGGAGGGATTCGTGTCCAATACCTGGACTCCTCGCAAGGGGATTGTTTCTGGCAACGGCGGGAAAGGGCTACGGACATATGGAGTCGAGTCGGAAGCCGCGGGTTGCGGGCCGTTCTTCTCCAGGTCGACCAACATCGAGCGTAGCTCCTCTTCGCTGGTGAGGGCAGGCAGCGATGCCTGGATTGTGTGGGAGACGAGATAGGGTGACATGGTGGCCCACAACTGGAAGTATGAGTTGGCCATGGCGCAGGCAATGTACATGCGCTGGGTTTCGCTCGCGGCAAGCAGCTCTTGCTGAGGCGCTGGCTGCGGTTCGTAGGTGGGCGGATTGGTTGCTGGCGGAGTTGCCATTGGAACTTCCGCTGGTAACGTTCCCGGCACGTCCATGCTGCTGCTGTGGAACGCGATACCCGGTTCGCGGATGTACCAGATGACCTCGTCGATGGTCAGAGGTTCGATTGTGCAGTCCGCGGCGGTTGGAAGTTCGGCTGGGTCGATGCTTCCATAACCTGGGCTGTTCGATCCGAATGGGAGGGTGGCCGGAGGATTGCCACGGCCACCGAACGGCAGTTCGCCGGAGATTCGCCACATTCCGGCACCCAAGGCTAATACCATGCAGGCCGCCAGGACGCTGGCGAGAATCCGGTCGGCGGTGCTTCCCGTGAAATTTGAACGAGCCTCCTTTTTCCGGCTCGCGGGAGGCCGACTCGTGCCGGTCGCGCTGATTTCCGGAAAGGCTGAGATGTACTGATCCCACGAGGAGTTTTTCAATGGTTGACGGACCTGATCATTGGAGCGGCTAGCAAGTCGATGGAATTCGACCGCGGCCTGTTCCACCTCCCTGGTCCGAGGGTGCCCCTTGATGGGCGGGTTCCCGCCAGAGACAAAGTCGTCGAGCCATTCGCTGAACTGATCGGGATCGTTGATGCTCATCGCTAGGACTCCGGTGTGTTTCGAGTGTCGCTGAGAAGCGTTCGGAGTGACGCGTAGGCCCTGAACTGGGCGGACTTGATGGCCGATTCGCTCATATTCAGGGTTTGGGCGATCTCGGCGCCCGAGAGACCGGCGAGCCGCAGTTCGACGATTGCTCGCTGGCGATCGGGAAGTTTGCCGAGCATGTTCCGGACCCGGCGGTCTTCGTCGGAGCGGATGAACCGCACTTCGGGTGAGTCATGTGGATCGATCAGGTGAGGCGATGACGCAAGCGCCTCGCCATGCTGGTCAATGGAGACGTGCGGCTGAGACTTTCGGTGATGGTCGACAACCACGTTGTGGGCGATGGTGAAGAGCCAGGCGCGAAATGTCGAGCCATCGCGCCGGGGGTCTGGTCTGAACCGGGGCAGGGCGGCGATCGCGCGAGTGAAGACGAGGCTGGTCGCATCGTCGGCTGCTTCAGGATGACTGAGCCGGCGCAGGCAGTAGTGGAAGACGACGGGTGCGTATCGCTCGTAGAGCAAACCGAAGGCATCAGGATTCAGCTGGGCCTGGCGAACCAGCGTCAGATCATCGGTCATTCCGTCCCGCATCGACTCGGTCTCATTTTCTTTCCAATATGCCGAACCTGTGGCAAATCGTGCGCGCCAGGTGAGTTGCATGCGATACGCCCTTCCGCATCTCGACCGACCTGGCATTCATGATGCCTGTCCTGTTCATGTAAACGGGGTGGGTCACTTTAAGTTGCGGTGGGTTTCAGGCGACGGGATCTGCTGAATTTATTCAATGGCGGCCAGAGTGTTACTTGCGGGACATGTCGGCGAGTTTGAGGACCGTGTTCCAGTTGCGCGAGGTGGAGGTGACTTTCAGGGCGCGGTCGAAGCCGTTGAGCATGAAGGTGGCCTTGCTCAGCCCGTGGGGGTAGTGGAGGTAGATGTTCTGGCCTTCGACGCGGTACTCGTCGTCCCCGCGTTCGACCTGGGCGAGGGCATCGACGAGAGCCGGACCGGGTTCCTCCGAGAGGAAGCTGACGTGGAGCAGTTTCGGCGTGGCCGCGACCTTCGGGAAGGGGTTGTTCGCGACGATCTCGGCCATTTCCGAGCCGGTCCGGACGACAACGGGGACGTCGAGGCCGTGCAGGTCGCGAAGGGCGGCTTCGATTGTGGCGGCGAGGTCGAGGTTGCTTGCGTCGTCGCTGGCGGTGAAGACGACGTTGCCGCTGTTCACGTAGGTTCGGGAATTCTCATGTCCGAGCGATTCGATCAGGGCGCGCAGGGCGTCCATCTTTATTCGCTTCTTCGCGCCGATGTTGATGCCCCGGAGCAGGGCGACATGGGTGGGCATGACGATGACTCCTTCCCGCGAATAATGTCGTGGGAAAGAGTGTACTGATCACAAGGGCGCGTTGGGGAGCCAGTCGCCTGGACGAATGCGGTGTGGCGAGGTGCGAGCCCCCGAGCGCTTACGCCACACCCCTGGGCCGGTTGGCGGCGGGCGTGGACTCGGGCGAGGCGGCGGGGGTATCGTCCGGGTCGAGCAGGCCGGTTTCCTCGCCGATGGCGATCGAGAGCCAGAACGCGTAGTTCTCCGCGACATGGTGCGCGTCGCGGCGGGTGGTGAGGTCGCCAATGACGGCCGGGCAGGTGGTATCGGTGCAGAACCACTGGATGGCATCAACGTATTGCGCGCCGTGCTCGGTGGCGACCCGCTCTTCCATGGCGTTGTGGTCGGCGTAGACGGCATCCTCGATTGGGGTGCTGCACGCCATCACGTCGTCCTCGTGGGCGGTGAGGCAGTCGATGCCGCCTTCGTCGGGATAGGCCATGTCGCCGAGGACGATGACGCGGTCGGTGACCGGCGACACGCGGTCGATCACGGAGCCGAGGCCACTGGCCCAGGCTTCCTCGAGCCCGTCCTCGGTCGGTTCGCCGTCGATGGCGAGGTTGGCTCCCTTGCGGGCGCTGGTGATGACGACGGCCTCTGGCTCCATCTCTTCGATCTGGCCGAGGGCCCATTGCCGGAACTCGGCGCACTCGGTGTACTCGCGTCCGAGGGATTTCGAGAAGACCGGGTAATCCGGAACCTGGCAGCCGGGCTTGGTGAGCTGCACCACGCGCCAGTCGCCGCGACGACCAATTTCATCGAAGGCGGGAATCCACATCGCGCCATGGGAGTCGCCGAAGATCACGACGGTACGGTCTGCGTCTGGGTTGCCGTGGACGCAGGCCGAGGACGTGGTGTCGGCGCGGGTGACATTGCATTCCTCGCTGTAGGCGGGGTTGGCGAGCCTGGCGGGCTGGTCCGGCCAATCCGTGAGCTGGGTGGACTCGTGGACGGCCAGGAGGACACCGTCGGAGGACGGAAGCTCGGTGATCTCGGCGACGTCGACGATCTCCTCCTCTGGCATTTGGTTAAACATGGCCATGAGCGCGGTGGCGCCAAGCGAGAGCGCGACCAGGGCGACGCCGAAGCCGACGCTGATCTGCGGCGCGCGGGAGGTAAGCGCCTTCCAGCCGCGAAGCGGGTCTTCGACCAGCACGTACGTGATCGCCGAGATCGCGACGGCCAGACCACAGAGGGCGAGGTTCTCGCGAAGGGTGAGATCGTGTCCCGCCCGGCCGGCGGCGATGACGAGAATGGGCCAGTGCCAGAGATAGAGCGAGTAGGAGAGCTTGCCGAGCCACTGGAACGGCGCGCGGCGGAGGATGAACTCGGCTCCGCCTTCCGGCGCGATGGTGCCACCGGCGACCATGGCGACCGTGCCGAGGACCGGGACGACGACGGCGATGCCGGGGAACGGCGTCGCGGTGGTGTAGGTGACGCTCACGGCCAGGATGGTGGCGAGTCCGCCCCAGCTGAGGGCGTGTCCGAGCAGGCGCGGGAGCCTGAGCAGGTACGGGCCGACCACCGCGAGCATGGCTCCGGCGGCGAGTTCACTGGCGCGGGGGAAGGGTGAGAAGTAGGCGGCGGTGGCGTCGTCGGCGGTCTGGTGCACGGACCAGGCGAGCGAGCCGGCGATCAGGATGGTGAGAACCACGCCCAGGCGCAGTCGCAGGGGGATACGTTTGAACACCATGGCCGCGCCCATGATGAGGAGGGGCCAGACGACGTAGAACTGCTCTTCCACCGCGAGCGACCAGTAGTGCTGGAGAGGAGACGGCGGAAGCTGCGCGCCCAGATAGTCCGTTCCCTGTTCGATGGAGCGGAAGTTGCTGGCGAAGAGCGACGCCCAAATGGCGTCGGTGGCGATGCGGCCACCGCGCGCCGCGCCGAGCCACAGGAAGGAGAAGGCGACGGTGGCGACGAGGACGAGCGACGCGGCGGGTAGCAGACGCCGGGCGCGTCGGGCATAGAACTGCCCCAGGGAGATGTGCCCCGTGGCCTGGATCTCCTTGAGGAGGAGGCTCGTGATGAGGAAGCCGGAGAGGACGAAGAAGACATCGACGCCGATGTAACCGCCGCTCAGCAGCGACAGCCCAGCGTGTTCGAGCACGACCATGACCACCGCGATCGCGCGGAGGCCCTCGATATCTGGCCGGAATTTGCGAGGTTGAGGGGTTTCCGGAGTGTGTGGCGATGCTGAAAGCACGGTCGTTGAAGTAGCGACCATTTGAACTCCATGTGTCGATTGGGACCCAGCACTGGTGTTTGGTCACCAATGCGCGGCACATGGTAGCGGCTTAGGGAGGTCAATTTCCAATGAGTTCGTGCCATAGGCACTAAATGCATGCAGGCAAGGCGGGGATTCGCGGGTGAAGGTTCCAGGCCAGATAATCGCGAACGGGGAGAGCGTTCAGGAGAGGTCTGGAGGATTGGTTTCGAGGTCGAGGAGACGTCGCAGGAGCTTCTGGCCATCGCCGTGGTCGAAGAGGGCGGTCCAGGCTCCGGCCGAGAAGCGGTCGTTGCGAGCGACGGTGGTGAGCAGCTTCAGCACGGTGAGCCGGTCGAGCGTCGCGAAACGGTCCGGGGCGTCGTTGCTGAAAATGGCGCGACCCTCGTCCCACCTTTCCCAGTCGAAGGGGATGATGAGGTGATGGTCGTAGAGCAGGTGCAAGGCATCCGCGATGAGTGCGTCGCTGTCGACCTGGGCGGTCATGAGGCCGCCTTCGCTGACCGTATCACCTGAGCGGTGAGCGATTCCGGTGCCGCTAGGGACGGACAGGCCCTCGACGATCGAGCGCAGCCTGGCGATGCCGGTTGGGGAGAGGTCCTGGGGTTCCTCGTGTTGGCGCATGGTTATTGCTCCTCCTTCTGGCGCGGGCAACATTGTTGCGCGGGGTATACGGAAGGGACCGCCCATACGGGCGATCCCTCCCGGGTTCGAGTGTTTCGGTGATGGCTATCCGTCGGCGACGATGGCCAGGTCGACGCTTTCGCGGTGATCCGCCGGGGTGACCCGGAAGTGGTCCATGGTCAGGCACTCGGTGGGACACCAGTCGACGCAGAGACCGCAACGGATGCAGGAGCGTTCGTCGATGATCATGGCGGCGGCGAACGGGCCGAGTTCGGCGCGGGCGAGTTCCGCCATTTCCACATCGTTGTCGATGCTGTAGATCCGCTCCGGCGAGATCATTTCGATGCACTGGTGCGGGCAGACATCGGCGCAGCTATTGCAGAGAATGCAGCGGTTGCCATCGATGAAGATGTTGAGCTGGCACTGGAGGCAGCGCTTGGCTTCCTCGAAGCCAATGGCCTTGGTGTAGCCGATTTCGGTTTCGAGGGTGTTGTCCATGGTTCCCATGCCGCGCTGCGGCACCGGGAGCATGGGCATGGCCTGGCGGCCGACACCCGCGTAGTCGTCGCCCCAGACGAGGCGGCGGCTCATGGCAGTCATCGACCACTCGGCGACGCCCTCGGAGAGGAGCGGGTTCGGCGTGGAGACGTACTCGGTCGGAACGCGGGTGATCTCCATCTCCTTGCGCTTCGGCGCGGTGCCACGCAGTTCCTGGTCGATCAGTTCGGCGACGCGCTTGCCTTCGCCGATGGAGGAGATGAAGTTGGTCGGGTTGATGACGTAGTCACCGGCCGCCCAGATGTTGTCGATCTCGCTCTTGAGGTTCTCGTTCAGCAGGGGAACGCCGCGGCGGTCGGTCTTGCTGAACATGCCTTCAAGGAAGCGGTTGTCCTGCTTCTGGCCGATGGCGGTGATGACCATGTCGCATTCGATGAGGAACTCGGAGCCTTCGACCGGCATCGGGCGGCGGCGTCCGGAGGCATCCGGTTCACCGAGTTCGTTCTTGACCAGTTCGATGGCGATCACGTTGCCCTGGTCGTCGCCGAGCACGCGGGTCGGCGTGACCATGTACATCAGCTCGACGCCCTCGATCTCGGCCTCTTCGAGCTCGAGTTCCTCGACCGGGATTTCGTGGACGGTACGGCGATAGGTCATGACCGAGCGCTCGGCCCCGAGGCGGAGCACGGTGCGAACGCAGTCCATGGAGGTGAAACCACCACCGACGGTGACGACGCGCTTACCGACCCAGACATCCTTCTGGCCGAGGGCGGAGTCCTCGAGGAACTGGAGGCCGGAGACCACGCCGTTCAGGTCTTCGCCCGGAACGCCCATGGAGCTTGCGGTCTGGCAGCCGGCGGCGAGCACGACCGCGTCGTTGTTGGCCGCGAGGTCGCTGAGGTGAACATCCTTGCCAACTTCGGTGTTGTAGTGGATGCGGACGCCGAGGTCGGTGATCTGGGAGACCTCTTCTGCGATGACGTCACGCGGGAGGCGCCATTCCGGCACGCCTGTCCACATCACGCCGCCCGGAACCGGGAAGCGCTCGTAGATATCGACGGAGTACCCCTTGCGGGCAAGCTGGCGGCCGGTGGTGAGGCCGCAGACGCCGGCGCCGACGATGGCGACGGACTTGCCATTGGGCGGGGGCGGCGATTCGCGTCGGGTTTCGCCACGGTAGTCGGCGGCCACGCGCTTCAGATAGCAGATGCCGATGGGCGCATCGACTTCCTTGCGGCGGCAGGCATCCTCGCAGGGGCGGGCGCACATGCGGCCGAGGCAGCCCGGGAACACGTTGTGCTCGCGGTTCAGCTCGTAGCTGTCGGCGTAGCGGCCGTCGGCGATGAGCGCGATGTAGCGCGAGATGTCGGTGTGCGACGGGCAGGCGGTCATGCAGGGGATGTTGTCGGAGAACCACTGCGGATCGCCGGTGTAGATGGGATAGCGTTTGCCGCCGCGAATGGTGAACGGCGAGAAGAAGGACGCGTCGACGAAGGCGAGGAGGCGGATGCGGCGGCTGTCCTCGACGTCGATCTGGTCGAAGCCTTGCCCGGCGATACCGAGCGCGGCGAGTTCCGCCGTGGTCATGCCCACTTCAGCGCCATCCATGGCACGGAAGCGGTCGGCGGGAGCGCCGCAGGACGGGCAGGCGTCGGGCGGTGCGGCTCCTTCATGGATCCAGCCACAAACTTTACATCGGAACATGTGCGGATCTCCGGTGGATGTTGTGCGATCGCGACCATCAATCGATGGATTTCCGGACGGGCAAATCAGGAATGACTCGCAGGTAGAAGTACCCCTCAAGAGTACGGACCCCTGAAGTATACGCCGGGAAGCAGGTTTCCGGGGTTCGTGGAGGCTGGAGCGGGGCAGTTGTGCCCTAGTGGCGTGGGGCCGGAAATGGGGAGAACTACCACTATTCGGTGAATGGACCGATGGATAAGGTGGAATCACTCGGATTCTCACCAAGGGTATCGCGTGTGCCCGGATTCTGAAGGATGGTCTGGAATGACGGCTCTCTTCCCTTCCCGCGTTCGACCGACCGCGCTCTTCACCGCGTTCATCATCGTCGTCCTGCTCCTGCCGCTGGTTCCATGGGCGGCGATATCGGCGGAGGACGCGCCGCCCACGGAGGAAGAACCCGTGGTGGCGGTTGATCCCACGGCGACCGATGTGTCCGTGGAGCCGCTCGCGGTCGCAACCGAGCCACCCCCGGTCGCGACGGAGCCACCCCCGCCGAGTCCAACTCCGACCCCGACCGCGACACAGCCGCCTCCTCCAACTCCGACTCAACCCGCGACACAGCCTCCCCCAGCGACCGAGTCACCGACCCAGACCGCACCTCCGATCATGGTCGAGACCGACCCCGCGGATCCGACCGGGGTGGAGCCTTCGGGTGAAGCGACGGAGGTTCCGGTTGAGCCGGGTGTGACGGAAGCTCCCGCCGAAGAGACCCCGGAGACAATGGCGCCGGAGGAAGGCACCGAGGCAACTCCATCCGAAGGAGACCCGACGGAGATCAGCGGCGTGTCGTTGCTGGCGTTGCCTTCAACCGGCGGTGGCGTCCTGACACTCAATGGTCAAACTGGTCCGGTGTATCTCAACACCAGCACGGCGTTGAACTTCCATGTGCCGGACATCGCGAATCTCGCGGCCCTGTTCCCGGTAAGCGGCGGGTATGCGATGTCGACCACGATCACCGAGTATTACGAGCAGTGGGGTTGCGACCGCGGTGCCTTCCGCTATCATCGGCACCATGGCCCATACCCAAACTACACGTGGGACATGACGCTGCCACCTCGATCGCCAGGCGTGTATTCGTTCCAGGCGAGTGTGTACGTGAGCGACCTCGACGGGAACAGGCTCGCGCTCGGCGTAACCCAGTGCGTCGACGCGTCCGTGTCGTCGGGCTCTCCATTCCTGCTGGTGAATGGCTCCGCTGGGCCGGTGGTGGCCGACGATGCCATGCAACTGACGTTCGCGGCAGGAAATCTACCCGCCGAGGCGACCAGGCACCAACTGATCAGGTCGACATCGCCGGATTGTTCGGACCGGTCGCTGATGGCGAATTTCGGGCCGGCCACGGTGGTGTCACATTCCGCGTACGAGTCGGTGCCGGGGCTTCGCTGGTATCAGGTCCGGTCTCACAATGCCAGCGGGTTTCCGCTGGCGGAGACACCGTGCGTTCAAGTGGAGCTAAGGACGGCGGTCGCGACCCTGCGAGTCAACTCGGAGCCAGTGGAGCTTTCCGCGATCGAGGGCCAGAACGCGAACCTGTTCGCGACCGGCCTGCCGCCTGGGCAGATGGCGAACCTGATCTACTATCCCGCCGCTGGATGTGTGGGCTCGTCGTTCGTGGATCCCACCAGTCCCTACACGGTGTCGAATTCTGGCCAGGTGGATCGGTCCTTCACGTTGTTTGCCTCGGGCCGGGAGTCCGTATCGGTGCTGTTCCGAACGGCGACCCGGGAAACGAATTGCGTGACCATTCACTTCCTGCCGAACGAGTCGGAGTTGCTGGTCAACGGTAGCCGGGGGCCGATCTCGGTGGTGCTCGGCGACGAACTGCACCTCGTCGCCACTGGCCTGCCGCCAGGCGTGGGGGCGTATCCGGCCTTCGGCTGCGACCTGAACGACAGCCCGGACGACCTTCCCGGAACGGTGGGTCAGGACGGTACGATCGAGTTCTTCCTGAGCGATGGGTTTCCGGAGGACTCGTTCGGCGTGAATGTGCGACTCGAACCGCCATCGACCGCGGCCACCAACTGTGTGTTCGTGCGGTTCTTCGACGTCGAGGTCGATCCGGCGCTGACAATCAATGGAAGCGGCACCCAGGCGAGCGTGCGTGTGAACGAGGCGTATGCAATTGCCGGGCAGGGGTTGCCACCGCTGACGCGGGTCACGCTCGCCCGGTATGACGACTCGAGTGACTGCACGGGAACGGCGACGAACCTGGAATCGGAGACGACCGAGGAGGGGACGCTGGCGGCGACGGGTTCGCGGGACGAGCCTGGAACCTGGTCGTACCGGGTGCTGACTCCGCGCGGCGATACCAATTGCGTGGCGGTGAGGGCCATTGGCGAGCCCGCGCTCACGATTAATGGAAGCAGCGGTCCGCTGAGCGTGATGGTTGGCACCACCTTGAATCTCGACGTCACAGGATGGCCAGCGGGCTCGGGGGCCGGGTTGCTTCGCGAGGTCAGCCTTGGAGAATTCTGCGAATCGCCGGCCTGGTCGCTCTTCCCGGTTGGGGCGGCTGGACCCGATGGAACCGCGACGCACGCGATCCCGACCGTTGATTCAATGGTGGGAACGCGATCGTACCGAATATCGGGCGAGGTCGAGATCGGTGGATCAACGGTCTCGTTGGTGACCAATTGTGTCACCGTGACGGTTGAAGGATGGTCGCCCCTGGTGACCGTGAACGGAAGCGCCGGTCCGCTGGAGGTGACCACCACCATGCCCCTGACCGTGGAGGTGTCCAATCTGCCGGACACCGCCTACCAGGCGCGGCTGTATCCGGGCAGGACGGGCTCGGATTGCAGCGGCGTTCCAATGAGTTCCGACCTGCACGCGCGAGAGCCGGGGCAGGACACGATTTCGGTCGGGTACTCGCCGCTACCCAATCCCCTGGATGTACCGTTCGCCTACTCGTTCAACGCGCAGATCCATTATCGAAGCGACACCGGCGAGGAGCGGCCGCTGTGGAGCAATTGCGTGCTGGTGGTGGTGGACGACGACGCCGTGATCGTCGATCCGCCAACGGAACCCGCGACCGAGCAGCCTACCGAAATCCCGACTGACGTTCCGACCGAGCCGATTACCGAGGAGCCGACTGAACCGGTGACGGAAGAACCGACCGAGGTCCCGACCGATCCCGCGACGGAGGTGCCGACCCAGGACCCAACCGAACCAGCCACGGAGCCCTCCACCGAGGAGCCTACTGGCGAGCCGACTGGTGAGCCGACCGGTCCCGCGGCGATCGCGCCAACCGGGGACTCGGATGGTTCGATGCCACCGGCGGGCGGGTCGAACGGGGGCGGGTCGACGGCCGGCGGTCTCCAGTCCGGTCAGCTTGCCGGAAATGGGGACGCGACCGTGTCGCGGCTGCCGGTGGCCGGCGCGACTGGCGGGACGGACCGTTCACCGTTCCCATTGCTTGTGTTGGCGGCGGTGCTCTTCGCGGGCGCCGGGAGCATCGTGAGCCGGGGAGGACGGAGAACGTAGGATATCTTCATTCGACGCGAACGATTCAGGATGAGCACCCTGGCCCCAACGGGCCGGGGTTCCTGGCGTGACGTTGAGATTGCCGGGCGTGGGTATATGATGGAGACCGAGACGATGGCCCCATGCCGGTGACAACGATGAGTGAACAACCTCGCCCTTCTCCCGCCGAGCGGGATACAGACGCGCTGATCGACGCCTTGGAGCCGAGCGAGGCCGGGTCGTTCGCGTTGCCTAACCCGTCCACCTCGCTGGTGGGGAGGGCCGGCGAGATCGAGCGCGTGGGGGCGCTGGTCGACGATCCCGAGGTGCGGCTGGTGACCCTGACCGGTCCGGGAGGCATCGGCAAGACGCGGCTGGCGCTGGCGGTGGCGCGCCGGGCGAACGTGCGGGACCGGGCTGGTTTCGTCTCCCTGGCGGAGGTGAGCGATCCCGCGCTGATTCCGGCCACCATCCTGCGGGCTCTGGGCCTGGAAACCCTGCCGAACCGGCCGGTGATCGACATTCTCGCGGCCAGCCTGCGCGATCGTGCCGCCTTGCTGGTGCTGGACAACTTCGAGCACCTGCTGGATGGCGCGACGGTGGCGAGCGAACTCCTGGCCGCCTGCCCGGACCTGACCGTGCTGGCGACCAGCCGGGTGCGACTGGGCCTGTCCGGCGAGCGGGTCATCGTGGTCGACCCTCTGTCTCTGCCCGCCGGTGGGAACACCGCGGGCGTGGAGGCGGTGGCCGGCTCGGGGGCGGTGCAACTCTTCGTGGAGCGGGCGCGGTCGGCGTTCGCGCCATTCGAGCTTACCCAGGCCAACGCGGCCGATGTCGCCTTCATTTGCTCCCGGTTTGATGGCTTGCCGCTGGCGATCGAACTGGCGGCGGCACGTGCGGCCCATCTGTCGCCCCACGCCCTGGCCGACCGCCTGCGCCGGCAACTCTCGCTGCTGGACCGTGGTCCGAGGGACGCGGTTCCGCGCCACCAGACGATGCGGGCGGCGGTGATGTGGAGCGTGGACCTGCTTTCGCCCCGGGCTCGCGAGTGCTGGACATGGTTCGGGGTGTGGGAAGGGGGGTTCACCCTGGAGCGGGCGGAGGCGCTGGCCGCCGAATTGGGCTCGGACGCGGGGGACGTGGAGGGCGCGGTCGATGAGTTGATGCGGCATGGGTTGATCCGGAGCGTGGCCAGCGGGATCGGGGAGCCGCGATTCACCATGCTCGAGACCACGCGGGAGCTGGCGGTGGAGCACCTGGAGCGCTCCGATGACCGGGATCGCGTTCGGGAGGCGCACGCACAGGTGATGCTGGAATTTTCCCGTTTGGCGCAACCGGGCCTGGAGGGAACCGAGCAGGCTGCGTGGTACTACAGGGTGCTGGCGGACGTCGCCAATATTCGCGCGGCGTTTCGCTGGGACCTGGACCGGGAAAACCTGACGCGGGCAATGGAAGGCGTGGGGCGCTTGTCGTGGTTCTGGACTGACCCGGGGTTCCTGGACGAGGGATGGAACCTGATGGAGGAGATGAGCGCCCGCAACGACGCTCGGGTGCCGCTCGAAATCCGGGGCCAGGTACTCTCGGCGATGGGCATGCTGGCGACCTGGCGGGAGGACAACGCCACCGCGTACCGCCTGGCGATCGACGCGATTTCGGTGTGGCAACAGGTGGGCGACGACACCAAGACGATGGAGGTGATGCTGACGCTGGCGAGGTCGAAGCTGGACGACGGGGAGATGGACGAAGCCGTGAGCTGGCTGGAGCAGGGCTTCGACATGGCGAGGCGGTTGAGCGATCCCTGGTATGTGGGTGGGTTCGCCAATCTGCGCGGCAGCCTGGAGACGAAGCGGGGGGACTATGCGACCGCGCTTCGGTGGCACCAGGTGGCGCTGCAGGGGTGGAGGGACGCCGGGTACAGGGCGCATTCGGCGATGGCGCTGGAGGGGTTGGGCCGGGCCTGGATGCTGATGCGGGAGTTCGACAGGGCGGTCGAGAGCTTCGACGCGGCGCTGGAAATCCACCAGGATGGGGAGCCGAACATCGATGCCGCGTTCGTGCTCGCAGAGGTAGCGGTGATCCTGGCGCGCACCAGCCAGGCGTCGGACGCGACGCGACTCATGTCCAACGCGGTGCGGTTGCGACAGGACCTTGGCCTCCGCTTCACGCCGGGTTTGCAGGCAAGGGCCGACGAAGCGATTGAGACGCTGAGGGCGACGCTTGAACCGGCGATGTTCGCCCGCGCCTGGAACGAGGGCCGGGCGTTGGCGTACCAGGACGCGGTGTCGCTGGGGAGGCGGGCACTGGCCGCGTATCCGGGCCAGGGTTCGGTGTTGACGCAGCGGGAGCGCGAGGTGCTGGCCCTGATGGTGAATGGCGTCTCCGACGAGGAGATCGCCTCCCGGTTGTTCATCTCGCGGCGGACGGCCTCGAAGCATGTGGGCGC
>JAEWEG010000074.1 GCA_023389575.1 Chloroflexota bacterium | reverse complement strand
AGAACCACCGATGCTCCACTTCCAGCGATTGTGGGGATCCGCCGCGCTCGCTGTCCAACGTTCTTGACACACACCAGCCTGGAACGACGGGCTTTTTGGGGTAGCGAATTATTGCCGGCTTTCGCATTAATGTTGGCGTTTGAATGATGTTGTCGTGGCTGGATGCGTGCATTGCGGGAGGTCCTTCGGTCGGTGGTGAAGGGTGGGATGGTCAGGGTGGGCAGGGATGTTACCCAGTGAACGCATCGAACCCGGGAAAACCCGCCATTCGGCGGTGATTGTGGTGTTGGATGGGGCCTCCATGCGCATATGGAGCGGCCCGGAATGAACGCCCAGTCGCCCCTACGAGAGTATGTGTCATGTATTCGGGCGTGAGCGGCGGGAGCAGGTCGGAATGGGAGTCCGCCTGGCGGCGGAAGGGCTTCGTCCGGGGGCCCATCGGCTTCGCCTCTGGGTGACGTGAATGGTGTGTTGGTGTGGAGGCGAGCGCGGGTGAGGCAGGGCGGACACCCTGCGTGCAGCCATGTTGACGCCATCGGTCATCCGCGCCGCCCCTACGCGAGAATGTGGCGTATTCCCAGGGTGAGCGGGTGGGGTTTGGGCTGGCGGTGGGTGTCGCCAGTTGACCAATTGGAGCAAAGGGCATACGATCGCTAGCAGCATAACCATGAACCAATGTTCACATAGTGGAACCCATGCACGGATGTGCATGGGCGTAGGGGAGGTCCCCGTGGAGCACCACGAGGTTCCGGGCTCCGCCAAAACCGCCTCTCCAGGCGGCAAGGTGGCTCACGTGAAGTCGGCCAGTCGCGCGCTCGATATTCTCGAGGCGCTGGCGGTCGCGCCCGATGGCGTGGGCTTTTCCGACCTCGCTCGTGGGCGGTCCATTCCCAAGAGCAGCCTCCACGCCCTGCTGACGGTGATGACCGACCGGGGCTATGTCGAATTCGACCCGGAGCGCCGCACGTACGAACTTGGCATCCGAACCTGGGAAATTGGCCAGGCCTGGCGCTCCCAGCGCGATCTCATCCGCAAGGCCCTGCCGGAAATGCAGCGGGTGGTCGATGCCGTCAACGAAACCGTGCAACTCGCCGTGCTCGATGGCATCGAGAATGTGTACCTCGCCAAGGTCGACTGCTCCCACCCGCTGCGACTCCAGTCCGAGGTGGGCAAGCGGCTGTACGCCCACGCCACGGGCCTGGGGAAGGTGCTGCTCGCCGCCCGAGACGACGACGATCTCCACGCCCGATTCCGCCATGGACCCTTCCCGGTCGTCGCCACCTCACCCATTCGATCGCTCGCCGACCTGCTCGTCGCCGTGGCCAGGGTGCGGAGGCTGGGGTTCGCGGTGGACGACCAGGAATACACGCCCGGCCTGCGCTGCGTGGCGGTGCCGGTGTACGACATCGACAACCAGGTGATCGCCGCGCTGAGCGCGAGCGTTCCGCTGATGCGGGCGAACGACGCGCTGTTCGAGGCGGCCCTTCGCCAGATCTCCCTTGCCAGCATCGCCATTTCACGCGCGCTGGGGTCCCATGTGGACGACCCGCGCCTTGCCGAACTCACCGAATGGCGCGGCGACGTGTTCGCCGCGCACGAATGAACAGGAGGTAGAGCGGGTCTCGTGTTGTTCCCGAGGATTCGAGTCGAACGCTGAAGGAGAACAGACCATGTCCGATTACCGTCTCAACCGCCGGAAGTTGCTGGGCACCACCGCGGCGGCCAGTGTCCCGGCCATGATCATCCACTCATCCAGCCTGGCGCAGGATTCCACGCCAGATGATGGTGGCCTGATCGATATCACGTCGCCGGGAACCGCCGAAGCGGCGGCCGAGCTGAGTGGAACGATCGTTATTTCGGTGCAGGGCACCGACGTGCAGACCTACCAGGCCCTGGCCGATGCCTACACCGCGCTCAACCCGGGCGTGGAGGTGCGGGTGGAACTCAAGCCATCCGATGGCTATCAGGAATTCATTCGCGCCCAGTTCGCGGCGGGCACGCCCGAAGTGTCGATCGTGAATGGCAACGTGGTGGCCGACCTGATCCAGGCCAAGCAGTTCGTGGACATGTCGGCGTACCTCGACCGCACGAATCGCTACACCGGGGCGCCGTGGCGCGACACGATGGATGCCGCCGCGATCCAGAACATGGCCAACCCGGTCACGGGCGAGATTTACACGCTGAACCTCGAAACCGTGCAGGTGCTGTGGTTCTACAACAAGACCGCCTTCGAGGCGGCCGGCATCCTCGCCGAAGCCGAGGAACTTGCGCAGTCGGAGAAGAACCAGCCGACCTGGACCCAGTTCATGGACTGGTGCGACAAGCTGACCGCGGCCGGGTATATCCCGGTGGCGATCGAAGGTGACTACCGGTCGTTCTGGGAGCTTCGCTTCGGCTGGCTGGCCCGGATGTACCTCGACCAGTTCACCCGTCACGAAGCCGAGCTCGTGCGGGCCCAGCCGGGCGACTGGAACTTCCGCGAAGGGATCGACGATGTGTGGGAGTACGATCCCACCGACCCGACCAACGACGACTCCACGAAGATCACGTTCAACACCCAGCGCAAGATGATTGCCCTGCGCGATCACGAGCAGGCGGTGAACGGGCCCGAGTTCCAGGCCCTGTACACGAACTTCAAGGACTTCAGCGACCGGGCGGCGCCTCCGGGCTGGCTTGGCAACAGCGATGCCTACCCGCTCTTCCTCACCAGTGAGGCGGCGATCAGGATCGATGTCGCGGCCCTGCTGACCAACTTCGAGCGCGACCTGCAAAGCCTGGCCGAAGGCCGGTACATCTCGCAGGGCGCGGCGCCCGCGGAAGGCGAGGAAGCGACACCGCTGCCAGCCCAGGACGTGGACGTGTTCGAAATCGGGTCGTTCAACAACCCCACGATGGAAGGCGAGGCCGTGGATGCCCCGGCCCGCACCATCGAGGTGAACATCGGGTTCCTGTCGATTCCGAAGAAGGACCAGGTCCAGAACGACCTGGAGATGGATTTCCTGATGTACCTCACCAGCCCGGACGGGTTTGGGGTGTACCTGGAGAACCGGCTCGATCCCGAGAATACGGCCTCCGCCGGGATCAACGGGCCGCCGATCGTGAAGGACGTGGCGCTGCCCGAGGACCTGGCCGCGAAGTTTGGCCAGCTGCGCCTGATCGGGAATACCGAGAAGGACACGGCCGGGGCCTACCGCTCGCGCGGTATCTCCGACTACCAGCCATCGGTACGGGAGTGGGTCGACCTGGCGCAACAGTTCTTCGCGGGTGACCTGGAACTCCAGGAATTCCTCGATGCCTACCAGGCGTCGGTGGACAACCTCTTCCCGGAAATCCTGGAGCATCTCCAGTTGACCGAGGAAGACCTGGCGAACCCGGAGAAGAAGCCAGCCAGCCAGGTATAGAAACGGTGCGAAGGTCATTCATGGGTCACATCAACCATAGCGGCGGGCGGGAGAAGCGTTTCTCCCGCCCGCCAATACAAGTCACTTCGTTCGCCACCCCCGCCGCCAGCTGGCTGCTGCCGTGGCTGGCCGCGATCCTCGTCATGGTCGCGCTGCCCTCCACCGTGGGAGCGGCCGACGGCTGGAGCGCCGATTCCGGGGTTATCGCCTACAGCGTGGATGCCAGCGACGACGGCGGCCTGGTGGTGGCCGGGCGTCGTGACAACCTCGTGGTGGCCTGGAACGCGGCCGGCGAGGAACTGTGGACGTTCGAAACGGGCGGCACCGTGTATGGGGTCTCGGTTTCGACCGATGGCCAGCGGATCGCGGTGGCCTCGGAAGACCGGCATGTCTACATGCTCGACGGCGACGGCGCCGAGCTATGGAACCACCGGGGTTCGCAAACCTTCCTCAGTGTGTCCATCTCCGGCGACGGCCAGATCGTGGCCGCCGGCTCGGAAGACAGGACCGTTTCGGCGTTCGACGCGGCGGGGACGCTTTCCTGGCAATACACGGCCACCGATCAGGTGAACCAGGTGGTGGTGTACGGCGGGGCATCCGGATTCCGGGTGATCGCCGGCACGCGGGATTCCCGCCTCTCGCTGCTCAGTGGCGACGGCCAACTGGGGTGGGAGACCACGCTGGACTACAGCGTTCGCGGGGTGGATGTGACCCCGAATGGCGCCCATATCGTGGTGGGGGACAACAGCGGGACGCTGGTGCTGGTGGATGGCGCCAGCGGCGGCGTGCTGTGGAAGCACTCGGTAGGGTCGGAACTCCCGGCGGTGGCCATCTCTCGCGGGGGAGACCTGGTGGTCGCCGGCGGCATCGATGGCGCCTTCGCCACGTACGATATCGAGGGGAATGAACTTCAGCGCCAGACCGCCGCCGACGGCATCCGGGACGTGGCCCTGACGGGCGATGGCGGGCTGGCCGCGCTGGCGACCGATTCCGGGGTCACGGTGGCGGTGAACGATGGTTCCGGCGCGTTCGACCTGCCGGAAGCCCCCTCGGCCCTCGAGAAATTCATCTGGCCGATCGTGATCGCGATCGCCGTGGTGCTGCTGATCGCCGTTGCGCTGGGGCTGCGGAAGAAGCCGGATGGGCAGCGTGCCTGGCGGACCGCGAGACGGGACAGCCGGACGCTGGCGGCGGACGTGTGGAAGGCGCGGATTTCCTACATCTTCCTGATCCCAACACTGGTGCTGCTGCTGATCTTCAACTATTACCCGGCGTTCTCCGGCATCTACCATGCCTTCACCGAGTGGACACCGGGGCTGGAAACGAAATGGGTGGGGCTGGATCAGTTCCGCGACCTGCGCGAGAACCGCTATTTCTGGGTCGGCATCGGCAATCTGCTCATCCTGATCGTGACCGGGTTCCTGAAGCTGCTCATCCCATTGGCGGTGGCCGAGATGATCTTCCACCTGCGCAGTTCCCGGCTGGCCTACGGCTTTCGCACGCTGTTCGTGTTGCAGGTGATCGTGCCGGGCGTGGTGGGCGTGCTGCTATGGGTGAACGTGTACGACCCGAACATCGGGCTGGCGAACCAGGTGCTGGAAGGGATTGGGCTTGGGAACCTGACCCGGTCGTGGCTGGGTGACGCCGATACCGCGATCTGGTCGATCGTGTTCATCGGGTTCCCGTGGGTGAGCGCGTTCGCGCTGCTGATCTTCTACGGCGGGCTGATCTCGATTCCGACGGACCTGTTCGATTCGGCCGCGCTCGATGGGGCGTCCACCCTGCGCCGCATCCTCAACATCGACCTCCCGCTGCTGCTGGGCCAGGTGCGCCTGCTGGTGATCCTGACCTTCATCGCCACGGTGCAGGAGTTCGCGGCGATCTTCCTGACGACCGGTGGTGGGCCAGGGAGTTCGACGTACGTGCCCTCGCTGGAGCTGTATTACCAGGCGGTGCGCTTCAACAACTTCGGGGCGGCCTCGGCGATTGGGACGGTGCTGTTCATCGTGATCATGGCGGGCACCATCATCAACCTGCGCTACGTGAAATCCTCGGTGGAGTATTCGACATGACGCAACCAGCCACTCCCGCGCCGATGCCGGAAGGCGGGCTCCGCGTGGAATCCGGCAGGAAGAACCGCTACATGGGATGGGTGGGGCAATCGGCGCTCATCCTGATCCTGACGGTGATCCTGGCGCTGAGCTTCCTGACGATCGCGCTGATGATCTTCCTGTCGCTGAAGGACAACGGCCAGATCTACGGCCGGTTCTGGAGCCTGCCCGACCCCGCTCGCTGGGAGAACTACCGCGACGGCTGGGTGACGATGCGCCGGTACATCTTCAACAGCCTGTGGTACTCCATGGTCTCGGTGGTGATCGTGGTGTTCCTGTCGTCGATCAGCGGGTATGTGTTCGCCCGGCACAGGTTTCCCGGCAAGGAGGCGATCTACGTCGTCATCCTGGCTCTGCTGATGATTCCCGGCATCCTGACGTTGATCCCGGCGTTCGTGCTGGTGAAGCAACTGGGGCTGTTCAACACGCCGTGGGCGCTGATCCTGCCGTGGTCGGCGGGCGGTCAGGTGTTCGGCATCCTGCTCTGCCGGACCTACTTCGCCACGTTGCCACAGGAGTTGTTCGACGCCGCCAAGGTCGATGGGGCATCGGAACTGGAGCAGTATTTCCGGATCGCGCTGCCGCTGTCGTGGCCGATCCTGGTGACGCTGGCGATCATGCACCTGGTGGGGAGCTACAACGATTTCATCTGGCCGCTGCTGACGATTTCGGACCAGAACATCCAGGTGGTGACGGTGGGGCTGACGCAGTTCCGCGACGAATTCGGGACGGTGACGTGGGGGCCGAGGATGGCGGCGTACGCGGTGTCGTCGCTACCGCTGGTGATCCTGTTCGCGTTCGGGATGCGGTATTACGTGCGAGGGCTGACGTCCGGCGCGGTGAAGGGGTAGGTCGAGCGGGCGGTGCCTGGGCGGACAACAGCCGCCTGGACACCGACTGGTGAGTCGCGCGAGCCGCCGGCGGCAGGTCCGCCCGTACCAATGATCGAGCTATTTCGAGAGAACTCGGTGAGGGAGCGATGCGTCCAAGGGGAGGGCTCCAGGGGGGGTGCCGCGCGGGAAGGGGCCACAGACTCCGGCTACTCCATGCATAGAGCGCTGCGTGATCCATTGCCGGAGCCGTGGCCCCGTACATTTCGGGAATCCCGCTGTTTCCGCATTCCTGTTAGGGGCGAAGCTCGTCTTCGCCCAGGGTTCGCGCGTGATCCCTGGGCCAGCATGGCTTGAAGATCCCCGGATCGGCACGCGGCCGGGCACCTGGTGGACGCTTCCCGGGGGATCACCGCCGGGTCGAGACAAGCTCGACCGCTACCAGCCCGCGATGCTCCTGATTTCCCTGGCCCGAAGCTACATGCCGAAGAGCTTGGCGAGTTGGGTTCGGACGACCTCCACGTCGTCGGGGGAGAGGACCATCGGGTTGATGGCAATGATGTCGAATTCGGCGCGTTGTTCGACCACGGCCACGCGGGGCGATTCGTTGAGCAGCCAGTTGACGGCCTCGTAGGCCGAGAACCCGAGTACGGATTCGTCCAGTTCCAGTTCGAGTTGCGGAACAGCCTTGGTCGCCGGGTCGTTGAGCCGGACGGTTAGCCCGGGAACGGCCTGCAGCGGTTCGGCGATGTGGTCGAGCATGCTGAGCCAGGCCATCCGGTCTTCCACATCGTTTCCGGCCACGAAGTGCCGGAGGGCGGTGACCAGGCCGGCGATTTCCTCGCGGCCGACCTTGAGCGCGCGTCCCACTCCCTGATGGGGAATGCCCGCCAGCGTGCCGTTCTCGACCAGGCCCTGCTTGACCCAGGTCGGGAGCCGCACATCCATGTCCAGGTGCTGGAGGGCGATGGAGCGGACGAGGTCGGTCCGGCCCGCCAGGATGCCGCTGGCCTGCGGGCCACCGAGCGCCTTTCCACCGGAGTAGACGACGATATCCGCCCCTTCGGCGATGAACCGGCGGAGGTTGCTCCGGGGCGGCAACGAGGCGGCCGCGTCGACGATGACGGGCAGGTTGTGGCGATGGGCGATCGCGGCCACCTCCGGTAGCGAGATCGTGCCGGGGGTGTCCAGGATCGGGCAGGCGAGGGCGGCGGTGCGTTCGGTGATGGCCGCCTCGATCTGCCAGCCGTAGGTGCCGCCCGCGCCGGGATAGCCGAGGTAGCCAACCTCGACGAAGGTCGCTCCGGCAGCGCGCAGCGCGTGGTCGTAGGCGTTGCGATGTCCGCGCTGGACCACGATTTCGTTCCTCATGCCGGTGGTGTCCGGCAGGCGGTCCATGGCGGCCGGGTCGAGCCCGGCCATGCAGGCCGCGGCGGCAAGCGTGAGACCGGCGGCGGCCCCGGCGACCACGTAGCCGGCCTCGGCACCGGTGGCGTCGGCTATCACCTTGCCGGCCGCTTCCTGCAGCTCGTCCATCACCACGTTCGAGCGGGCGGCGTCGGCCATCGCCGCCATGACCTCGGGTGAGACGCGGTTGCCCCCGAGGCGAGTGAGGGAGCCGGCCGCGTTCACCACGGGCCGCACGCCCAGATCGTCATAAAA
>JAEWEG010000060.1 GCA_023389575.1 Chloroflexota bacterium | reverse complement strand
AGGCAGGGCGGACGATTCGCGACAACCTGCACCTGCTCGTGGCCATGTCGCTGGTGTACCTGGCCGTCGCGCTGCCGTGGGTGGTGCTGGCGACGCTGACGTCGTGGACGGTTGCCTGGGCACCGCTGGTACTGGCGACGGCGCCGGTGTGGACCACCATCGTGGCCTGTGCGGACCGGTTGCTGATTGGCGAGGCGGTAGGCTGGCGCGTAATCGGCGGCGAATTCCGCCGTCTCGCGGTGCCAGCGGTGATCCATGGTATGGCGCCTGCCCTGTGTGGCACGGTGTTGCTGGTACTGGCGGGCGGCGCGAACGATGCCTGGTGGCAGGGGGCATCCCTCCTGGCCGCCACTGGCGCGGGAATCGCTTTGCTGGTGCTGGTGGTTCCGGCGGTGCCGCTGGCGACCAGGCATTCCCTGCCGGGTTTGGCCCTGTGGGAGACGAGCGCGGCGGTCGTTGTCAGACGCCCGGCGCAGGTGCTCGGCACGGTGACGCTGGCGGCGCTTGGCCTCTGGCTGGCGCTGGCGTTTGGCCCGGCGGTGTTGCTGGGCGCGGCGCCGTTCGGCGTGCTCGTGGCGGCCATCACCCAACCTGATCCTGAAACGCCCTCCGAACAGGGCAGGTTCACCGCGGGACGCCCGGTTCCCGCCGTGGACAGATCCAAGACCGGGCGGGGCACAGACTAATGGACGATTCCGGGCAGGGTTCCGGTAAACCCAAGATGAAGGACATCGCCGAGGTTGCCGGCGTATCGATGGCCACGGTGTCGCTTGTCCTCAATGGCAAGCCCGGCATTTCCGAGGCGACCAGAGGGCGGGTGCTCGACGCATCCCGCGAGCTTGGCTATGACGTTGGCCGGCGGTTGCATGAGACTCCCGAGACGATCAGCGTGCTGATCGAACACCTGCCGACATCGCCGACCTCGGACCCGTTCAACCGGTTCGTGCTGGCGAGCGTGGAGGCCGAGGCGCGGCGGGCGGGCTACAAGATGGCGATCGAGTTCGCGACCGAGCGCGATGGTCCGCCGGAGGCACACTGGGCCGGAAACTGGGCGGCCGGGGTGCTGATCCTGGGCGGGGGTGACCTGAACCCGGAGTGGATCGAGACCGCGCGGGACGCGGGCTTGCCGGTGGTGCTGGTGGACCACTTCATTCCCGGCGTGCCGCTGCCGACGGTGGTTCCGGACAATTTCGCGGGCGCCTACGCGATCACCCGCTACCTGATCGACGCCGGACACACGCGGATCGGGTTCCTGCGTGGGCCCTCGAAGTACTGGACGCTGGAGGAGCGGCGGGGAGGCTACCTGCTGGCGATGGAGCAGGCGGACCTGGGACCCGATCCCTCGCTGATGCCGCCGCGGATTTCGCACGGCGGTGAGAAGGGGTTTGGCGAGACCCTGGCGCTGCTCGATCTCCCCGAGCCCCCGACCGCGATCTTCGCGGTGAGCGACCAGGCGGCGGTTGGGGCCTACCGGGCGGTGATGAGCCGGGGGTTGGTGGTGGGAAGGGACATTTCCATCGTCGGCTTCGACGATATCGAGGTCGCCAAGATGCTGACCCCTCCGTTGACCACGGTGCGGAACTCCGGGACGGACCTGGGGCGGGTGGCGTTCCGCCGCCTGCTGGGGATGATGCAGGGCGAGGAGCGGGGCGTTGATCCTCCGATCAAGTGGACGATTCCGATGACGATCATCGAGCGCCAGTCCGTCCGGAGGTTGGCGTAGATGGCATTTAGTGCTCGCGCGGCAGGGGGATGGATTCGCTTCGCTCACCACAGGCTGCCGCTTGCTCGCCGCATGAACAGTTTCATGTTCAATCGCGGCAGGTCCGCCCGTACCAGACCCTCCTGAAGACTCTCTATTGGCACAGGCTCTTGGCCTGATCTCGGAACGGTTCCTTCATTGAAAGGCATGTGTCGTGGCGGTTCGTCTCTCAGAGCGGGAAATCCAGGCAGATCAGTCGGCGTCCGGGCTTGGGTCGTGGTTGCGGCCGGATTGGCCCGTGCTGAAAACGTATCGTGGGCGGCAGCTCGACCGGATCGCGATGCCGGTGGGTGGAATCGGCACGGGAACCGTCTCGCTCGGAGGGCGGGGCGATCTGCGTGACTGGGAGATCGTCAACCGGCCGGCCAAGGGGTTCGCGCCGCGCCAGGCCTTCTTCGCGGTGCGGGCCGCCGGAGAGGGCACGGAGCCGGTGGCGCGCTGCCTGGAAGGTCCGCTCACGTCGGGGTACGAAGGTTGGTCGGGCTCGCCAGTGCCGCACGCCGGGTTGCCGCGATTCACCGACGCGACGTTCCACGCCGCCTATCCCCTGGCGCAGGTGGCGCTGTCGGAAGCGGGATTGCCGTTCGACGCGCGAATCGAGGCCTGGAACCCGCTCATCCCGGCCGACGCCGATCGTAGTGGTCATCCGGCGGCGATGTTGCGCTTCGTGGTGCGGAACACTAGCGACGCGCCGCTGGAGATCTCGGTGGCGGGCGTGCTGGAGAACTTCGTCGGGCGCGACGGGCTGAAGGGCGAGTCGGTTGGCAACGTCAACGACCTGGTGGAAGCCGGTGGGCTGAGTGGCGTGCTGTTGCGCTCCGAGGGCGTGCCGGTCGAGGCCGAGCAGTGGGGATCGATGGCGTTGGCGACCTCGGTGACGGAGGGCTCGACGATCTCGCGGCGGCGGGACTGGACGGACACGTCGTGGTCGGGGCCGTTGCTCGATTTCTGGGACGATTTCATCGAGGACGGGGACCTGGATGACCGGGAACCGAATGGCCGGATCACGCCGATCGCGAGCGTGTGCCATCGCCGGACGGTGGCGCCGGGCGAGGAGGCGGTCTTCGCCTTCCAGGTGACCTGGCACTTCCCGAATCGCCAGAACTGGGAGCGGGGGTTGACCAGCCTCGATTCCGTGCCATCGCGGACGGTTGGCAACTGGTACACCACCCAGGCAGAGGATGCCTGGGGCGCCGCGGCGCGGATCGCCGCCGAGGCGGACGAGCTGGAAGCGGCGACGGTGGACTTCGTGTCGGCGTTTTGCGCGTCGCCCCTGCCGGAGGTCGTGCGGGAGGCCGCGCTGTTCAACCTGAGCACGTTGCGCAGCCAGACCGTGTTCCGGACGCCGGACGGGAAGATGTTCGGCTGGGAAGGCATTCAGGACCACGTCGGTTCCTGCCATGGCAGTTGCACGCATGTCTGGAACTACGAGCAGGCGACGGCGTACCTGTTCGGTTCGCTGGCGCGGTCGATGCGGGAGGTCGAGTTCCTCCATGCCACGGACGAGAACGGCCTGATGAGCTTCCGGGCCAACCTGCCGCTGGAGTACGCGACTACCTGGAACCTGGCGGCCGCCGACGGCCAGATGGGCTGCGTCATGAAGCTCTACCGGGAGTGGAAGCTCAACGGCGACGACGAGTGGTTGCGGAACATCTGGCCGCATGCCCGGAAGACGCTGGAGTTCTGCTGGATTCCGGGCGGCTGGGACGCCGATCGCGATGGGGTGATGGAAGGCTGCCAGCACAACACGATGGACGTGGAGTACTACGGCCCGAACCCGCAGATGCAGTTCTGGTACCTGGGAGCGTTGCGGGCCGGGGAGGAACTGGCGCGGCACCTTGGCGAGGATGACTTCGCCTCCACGCTGCGCGACCTGTTCGAGCGCGGGAGCGAGTGGACCAGCGCGAACCTGTTCAACGGGGAGTATTACGAGCACGAGATACGCCCACCGGCCGGCCCGATCGCGGACGGACTTCGCCACAAGAGCATGGGCGCGGCCAACCTGGAGGACCCCGAGCTTCAGCTTGGCGCGGGATGCCTGGTGGACCAGCTCGTGGGGCAGTACATGGCCGAGGTGACCGGGCTTGGGCGGCTGGGACCGGAGGACCAGACCCGGACGACTCTGTCCAGTATCAGGAAGCACAACTTCCGGCCCTCCATGGCCGGTCATTTCAACCACATGCGCTCGTACACGCTGGGTCCCGACGAGTCGGCGACGCTGATGTGCAGCTATCCGCGCGGCGAGCGTCCGGTTCGGCCGTTCCCGTACTTCACCGAGGTGATGACGGGGTTCGAGTACACGCTGGCCGTGCACATGCTGTACGAGGGGATGGTGGACGACGGGCTGGAGCTGATCCAGGCGATTCGCGACCGGTACGACGGCGAGCGGAGAAGCCCGTTCAACGAGGCCGAGTGCGGGCATCACTACGCGAGGGCGATGGCGAGTTGGGCGGCGGTGCTGGCGCTGACCGGGTTCGATTACCAGGCCAGCACCGGGGCGATGGTGATTGACCTGGTGGACGGCAATTCGCCGACGTTCTGGTCGACCGGCGACGCCTGGGGCACGGCGGCGTTGAATGGCGGCAAGGTCGAGGTTCAGGTCCGGCAGGGCCAACTCAACCTTGCCAGCATCGCGGTGAATGGTGAGGGGGCACGCCAGATCGAGGGCGGTGGGGTGCTGGTGGCACCGGCCTCCGTCCAGGTGGCCTGAGCCTCGGTGATCCTACGCGATAGGGGTCGCACTTCGCTGGGTGTATGTGAGGCGGTCCGAGGATGGACACCGCCTGACGGCGGAAGGACTTCGTCCGGCGATTTCTCGCTACGCTCGGAATGACGAGATCATTTGTTGAATCCGAGGTGAGCGCCGGTGAGGCCGAGCGGACACCTTGCGTTGGTTCATGGCCTGCGCGAGAAGATGGCCTGCGTTCGTGGGCAATCTTCTCGGCAGGACCGGAGCCACAGACCCGCTGGCGCGGGCCGTGGCTCCGTACATTCCGAGCCGTGTTCTGGCTCACGCCGGTTCCCGCGATGATCTTGCGCTGAATCAGGCGATCCACGCGGGGGTGATGGGTTCGCCGCTGGGGGCGCCGCTGACGACCAGGGCGTGACCGCTGCCACAGACGATGAATTCGACGGCGGTTTCCGCCTTCACCTGGCGAGTGGCCATGCTCGGGATGTGGAGGGTGTCGCCCGCGCTCAGGGTGTGGACGATGCCGTCAATCTCGATCGAGGCTGTGCCGTGGAGAAGGTGCCAGATCTGTTCGGTGTCGAACGCGTGGACCGGGCCGGACGCGCCGGGCCGCATGCGCACCTTCCACAGGCTCAGGTCCTTCGTGCCGCCGAGCGTGGGCGAGGCGAGCGTGGTCATGGTGGCGTTAGGCGTTTCGGTGACGCGGACGGCGTCGTAATTGATCGTGGTGTTCATGGTTTGCCTCCTGTTCGTGGCGTACCCGGTATAATGACAACCAGGTTGTCCATAAAGTAGCGGTCGAGGCGCGATTCGTCAATCGGGTTGTCTAAACTGGGCGGCCACGGGATACTCGTCGGAGGGGAGCGTAGCGGAGTCCTCCAGGCGAAGACACGCGATTCGCCGCCACCAGGAATGCGGGCCTTTGCTGAAGCATGCGGGTCAAATTGGGATGGTGAGGGAGCGAGATGTCGGACGGGCAGGAGGGGTTCAGGTTCGTGTTCCTGTTGGGAGGCGCGTTTCGCGAGATCGTCGACCTGCTTCACGACGACCTGGCGGCGAATGGGCATCCGGAGGCGCGGCCGGTGCACGGGTTTGCGTTGCAGGCGATCGGACCCGATGGCTGCTCGATTTCGCTGCTGGGGGAGCGGCTGGGCGTGACGAAGCAGGCGGCCGCGAAGACCGCTTCCAGCCTGGAGGTGGCGGGCTACATCGTCCGGGAGCCCGATCCGGCCGATGCCCGCGCGACGCGGTTGACGCGAACCGCGCGGGCGAACGAGATGCTCGCGCTAAGCGCGGCGTCATTCGAGCGTCAGATGCACACCTGGAGGACGGACCTGGGGGACGAGCGGGTGTCGATGGCGTTCGAGGTGCTGGAGCACATTGCCGGTACCGCGCCATTGGGCGATTTGCCCGGTTGGCTCACCAGGTAGCACAACGCCGCTTCTTCGCTCTTGCCGGCGGCGACCCCCCGTGGCCGAACCCGGTTTCGACCGTTACTGGCGCTGGGCACCAACGGGCCGGGTCCTGTTCGGTGCCTCCATACATCTCGTGAGGCGGTGATCGTGCCCGCGGCGGTGGTTCCGGGCCGCGACGGTATACCTTGCATGCAATCTACGACCGTTTGCTATTGACGCGATCTTTATTCGACTGTACTGTGCCTCTACTGCAAGACAGGGCAGCGAAGCGTTGCACGAATTTGCCTGGGTCCCGTCCATTGGGTGGCACGTCGCCATCCCGTATTCACCACTTGCCCACTTTGGGTATCAGGGGGAAACATGAGCGACAACCTCAGCGAGCGTTCGGAACCGCGAGCCTTCGATCGTCGAACCGTGATGAAGGGAGCGGGCGCCGCCGCCGCGGCCAGTTTCCTGCTTCCGCGGTACGGCATGCTTGGATTGGCCCAGGAATCGCCGGAATCCGGTGTGGCGGGCGGCAAGCTTCGGGTGGCGATCATTGGTGAGCCGCCAACCCTGGACGAGCACCAGACAACGGCCAGCGTGACACGCGTCGTGACCGACCCGATGTTCGAAACGCTCTTCGCCTACGACTCCAACTGGATTCCGGCGCCATCGCTGCTGGACTCGCACACGATTTCCGACGACGGCCTGGTGCACACCATGGTGCTGCGAGCGGAAGTGTCGTTCCACAATGGCGAGATTTTGACCGCGGACGATGCGATCGCGTCGATCAATCGCTGGGGCCAGATTTCCGGTGTCGGCAAGCGCCTGATGGAGAAGACGGCATCGATTGAGAAGAGCGATGACCTGACGATCGTCTGGACCCTGACCGAGCCGTACGGCACGATCACGGTCGCGCTTTCCAACAACACGCAGGCCTGCTCGATCCTGCCGAAGTCGCTGCTCGACGCCAATACGCTCGATCCGATCCAGGATGGGTTCGTCGGCACCGGGCCGTACCGGCTGGTGGACCGCCAGGCCGATGCCTACATCCGGTATGAGCGCTTCCCGGACTACGTGGCCAGCTCCAACCCAACCGACGGCTATGCCGGCAAGAAGTGGGCGTGGTTCGACGAGATCGAGTTCATCCCGGTGCCGGACGAAGCGGCCCGCGTGGCCGGGCTCCAGGCCGAGGACTATCACGTCATCCTGGATGTTGGGAACGATCAGTACGAGGTGCTGAATGGCTACCCCGGGGTGGTTGCTAAGATCCTGCGTCCGACCAACTGGGACCTCATTTTCCTCAACTGGCAGTCTCCGTTGATGGGCAACCAGGCGCTGCGCGATGCCGTGCAGATGGCGCTTGGCAGCGAGGAAATGCTGCTCTCCGGCCGTGGTTCGGAGGAGTTCATCCGGCTTGATCCCGGGCTGATGCTGAAGGAATCGCCGTGGTGGACCGACGCCGGCGGAGACCGCTACAACCTGGATAACCCGGCGAAGGCGAAGGAAATGGCCGAGGCGGCCGGATATGCTGGCGAGCCGCTCCGGTTCATGACCACGCAGGAATACTCGTACATGTATGGGCAGGCGATCGTGGCCAAGCAGCAGCTCGAGGAGGCTGGCTTCACCGTCGACCTGCAGGTCACCGACTGGGCGACGGTGGTGACCAACCGCGCCGAGCCGGAGATGTGGGATCTCTTCATCACGGGCCACGGCGCGGTGCCCGATCCAAGCCAGATCTCCTACGTGGGTCAGATGAACATCTACCCCGGCTGGTGGAGCGACGAGGAGAGCCTGGCGCTCTCGGCCGAGTTGCTGGCCGAATCGGATTTCGACGCGCGCTACGCGATCTGGGAGCAGATCCAGGCCAACGCCTACACCCAGGTTCCGGCGGTCAAGACGGGCGATTCCTCGAACTGCGCGTTCTACTCCGAAACTCTGGGCGGCTGGCCCGAGCAGATCGAGAACGGCGTGCCGTTCTGGAACCTCTGGTTCGCCTCCTGATCGCGCTGACGCACCTCCACGGGGAAGAGATTCCTCGTGGAGGTGCCCGTAATTCCCCGATCCCAAGGACTCCCTGATGTTGGCGTACATCGTCCGGCGAATCGTGATGCTGATCCCGGTGTTGCTGGTGGTCGGTATCGTGGTGTTCGCGCTGGTTCACATCACACCGGGCGATCCGGCCGCCGTGATGCTCGGGCAGAACGCGACGGCCGAGCAGATCGAGCAGTTGCGCGGGCAGCTTGGGCTCGACCGCCCGATCTGGGAGCAGTTCCTCGAATGGATCAGCGGGGTGGTGCGGCTCGACTTCGGCGAGTCGATCTTCCTGGGCATGCCGGTGATCGAGGCGATCCAGGACCGGGTCCAGCCGACCTTGTTGCTGACCACCTACGCCATGATCATCCAGATCGCGATCGGCATCCCGGTGGGGGTGATCTCGGCGATCAGGAGCGGTTCGCTGCTCGACCGGGGGCTGATGATCCTGTCGATCAGCGGCGCCGCGATCCCCACCTTTTTCCTCGGCATCGTGCTGATCCTGTTCTTCGCGGTGAACCTGCGATGGTTGCCGGCCGGGGGCTACGTGCCGATCACGGAAGACCCGGTGGCGCACCTGAAGGCGATGGCGCTGCCGGCGTTCGCGCTCGGGTTCTCCAGCGCGGGGCTACTGGCGCGGCTGGTCCGCTCCACGATGCTCGATGTGATGCGGGAGGACTACATCCGGACCGCCTACGCCAAGGGCGTCACCGAGCGATCGGTGATCACCCGGCACGCGCTGCGTAACGCGATGATCCCGGCGCTGACGGTGATCGGGGCGTCGGTGGGCGCGTTGCTGGGCGGCGCGGTGGTGACCGAGACCGTCTTCACCATCCCCGGGATGGGGCGGCTGGTGGTGCAGAGCATCGGGCGGCGCGACTTCCCGGTGATCCAGGGAGCGGTGATGCTGATCGCGGCCGTCTACGTGCTGGTGAACCTGGCCGTGGACATTCTCTACGTGTACATCGATCCGCGAGTGCGTTATGGCGGCAACTGAGGTGGCTGGCCTGGCTGGGGCCACGACACGTCCGGCGCAGCGGGGCTTGCTGAAGGGGATAGCCCCGTCGTCGCGCTGGTACTGGGTGAGAACGCTGCTCGAGAACCCGGTGGCGGCGGTGAGCGGGGCGATCCTGCTGATCCTGGTGATCTGCACCACGCTCGCGCCGCTGCTCTCCCCGGCCGACCCGACCTTTCTCGATCCGGTGCGGCGGCTGGAGCCACCCTCCCGCGACTTCTGGTTCGGGAGCGACGACGTTGGGCGGGACATCTTCAGCCGGATCCTGTACGGCGGCCGGGTGTCGATCCTGATCGGCGTCTCCGTGATGCTGGCGTCGGCCTTCCTTGGCACCGTGCTGGGGCTCATTTCCGGCTACTACGAACGGTTCGACGCGCTGATCATGCGCGCGATGGACGGCCTGATGGCGTTCCCCAGCATCCTGCTGGCGATCGCGATCATGGTCGCGCTGGGGTCGGGCGCGGCCAACGTCTGCCTGGCGCTGGTGATCGTGTACACGCCGAACGTGGCGCGGCTGGTGCGGAGTTCCACGCTGGTGCTGAAGCAGCAGCAGTATGTGGAATCGGCGCGGTCGGTTGGGATGCGCGACAGCCAGATCATGCTGAAGTACATCTTCCCGAACGCGCTCTCGCCGTTGATCGTGCAGTGCACCTTCATCATCGCCTACGCGATCATCGCCGAGGCCTCGCTCTCCTTCCTTGGCGCGGGCGTCAATCCCGAAACGCCCACCTGGGGCAACATGCTGCGAGACGGCCAGCGCCTGATCCAGCGGGCCTGGTGGCCCTCGATGTTCCCGGGCATGGCCCTCGTGATCCT
>JAEWEG010000056.1 GCA_023389575.1 Chloroflexota bacterium | reverse complement strand
TTCCTAGCGGAAGTCGTTGACGAGGTCTTCGAGGCGCTCGAAGTAGGACGGGAACGTCTTCGCCACGCAGCCGGGATCGAGGATCGTGACGCCCGGCGACTTGGTGCCGGTGATGGCGAAACTCATCGCCATCCGGTGATCGTCGTAGGTCTCGATTTCAGCCGGGGTGACCGGGCGTGGGTGAATGGTGAAGCCGTCCTCGAACTCATCGACCTCCTGGCCCAGCTTGCGCAACTCGGTGGCGACGGCGCTGACGCGGTCGGTTTCCTTGATGCGGTTGTGGGCCACGCCACGGATGGTGACCGGTCCATCGGCGAACGGGGCGATCGCGGCGATGGTTTGCGACGTGTCGGAGATCTCGCTGAAGTCGAAATCTCCGCCCTTCAAACGTCCGCCCTCGGGGCCCTTCACGCTGGTGTAGGTTTCGGTCATTGTGACCGTGGCGCCCATTTCCTCCAGCACGTAGACGAAGTCGAGATCGCCCTGCGGCGAGTTCTCGCCGAGCCCCTCCACCATGATTTCGCCGCCGGTGACCGCCGCCAGGGCGAAGAAATAGGAGGCGTTCGAGGCGTCTGGCTCCACCAGGTAGTGACCGCCCTCGTAGCGTTGGCCGGGCGCGACGCGGAACGTCTTCCAGGTCTCGGTGTCGATCTCGGCCTCGACACCGAAGGCGTCCATCACGTCGGCGGTGATTTCGATGTAGGGCTTCGACACGAGGTCGCCGTCCACCTCGATCGTAACGCCATTCGCGGCGTACGGGGCGGCCATCAGGATGCCGGTGAAGAACTGGCTGCTCTTGTTCCCGCCCAGGCGACAGGTTCCGCCCGGCAGGCCGCTCGCCGTGACCACCACCGGTGGGCAACCGGTGCCCTCCTGGCTGCGGACATTCGCGCCGAGCTGGTTGAGGGCGTCGATGAGCTGGTCGATTGGCCGCTCGCGCATTCGGGGCACGCCATCGACCACGTATTCGCCGTTGCCGAGGGTGAGGGCGGCGGTGAGGAACCGCGCGGTGGTGCCGGAGTTGCCGATGAAGAGGTTGCCGGTGGCGGCTGGAAAGGTGCCGCCGCCGCCTTCGACATCGAAGCGCTCGGCCTGCTCGTCGGAGCGGACTACGATGCCAAGCTGGTTGAGCGCTCCGGCCATGTAGCGGGTGTCGTCGCTAAAGAGGGCGCCGGTGAGCGTGGAAGGGCCGTCGGCCAGCGCGGCGATCAGCAGCGCGCGGTTGGTGATGCTCTTGGAGCCTGGAACATACGCCGTTCCCGTGACTGGCACGGTAATGGGCTGGATGGCCATGATGTCCTGGCGGAACGAGAGATTGTCGATGTACATCGGCGGGTGACACTCCGTGATCGGGATTGAGGCTCGAGACAGGATTGTCGAGTTCGTTCAATCGTCAGCCACGGAGTGCCCAAAGGTCAACCGTTCGTCAGGACAGGGCCTCGACGATGGTGGCGGTGTTGACGGTCATCATGTCGATGTAGGTGCCGGCCTCGCCGCCGGGTTCGCCGAGCGCGTCGGTATGGAGTGGCGGGGCAAGTTCGACCCCGGCCTCGGCGGCGATGGTTTCCATGAGGCCGCTGTTCGAGACATTCTCGGCGAAAATCGCCGGTACGCCGGCGTCCTGGATCACCTGCACCAGTTCGGCGATGTCGCGGGCGGAGGGATCGCCTCCCTCGGTGGAGCCGGAGTTGAGGGCGGTACCGGTGATCTCGAAGCCGTAGGCGTGCGCATAGTAGCCGAAGGTGTCATGGGTGGTGACCAGCTTGCGCCGTTCCTCGGGGATGGTGGCGGTTTCGGCGCGAATGTGCGCGTCCAGGGCCTCGAGGTTGGCCGAGTAAGCGGTGGCGTTGGTGGCGAAGGTATCGGCGTTCGCGGGATCGGCGTCGATCAGCGCCTGCTCGATGATGGACACGGCGTTGAGCGCGTTCTGGACGTCTCCCCAGATGTGGGGATCCTCGCTGCCATGGTCGTGTCCGCCCTCGTCGTCATGCTCGTGGTCGTCGTGGTTGGCGTCGCCGAACGCCAGCACCTCGATGCCATCGCTCACCACGATCCGGGTGGCTTCCGCGCCCGAGGCATTGATCATGTCGTCGAGCCACGGCTCAAAGCCAAGGCCGATTTCGAAGATGATGTCGGCCCCGGCGATGCTCGCGACCTGGCCCGGCGACGGGTCGAAGGTATGCGTGTCACCGCCAGCCGGGACGATGGTGGTGAGTTCGATCGCGTCGCCGCCCACGTTCTGAACCCAATCCGCCAGGATGCTGAAGGTGGCGACGACCTTGAGCGGTTCGGCGGTGGGGGTGGACTGGGCGCGCGATGGGATTGGTCCCATGCTCGCCAGCAGCCCGCACACCAGGGCAATCATGGCGAGGCGCGACAGCGAGGCACGAAACAGGTGGCGACTGAGAGGCATTCCAAACTCCAGGATCGATCGAATAAGTGATACTGAGTATCATCATAGCGACGGAAAGTGGTTGCCGTCAATGCGGAGCGCGTATCTTATGCGCTCTGGCTCGATGGGCGACTCCTCGTCCGAGAGCCGCGACGTTCTCGCCGACATCCCACCGAACAGGAATTCGATGACGATCCATAGCTTCCGCGCGATTCGCGCGATCTTCCTCACCTGCATGCTCATGGCGGTGCTGCTGGCCGGGGCGCTGGTGCCCGCCCAGGCCCTCGCGCAAACCGATGAAGACCTGGCCGCCAGCGCCACATCGACCACCACCGAGCTGTCTCGAACGTGGGAGCGCGAGGACTACTTCGATCTCTACGACCGGATGCATCCGGACGCGCGCAACGCCTTCCCGCGCCAGGCGTTCTTCGCCTGGGCCCAGGGAGACGCGGGAATCCCCGCCGACGATCCCGTCGAGATCACGGTCGATATCGGGGAATGGACCTGGCCACTGACGGGCGACACCTACGAGGATGCCGCGACCGTCACCTATCGGCAGCAGGTGGAGCGCGACGGCGCGGTCACCGATGAAGACCGCTCGCTGGTGCTGGTGCGCGAGGGCTCGCGCTGGCGCTGGTTCCCGGACATCGACGCAGCCGCGATCGACGCCCTGATGGATGACGTGGACGACACCGAGCGCGAGTCGAATTACCAGCCAGCCTTCCGCAAGGCGGCATATGTGAAGATCGACCGGTTCTGGAACGGCGTGTTCGAACTCGCCGGCCTGGACTACGAAGGCGTGGACGACATCGTCGCCGTGACCGAGCCGATCGACACGGGCTGCGGCCTCGAGGAAGACATCGAGGAGCAGGCGATCTACTACTGCACCGCCGACGAAACCGTGTACTACGATCCCGGCTTCCAGGATACGGTGGTCAACATTTCGGGGTCGTACGGATTCACCATGATCGTCTCCCACGAGTGGGGGCATCACGTGCAGATCATGACCGGCGTGACGATTTCGCGCGATCCCGAGTTGAACGACGGCTTGTACCCGATCGAGTTCGAGCTTCAGGCCGATTGCCTGGCCGGCGTATATACCCAGGATGCCCTGGCCAACGGCGAGATCGGGTGGGACGAGGTCGAGGACGCGATCACGATCACCAGCGCGGCGGGAGACAGCCCGTCCACGGAGTGGGACGATATCACCGCCCACGGCACGGGCGACCAGCGAGTGGAGTCGTTCATGACCGGGTTCGAGGATGGATTCCTGGGCTGCAACCTCGACCTGGCGGCATAGAACGCGCGCGTGCGCCAAACCGGCGATAGAATGACGGAAACGTTTCGATAGCAGCCGCTGAAGGAGCCCCCTGTCATGGCGCCGGTCCAGACCGTTTCCCCGCTCGATGTTTTCTCGCACAGCACGTTGCCGCGCTGGGCGCGGTTTCGCCAGCGGCTGGACGACGAGCCCGTGGGCTCGATTCCGGACGCCGTTGCCCGGGAGTTTCGCAAGCCGGAGGTGATCGCCGCGATCCCCGCCGGGTCGAAGGTGGCGATCACGGGCGGCAGCCGCGGCATCGACCGGATTGGCCAGGTGCTGAAGGCGATCGTGGCCGAGGTGAAGACGCTCGGTGGCGAGCCGTTCATCATCCCGGCGATGGGAAGCCACGGCGGAGCCACCGCCGAGGGCCAGGCCGCGCTGCTGGCCCATTACGGGGTGGTCGAGGAGGAAATGGGCTGCCCGATCCGGGCGTCCATGGAGACGGTGCTGCTGGGCGAGTTGCCCGGTGGGGTGCCGGTCTACTTCGACCGGATCGCGCACGACGAGGCCGATGTCGTGATTCCGGTGGGACGGGTGAAGCCGCACACCGATTTCCGGGGACCGGTGGAATCGGGCCTGGCGAAGATGATCGCGATCGGTTTGGGCAAGCAGAAGGGTGCGAGCTGGTTCCACAGCCAGGGGATCGGCACCTTCGGCGACCTGATCCCGAGGGTGGCGGGCTTCAGCCTGTCCAAGGTGAACATTCCCTTCGGCATGGCGCTGGTGGAGAACGGCCTCAGCAAACTGAGCGTGATCGAGGCCGTCCCGCGCGATGGCATGTTCGAGCGCGAGGCCGTGTTGCTGGAGATGTCCAAGCAGAAGCTGGCGAGGCTGCCGCGGGTGCCGGAAGTGGACGTGCTGATCGTGGACAGGATCGGCAAGGACATCAGCGGGGACGGCGCCGACCCCAACGTGATCAACCGGGACGTGGCTGGCACGATCGACTTCACGGATGTGGTGCCGAAGGTCCAGCGCTACGTGGTGCGCGGGCTGACGGAGGACACGGACGGGAACGCCACCGGCATTGGCATGTTCGACTTCGCCCTCCGGCAACTGGTGGATGGGATCGACACGATTCCGACCTATATGAACATGATCACCGCCAAGTCGCCGGCCGGAGCGCGGATCCCGATCACGGTCGATTCCGACCAGCAGGCCCTGCAACTCGCGATCGCGTCCGCGCTGAAGATGGAAGAGGGGAAGGCGCGGATCATGCGCATCGAATCGACCAAGAACCTGGCGACCTTCCTCGCCTCCGAGACGCTGGTGGACGACCTGCTGGCGACCGGCGATGTGGAGCAGGTTGGCGAGCTGGAGCCGATCGAGTTCGACGGCGCCGGGATGTTCACCACCGAGCCGTAGTCCGGTTTGGCGACGCGGACGGGTAGCGAGATCAGGGGTGGAACGCATGCAATCTCGGCGGACGGTTGTGCTTGGAGCGCTGGCGGCGTCATTCGCGGTCGGCCGGATGGCGACCGCTCAGGACAGCGAGGGGCCGGAACCACCAGTGTTCGGCGATGGCGTGGCTGGCGGCGGCATCTTCGAATCCCCCGCTGGCGAGGGCGAGTTTTCGCTGGCGGCGTTCGCCCAGGACCGGGGCGACGGGATGGCGGACTACGTCGGCGCGTTTTCCCTGGAGGATCCTTCCGCGCCGGATGGCCCGCTGGTGATGACGACCCAGTCGCTGAGCGGCTATATCGCGCCGGACGATGAGAAGCCGGAAGTGCGGCGCGTGATTGGCTGGGCCACCGCGAACGGGTCCGGACCATTCCCGTACATGCTCGATGTGGAGTTGCCCGCCGAGGGTGAGCCGGAGGCGCCGGCCACGCTGACCGTGCTGTTTGGCGATTCGGCCGCGATCCTGATGGGGAACGGCAAGGAAGCCGCCTGCGACTGCGGTGGCTTTGACTACCGCGTGAAGGGAACCGTCACCCGTGGTGGCGTCACCCGCTTCGCCGTACCCCTGAACGAAGGGTAGCCAGGGATCTCGATCCAGGGCACCCGAAGACGCGCCGGAGGTCACTGACCTGCGGCGCGTTTCCGTCAGGGCAGTCATGCTGGATAGGCCCCGCTGGCGATCGATTCGGTTCCGGTGATCCGGGCGATCTGGATGGCGGCGAAGCCGGTGACCGCGATGGCCTGGACGATGATGAAGGTGATCCCGAGCGCGTTCGGGTCGACCCAGCCGCTGGCCAGCAGCACGAGGCTTCCAGCCACCCATGCCAGGTTGACCGCGGCGATCGCGCGGACAGCGGCGCGGCTCACGGGTTGGCGGCTGGCCGCGATGATCAGGGCCCCCGCCCAGGGCAGCAGGATCGCGCCGGTCACGCGGAGGAAGTTCACCGGCAGGTCGAACAGGCCGTCGAGGAACGTGGCGCCAAGCAGGAGCAGCAGGCCCATGGCACCGCTGGCGATGGCGTCGAGCGTGAGGATCGTGCGGAGGTCGAGTCGGTTGAGCACGGACATGTGGTTCGTCCTTTGGTGGAATAGAGCCAGCCGGGGGTAGCCGGCTCCCTTGAAACGGTGCAGCCTACTGGTTGAACTCGCCGAGGATGGAGGTGAACCGGCCGGTATCGTCCAGTTCGGCGGTGTCGACGCCGGTCATGAAGACCGTTCCTCCGGGCTCGACGAGCTTCCAGCCGAACCGGTTGCCAGCGTCGAGTTCCGTCACCCGCTCGAAGGTGTGGCCGGGATAGTTCTGCTGGAAGCCGGCCGTCATCGCGTCGATGCCCTCGTGGCCGGAGGCCTCCAGCAGTGGGTCCTTGTAGTGGCCGTTCCCGGCCCAGGTCTGCTCGATGAGTTCCCGGCGGCGGGTGGGGTCGGTTTCGTTCCAGATGGCGATGTAGTTGTCGATCAGGGTCTCGGGAATGGTGGTGGTCTGGGACATGTGGCCCTCCTTGGAAACTGGAGACCAGCGGTTCGGCGACCTGCCGGGCTGGTGTCCTGCGTCCAGCTTGTACCTGGTGGGTAGGTGAAACAATTACCTCCCGGGTAAGTGAAATCCGGGTCGATTTCAGGCACCATGGGAGCCATGAACACGATGGAGCGCACCGTTGGCGACGTCCTTCGCGACTGGCGCCAGCGACGACACCATAGCCAGTTGAGCCTGGCGAACGAAACGGGGATGTCGGCCCGGCACCTGAGCTTTCTAGAAACGGGACGGTCGAAGCCAAGCCGTGACATGCTGTTGCGGCTTGCGGACCGGCTGGAACTGCCGCTGCGGGAGCGCAACGCCTTGCTGCTGGCGGGCGGCTATGCGCCGGTCTATCCGGAACGGGCGCTGGACGACGCCAACCTGCGCCACGTGCGCGAGGCGGTGGACCTCATCCTGCGCGGGCACGAGCCATATCCCGCGCTGGCGGTGGATCGGTACTGGAACATGGTGGCGATGAATGGCGCCGTTCCGATGTTGCTGGAAGAGGTATCGCCAAAGCTGCTGGAGCCCCCGGTGAACGTGCTGCGGGTTTGCTTCCATCCGGAGGGACTGCCGCCGGTGGTCGACAACCCGGACACGCTGTTCTCCGCGCTGCTGGCGCGGCTGGATCATGAGGTGTCGCTGACCGCCGATCCGCGACTGGTGGAGTTGCGCGAGGAACTGGCCGGCTATCCCGTGATGAAAGGGAGGAAACCGGCACGGTCAGATCGCCAGGAGATCGTGGTGCCATTCGCGCTACGGACCCCGGCGGGCGTTGTGCGCTTCATCAGCACGACCACGGTGTTCGGCACCGCCACCGATGTCACGGTGTCCGAGCTGGCGATCGAGAGCTTTTTCCCGGCCGACACCGAGTCGAGCGAACTGATTCGCCGGTTGGCGACATAACGAACGGGCGATCAGGCAATCCGGAGTCATTCCCGAGGTTGGGTGGTGGGAAGACTGACGGTCACGTCGAGCCCGCCTCCCGACCGCGCCATGATCGAAAGCGTGCCGGAATGCATGGCGACCACGCTGTCAACGATGGCCAGGCCGAGGCCGAAGCCCGAGCCGGTGGCCAGGCGCGTGGCGTCGTGGCGATGAAATGGTTCCCGCAGCCTCCGTACCGTGTCCGCGTCGTATTCGGCGCCCGTGTTCCTGATCGAGATCACTGCGGATTCCGGGTGTGAATCCGTCCTTATCCAGACATCGCCGTTGGAGACGTTGTGCCTCACGGCGTTCTGCACCAGGTTCTGGATCGCCTGGCTGAGAAGCGTGGGATGGCCTTCGATCGTCGCATCGGCGAGGCTGGTATGGAAGGCGATGCCGGCCTGGTGTGCCTCCGTCTGGGAGACCTCAATCGCATTCAGCAGCATGGCGGCCAGGTCGGCCGGCTCCCGCGCGTCGAGTGCGAAGTTCCCCTGGGCCAGGACGAGCAGGCTCGCGATGAGGTCCTCGCTGCGGGCGTTGGCGGCGAGGGCCTGCTCGATGGCCGGGCGAAGGTCCTCGGGCACACGATCCTGGGCGAGGGGGATTTCCAGCGCCACCCGGGCGGTGGTGAGTGGGGTGCGAAGCTCGTGTGACGCGTTGGCGACAAACAACCGCTGGTTCGTGAACACCCGCTGCAGGCGATCGAGCATGCCGTCGAACGTATCGCCAAGCTGCTTGATCTCGTCGTTCGGGCCGGTGAGGTTGAGCCGTTGATCGAGATGGTGCTCGGAGAGTCCCCGCGCAAGCTGCGTAATCCCGGCGATGCGTCCCAGTGACCGTTTGCTTATCCACGAGGCGATGGCGATGGCAAGGACGGCGAACACGGCAAGAACAACAAGCGACCACCGGGTCAGGGTGGGGAGGCGTCCAACCGCGAGTTCGACGGGTGTGCCGCCGTCGCCGTTGGCATCCACCACGTATACCGCTCCAGGGATCAGCGTGTCCTCCATCGGGTCGTCTGGTTCGGGAGGGTCAGGTGGCTCGGTGGGGTCACCTGCGTCGCCGTTGGGCCCCGCTGGCATGTCGTGGACGGATTCGGGAGTCTCTGGGGAAACGGGCGTTTGGGGTTGGGGAAGGGTGGAGTACGACATCGAAACGAAGCCGATGTCGAAATTGCGGACGGCGAAGAGGGCCACGATCAGGATCACCGCCATCGCGCCAATGAACGCCCCGGCGATGGTGAGGGTCAGGCGGGTGTGAAAGCTGAGGTGAGGGAGGCGCATCTCAGGGAATCCGGTAACCGAAACCGGCGACTGTCTCGATCACGGAGTCTTCGCCGAGCTTCCGGCGCAGGGAATGGATGACCACCTTGACGACATCGGTGGTGCGGTCGAATGGATCGTCCCAGACGGCGTCGAGCAGGTTGGTTCCCGTCCGGTAGGCGCCATTGGCGGCGACGAGTTCGCGCAGAATCCCGAACTCTTTCGGCGTCAGTTGGAGTGGCATCCCCCGCCGTTCCGCGACCTGGCGACGGGTGTCGATCCTGATCTCTCCCCTTTCCAGGATCGTGGCTCCGCCGTCGTGGGAGCGACGCCCGAGTGCTTCGATCCGGGCGCGAAGTTCGACGTAGGCGAATGGCTTTGCGAGATAGTCGTCCGCGCCGAGTTCGAAGCCGTTGACGAGATTGTCGAGCGACGATGCGGCGGTCAGCATCAGGATCCGGGCCGGATTGCCATCGGCCACGAGGGTGCGGCAGACGGTATCTCCGTGCACCACGGGCAGGTCGCGGTCGAGGATCACGACATCGACGGGGTGATCATCCAGCCAGGTCAACGCCCTGGCGCCATCGTTTGCCACGTCGACCAGGTACCCCTCGTGCCGCAGCCCAGCGGCGAGCGTATCGGCCAGGGCACGGTCGTCTTCCACTATCAGCAATCGCATGCGTTCCACCTCGGGTACCGCCTGTCTGACGTCTGGTTCCCACAGTACAGCAGCGGGGTTAGGCCGGGGTAAGGCGATCCGTGACCGCGACCTAACGGTCCAGACGCCAGAGTGAGGACGTGGGTGGTTCCGACCTCCAGTGATGCCGGTCGGACTCCCCTCCGGCTCCAGGTGGGGCCGGATTCTGGCAACTCGCCGAAAGGAATGCAGCCATGTCGACATTCTCATCGTCCACCTTGTTCAGCCGCCGCGCCGCCTTACGTGGCGCTCTCCCAGTCCTTGCCCTGGCATCCGCGCCGGTTGGGGCGGGTACTGGAGCGGCTCTTGGCCGGGCAGCTGCCCAGGCAACCCCCGTCTCGCAGCCGGTCGTCTTCCCCGGCACCGCGATTGGCCAGGAGTTTGCCAGCCTGATCGATGCGATCAACTCAGGCGATCCCGACCGGCTCCTGGCGCACTTTGAGACGTATTTCCCGGCCGAGATGGCCGAACCCCTGGCGGCAACGACCCTGCTGAACAGCAAGCCAATGGGGAACCTGCTGGTTCACCGGATCGACGAGTCGACCGAGACCAGCATCGCCGCCCTGATCGAGACCACGTTGAGTGAGGAATGGTTGTCCGCCAGGTTGACCCACGAGGATGGCTTGCCGCAGATCGATCTCTCGCCCGGCAAGCCGCTTCCTGGAGCGGTCGCGGACCATCCGGTCGACGACGAAACGCTTGCAGAGGAAATGTCGGCCTATCTCGGGAAGCTGTCCGCCGCCGATGTCTTTTCCGGCGCGGTGCTTGTGGCTCGCGAGGGCGAACCGATTTTCGCGGAGGCGGTCGGCCTGGCCGAGTTGGATCGTGGCATCGCCAATACGTTGGACACCCGCTTCAATCTGGGCTCGATGAACAAGATGTTCACGTCCGTGGCGATCGCCCAACTCCAGGAGAGAGCAAAGCTGGACTTCAGCGATCCGATCGCGCTCCATCTCCCGGACTTTCCGACCGAGGTCGCCGAAAAGGTCACCATTCATCACCTCCTGACGCACACCTCCGGCCTGGGCGACATCTTTGGCCCGCGCTACGAGCAGGAGAAGGAATCGTTGCATACGCTCCGGGATTACCTCGAGCTGTTCGTCGACGAGCCGCTCCGGTTCGAGCCCGGCGAGCGGCACGAGTACAGCAACGCGGGGTTCATCGTGCTGGGCCTCGTCATCGAGGCGGTCTCGGGTCAGGACTACTTCGATTACGTTCGGCGACACGTCTTCGAACCGGCCGGGATGAACCGGACCGATTCGTTCGAGCGGGATGTGGTAACGCCTGACCTGGCGATCGGCTACACCCTCGTGCTTCCGCCCAATCGCGAGGACCTGACCCTGGCCGATGTCCTCGCGCCACGGCAGCCGAACGACGCGTTCCTCGCTCCACGCGGCACGTCGGCGGGCGGCGGGTACTCAACGGTGGAGGACCTGCTCGCCTTCGACCGGGCGCTGCGCTCGGACGTCCTGCTCAAGCCAGAGACCGTCGCCACCCTGATCGAAGGGAAAGTGGCTACCTTCGGTCCCGAGGTGCGCTATGGCTATGGGTTCGTCGACGACCGGTCTGGCTCCGAACGCATCGTTGGGCATACAGGCGGAGCTCCGGGGATCAATGGGGCGCTGGACATGTACTGGGATCTGGACGCGACGGTGATCGCGCTCGCCAACCAGGACAACGCGGTTCGCCACGTCGCGTCCAAGGCGAGGCGGCTGCTGGCGCCAGATCCGGCCGCCGAGGGATCGCAACGTGGGGCCATGTTCGGTGGTCGGCCTGGTGGGAAAGAAACGGGTACGAGCGCTGACACGTTGGAGGGGCGTGGCTTCGCGACCTACCCCGGCGACTTTCGCCGACCCGGACTCGTCCGTTCTGTCTGGGACATTCCTGCAATGCGAGGCCCACGGGAGGATTGTCTCATGCGTCCCACATCCCTTCTGTTCCCTCGCGTTCACCTGTGGTTGGCCGCGGTCGTGATGGTTTCGGCGTTTGGAGCGCTGGCGGGGAGTGCCGCCGCGCAGGATGAACCACCTCCGGAGTCCCAGTGGGTGGCAACCTGGGTCCGGATCTGCGTGGAGCCTGGCTGCACCGAGCTTCTGGAGGCCACCGAGCCTCTGGACGGCGTGACGGTGACGATAACGGATACGGGGACTGGCGATACCCTGGGCACCTGTGTCACCGGCGATCTCGAGCCTGGAGCCTGCCAGGTCGACGTGGGTTCGGCGCAGTCCGTGTCGATCGCGCTCGATGCCTCGGCGTTTCCCGAGGGCCACAACGCGACCGAAAACCCTGGCCAGCTCGATCTCGTGAATGGAACCGAATACCAGTTCCTGCTGTTCCCGGACGATGGGTTTCCGCCCGATGATGAACCGGACGACCAGCCTCCAGTGGACGATGACGACAGCCAGGGCGACGTCTCGGAGCTACCCTCGACCGGCGCGGGAAGCGAGAGCGGCCAGCGATTGGGCGACGCGTTCGTGCTGAAGTCGCTTGCGATTGCCCTCGCCCTCGGCCTGTCAGGGGCCGGCATCCACACCCTGGCCAGATACAGGCAGTAGTTCCAGCCTGCATCATCACACCTGCGTTCGGGACCCCATCGCTGCCCGGCGATGGGGTCCCGGCGTGTACGTCGAGCGTCCTGCCGAATTGCCCACCGGAGCGGATTGCCTGAGAATGCCGCAAAGCGTTCGAACGTTCCCGGGAGTGAAGTGTGGCTAATACGCGCGTGGTGGAGGTGCTGGCCGGCCTGGTCGCCCTGCCATCGGTAAATCCGATCTACGACCCCCAGAGCAGTGGGGAAGCGGCGATGGCCGACCACGTCGAGGCATGGGCGACGGCGCTGGGGCTGGAGGCGCGGCGGCAGACCGTGTTTCCCGGCCGGGACAATGTGGTGGCGCGGCTGGCGGGTCCGGCTGGCGCACCCGTGCTCGCCTTCGAGGCGCACATGGACACGGTCGGTGTGACCGGCATGGAGGCGCCGTTCGCGCCAACCGTCGTCGATGGCCGGGTGACGGGCAGGGGTTCCTGCGACACGAAGGGCTCGCTGGCGGCGATGATGGTCGCCATCGAGGAACTGGTCGCCGCCGGGACCACGCTCTCCTGCACGGTCGAACTGATCGCGGCGGTGGACGAGGAAACGAGTGGGGCGGGGGCGCGAGCCCACGTCGACGGCGGCGGACAGGCCGATGCCGCCGTGATTGGCGAACCGACCAGTTGCCAGGTGGTGTTCGAGCACAACGGCTGCGTGCGGGGCGAGATCTCGGTGATCGGCCGGGCCGCCCACACGTCCGTGGCGGGTGAGGGCATCAACGCCATCGAGGGCATGGCGGCGGTGATCCAGGCCCTGGCCGCGGTGAATGCAAAACTCGCGTCGAGCCCCGGTGGCGCGGCCGAGAATGGCTCGCTCACCGTCAGCCTGATCGAAGGCGGCAGCGGGATCAACGTGGTGCCCGAGCGCTGCACCATCAACTACGACCGGCGGATCACACCGGGGCAGACAGCCCAGGGTGCCCTGGCCGAGATCGACCAGACGCTGGAAGACGTGCGAGCGGCAAATCCGGCGATCACGATCGAACGACCCGAACCCTGGTTCGTGGGTGACCCGCTTGCGACCTCAGCCAGCGATCCGGTCGTGGCCCTGGGAGGCGCGGTGAACGCCGCGCTCGGCGGGTCGGGATCGCCGGTGCGTGTTCCGTATGGCTCGGACGCCAGCAAGTTCGCGGCGGCGGGGATACCGGCCATCGTGTATGGACCGGGCTCGATCGACAACGCGCACAGCGTCACCGAATTCGTGCCGGTCGAGGACCTGGTCGCGGCGGTGGCGTTCTACCGAGGTTTGGCCGAGCGGTTCAGGGCCTGAGCCGCCTCACACATCACTGGAGGGACGCGGCCATGCGATTGACCGACCAGATCGCGCTGATCGGCAGCGGGGGAGTGGGGTTCAATCTCACGCACCAGCTGGATTGCCACATCTACCTCATCCACGACGGCGACGAGGCCGCGATCATCGACGCGGGGGCGGGGGTGGATGTCGAGCCGATCCTGGAGCAGATCGACCGCTCCGGCGTGCCCCGGAGCGCCATCCGGACGCTCCTCCTGACCCACGCCCACGGCGATCACGCCGGAGGTACCCGCGCGCTGCGCGACGCGCTCGATCTCGAGGTGTGGGCATCGCCCCCGGCGGCCCAATACGTGCGAGATGGCGACGAGCACGCCATCAGTCTCGACCGGGCGAAGGAGGTCGGCGGATATCCCGAGGGCTACGTGTTCCAGGACTGCCCGGTGGCGAGGGCACTGCGGGAAGGCGACCGCTTTCCGGTGGGATCACTCGAAGTCGAGGTGATCGAGACGCCGGGGCATTGCGGCGGTCATCTCTCCTACCTGCTGCGCCGGCCCGGCGGGACGGACCTGTTCAGTGGCGACGCCATCTTCGCCACCGGCCGGATCCTGCTGCAGGACATCTGGGACTGTTCGGTAACCCAATCCTGCGAGAGCGTTCGTCGGCTGGCGCGGGCGAGGCCAGACGGCCTCTATCCCGGTCACGGCGCGGTGTCCGTCAGCCGGGGCTACAACCACATCTACTCGGCGATGGAGCATGTCTCACAGATGCTCCCGCCACCACAATTGGCATTCTAGGGCGATTCCGACCTTACGGAATTCCATACGGGAGAACTGCATGATCGGAATCGGCGTCATTGGGCTGGGCGCGTTCGGCGAATATCAAATCCAGGCGTTCCAGGGCATCCCCGGTGTCCGGGTCGAGGCGGTGGCCTCGCGGAACCTGGCCCATGCCGAGCAGGTTGCTCGCCGGTACGGAATCCCGGCCTGGTTCGACTCGGCCGAGGCGTTGTGCGCGCACCCGAGCGTGGACGCGGTCACGGTGGCGACCGAGGAGTCGCGGCACGTGGAACCGTCCTTCGCCGCGCTCGCCGCCGGAAAGCATGTGCTGGTCGAGAAACCTCTTGCCACCACGCGCGAGGATGCCCTGGCCATCGTGAGGGCGGCGGAGACATCGGCGGGCCGGCTGATGCCGGGCCACATCGTGCGGTTCGAGACGCGCTTCCAGGCGCTCAGACGGCAGGTCGGCGCTGGGGAGCTTGGCCAGGTCGCCGCGATTCATGCCAGCCGCAACCGGCCACGCGCCACGCTCGATACCTATGGCCGGTGTCACCCGGCGCTGGTTACGGCGATCCACGATATCGATGCCTGTCTCTGGCTGCTGGGCGAGCGGCCGGTGAGTGTCCGGGCCTGGCACCAGCTGGACCGATCCGATGACGGCGTGTATGGCATTTGGGGAACATTCGCCTTCCCGGGCGGTTGCCTGGCGACGTTCGAGGCGACCTGGATGATGCCGGACGACACTGGTATGGAGTGCGCCGACACCTTCTCGGTGACCGGAACGCGTGGCAGCGCCTCGATAGACCTTGGATCGCCGGGACTGCGGACGCTGACGCCGGGCAGGACGCTTGTCCCCGAAATCGGCTACCAGCCGCTGGGCCACGACGGTATCGCCGGAGCGCTCCAGGCGGAACTGGCCCACTTCGTGCTGATGGCCGAAGGGCGCATGGAGCAACCGGTGGTGACGCCCCGCGATGGGCTCAACGCCGTGGTCGCGGCCGAGGCGATGATCGCGTCCGCCGAGGCCGACCGGGAGGTGACCATCGACTGGAGCGGGCTTTAGGTGACGTGACCGTCGCACGGCCAACGCGGGGAAGGCCATACACCGGCACGTATTGCGTGGAGCGGTGCCATCGCATGCCGATTAGTAACCATCTTTGCAACCCCCATCCGGGAACCGGGTCTGCTCTTTTTCTTGGACGGATGGACGTCGCCAGCGCCACGCGGACCAGACCGGGTCGTGCGGGACGATCCAGCCTGATCAGGACGGT
>JAEWEG010000078.1 GCA_023389575.1 Chloroflexota bacterium | reverse complement strand
TCGCACTCCGGGCACGCGCTAACTCCTTCATCGAGCTATTCAAGGACGGTTCCGGGTTTGGGGCCAACCACATCGCGAAGCGTTCGCCACCGCATCCTCCGGCGAGCGCGTCGCGAAACGGTCCTCCATACCCCGGTCACATGAGGAGATACGCCATGAAGACCCGTCGGACTACCCGGATAGGCGCCAGCATCGGCGTCCTGGCCGCCCTGATCTTCGGCTTGTCATTGCTTATGTCGCCCTTCGCCTCCGCCCAGTCGACACCCGAACCTGGCGAGGAAACGATTCGGACCATCACCGTCAGCGGCACCGGAGTCGTCAAGGTCGATCCCGACACCGCCAGCATCAATCTCGGGGTTATCTCCAACAACGAGTCCCTGGAGGTCGCGCAGCAGGAAGTGTCCGAAGCCCTCGAAGCGACCACTCAGACCCTGACTGACCTCGGCATCCTTCCCGAGGACATCGCGACCTCGTCCTACAACATCTACCCCATTGCCGAGTACGACCGAGATGGCAACTACGTTGGCATCGAGCGGTATGAAGTCTCCTCCGGCCTGACCGTCACCGTTCGAGACATCGACTCGGTGGGGACCGTGCTCGACTCGGCGGTGCAGGCGGGCGTCAACAACATCTGGAGCATCAGCTTCTACGTCGACGATCCGGCCGAGGCGGCCCAGCAGGCCCGCCAGGCCGCCGTCGAGGACGCGCGTGGCAAGGCCGACGAGCTCGCCACCGCCGCCGGCATGGTGGTGGTGAACGTGGTCTCGATCAACGAAACGTACGCTCCCGATCCCGCCGCCCAAAACTACGACCTCGGCCGTGGCGGAGCGGATATGTCGATGGATGCCGAAATGGCGATGCCAGTGCCGGTGAGCCCTGGCCAGACCGAGATCCGCGTTGAAGTGAACATCGTCTTCGAGATCGAAGCGGCCGCCGGATAGGTTCTTCAACAATCCAGGCGTACGAGGCAACAGGGTGACCCAAGACGGGTCACCCTGTTCGCGTGCGTGATATGGGGAATGTCAGGACCGCTGGGATCGTTCCGCGATCACGTCGAGCAGCAGGGCGTACCCGCGCCGGCCCCGCAGGAAGTTCGCCACCGAATACCGCTCGTTGGGCGCGTGCGCCCTGCTCGACGCCCCGCTCCAGGCATAGCCGATGGTGTGCACGCCAAGTTCGTCCAGGAACACGGCGGTGGCCGGAATCGTGCCGCCCGCGCGCATCGGAATCGGCGCCTTGCCATACAACTTCGTCAGCGACTCGTCGACTGCCAGGTAGATGGGATCGGTGCGGTCGACAAGGTAGGGCTTCGCGCCGTCCTTCTCGCCGCTGATGGTCACGGTCGTGCCTCTTGGCCGGAACCGCTCCACGTGGGCCCCGATGAGGCGATTGATGGTCGCGGGGTCCTGCCCGGGAACGAGTCGGCAGGTCACCTTGATGTGTGCCTCCGACGGCGTGACCGTCTTGCTTCCTTCTCCCTGGAAACCACCCCAGATGCCGTTGATGTCCAGCGTCGGTCGCGCCCAGATCCGCTCCTGGGGCGTGTAGCCAGGCTCACCCCACAGTTCGTCGAGGCCGAGATCGGAGAGGGTTTTCTCCTCGTCCCACGGAACCGCCGCGGCCTCCGCCTGCTCGTCATCGGTCAGTTCGATCACGCCGTCGTAAAAGCCCTCGACCGCCACGCGCCCGTCCGCGTCATGGAACGACGCCGCGAGTTCGGCCGCCGATCGCGCGGCGTTCGGCGCGATCGCCCCAAAGCCACCCGAGTGGAGGTCGGTGTTGGCGCCGCGCACCACGATCTCCAGCCCGGTAAGCCCCTTCCGTCCGATTGTCTGGGACGGCTGGTCGTCGCTGAACTGCCCGCCGTCCGCCGATAGCACCCCGTCCGCGCCCAGTAGTTCACGATGTTCCCGCACGATTCCCCGGAAGGAGGGACTACCGATCTCCTCCTCGCCCTCGAAGATGAACTTCACGTTCACTGGTGGCGAACCACCATGCGCCCTGGCGCTGGCCTCCACGCCGTGGATCGCCGTCAGCAGGCTTCCCTTCATGTCCGCCGCGCCGCGGGCATACACCAGTCTGTCCCGGACCTGGGGTTCGAACGGCGGCGATTCCCAAAGGTCCACGGGGTCTTCCGGTTGCACGTCGTAGTGGCCGTAAATCAGCACGGTCGGCAGCGTCGGGTCGGTCACCCACAGTCCGATGACGGCGGGATGTCCTCCACCCTCGACCGTGCGGACGTCCGGCACGCCCGCCTGCTCCAGACGGGCGACGATCCACTCCGCCGCCCGGCGGACGTCACCTGATCTCGCTGGATCCGTACTCACGCTTGGAATGCGCAGGAGTTCGAAGTAGTCGTCCATCGCGGCGGATTCGCTCTCCGCGAGCAGGTGTTCCCAGTGTGTCGCCATTGGTGTGGAGTGCCCCCTGATTCGCGGGCGATCGCGTCGATCGCCCGCACGCTTTTCGCTACGCCTGGGGCCTTGCCGCCCCCACGCGACGGTCCACCAAATCAGCGAATGTGTCAATGTCGCGCCGGATGATGTCCAGGCTCGATTCCCAGAACTGCTCGTCCCGGATGTTCACGCCGAATCGTTCCGCGAGGGACGCGACATCTCCGTCGGCGCTCGAGGCGAGGAAATCATCGAACGCTGGCCGGAAGGAATCGGGGTCCTCCTCGTAACGGGCGAACAGTCCCAGCGAGAACAGCAGCCCGAACATGTATGGATAGCTGTAGAACGGCCTTCCTTCCATGTAGTTGTGAATTGAGGCCGCCCACCCATGTGTGTCACTCGGGTGGTATTCGACGGCATCCTGATAGACCGACTTGCGTGCCTCGGTGGAGATTTGCTCAAACTCCTTGGCGGTGAGGTTGCCTTTGGCGCGTCGCTCGAACACCTCCTGCTCAAACAGGAAGCTCCTGTAGACGCCAGAGACCATCACCGTCGCGTCTGTCAGGGAGATAGCCAGGATCGAGAGGCGCTCGTCGTCCGTCGCTTCCTTGAGCGCGCCCTCGCGAACGAGGCGTTCGCAAAACGTACTGGCTGTTTCCGCCAGCACAAGCGGCGTGGACTTCCGGCTCCAGGGGTTTCGGGGGGCGCTCACTCGATTGTGAAAGGCGTGTCCCAACTCGTGACCCAGCACGATTGTCCAGTCGAATCCTGGCACGAAGTTCAACAGGATCCTGGAGTTTCCGTTACCAACCGGCGCGCAATAGCCGCCGTCTCCCTTGCCGGGCCGTGGCGCCACATCGATCCACCGTTCGTCCATGGCTTGTTTCGCCATGTCCCGGAGGGTTGGCGAGTAGGTTCCGAACTGTGTCACGACGAACTCGGATGCATGCTCCCACGGCCAGTCGGCTGGCTCGGTGACCACGGGCGCGCGGAAGTCCCACGAAGCCATTCGGTTGACGCCCAGTACCCTGGCGTTCGCCAGCAGGTAACGGCGTATGTCCGGGAAGGCCCTGGTGGCCGCCCCATGCATGGCGTCGAGCGTGGCCCGGTCGATGTGGTTCCGGGACAGCGACAGGTCCAGGACGGAGTCCCATCCGCGTCGTCTGGCAAGCATCTGCTGAAATCCCTTTACCCCGTTCAGCGCCGCCGTCAGCGGTGCCTCCCAGTGACGGTAGGCTGCTGTTTCCGCTTCGTACGCTCGCCGCCGAACGTCGCGGTCGGGATCCACGAGATACTTACCGAGTTCGCTTACCTGGATCGTTTCCTGGCTGCCATCCTGGAACTCAAGGGTCGTCTCCAGCTGGTTCCAGATCGTGATGTACAGCTGCTCCCAGGCGATACCGCCGGCCAGGTTGAGTTCGGCCGCGAGTTCTTCCTGCAACGGATGCATGAGATGCGCCGCATCTCGATGCGCGGTGCGAAGGAGGAAGGCGTGGTCTCGCGCGATCTCCGACGCTTCAAGGTTCGCATCGATATCCAGCGTCCCGATCCAGGCGGTCATGCGGGCCACCAGGACCGTGTGCTGGGACAGGATCAGGTCGAACTCACTCATCGCCTGCTGGGCGGCGGAAACCCGGACATCATCGTCGACCAGGCACATGAGGTAGGCCTGGTGTGGCCGGGACCGTTCCAGGATAGCGTCGTGGGCGGCGACCACATGTTCGAGCGCCGAGGTCACGCCAGGGTCCGACGGCTCAAGACCCTCCGCCGCTTCAAGGCGGGATTCCAGTTCCGCGATGGCCTCCCTGATGACCCGAAGGCTCGCCCCTCGTTTCGGCGAATCCAGGCCTGGGAAGATGGAGGTGAGGTCCCACCTTGGCATTGGGGACGGGGATGGTTCATCGATCATGGTGATCTCCCTGTGAGCCTACGAAAACAGGCGCGAGGTAACGATGAGAACCCACCGCTATCCTGCGCCTGTTGGCACGCGTTTACAACCAGGGGATTTTGAGGTGACGCGGGCGTTACGCTTGCCGGTTCACCAGTTCGACGAAGCGGTCCACGTTCGCCTCGATCACCCTCAGGCTCGACGCCCAGAATTCTCGCGACCGGGTATCGATGCCGAACCGCGCCGCCAGGGTCGCGGCGTCGCCGTCTCCGGTCGACGCCAGCAGGTCGTCGTAGCCCGCCTTGAACGTTTCCGGGTCCTCCTGGTAGCGGGCGTACAGACCCAGGCCAAACAGGAGTCCAAACATGTACGGGTAGTTGTAGAACGCGGCGCCGGCGGAGTAGTAATGGCTCTTCGCGGCCCACATGTATGGGTGCAGCGTGTCGCTGGCCAGCCCTTCGCCGTAGGTATCGCGCTGCGCCTGTTCCATCAAGGAGCAAAACTCCTCGGGGGAGAGCGTTCGCGCCACGCGGGCCTCGCAGACGGCCTGCTCGAACTGGAACCGGCTGGTGATGTCCACCACGACCTGCGCCATGTCCTGCAGCGCGCCTTCGAGGATCGCCAGTTGCTCTTCTTCCGTTCCCTGGACGATCGCCGCCTCACGCAGGATGGTTTCGCAGAACGTGCTCGCCGTTTCGGCCAATGTCATTGGCATCGCGTCGCGCCGCAGGGGCGAGACGTCCGTCTGGCAGAGATTGTGATAGGCATGGCCCAGTTCGTGCGCCAGCGTGCTCACGCCATCCCATGACGGGTTGTAGTTGAGCAACACCCGCGACGCCCCACCGCCAACCGGCATGCAGAACGCGCCATCGACCTTGCCCGGCCGGGAGCCAACGTCGATCCAGGATTCGTCTATCGACCGGCGTACGAGGTCGCCCATCTTGTCCGAGTAGGACGCGAACTGTTCCTGGACGAAGGCAACGCATTCCTCCCAGGTCCATGTTGGCGCGGCGGCTGGCAGGGGCGCGAAGAGATCGTGGAACGCCAGTCGCTCGATGCCCAACGCTTTCGCCTTGGCCTGGAAATACCGCTGAAAGACTGGCGCCGCGTCACTGGCCGCGCCCAGCATCGCATCCAGCGTTTCGCGGTCGATATGGTTTTGGTGCAGCGCGCCGTCGAGCACCGAACCCCACTCCCGGCGTCGCGCCAGGGTGGTCGACTGACCCTTGATGCCGTTGAGGGCGGCGGCGATGGGTGTCTCCCACTGCTTCCAGGCTTTCAGTTCCGCCTCGAACGCTCGACGCCGGACATTCCGGTCGGGATCGGAGGCGAGGTTCCGAATTTCGCTCATCGGAAGCGATTCCTCGGTCTCGCCATCCCGGCTGAACGGCACCATGATCTGCGAGGTAATCTCGCCATACATCGTTTCCCAGGCGGAGCCGGAGGACAGGTTCAACTCGGCCGCGAGTTCCTCCTGCAGCGGATGCATGAGATGACCCGCGTCGACGCCCGCCTTGCGGAGCAGGAACTCGTGCTCCCGGGCCGACTGCGACGAGGCGATGACCGCGTCGATATCCAGCGTCCCGATCCAGGCCGTGAAGCGCGTCCGGAGCGTCATCACCTTCGCCAGCACGATCCGGACCTGGCTCATCGCGGCCTGTGCCTCGCGGTTGCGAGAGTCCACGCTGGTATGGCCCATCAGGTAGGCGATGTTCCGAAGGGCGACCGCGCTCAGGTCGTTGCCGGTTTGCAGCAGCGAGTCGACGGCGGCGGTCACCTCGGGACCGGATGACGCCGACAGCGACTCCGCGAGGTCGATCTGTTCGCCATAGGCCGCGATGAGGTCGTCCAGCTCTTGCAAGGACGCCGCTCGCTCGGGAGAGTCGATCGCGGGAAACAGGGGCGTCATGTCCCAGGTCGGTAGGGCGGTGCTGGTGGTTTCGGTCGCGGAACTCATGGGTATCCTCCGGAATGCTGGTCAGTGGTCGACGGTGGTGAAGGCGGGACCTAGACGCTCGCCTGGGCGCTGAATGTTACGTTGCTCGCGTTTTCCTCAGCGAACCGCAGATCCCACTCGGTGGTGAACAGCAGGACAGTGCGGCCCTCGCGGTCCTCGGCGCGCATCCTGCCACGACCGTTCCCGATGCTGGTGATCTCCTGGTCATCGCCGGACACCCACCGGGCGGCCGAGTAGGTCAGCGGCTCCATGATGGTTTCGACGTTGTACTCGGCCTCAAGCCGGAACCGCACCACATCGAACTGGAGCGACCCGACCGCGCCCATGATCGGCTCGCGGCTGCCGGTGCTGACCGGGTAGAAGAGCTGGATCGCGCCTTCTTCCTCGATCTGGGTCAGGCCCTTTAGGAACTGCTTGTACCGGTCGGCGCGCGCGTGCCGCAGCAGGGCGAAATGCTCTGGCTGGAACCGGGGGAGGGCGGCGAACTCCCCGATCGGCTCGGAGCTGATGGTGTCGCCGATCGTGAACGTGCCGGGATTGATGAGGCCAACCACGTCACCTCCGTAGGCTTCGTCGACCACCTCGCGGTCCTGCCCGAACAGGCGCATGGGCCGCGCCAGCCGCACGTTCTTCTTCATGCGTGGGTGCCAGGCATCCATGTCGCGCTCGAACTTGCCGGACACCACCCGGAGGTAGGCCACCCGGTCGCGGTGCCGGGGATCCATGTTCGCCTGGATCTTGAAGACGAATCCGGAAAAGACCGGCTTGTCCGGTTCCATGACCTGATCGGTGGTCGCGCGCGCCTGGGGGATCGGCGCGTGTTCCACGAATCGGTCGAGGAACAACTGCACGCCGAAGTTGGTCAGCGCCGATCCGAAACACACCGGCGTCAGCGTGCCGGCGTGAACGGCATCCAGGTCGAAGTCGGTTCCCGCCATGTCCAGCAGTTCGAGTTCTTCGCGGAGCGTGGTCGCCAGGTGAGACCCGATCCGCTCGTCGAGCACCGGATCGTCGAGATCGGTCATCTGCACGGGAGCCTGGCGCGCCCCGTGCTGGGTCCGCTCGAAGAGGTGGACGGTCCGGGTGGTCCGGTCGAACACGCCCCGGAAATCCGGGCCGTCCCCGATCGGCCAATTGAGCGGATAGGTCTCCATGCCGAGCGTCTTCTCGATCTCGTCCATCAATTCCAGCGGATGCTGGGCTGGCCGGTCGATCTTGTTGACGAACGTGAAGATCGGCGTGTGCTGGGCACGGCAGACCTCGAAGAGCTTCAGGGTCTGCGGCTCGATGCCGCGAGCACCGTCGAGCACCATCACCGCGCTATCGACGGCGGTCAGTGTCCGGTAGGTATCTTCCGAGAAATCCTGGTGACCCGGGGTGTCGAGCAGGTTGAGCTGGTACCCGCTGTAGGGGAACGCCAGCACGGTGGAGGTGATGGAGATGCCGCGCTGCTGCTCCATTTCCATCCAGTCGGACGCGGCGTGGCGCTGGGTCTTGCGGGCGGTCACCGACCCCGCGAGCTGCACCGCGCCACCATAGAGCAGGAGCTTCTCGGTGAGCGTGGTCTTGCCGGCGTCGGGGTGGGAAATGATCGCGAAGGTGCGCCGCCTGGCGACTTCGGAGGTCAGCGTGGCGTCGCCGCGGAACTCGGTGAGTTCGGTCGATGTCGCATCGATGTCGATGGTGGTTATGTCGGTCATGGTGAGGAAGCCCGTTTCAGGTGGGAGCGAGAGGAGGACGGGAAGGAACGCGCCGCCGATCCGGTTGGCTGGCGGCGGAGAGGCGTCTTGGTGAAGGGGCGCGGCTAATGCGATCCGGGGTCGTGCGGTGGTTCCTGTTCGGCGCGGATCACGGGCTTGACGTAGAGCAGGCTCTCGTTCATCCCCACCTTCAGGATGCGGGTGATGGTGTACTTGGCCTGGCCCTGGATATCGCGCCAGGTGCCCCCGACCCGGAACTGGCCCACGCGCATGTCACGCGCGGTACGGGACACGATCTCGTAGGTCGTCCGGTCGCAGCGGTGGCATTTGAGATACTGGTTGCGGTCATCGGTCGGGCCCACGAATCCGCGCTGGATTCGGACCGTGTCGCGGCCGCCGCACCATGGGCAGCGAGGATTCTCCACCCGCTGAGGGCGAATTGCCTCTGGCTGGCGGTTATCCATGTCCTGGTTGGTCGGACGATTGAGGTCCCGGCGATTCCGCACGTTGTTGATTCTCCAGGGGCCCGGAAGGGCAATTCCACACGATCTGGGCGCACGCCCGGACCAGCACGGTTCGCCCTCAATGGTACATCAGACGCCCGTTCGCCTTTGGCCTTTCCACGAGCTCCAGCCTCCCAGGTCACGGCGGTGCGCTGGTATCTTCCTCGCCATTCAGGTGGCTTCACGAGATGACACGGATACCCCCTAGGGGTATAATCAGGTCAGAAGAGTATCCGCATCGCGTGATGCACGGAGGTGCCGCTTGGCCAACACACTGCAACGACCTACACAAACGTCATCGTCCAGCGTCGACTTCGCGGTGGACGGCATGACCTGTGCATCCTGTGTTCGCCGGGTGGAGAAGTCCCTGGAGAAGCTCGAAGGCGTTTCCGCCGTCAACGTGAACTTGGCGACAGAGCGCGCCCACGTCGAGTTCGACCCGGCGGTCGCCTCACCGTCCGATCTGGAGCGGGCCGTCACGTCCGCCGGATACACGCCCGGTGAAATCGTGATCGTCGCGGAACCCGCACCCGCCGGGAACGATGTCACCCTCGATATAGAAGGAATGACCTGCGCCTCCTGCGTGCGGCGAGTCGAGAAGGCCCTCGAAAAGATGGACGGCGTCAGCGCCGCGAACGTGAATCTCGCGACCGAGCAGGCGACCGTCTCGTTCGATCCCTCCATCGTCCAGATCGACGACCTGAGCCGAGCGGTGACAAACGCGGGGTATACCGCGTCCGTTCCCGCTCCTTCCGCGCCGGTCATCGATGCCTCCGCGCCCGAGGCCCAGGCCGCTTCTGCCGCGGAACGTGAGGACGAGGCTCGTAACCGGCGTCGCGACGCCGAGATCGCCGATCTCAAGCTGAAGTCCTTCACCAGCCTGGGCGTGGGGCTCGTGATGATGGTGCTCATGTTCCTGCCGCTGCCGATCAGCGAGCAGACCCTGGCGCCATTCCTGCTGATCGCGGGCGCCGTGGTCCAGTTCTGGGCCGGGCGGGTCTTCTACGTCCAGACCTGGAAGGCGCTCAGGCACTTCAATACCAACATGAACACGCTCGTCGCCGCTGGCACCACGGTGGCCTTCGGCTACAGCGCCTTCGTCACGCTCTGGCCGCATCTGGCGGTTCGCTGGAGCCTTCCGTACAACCTTTACTACGAATCGGCGGTCTTCATCATCGCCCTGATCCTGATGGGCCGGTGGTTGGAAGCCCGCGCCAAGAAGCATACCGGCGACGCCATTCGCGCCCTAATGGGACTCCAGTCGACCGTCGCCCGGGTGATCCGCGACGGCGTCGAGCAGGATATCCCGATCGACGCGGTGGTGGTTGGCGATCGCGTCCGCGTTCGACCCGGCGAAAAGGTGCCCGTCGACGGCGTGATCCAGCAGGGAACCTCGTCGCTGGATGAGAGCATGCTCACTGGCGAAAGCCTTCCCGTCACCAAGGGTCCTGGCGATCAGGTGATCGGCGCGACGCTCAACGCAACGGGCTCGTTCGTATTCGAGGCGACCCGGGTTGGCCGCGACACCACCCTGTCGCAGATCGTGCGGCTGGTGGAACAGGCCCAGGGGTCGAAGGCCCCGATCCAGCAACTCGCGGACCGCATCTCCTCGTATTTCGTGCCCGCCATCCTGGTTCTCGCCGCGCTCACCTTCGGCATCTGGATGATGTGGGGTCCCGATCCGGTCCTCTCCTACGCGATCACGGCGACCGTCGCCGTGCTGATCATCGCCTGCCCCTGCGCGCTTGGCCTGGCCGCTCCCACCGCGATCATGGTCGGCACCGGCAAGGCGGCCGAACTGGGCATCCTGATCGGCAACGGCGAGGCGCTGGAAGTCGCCCGCAATGTCAACACGGTGGTGCTCGACAAGACCGGTACCATCACGCGCGGCAAGCCCTCGGTGGTGGCCGTCGAGGTCAGTGACGGCTTCGCCGAAAACGAGCTTCTCGCGATCGCCGCCGCCGCTGAACGCGGCTCGGAGCACCCGCTCGGCCAGGCCATCGTGGCGTCCGCCGAATCCAGGTCGCTTTCCATCCCGGAGGCGCAGGCCTTCGACGCCATCGCCGGCAAGGGAATCGTCACCACGATCGCCGGACGGACCGTGGCGATCGGCAACCAGGCGCTGATGACCTCCCAGAGCGTCGACACCGCCGAGTGGAACGCTCGCGCGTCGGAGCACGCCAGTCACGGCGCCACGCCGATGTATGTCGCCATCGATGGACGGTACGCGGGCATGATCGCCGTCGCCGATACCATTAAGCCGGAATCCACCGAAGCCGTCGCCCAATTGAAGGCGCTCGGGATGGATGTCTGGATGCTCACGGGCGACAACGAGGGAACGGCGCGCGCAATCGCGGCCGAGGTTGGCATCGAGAACGTGCTGGCCGGCGTCCTGCCCGGCGAGAAGGCGCAGAAGGTCGAGTCGCTCCAGTCCGATGGCAGGATCGTGGCCATGGTTGGCGACGGTATCAACGACGCTCCCGCCCTGGCCCAGGCGGACCTTGGCATCGCCATCGGGTCCGGAACGGACGTGGCCATGGCCGCGTCGGATATCACGTTGATCGGGCAGGATCTCCGCTCGATCGTGACCGCGATCGAACTTTCGCGCCGCACGGTCAACACCATCAAGCAGGGGCTGTTCTGGGCGTTCGCCTACAACATCGCGCTGATCCCGGTCGCGATGGGCGTCCTCTACCCCGCCTTCGACATCATGCTGAGCCCGGTCCTGGCGGCCGCGGCCATGGCGATGAGCAGCGTCAGCGTCGTGTCCAACGCACTGCGTCTCCGGGGGTTCAAGCGGCCGGAGTCGGTTCAGGAAATCCTTCATCCGCCGGTTGGCCGGCGAGTCCGGGAGTGGGGATACCTGGTTGGCATCGCGCTGGTGGCCCTTGCCATCGGAGCGGGCGCCCTCTGGCTCGGCGACCGGGCCGGCATGGGGATCGACAACGAGCACGGTAATAATCTGCGGATCGTGCAGCCCGCCGGCGACATGGACGATCCGGAATCGGAGCCGACCATGATGCCCGGGCACTAACGCCACGGACATGATCTGGGCGAGCCGAGGGGACCTTCCCCCGGCTCGCCCATGTTTTTGTCACCATACCTCGGTATACTGAACGGGCGAAACGCAAGCGAAATTTGGGAGATCGCCAACGTCGGCGGGTCCCAGGATTATGGAGGGATGTACCTCATGACCGCTACGGCATCGTCACACGTTACCTATATCGCGCCGGATATCAGCTGCGGCCACTGCGTTGGCAAGGTTCGCGACGGTCTACAGTCGCTCGAAGGGGTGCTGGAGGTCCAGGCCAGCGCCGAGACCCGGATGGTGGACGTAGATTTCGATCCCGCCATCGTTTCCCCGGAACGCATCAAGCAGGCACTGGCGGACGCTGGCTATCCTGTTCGTTCCTGACCTGAATAGCGACGCGAGCGAGCGCCGGAGCCTTCCACGGAAGGCCCGGCGCTCGTGCGTTTCGCCCACCGATTCCCCTTCCGCGTTGGTCTCTCCGTCATCGCCTAAATCTCCGGTCCCACGTATGATTGTCTCAGGCTACTCGAATGACCCAGGGAGACCCTCGCGTGCCACTGCCACATGAAACCGGCCCAACCCCGATCGAACCGGAGGCCCAGGAATCACAGGCGAAGCAGACGCTGGTGGACTCCATCCTTCAGGATCGCCAGCTCATCGTTGCCTCCAACCGGGGACCCGTCTCGTTCACCCAGCACTCCGACGGACACTTCTCCGCTCGCCAGGGACAGGGCGGTCTGGTCACCGCCGTCAGCGCGGTGCTGCGGGACCGGCAGGCGACATGGATCGCCGCCGCGATGTCCGAAGGCGACCGCGCCAGGGCTCGCTCCGCCGAATCCGCCGGTGAGGCGTTGATCACCCCCCAGGGCACGGATTCACGCTTCAAGGTCCGTTTCGTGGTCCCGACCCAGGATGCCTATCACAAGTACTACAACGTGATCAGCAATCCCCTCCTCTGGTTCCTCCAGCACTATCTGTGGGACACGCCACGCTCTCCCGATATCACCCACCACACCTGGAACGCCTGGCGGGAAGGCTACGTCAAGGTCAACGAGCAATTCGCCAACGAAATCCTGGTCGCCCGAGAACAGTTCGAGCGCGAGCCGGTCATCATGCTCCAGGACTACCAGCTCTACCTCGTCGGTGGCATGATCCGCGCCCAGCGCCCCGATGCCATCATCCAGCACTTTATTCACATCCCCTGGCCCGACCCGGACTACTGGCGGCTCCTCCCCAGCGAGATGCGTCGGTCGATCTGCGAGGGGTTGCTGGGCTGCGACCTTATCGGCTTTCAGATCCCGGATCATGCCCGAAGCTTCATGTACACATGCGAGGCGTACGTTCCCGGCGTCTCGATTGACTATGTCAACAAGACCATCGAGTTCGAGGGCCGCACGATCAGGGTTCGCGCCTATCCGATTTCCATCGACGCCGAAGCGGTCCGCAAGACCGCCTATAGCCAGGAAGCCCGCGCCTACGAGCGTTACCTGCCCACCCACTGGAACGAGTTCACCATTCTGCGGGTTGATCGCGCCGAGCCCAGCAAGAACATCATTCGCGGGTTCCATGCCTTCGACCGGTTCCTGGAGTCGCATCCGGAGTTCCAGAACCGGGTCAACTTCATCGCGGTCACCCAACCATCCCGGATGGACGTGGCCGAGTACCGTGACTACCTCGACGACATGAGCGCCACGGTTGGCCGGATCAACGCCAAGTACGCCAACGTCGAGACTGGCTGGCAGCCTGTCCAGGTCATCATGGGCGAAAGCTATCCGCGTGTGCTGGCGGCCATGAAGTGGTACGACGTGCTGCTCGTCAACTCGATCATCGACGGCATGAACCTCGTCGCGAAGGAAGGCGCCCTGATTAATGAGCGATCTGGCGTGATCGTCCTTTCCGAAGGCGCCGGGGCCGCGATGCAGCTTGGCAACGAGGCGCTGATGGTCTCTCCCGCCGATGTCGAGGGCACCGCCAACGCGATCTACGAGGCGCTCACCATGCCGATCCAGGAGCGTCAGCGACGCGCTCAGCGGCTGCGTCGCTCGGTCGAGCGTGACGACGTGTCGGTCTGGTTCCGCGACCAGCTCGCGGATATCGCCGAGGAGTTTTCCGATCATACCGGGCTGGCCGACGACTCCAGCGTCATCGTCGCCTGAATCGGCTTCGCACAGGGGACCGGCGCGGGATGCGCCGGTCCTTTTTCGCTCCTGGGACCTATCGCCAGATCGGTTCCGCCGAACCACGGACCGGTTGTCCCCGCATCGGGCGATCGCTCAGCCGATCCAGCACCAGGTCCGTGCCAAGTCCCGGAGCTTCCGGGAGCACGAAGCAGCCGTCCTCGAATCGGACTGGGTCGGTGCAGATCGAATCCCGCAGTTCGCGCTCGGTTTCCATTTGTTCGAGAACCAGGAAGTTGGGAATCGCGGCCGCCAGGTGCATGGAAGCCAGCGTGCATATCGGACCGCCGGGATTATGCGGCGCCACCGGTATCGTGTACATGTCCGCGAACGCGGCGATCCGCTTGACCTCCGTCAGGCCCGCGCAGTGCATCACGTCCGGCTGGACGACGTGGCATCCGCCCTCCTGAAGCAGTTCGCGGTACTCCCAGCGAGTCAGCAGGCGCTCGCCGGTCGCGATCGGCACGTCGATCGAGCGGCTGAGGCGGGCCATCACGACGGGGTTCTCGAACGGCACCGGCTCCTCGAACCACGCTGGGCGATATGGCGCGAACGCCCGGGCGGCGATTTCGGCGGTACGCGGCGAGAGCCGCTCGCCGCACTCCACGTAGATCTCGGTACGTGGCCCGGCCCCTTCCCGCGCGGCCGCCATCAGCTCGGTCGTACGAGCGATTTCCTCCGCCTCGTTCGCGAGCAGCCGGTCGGGATCGAACGGCGTCCACTTGAACCCGCGAAAGCCGCGCTCCACCGCCTCCCTGGCACCGGCCCGCACCTCATCGGGTGAGGTCAGCCCTCCCAGCCAGTGACTCGCGTACACCGGCAGCTTCGTCCGGTACGGTCCCCCCAGCAGCCGCGCCACCGGCACGCCGAGTCGCTTGCCTTCGATATCCCACAGCGCGATATCCAGCGCTCCGATGGCCGTGGTCAGCACGTGCCCGCCTCGCCATCGCCATGCGTGGTACATGCGGTGCCAGTGTTGTTCCACGCCGGCCGGGTCCCGCCCGATGAGTTGCTGGCCCAGTTCGTGGATGGCCGCGTCCACCGCCGGAATCGACCCGTGGAGCGAGCCCTCGCCCCACCCATGGATGCCCTCGTCCGTCTCGATGCGCACGAAGAGCCAGTTGCACCAGTCGATCCAGTGTGAGTACGTCTCGATCCTCGTGATGTTCATGCCAGTCCATCCGCCTCGCGCGTGTTTCGCCTGATTCGCCGGGTAGAGCGGCATCATCGCACAGGCGGCCCGGATCGCCACATCTTCCAACGGGCGGAGGACCTGATTCCGCTACTGGATATTGTGATACGGCCTTCGATTTGACCCAAACCTTCCCCATGCGATACACCAATTGTGAAGATAATCACGAATTTGACACCTATTCTGACCCATGCTCTGATACGCCAGTAAGTTCACAAAACCGAATGTCTTCCATTAGTGCCTGGCCGAGGCTTTCCCTTCACGAAGGTGGAGGAATGTGGCGAACGTGTTCGCACGCATGCACCTGATCGAGGCGTTGCGTGCATACGGGTCCCAGACAGTAACCATGGTCGAGTTCACTCCAAAGGAGACTCAAGACATGTCGTTCGATCCTGCTTCGAAACTGTTGAACACCTCCCTCAACCGCCGCAAGGTGGTGGGGGCAAGCGCGGTGGCCCTCGGCGCCGCGGCCGCCGGAACTCAGTTCTCACTCGCCCAGGACGCCTCCGAGAAGACCGGTGTCGATCCGGAAACCTGGACCCCCGAACACATCAACGAGATCGCTGGCACGCTTGAAGTCGACACCGCCGCCGAGGTCGGGCAGATCACCCCGCTCGATTACCAGGGCGAAACGTCTTACTGGCACGTGGGTCCAACCGAGGCGTCCCCGCCGATCGAGTTCGACATCTACGAAGAGCAGTGGTCCGCCTGGGCGGAAACCTATCCCAACATTCCCCTGGTGGACGGCGAGTCTCGCCAGAACATCGGCTACAACGACCTGCTCGACAAGGTCCGCACCGCCGCCACCGGAAGCGCGGCGCCAGCCGTCTGCAAGATGCCGATCCTCTGGGGATCGGAGTTCGCGGCTCGCGGCCAGTTGCAGGAAATCGTTCTCGAGGACTTTGGGTTCACCGCCGAGCAGTTCTGGCCAGGCGCGCTCAAGTCCGTGACCTACAACGACAAGCTGTGGGGCATTCCCACCAACAACGAGACCATGGCCTTCATCTGGAACAAGGCCATCTTCGAGGAAGCCGGCCTCGATCCGGAAACGCCTCCCGCCACCTGGGAAGAAGTCCGCGAGTTCTCCCGCCAGATCAAGGAAGCCACCGGCAAGGCTGGCTACGGACTGGTGGCCCGCGTGAACGCCGGTAACACCCCGTTCCGCTTCATGCCCATGCTGTGGGCCTACGGTTCCGGCGCGCTGGACGAGGCGGAGGAATCGCCCACCTACCAGAACATCATGATCAACAACGAAGGCGGCGTGGCGGCCCTCCAGCTCGCCTACGACATCTACGTCACCGACGGCTCCGCTCCGGCGTCCGCGCTCACCAACACGCAGACCGAGAACCAGGACCTGTACATGGCCGGTGAGGTCGCCATGATGATCAGCCACCCGTCGGAATATGCCGCGCTGCGCGCCAAGGCCGAAGCCGCCTCGGCCGCGGACAAGGAGTTCGCCACGAGGATGGTGGAGAACATGGCCTACGGCCTGATTCCGGAGGGCCCGGTTCGCCGCGCGGTGGTGTTCGGTGGATCGAACATTCACATCTTCGGCAACGACGCACACGGTGGCGAGGTCGATATCGACGCGGCTCGCGCCCTGGTCGCCTTCATGACCGGGCCGGAGTGGTCCACGAAGAACGCCTGGGTGAGCTCGAATCCCGGCAACCTGAAGGGCTTCGAGACGACGTGGAACAAGGAGCGCCTCGATTCGATCCCGTTCCTCGACGTGACCACCTCCATGCTGCCATATGGCATTCCCTTCCCGGTCATCCCGCAGGCGAACCAGATCATGAACGACATCGTGCCGAACATGATCCAGAACGCCCTCACCGAGACCATGTCGGTGCAGGAAGCCGCGGACAAGGCCGCCGAGGACATCGCGGCGGTGCTCCAGGGCGGCGGTCTCTAGTCGCCGCTGCTTGACGTTTTTACCCGGATTGAACCCAGGTCCCGGAGTATTCCGGGACCTGGGTTTGCCGGAAGCGAGACGAGTTCATGAGCCGGGTCGAACCCGCTGGCGTCACGGTGCAACAGGCGACTGATCCCGTGGCCCGACCTTACGTTCCGCCGCCCCAGCCAGGGGTATTCACGCGCATGCGCAAGCATTGGGCCGACTATCTGTATATCGCCCCATCGCTCCTGGTCATGCTCCTGGTCATCGGTTATCCACTGGTATACACCGTCTGGCTTGGGTTTTTTCGGGATGACCCCTTCACCGGAACGCGTTCCTGGGTAGGCGTCCAGAACTATGAGGACCTGCTTTGGGGACGCTTCGCCGAGCAGTTTTGGGATATCACGAAGAACACGTTTTACTGGACCATTTTTTCCACGTTCTTCGCCTTTGTGCTGGGTTTTGGCGCGGCACTGGTGATCCAGCGCGAATTCTTCGGCCGCAGCCTGGTTCGTGGCCTGCTGCTGATTCCCTGGGTCATCAGTTTCGTGGCGGCGGCCTATGTCTGGCGCTGGCTGCTTCACAGCGACTACGGCCTCATCAGCGGCATGCTCAAGCGCTACGGGCTGATCGAGGAGAATATCGTTTTTCTCGACAACACGACCTGGGTGCTGCCAAGCCTCATCGTTGCCAATGTCTGGAAAGAGTTCCCCTTCGTCATGATCATGATGCTCGCTGGCCTCCAGACGGTGCCGGACCAGTTATTGCGGGCCGCGCGAATCGATGGCGCCAATAGCTGGAATCAGTTCCTGCACGTCACGCTTCCGCAGGTCAAGAGCGTCGCGGTCATCACGCTGCTGCTCCTCTTCGTCACCAACCTCAACTCCTTCGGCCTCCCATGGATCATGACCGGTGGCGGACCCGCCGGGGCGTCGATGATCTGGATCGTGCAGATTTACACTACGGCCTTCCGCAACCTGCAATTCGGACTGGCCTCGGCGTTCTCCGTGATCCTGTTCATCTTCATGCTCACCATTGGGTACTTCTACGTGAAGGCGCTCACCGCGCCAGGTGACCAAAGGAGCGCACGATGAGTTCCGAGGTTCGGAAATATCCCTCGAAGCGCAAAAAGGCCAGGTTCTGGTCGAGCCCGGAATCGCTCGTCGGCTGGATCTTCATGGCCATCCTGCTGTTCTACGCGGTGGTGCCGATGGCGTGGATGCTCTCGACGTCGCTCAAGTCGCAACTGGCGGCGCTCCAGCAGCCGCCAGTCTGGATTCCCAAGAATCCGACGCTGGAGCAGTACCGCACCCTGCTCTCTCCGTACAACGACGTCGGCCAGGACTTCCTGCGCTACCTGCGGAACAGTCTCTGGGTCTCCTTCGCCACCACGGTGCTGGGAGTGATGGTGGCGGTGCCGGCCGCCTACGGATTCTCGCGATTCAACTTCCCGGGAAAGAACGCGCTGTTCTTCTCGATCCTTGTCCGGAACATGTTCCCGCTGGTGGTGTTCCTGATTCCGCTCTTCATCATGATGCAGAACCTGGGCCTGGTGAACACCCATGCGTCGCTGATCATCACCTACCTGACGTTCGGTCTGCCGCTCTCGATCTGGTTGCTGAAGGGGTTCTACGACAATATCCCGCCGCAGCTCGAACAGGCGGCCCGCATCGATGGCGCGACCCGATTCCAGGCGTTCATCCTGATCGTCATGCCGCTGTCGTCGCCGGGCATCATCGCGACCGCGATCTACGCCTTCATCCAGGCTTGGAACGAGTACGTCTACGCGGTGACCTTCCTCAACAGCGACCGGCTCCTGACGTTGCCGGTTGGTCTCCAGCGATTCTTCGCCGAGTACTCCACCAACTGGCCCGGACTCATGGCGGCGTCGTTCATCATGAGCGTGCCGGTCGTGACCCTCTTCCTGGTGTTGCAGAAGTACTTCGTTCGGGCACTCACCGAAGGCGCGATCAAGACATGACCCCGTCCAGCGAAACCGTTACCCCCACCGTTCGAGAGGGAATCACATGGCTCAGGTAGTGCTCAAGGATCTCGTCAAGGCATATGACGACGTGATCGCCGTGGACAACGTCAATCTCACCATTGGGGACGGAGAGTTCGTCTCGCTGGTCGGGCCTTCCGGCTGCGGGAAGACCACGACCCTCAACCTCATCGCGGGCCTGATCGAAATTTCGGACGGAACCATCTCCGTGGATGACAAGGTCATCAACGACCTCGATCCCAAGGATCGCGACATCGCGATGGTGTTCCAGAACTACGCCCTCTATCCAAACAAGAGGGTGTACGACAATCTGGCGTTCCCGCTGAAAATGCGGAAGACGCCGAAGGCCGAACTCGACCAGCGTGTCCGGCAAACCGCCGAAACGCTCAGCATCACTCCCCTGCTCGACCGCCGCCCGCGAGAACTCTCGGGTGGTCAGCAGCAGCGGGTCGCGCTGGGGCGGGCGCTCGTCCGCGATCCCAAGGTCTTCTTGATGGACGAGCCGCTGTCCAACCTCGACGCCAAGCTGCGCGTCCAGATGCGCTCGGAGTTGAAGCGCTTCCATACCGAGCTTGGGGCCACGGTCGTGTACGTCACGCACGACCAGCTCGAAGCGATGACGATGTCCGACAAGATCGCCGTCATGAGCGCGGCGAAGCTCCAGCAGTTCGGCACGCCCGACGAGATCTACAACACGCCGGCGAACACCTTCGTGGCGAGTTTCGTCGGTAGCCCGTCCATGAACCTGTTGCGTGGGCGGGTGACCACGGACGCCGGCGTCACCGCGGTCAATGGGCCCGACTTCAAGGTCGTCCTGCAGGGCGAAAAGGCCACGCTTGCCCAGGCGGCGTCCGGGGAGGTCGTGGTGGGCTGCCGGCCCGGTGACTGCGAAATCACCCATGAAAGCAGCGAGACCGGATTCCCGGCCGCGATCCACACCGTGGAACCGACCGGCGACCTTACCTACCTCCATCTGCGGACCGGCAACTCGATGCTGATCGCCTCGGTCGGCCCTCAGTTCGAGGCCAACGTCGACGACCAGATCTGGGTCACCTTCCGCAACGATCGGATGCACCTCTTCGATGGTGCCACCGACCTGCGCCTCGGCTGACGCCGCCGCAATAACATGACAAACGCCGGGTGGGCTTCACTCCCACCCGGCGTTTGCCGCGTCAATCGATTTCTCCGTGATGCCTCAACCCGGAACGCCCTCGGTCGGCAAGAGTTCGTTATTGCCTGCCCCAAGGTCTTGCGCGATTCGCCGCACCTCATACCATCAACGTGACTCGATCCGGTTGGCTCGAGAAGCTAGGCGAGCTGGAGAAATTGCGGGACCGCACGCCAATCGAGCGGGTGGCCCGCCAGAGGACGTCGCCTACTGGTACGCGGTGCTTGCATCGGACCGCGCGAAGCATGTGGTCGGTATCGAAGTCAATGTGTCCGGTGGCCAGGTGCTTTTCTAGCCGATTCGTTCATTTCAAGGTAGGTCAATCACGTGCGAGGCATTCTGTTTCCTGGCGATCGCCAGGCACGACTCGAAACATTCCCGGATCCAGAACCCGGTCCTGGTGAGGTGGTGGTCCGCGTCAAGGCCGCCGCCGTCTGTGGCAGCGACATGCATGGCTACCGGATGTCCGCCGACCAGCGCCAGGCGAATGGCTCGGCGGGCATCATCCCCGGCCATGAACCGGCTGGCGTCGTCCATTCCATCGGCGAAGGTGTCACCGGCATCAATGTCGGGGACCGCGTCGCCGTCTATCACTATCGTGGATGCGGTCACTGCCAGGACTGTCGCGGGGGCGACATCATGTGGTGCGCCGACACCCAGGGCTACGGCGGTCCCATCCATGGTCCGGACGCCGAACTGCTGCTCACGGACGCTCGGAACTGCCTGCCCCTGCCCGAGTCCGCCTCGTTCGCGTTCGGCGCGATGCTGATGTGCGTCGGCGGCACCGCCTATCAGGTGATGACGAAGCTCGACGCCCGGGTCGGGTCGACCGTCGCGGTCTTTGGGCTCGGGCCGGTCGGCCTGGCTGGCCTGCTGTTCGCCCAGGCGATGGGCGCCGAGGTCATCGGGGTGGACATGAGCCCCTACCGGATGGAACTGGCCACGAAGCTCGGCGCGAAGCGCGTCGTCGACGCAACCTCCGAGGATGTTCCGGCCGCCATTCGCGCCTGGGCCGGAAACGGAGGGGTATCCTCCGCGTTCGAATCGTCCGGGGCGCCGGTGGCCCAGGCATCCGCCGTGAACGTCACCGGGCGGCGCGGAAAGGTGGCCTTCGTTGGCTTTGGCTCGGGAGAACCCTCGATTACCCCGTCTTCGTTCATCAACAAGCAGTTGACCCTGATGGGCTCGTTCGTCTTCCCGATCGACGTGTATGAGGACATACTCGGCTTCGTGCAGAAGAACGATGTCCCGCTTGAGTCGATGGTGACGCACACCGTGTCCCTCGAGGACGCCATCGATATCTTTCCCGCGTTCGATCGCGGGGAGACGGGTAAGGTCATCATCACGCCCTGAGGTCGGGCTTCGTGGAGCACGCCGAATGCCGGGTTGGAGACATGCTCAGCCCGGCGTTCGAGTGCCCGGCGGGTGCCACAGGGATTACCCCCGTGGGGGTCCGCCTCGGGTTCATCCAGCCACTATTCAGTTCCTGAAGGAAACGATGGTGTATTTGTAGTGCCTGCACGAAGGCCTGTAAAGATTAGGAAAATCTTCACAAGTCGTGGCCTATCGTGACCTCAATTCGGGCATAATCGGGGCTTCGCAATCACATTATCGCGATGATGCACATAATGAGATATCTACGGCCCAGGACTATTTTCGCGCCGGGCATGACCGGATCGGGAGTTGAGGAAGGTTGGGGCCAAGAGCGTCGCCACCTCGCGAAGGTCCCCCTGTCGCACTTCGCCAACCTCTGGTACCGTGTCCAGCACAGATCACGAAGGTGACCAGTCGCATCGAAGGTCCACGTTGCTATCACATGGTACGTGACCGGAGCACAAGGGAAACGGGTAAAGGCCATGCGTGTCAATCATGTTCGGAAGCGTCTCGAGGCTGGTGAGCCGTCGATCGGTACGTGGCTGTCGTTGCCCTCGCCCGAGGCCGCCGAATACATCAGCAAGGTTGGGTTTGACTGGCTCGTGGTCGACGCCGAGCACAATCCGGTGGATATCAGGACGCTCGCCCAGATGTTCGCCTCGATGACCGCCGCCGGCATCGCGCCGATGGTGCGGATTCCCTGGAACTCGCCCGAGAACTTCAAGCGCGTGCTCGACGCCGGCGCCTGGGGTGTGGTCGTGCCGATGGTCAACACCCGCGAAGAGGCCGAGCGGGCCGTTCAGGCCGCGCGCTACTATCCGGATGGCAATCGAAGCGTCGGCGGCGGTCGCCACGCCCTCAGTTGGGATTCGTCCGGCGCCGAATACTTCCGCGCCGCCAACGAGCAGGTCCTCGTTGTCCTCCAGATCGAGCACATCGAAGGCGTTCGCAACGCCGACGAGATCCTCTCCGTGCCAGGCGTCGATGCCTGCTTCATCGGCCCGAACGACCTCGCCGCCTCCATGGGTCTGGGCCTGGGCGTGCCGCTGGAAAGCGACAACCCGGAACTGGTCGAGGCCATCATGACGATTCGCGATACGTGCAAGAAGCACGGCGTCGCCACCGGTATTCACACCTCCGGCGCCGAGGGCGTGAACTTCCGGATCGGCCAGGGGTTCCAGTTCTGCGCCATGGCCAGCGAACTTCGCTACATGGTCGGCAAGCTGAGTGAAGACCTCGCCACCATCAACTGGACCGCGTCGGAACGCTTCCAGCAGCTTGAAACCGAGGCCGCCGAGGCGGGGACCACCGTCCGCTACTAGATCTCGCCCATCCTCGAAGCACACGAAGCCCATCCGGCCCGCGCCGGATGGGCTTCGTTCGTTCCAGACATACCAGAAGCGGCAGGCGAACTGGTGGCGCCGGCATCCTTCCGGGAGGCGCCAGGACCAAACTCCCGGGCCAGCCAGGGACCAACAGGCGGCCCGTGCTGCTTGTTCCCGACCCCGCGCGGGCACCATCATGGAACGAACGTCACGCTGGTGACGACGCGCCGGTCAACGGCGCTTCCTGGGTCCCTGAACCTGACGCGTTTGGTCTTGAGTCGAAGTGCCACGTATACCTTCCGTTCCTCCTGGTGCCCCCCTTCCCTGGATATCCTGGTCCCACAGCTTCCTCCTGCTGGCGGCCCTGGTCGCGCTCGTCGCGACGGTCGCCGCCGCCCGGCTCGATGATGGGGACGGAGTCCCGCCTCGCACATCCGCGATCCAGCCCACCGAGGCGGCCTCCGCCGCCGATGATAGCCCACCCATCGCTCCTTCGACCGGCGTCCCAACGCACACCGATTCGCCACCGCGATCGGTGTCCGGCACGCCCACGATGTCCGGCACGCCCACGATGTCCGGTACGCCGACCACAGCTGGAACGCCAGCCGCGACACCCACCTCGGCGAGTCGTATCGAAGGGTTGATCAGCAATGACGGTGGCGAGCCGATTCAGGGTGCCATCGTCACCGACGGCGTGACCATGGCGGTTACCGGCGCCGACGGCCTCTTCGAGCTGGATGCCAAGGGAAATAGCCTGACCGTGATGGCGTCCGGCTACCATTTGTGGGAGGGAAAGACTGACGCCGAGCCCGGACGGCTTTCGATATCGCTCGAACTCCAGCCAGTGAGGGCGCTCTACTTCAACCCCAACATGTCCGGGAACGAAGAAGACATCCAGCGCTTCATCGACATGATCAGTTCAACCGCCGCCAATGCCGTCGTCATCGACATCAAGGAAGAGATCATCTACTACGACTCCCAGGTCGAACTTTTTGTCGAGGCCGGCACGGTCCGCCCGGTGATGGATATGCGGGAGTTGGTCGCTCGTTTCGAGGCCGAGGGCATCTACACCATCGCCCGGCTCGTTGTCTTCAAGGACGGCCTCGTCGCGCAGCACGATCCCAGCCTGGCGGTGCTGAACAACCAGACCGGCGACCTGTGGCGCGACGACAATGGCGTTGCCTGGGTGAACCCCATGGTTCACGCCCTGTGGGACGCCAACATCGAACTCGCCGTCGAGGCCGCCGGGTTTGGTTTCGACGAGATCCAGTATGACTATGTGCGGTTCCCCACCGATGGCGATTTCTCGACGATGGACTTCGGACTCGACAACACCCAGGAGAACCGGGAGAAGGCGATCAACGGTTTCCTCTCACGTTCCCAGGAGCGACTTGCACCATTGGGCGTCCGGACTTCCGCCGATGTGTTTGGCTTCACCGTTATCGTCGACGATGATCTCGGGATCGGTCAGAATTTCCCACTTGTCGCTCAGCATGTGGATTACATTAGCCCCATGATTTACCCATCCCACTGGCCAAACGGCTCGCTCGCCGTCGATGGCCATCCAAACGACTTTCCTTACGAGTCGACCGCCATCAGCATGCGCCGCGCCGGTGAAAAGCTCGATGGAGACATGCTGCGGGTTCGTCCCTGGCTCCAGGACTTCAGCTTCCCCGGCCTGACGCCCTATGGCGACGCCGAGGTGCGCGCCCAAATCGAGGCCGCCGAGGAGTATGGCGTCTCCGGCTGGATGCTTTGGGATCCGAACAACAACTATCACCCGGGAGGCTTCGCGGACGACTCCACGCCAATCGCTTCGCCCACCTCGGCGACACCGCCAGCGAGCCCGGTCGCCTCGCCTTCCCCGGCAAGCCGGCGCCGCGATCGCCCGATTCGGACCTCTGAATGAATCTCGTAATGAGACGTAGGATTCAGTCCATCGGATACCCGCTTCGGAGCGTCATCCCCGCAAGCATCGCGCTGGCGATCGTCGTCCTGGTAGGGCTCGCCGTGGTGTTGACCGCCGGCGATTCCAGCGCCCAGCCAGCCACGCCTCATGGACCGTCCATCGAAGGAATGGTGCTCGATGGGAATGGCGCGCCGATCCAGGGTGCCCGGATTTCCGATGGAGCGGATCTGGCGATCACGGGCGCCGACGGGATCTTCTCGTTCGAGGCCGGTGCCATCGAGAACCCGAACGCGTTGCGGGTCAGCGCCGCAGGGTACCGCGATCATCGAGTCACGCCCGCCGACTTCGATCCCCGTCTCATCGTTCGGCTCGACGTGAGGCCGATCCACGCCCTCTACTTCAATCCGGTGGTCACCACGTCGCTCGACCAGGTCGACGCGCTCATCGAGATCATCAACACCACGAACGCCAACGCCGTGGTGGTCGACATCAAGGAAGAATGGATCTGGTACGAGACAGGTGTGGAGTTCTATCACGAGGCAGGGGCCGTCCGGCCCGCCTACGACCTCGCCGAATTGCTCGATCGTTTTGACCAGTCAAACATCTACACCATCGCCCGCCTCGTGGTGTTCAAGGACAGCATCGTCGCCGAGGCGCATCCCGACCTCGCGATCCGCGATACCGTGTCCGGTGGGCCGTGGCGCGACTTCAATGGAGTTGCCTGGGTCAACCCGATGGAGCGCGAGTTGTGGACGCCAAACCTCGACCTTGCCGTGGAGGCCGCCACGGCCGGATTCGACGAAATCCAGTACGACTACATCCGCTTCCCCTCCGACGGTGATCTCACCACGATGGACTTTGGCCAACCCTACACCCAGGAAGCGCGCCAGGCCGCCATCGAAGGCTTTCTCGACGAATCGCGGCGCCGGTTGCTCCCCACCGGCGCTCGGCAGTCGGCCGATGTTTTCGGATTCACCATGGTGGTCGATGACGACCTTGGAATTGGCCAGCACTTCGCCAGCCTGGCCCAGCACGTGGACTACCTGAGCCCGATGGTCTACCCATCCCACTACTCGGAGGGACAGTTCGGTCTGCCCGGGCATCCAAACGACTTCCCGTACGAGATCGTGGATATCAGCCTCCAGGGTGGCGTCGAGCGGCTTGGCGGCCGGTCGCTGCAAATCCGGCCGTGGCTGCAGGACTTCGACTTGTACGGCATGACGCCCTACGGCCCGGAGCAGGTCCGCGCGCAGATCGCGGCCGCCAACGAACACGGCACCTCTGGCTGGATGCTGTGGGACCCAGAGAACCGCTTTCGAGCCGAGAACCTCGATCCCGCGACCGAAAGCGACGTGCCGAATCCGGAGAACGGCGGCTAGGGCGCCGTCCGCTACCCGTCCGCCCGCGCGTTGGACGTGATGTCCTCCACGGTCAGCCACCGCCCGCCGAACACCTTGTTTACCTGGGTCGTGTAGGAAAGCGAGCCGGTCAGCACATCCCGTGGCGTGCCGTCGGTGAGGACCTCACGGTCGCCGAGCATGACCACCCGGGAGGCACATTCCGCCACCAGTTCCACATCATGCGTCACCATCACGATGGCGACACCGCGTGCCTGGAGTGCTTTCAGGTGACGGGCGAGCTCGTGCTTTCGCCAGGCGTCCATCCCGCGGGTTGGTTCGTCCAGCAGCAACATGCGGGGATTTCCCCCCATCACCGTCGCCATCGCGGCGCGTTCGCGCTCACCTCCGCTAAGGTCGAGCGGATGCGCGTCCGCTTTCCCCTCCAGCCCAAACTGGCGCAGCACGCCTTCGATATCCACGCTCGTCCGCCGCGACCTGCCGGTGAACGCCAGTTCGTCCCTGAGATGCTCCCGGAAGAACAGGGAGGTCGCTTGCTGGGGTACATACCCTACCTTCCCTTTAAGGTCCGCGGGTTCATGCCGGGACATGTCGAGCCCGAGTGTGACGACCTCACCTCCGGTTACCGGCTGCAGGCCCGCGATGGTTCGCAATAGCGTCGTTTTTCCGCTTCCGTTGCGACCCATCAGCGCCACGAGTTCGCCTTCCCGGATGTCCACCGAAAGGTTCTCCAGCACCGCCCGGCCACCCAGCGTGACCGTCGCTCCCTTCACCGAGGCAACGACCTCGCCGGCCGAGGCGGGACCCTCGATAGGCGATCTCCCCGCGATGAGTTCCCGCGAGAATGTCGAACGTGCTTCCTTCACGGTCAGCGGCAGGAACGGATGGTTCAGGCCTCTCGCCAGCCGCGTGACTGGCGGCAATGGTTCGGCGTCGATCCTGGCCGCGATCTCGCGCGGAGAACCGGAAACGGGTGGTGTGTCGCCACCTTCCATGTACCGAACCACGTCCGCCCGGCTCATCAGCCGTTCGAGCCGGTGCTCCGCGATGACCACGGTCAGGCCGAAATCGTCATTGAGACGGGTCAGGACCGTCAGCACATCTTCCGCGCTCCACGGATCGAGTTGGCTTGTCGGCTCATCCAGGACGATCAGCTTTGGCTGGATCGCGAGGGCTGCCGCGATCGCCACTCGCTGACGCTCGCCGCCGGAAAGCTCCTGAGGGCGCCGGTGACGCAGCGGCTCGATTCCCAGGTAGTCCAGCGCCTCCTCCACCCGCTTCCGCATCGTGATCCGGTCGACGCCATGCTGCTCCAGGCCGAACGCGATCTCGCTGTCGACCCGATCCGTCACCATTTGTGATTCAGGGTCCTGGAACACGAATCCGACGTCCGGGCTCAAGTCTCTCGGTCCGAGATCGCGAGTGTCCCGTCCGTTGACCCGGACCACGCCACCGAATGCCCCGCCGGAGAAGTGCGGAACCAACCCGTTCAGGCAACGCAGCAGGGTTGACTTCCCGCTTCCCGACCGGCCCACCACGAGCACGAAGGACCCGGCCTCGACCGTCCACCGTTCTTCGAACAGCGCGGACTCCCGCCGGCCAGGGTAGCGATAGGCCACATCGGTCATTTCCGCCATTGGCGGCAGGGTGTCGGTCATGGCGTCCTCGCTTCCGGCGCGCGCAGGAAGGCGGGCACGAGCAGCAATGAAAGCGCCGCCATCAGCAACGGTTCGACGGTTGGAATCTCCATGGTTGGGTACGTATCGAATTGCATCGTCTCGGGGTGTGCCGCCGACCACGTCACAACCGCGCCGATCGCGACCAGGGCGCCGCCCATCGTCAGCCGGTCGGCTCGCCGGAGCATCAGTTCACGGTAGCGGGTGGTGCGCGGCCCTCGGGCCGGAGCGATGCGGCCCAGAAGCAGGAGCGCCGCCGCCGCGCACAACCCGGCCACGACCGCCCACCACACCTGTCCAGTCGCTAGGCAATAGGCGGCGACCGCCAGCCCGACGAGCCCCACGATCAGGAGCGCGCCGTGGAGCAGCTCGCCCGTTCGGCGTCGTGACTCGTCCGCCAGGCCCCCAACGGACACGCCAAAGCCCCTGGCCTCCAGGGCCTCCGCCATCGCCAGCGAGCGCTCGAGCCCGCTCGCCAGCAATGGAACGAGGATCGGCACGAAATCGCGCGCGCCCTTGAAGCGGTGACCACGCATCGCCATCGCCTCCCGGATGTTAGTCCAGGCGATCGCCGTCTGTGGCAGGAACGCCCACGCCACTGAACCCGTCACCGCGATCGGCGCCAGCCTGGGCGGCAGGAGGTGAAACAGGTCGACCCAGCGAATCAACGCCGCCACGGTGATGCCAGTGAGCACCAGCCCAAACAGGGTGAGGCCGCTGACCAGGCCGTAGGCGACCGCGTTCCAGGTCAGGTCTCCGCCGATCACGGGCCAGGCATCCGGCAGAGAAGCGAACACCAGGTCACCGGCGTGCACCGTCAGCACGTTGAACACCACTCCGATCGCCGCCATCACGAGCGCGATTCGAAGGAACCAGGCGTTGCCCTGGGCCGCGTGGCGGTCCAGCCAGGTCCCCCGCACCACCAGCACGATGATGAGGATTTCCATGGTCAGCCACGGGTTGCGACCCAGGAGCAGGGGCAACATGGCGGCGAAGGCCCACATCAGCCAGGTCCGGGAATCCAGATCGCTCGCGGGGGTCATGGCGCGTCGCGCGGCCGCGAGCGGTACAGGGCGAAGCCACCAAGCGCGGCCACCGCCAGCAGGACCGCCGCACCGGTGAGGACTTGCCAATTGCTGGTCGGGTCGTCCTCGTCGAGTTCACCGCCAATGGTTACGATGGTCGCGTTGAGGTCGCCCGGCGCTGATTGCCGGACCTCGTCCAGGTCGAGGCCCGCCTGCCGCGCCAGTTCGTCGAGCGACAGCGAGGGGCCCGTTGGGTCGCCTCCGCTCCAGAACCAGGCGAACACATCGCCATCCTCGACGGCGGTGGCGCTGGCTCCGCGGGTGGAAAATCGCCAGGTATCGTCGTCGGTGCTCATCATGTGCCGCCAGAACGGAGAGTCCGGATCGCCGGTCTGGCACATCCGTGTTCGGCAGGCGCTGAGGTCGCAGCCGACATCCTCGATTTCGCACACCGCCGCGCCCATCCCGCCCATGTCGACGGTCAGCAGGTCGAGTCCGCTCCGCTGGAACAGCTCGATGCCGGTGATGCTCTCTTCCTCGAACGGAATCACGACATAGGAGACGCGACCGTCGCCGTAGTCAACGAGCAGACCCGCCACGTTGACCTTGTCCGTCGCTCCGGCCTGCGTCCACAGGAGACCCAGTGTCACGAGGGCCAGCACAAGCGCGCGAACGCGATTGGCCTGGTTCGGCCACAAATCCCGCATGTCAGTTCGCGACCATCGCGCTGGACGAACTGTCGCCCAGGACCGGGAACGCCTGGCCCGCGAGCGCTGGGATCGCCTGCACCGTCGAGAACGCATTGTCCATCGTGTCGTCGGCATTGAAGAAGAACGCCCCGTTGTCGTTCTGGAATCCGGCCAGGGCCGGTTCGAGTTCGCTCACATCGCGCCCGGCCGCGACGAACGCCTGGATAGCGAGCGCCGTCGAGTTGGAATCCGGTATCGCTCCTTCCGCCAGGTTGTAGGTTGCGCCGTCGTCGCTCCACACCGCGTCGAGGTACCCAAGCCCGCCAGTCGCCGCATCGCTCTCGCCTTCACCGATCGCGAACAGGGCCTGGACCACCAGCGCCGTGGTGTTGCTGTCCACGTTGGCGTCGTCCGGTGAACCATCGAAGCCCCAGCCGCCGTTGTCCGCCTGGCCTGTGGCCAGCAGGTCGATCGCCGGTTGCGGAACGTCCTCACCCACCGCCGCCAGCGCCAGGATGGCGAGCGCGTGGTCGTACAAACCGGTTCCGTAGAGGCCAGACTCAGGGTCGATGCCTTGCTCGATGATGGAGAGGGGCATCACGTTGGCGAACTCGTACGGGTCGACCCCGACCGCCGCCAGACCCAGGATCAGCTTCGCCGACTGGCCCACGCCCGTCTGGGCAAAGACCAACGCGTGGTCTTCGGCCGCCAGGTAGTTCACCGCCGCGTCGATCGTTGCCTGTGCGTCGACTCCACTGTTTCGAGCGGCGCCCAGCGCCACCAGCACATCCAGGGTGAAGCCAGGATCGCTCTCGGCGGAGAAGCCGGGGAATCCGCCATCCTCGAGTTGCTGGGCTTCAAGCCAGGCGACCGCGCCCTCGATGCCGTTCGCCGTCCCAGCCGGCGATGCGGCCGGCGTCGAGTTCTGCGCGGCCACCATCTGGGACCCGCTCGCCAATCCCACCATCAACGCCAGCACCAGTGCCAGCATTGCTCGTATTCGCCCAAATCGCATGTAAATTCCTCCAACCTTAAAAAGAACAAGCCCGCGAATCGCGGGCCAACAGATGGAGGAAGGAGAACGGCCACAACCGGGACCTTTCACCTGTTCCTGGTGCATCGCCGGGACAGCCGTCTCCGTGATGCCTGCCTGCCCCCACTGAACGCGATGGGAACCTGACACACCTGGAGCGGGCGCTCTGGCTCCGGTCCGATCCCAATGGGATCGCATCCGTCACAGTTGCGCGACAGCGCCGGACTTTCACCGGCTTCCCCCGCCTGGCGATCCATCGAGATCGGATCACCCCAGGTGCAGATGTTCAGATGCCAACGTGCTTCGGACCGATACGATCCGGCTGGATGGATAGTCTCACCCGGAGAACCCGCATGTCAAACCGGTCACGCTATGCTATCGTGCGGCGAGGTTGCCAGCGAGGGTTCCGCTGGCATGATTGTGGCGGGAGTTCCTCCTTGGACGCGTGGCTCATAATCGGTATTGGCGTTGCCGCCCTGTTCGCGGCGACGTTCGGCAGCATGCTCGGCCTGGGAGGCGGCGTCTTCCTCGTTCCCCTTCTCACCCTGTTCCTCGGCATCGACCCGCGGATCGCGGTGGGCGCCAGCGCCGTTTGCGTGGTCACCAATTCGGTCGTCGGTTCCACGGTGCATATCCGGAGCGGCTTCACCAATCTCCGGATGGCGATGCTCCTCCAGATCACCACCGCCACGGGCGCGATCATCGGGGCGCTGATCGCCCTGAAGGTCAACGCCAACGCCATCAATGTCGTCCTTGGGCTGGTGCTGATCTATTCCGCCGTCTCCATGCTCCGGCAGCGGCGGACCGTGCCGCCGCCCCCCGCGCCGGACGCGCCCGATCCCTGGGCGTTGCGCTCGGCGTACGACGATCCCGCCACCAAGGCCACCGTCGAGTACATTCCGCAACGGATGGAGACCGGCATGGCCATCAGCGGTGGGGCCGGTGTCCTTTCCGGCATGCTCGGCATTGGCGGCGGCGCGATCCAGGTTCCGCTGATGAACCTGCTTATGAAGGTACCGGTCAAGGCCGCCGCTGGCACAAGCTCGTTCATGGTTGGCCTGACCGCCGTCGCCACCGCCGCCGTGTTCTATTCGCACGACCAGATCGATCCCCGGGTGGTGGTGCCGGCGATGGTCGGCATCTTCACGGGCGCGCGGCTCGGCTCCCAGATCACCCGCCGCATGCAGACCCAGCGCCTGGTCATCGTTTTTGTCGTCGTGCTCGCCTACCTCGGGATTTCCATGATCCTGAAAGCGGCCGGCATCAGCCTGACCTAGGGAGATCACATGCGGGACAACGCGACGATGACGATGTCGGCCGAAGAACACGCGCTTCGCGGCCGCACGGAGCAGGTATTGCAGGGAGGCTTCCGCCTCTCGGTGATCCTGCTGGTCGCCGGACTCGCGCTGTCGGTGATCCGGCGGCAGGCGTTGCCAGAAAACCTCGGCTCGCCGGTCGTGATCCTTGAGGGACTGCTGGACGGCAACGGCGCCAGCCTGGTCGCGCTCGGCATTCTCTCGGTGATCGCGACCCCGCTGGTGGCGGCGGGTGTCATCGCCTGGAGTTTCCTCCAGCAGGGAGATCGCCGTTATGCCGGGATTGCGGCGCTGGTCCTGGCGATCCTGATCGGCTCGCTGGTGGTATCCACCTTCTGACCTGCCGCCGGCACATTCCAGGCGATCCTTCCCGCGACCAGCACCTCGATGCACGCCGTCCCTCGCCTGCCGGAAAATCCTCGTTCCACCCATGGCATGTCTGGGAGACACATGGCCCGAATGGGCTCTCGACGTGGACTCTCCTGTGCGGCAACCATTAAGGAACACCTGTTAAGATTCAGTTTTCATCATGGGGATGCCTCGCCGGACGTTATCCGCGAAACCCAGGTTGAAATCGGTCATTGACGAGGCCCAGGGTGTCTCGGCGGACGCCGCCATGCGAACGTGGGTGCTGGGGTTGACGCTCGCCTGGAGGGCGTGAGATGCGGTCGGATGATGCCGGAGATCGATTCCAGGGGCTGCTCGATTCCCTGGACCAGCGCCGAATCGTGATACTCGATTCGGAAGGGACCATCGCGGCCGTCAATCCGGCCTGGACTCGCTTCCACAACCGCCTGCGACCCAATGAACAATCCGGCGCGGTCGTGGGAAAACCATACCTGGGAGAAGTTCTCGAACATGACGTGGGGGCGTTCGGCACATTCATTCGTTCGGGCCTTGTCGATTTGGTCAGTGGCGCACGGAAGTTCTTTACGATCGACTATGGCATCGAGCTTGATGGCGAGCGGTGGTTCACCTTCATGGCCCGTCCCCTCCGGAAGTCCGATGGCGGAGGGTTCATGGTGATCCATACCGATATCACAACCTCCAAGACCGCGGAAGAACGGTACCGGCTGCTCGCCGAGCAGGGCGTGGCCCTGGTGATGGTCATCAACGCCGAGGCGCGCCCCACCTACGTCAGCCCGGCCGTCGTGCGGGTCCTCGGGTACACCGAGCAGGAATTCATCGCGCTTTTCGACGATGAGCGTTTGCCGTTCGTCCACCCCTCCGATCGTGAAGAACTCCTCCAGGCCTACGAGCGCGCGTTCGAGGAGCGTGCGTTCGCGGCCCTTGTCTGCCGCTGCATCACCAAGTCAGGAGATGCGCGATGGGTCGAGGTGACGTTTCAGCCGCTGGTTAACGAGCTTGGCCATTGGCTCGGCACGCAATCTCGCGTGCGGGATGTGCATGAGGAATACATCGCGAAACTGCAGCTCCAGGAGAGTCAGCAGCGGTTCGACGTATTCATGAATGCCAGCCCCTTCACCGCCTACATGAAGGATGAGCAGGGCCGGTACGTCTACGTGAACGCGCGGTTCGAACAGGCGTTTGGGGTTGAGGCATCCTGGATATGCGGTCGAACCATTCGCGAGTGGAAAGGCGACGAGGCCGCTGACCGGGTGGAGAGGAACGACCGGCTGGTGCTGGAGACGAACCGCACCGAGGACTTCATCGATACCATCGCCGATGACGATGGCGAGGAGCGAACCTGGTACTCGGTCCGGTTCCCGATTCTCGATCTGACCGGAAATCGGTATGTCGCCGGCGTCTCCATGGACATCACCGAACGCCGCAAGGAGGAGATGGAACGTCGCCGGCTCGCGGCCATCGTCCACACCTCGATGGATCCGATCTATAGCACCACTCCGGAAGGCTACCTCACGAGTTGGAACCCGGCCGCCGAGAGGTTCTACGGCTACTCGGCGGAAGAGATGATCGGGCAGCGCATCGAACTCCTGGTTCCCGACGACGAGATGGACAACCTCCGCGAGCTTCGCAAACAGGTTGTCAGTGGAGATCAGGTCTCGGGTTTCGAGACCCGTCGCAAAACGCGAGATGGACGAATCCTCGACGTGTCGCTGACGCTCTCGGTGATCCGTGATGAGAACGGTGAGGTTGTAGGCGCCTCCACGATTACCCGTGACATCACCGAACGCAAGCGGCTCCTGGCGGAGCGGCAGCGGCTGTATGCCGAACTCCGCGAAGAAGTGAACAGGGCGGCGGAGATCCAGGCGCACCTCTTGCCACGAGACGTTCCGAACCTGCCCGGCTTCGAATTCGCCGCGATCTGTCTCCCCGCGCGGGACGTTGGTGGGGACTTCTTCGACTGGAGCGGTTCCCGGGATCGCGTGCGCCTGACCCTGGGCGATGTCACTGGCAAGGGCATGCCCGCCGCGCTGCTGATGGCGACCGCCAGGGCGTCCATTCGATCGGTCGACGAGGTGCCGGTGGCCCGAGCGCTGACCACGGTCAACAGGGCCCTGAGCCAGGATCTCGAACAGTCTGATGCGTTCGTTACCCTGTTCCATGCCGAACTTGCAAGCGACGGCCGGGTCCAGTTTACCGATGCCGGACATGGGATGGCGTTCATCCTGCGCTCCAGCGGCGATGTCGATATCCTTCAGCAACGGAGCGTTCCGATCGGGATCATGCCCGAGACCAATTACCTTGAAAGCCAGACGACAATGGATCCAGGCGACATTCTTGTGGTGTACAGCGATGGGCTCCCTGATGCACGGCCGGACCTGAGCCTGGATGATCCAAGGCAGGTCGCGGCCCAGTGTGGCAACGAGGGAAACATCCACCAGACGCTCGATCGGCTGGTCAGACTGAGTTCGGGCCAGGGCCCCCGGCCCGATGACCTGACACTCGTGCTGGTTCGCCGGCAGGACAACGATTGATGAGCGCGACGATGAGCCGAACATCCGGTCACCTTTCTCGCTGCTCGCGGTCAATCCTGATGCTGCTCGCGCTACTCGTCGCGATAGGATTCGCTTCCGGATTGGACGTGGCGGCAAGCACCACCACGGTGGAGGCCGTATCGCTCGTCGCGGGCCAGGACTCGGGAGCGACGGCGGATGTCGACGACAGGGGCGATCGCCCGTGGATCGAGCGACTACCGGTATGGCAGGTGTCAAGCGCCATCCTGCTTGGCGTGGTCCTGGCGCTGGTGCTCGGCGTCATCCGATGGGTCTGGAGCGGTCGCGCTGGCGGGCGGGACCCAGTGGCTGGAGAACTCGATGATGACACCCGAAGGCAGCAGCGCGTCATCCTGCTGCGGCAGTACATCATCCGCGTCCTGATCCTCGGTAACGTCATTCTTGGCATGTATTACCTGACGTGGCGCTACACCGCCTCGATCAACTGGGTGTTCTGGCCGGTCGCGATCGCGCTCCTGCTCGCGGAGACGTACAGCTTCATCGATTCCCTGTTGTTTGGCGGGGGCATGTGGAAGTGGAAGCGACGGCTCAGCTTCCCTCCCAAATGGGGTGATGAGACGGTCGATGTCCTGATCACCTGCTACAACGAACCCGTTGAACTGGTGGAAGAGACAGCACGGGCCGCCCTGCGACTGAACCACCCATGTTCGGTCTACATCTGCGACGATGGCAATAGCGCCGAGATGCGCCGCATGGCGGAGCGCATTGGGTGCAACTACATCGTTCGGACGGCCGAGTGGGAAGGCAAGGACCGGCACGCCAAGGCCGGCAACCTGATCAACGCGCTGGACCAGACGGATGGCGATTTCCTCCTGATACTCGACGCCGACCAGGTACCGTTCCCCAACATGCTGGACGAGACGCTGGGCTACTTCGAGGACTCGACGGTGGCCTTCGTCCAGACACCGCAGTGGTTTAAGAACGTGCCCGAGGGCGACCCGTTCGGAAGCCAGGCGCCACTGTTCTATGGCCCGATCCAGGAAGCCAAGGATGGCTGGAACGCCGCGTTCTTCTGCGGGTCGAACGCCGTCGTCCGGCGTGACGCCCTGGTCCATGCCGGCCTGGTGAACTACGCGCGCGATCTTCGACAGCAATTGCAGAATATCCTGTCCCAGGCCCAGGAACGTCTGGATGCCGTCGCCGCGTCCGAGCAGGATGCTCGTACCTCGGAAGCCGTCGTTGAGTTGCGGGCAGCCGTGGTCGACGCCCGGCGGGACCTCTCTGCTGGAGATCACCTGGCCGAGGTTACCTATCGATTCCAGAGGCGGGCACAGCAGGCGGCGCGGGACCTCGTGGGTCAGGACTTCAACGATATCGCCAGGGAACTGGCGGACATTCCCGGCTACCAGGTTGAAAGCGAGGTGGCCGAACGCCTCGTCGGATTGCTTGATGACCCGGCCGTGGCGGCGGAATTCACGTCCCGGGACACCTCCCCGTTGCAGGGGATCGCCGAGATCCGGGAACTCCTCCTGCGGGTCGACGTCGATCGGGCGTTTGAGGCAACCCCAGTGATGCCGCTCTCGACGATCTCAGTCACCGAGGACATGGCGACGGCGATGCGGTTGCACTCGCTTGGCTACAAGTCCGTGTTCCATCCCACCATCCTTGTTCACGGTCTCGCGCCGGAGGACCTCGGCACCGCCCTCCAGCAACGGCTGCGCTGGGCGCAGGGAACGATTCAGGTGATGCTTCGCGAGAACCCGCTCACCTATCCTGGCCTGAAGCCAATGCAGCGACTGATGTACTTCGCCACCATGTGGTCATACCTCGCTGGCTTTTTCGCCGTTATCTATCTCTCGGCCCCGGTTCTCTACCTGTTCTTTGGCTGGACGCCGGTCAGCGCGTTTTCCGACGAGTTCTTCTGGCGGCTCATTCCCTATCTCATCATCAACCAGGCGTTGTTCATCGTGGTGGCGTGGGGGTTGCCAACCTGGCGTGGCCAGCAGTACAGCCTGGCGCTGTTCCCGATCTGGATCAAGGCTGTCACCAGCGCCGTCGGCAGCGTCTACTTCGGCAGGAAGCTGGGCTTTGTCGTAACCCCGAAAACCCGGCAACAGGGCGCTTCACTCCACCTCATCCGGCCACAACTCGCGTTCATGGTCCTGCTGAGCCTGGCGGTCGTGGTTGGACTGGGGCGAATCGCCTTTGCGTCCGATCCCGACCTGGTGCCCATCGTCGTCAACATCCTGTGGGCGCTGTACGACATACTGGCGTTGAGCGCCGTGCTTGTCGGCGCGCTGTATCGACCGGCGGAGGAGCCGGTCATCGCGACGGACGGAACCGCCGCCATGGTTCATGGCAGGGCTGGAACCGGTGGCAGATAGCACGTAACAGGGGAGCAGGGAATGGCGGGCGCAATGACTACCGCGATTGAACATCAGAAGCCTGGAGTGGCGATCGCGCGACTGACCGGTCGGCTCGACATTGCGTCGGCGGCCGAGGTTAAGCGATTGTTCGGCTCTACGGTGGCCGAGGGCCGATCGCGACTCGTGGTGGATCTCGAAGGCGTGAATTACATCGATAGCTCCGGGCTGAGCGCCCTCGTGAGCGGGCTCAGGACGGCCAGGCAGGCGGGAGGCGACCTCCGGATCGCCGCCGCAGGAGACCAGCCATCCGCGCTCTTCGTCCTCACATCGCTCGACCAGGTGTTCCGGCTGTATCCCACCGTGGAAGAGGCGCTCAGTGGCTACGACGAATGATGGTCCGTTGGTCGAGGTGACGGGTGAGGCGCCAGTCTCACTCGATGGGCTGGATGCCGTTCATGCGCTGCTCGAAGAGTTCTGGGCGGCCGCGAATGAGGTGACGACGGACCAGGTCGATGGGCGGTGGAGGGCGCTGTTCGATTCCGCCGTGGGCGAGATTGCCGGGAATATCGTCCGGCATGCCTACCAGGGATCGGCGCCCACCGAGCACTTTCAGCTCACGTTCGCCTGTTTCCCCGACAGGATGCAGGCGACATTGCTCGACCGGGGAACACCATATGTGTTGATCCCCGCGAGTGGAATACCGGACATGCGCGCGGCGCTCGAGAACATGGATCTGGATCACGGCTGGGGGCTGCCAATCGCCCATGCCGCGTCCGATGACCTGGACTACACCCGCCAACCGAACGGCGACAACCGCTGGGTCATCACCAAGCGGTTCGCGGAGCCCGGCTCGGCAGGTTAGATTGGTTGGATTCGAGGCTATTCAGGGATGAGAGGCGGAGCGCGCGGGAGCCGGCCCTAGTTGAGGTAGACCGGTGGCACGATCACGATCCTGCCCTCGTCTGGCAGGATGTTTCGCACGTATTCCGGATGGTTCGGCACCAGGATTTCGTCCCCGGATTCTGGCCGGATCACCAGCACATCGTGCGCGCCAGTCTCCAGCAGGTCGGTCACCACGCCGACTGATTCGCCGGATTCGGTTTCCGCCCTCAGGCCGATGAGCTGGAACAGGAAGTACTCGCCTTCCTCCAGCGGCGCCGCGTCCGACCCAAGGATTCGCACCTTCAGGCCGCCGAGACGCTTGCCGTCCTCGGGATTGTCGACGCCTTCGAGCGTGATCAGGCCCTGATCGCCATGGAACCGGAAGCCCGTCACCTTGGTCGGCTCATCGCTCTCGCCCAGGTAGACCGTGCGAATGGACGGCAGGTGCTCGGGGTGATCGGTGAGGAGCTTGAGCTTGAGTTCGCCATGCACGCCGTGGGTGCCGCCAATCACGCCAACGGTCAGCTTGATCGAGGCGAGCGAATCGTCCGGGGCTGGCCCGGCGGTTTCGATCAGCGACCTTGGGCCCTTCCGCTGGGGAGTGGCGCCCGCCTTGGGTTTCGACGCACGAGTTCGTGCACGCGAAACACCGGCGGACGACGTGTGGCCGTCCGCCGGTGTTGTCTGGTCA
>JAEWEG010000095.1 GCA_023389575.1 Chloroflexota bacterium | reverse complement strand
GCGTGGCGCTGGCGACGTCCATCCGTCCAAGAAAAAGAGCAGACCCGGTTCCCGGATGGGGGTTGCAAAGATGGTTACTAACCGGCATCATCGCGAACGTCTCCATGGCGAACGTGCCGGTGAATGGCCTTCCGCTGGTCGCGGCGCCCCCCGTCAGGCCGCGGCATCATACCGGCGAACGGTCCGGCGAATTTCCTCACCGTGTTCCTGCTCGGCGGTCTTCAGGTCGTAATTTCGCTGCAGGTTCATCCAGAACTCGGGTGTGGTTCCGAGCCAGGCAGCCAACCGCAGCGCGGTGTCCGCCGTCACGCTCCGGCGTCCCCGGATGATCTCGGTTACGCGATTGGGGGGAATACCCAGATGTTTCGCCAACTGGGTAGCCGACATGTTGAGTTCTTCGAGCTCAACCGCGATGTGCTCGCCTGGATGGGTTGGTGGTCGGGTCATGGCTTCACCTCGCCTGCCTAATCATGGTAGTCCACGATTTCGATATTGAATGGTTCGTCGCTGCCGTCGGGCCATTCAAAACACACTCGCCATTGATCGTTGATACGAATGCTGTATTGCCCCTCACGGTTTCCCTTGAGCTTCTCGAAACGATTGCCAGGCGGTTGACGAAGGTCCACCAGGCCTGTTGCTTGTTCAAGGCGGTCCAGAGCGATTTGAGCACGGCGCGTGGGCACTCCAGCGAGTCGTCTGGCGTATTCACCGTTAGCGAACTTTCTGGTATCTCGGTCCCGAAATCTGGATGGCAAGCAATTCTCCTCGCAGGAATCCGAAGCGCAATCTTCCAAATCTCCACCGATTATCGGGACCATTACCGTGAGATACTGATTCGGATGTTCAACCTCCCACCTAGCCCGTATTATCTCTTACGTATCGCGTATCGTCAATAGAGGTACGCCGGTCACGACAGAGCCACACTACTAACCCTGGTAGCGTGGCTCTGGGTCCGATGGTTTGGAACGGACTACACAACGCCCTCGGCCAGCATCGTGAGAAGCGGGTTGTCCGTCACATCCAGCGGCAGCCGCACCGCCTGCCTGCGCCGGGCCGACTCGTAAATCCCCATCAGGATCTCCAGCGTAGCCCTCGCGCTCTTCCCCTCCAGCGGATGGCTCAACCCCGGTTGCTCCAGGCAGTCGATCATGGCCGACGCCTCCTTCGTCACCGACGAGTACGTCGGATCGCCGTGGAACTCCTCGGCGGTGTACAGCACCTCCACCTCCTCTCCGCGATGCAGCGTCACCAGCGGCCGGTCATCGATCGGCCGGTCCCCGTCGAGCACCAGCCGCCCCTTCGTCCCGTGAAGCACGATCCGGTGATAGGTACCGCCCTCGACCGGCTCTGGCGAGATGGAGATTCGCTGGTCGGGCGTGTCTCCCATCACCGACCCGGCCCCCAGCAGCAGGCGAACGCCTCCCTCGAACCCAATCCAGGCCAGGGCGCAGTCCTCGATCTGCTGCCCCCAGGCCGACCGGTGCTCGCGGGCATCGAACTGCCCCAGCACCCACTCTCCCTTCGGATAGCCGAGAAACGAGCGAACCAGATCGACCGTATGCGTGGAATCGACCAGCAGGCTGGAACGCGGGTGGCCGAACGCCTCCACGAACAGGATGTCGCCCACGCTTCCAGAAGCCAGCGCCTTCCGCACGGCTTCCGACTGGCGGTCGAAGTAGCGCTGGTGCCCCACCACCAGCAGCGTGCCGCTCCGCTCGCAGGCCGCGATCATCTCGTCGGCCGAACCGAGGTCGAGCGCGATTGGCTTCTCGCACAGAATCGCCTTCGGCGCGGCGATGGTGGCCGTGTCGATCGTCATCGGCGCGTGAAGCTGGTGATGCGTGCAGATGCTCACCACATCGGGCTTCTCGGTCTCCAGCATCTCCTGGTAGCTGGTGTAGGTGGCCGGGATGCCAAACTCACTGGCGAACCCGTTCGCCGCATCCTCGAAGATATCGGCGCAGGCCACCAGGTCGGTGCGAGGATCGTCGAGATACGCCCGCGCGTGGCCGTGGGCCATCCGGCCGCACCCAATGATCGCGGCCCGGTGGCGCCCTGGATTGGAAGGTGACGTCACAGCTTGATGCCTCCGGCGGCAAGCCCCTGAACGAAGAGGCTACTGGTGAATGCGAACAGGACAATCAGCGGAATCGTGCCGATCACGTAGCCAGCCATCAGCGGTCCCCACACCGTGTAATACTGCGACTGGAAGCGATACAGGCCAAGCACCAGCGGGTAGGAATCCTGGCTGCTGATGGTGATGAGCGGCCACAGGAAGTCGTTCCAGGTGCCCAGGATGTTGAAGATGGCGACCACGCCCAGGATCGACTTCGAGAGCGGCACGGCGATCCTGGCGAAAATCGCCAGCTCACCCGCGCCATCGAGCCTGGCCGCCTCGAACAGGTCCTTCGGCATCGCGGCGTAGAACGTGCGCAAGATGAAGATGGCGAACACCTGGCCGCCGGCGATCCAGGGCAGGATCAGCGCCCAGTTCGTGTCGAGCAGGTTCAGGTTGCGCACAACCACGAAGGTCGGCACAAGCGTGAGGATGCTCGGCACCATCAGCAGGGCGAGAATGCAGTAATAGAGGATTTCCTTGCCCGGGAACGAGAACGAGGCGAACACATACGCCGTGAGCGACCCGATCACCACCGTTCCGATGCAGGCGATCCCGCAGACCACGATGCTGTTCCAGATGTACGGCAGCACCACCTCCCCGGCTTCCTGGTAGTTGGACCAGTGCAGCGGGAATGTCGGCATGAACGGCTCGACGTTGAACTGATTGAGGCTCTTGAACGAGATGATCAGCGTCATCACGAACGGCACGAACAGGAAGAAGCTGATGATGATCAGCAGCAGGTGTTTCCACCAGTCCGCCTTGGCATTCTTCCAGCGGTCCGTGGTGTAACCCGCATGAGCCGCGGCCGGCGTGACCTCGACCTCTGGGCGATACAGTGTTTCAACCATGCCGGTTCCTCCGTTTACCCATCATCCGGAAAGCTAGTCCTTGTCCCGGAACAGGGTCATGTTGAGCACGGTGAGCACGAACACCGCGATGAAGACCACCACCCCGATGGCCGATGCGTATCCCAGGCGACCATACGTAAACGCCTGCTGGTACATGTACAGGCCGGGCACCATCGTGGAATCGACCGGGCCGCCATTGGTCAGCACCAGCGGGCCGGTGAGGGCCTGCAGCCCGGCGATGACCGACAGCACGATGTTCAGCCGGATCTGGCCCTTGATCAGGGGCAGGTCGATGGTCAGGAACTGGCGGAATCCGCTGGCGCCGTCGAGTTTGGCGGCGTCGTAAATCTCGACTGAAATGCTCTGGAGCCCGGCGAGGTAGATGAGCACGCCAATGCCACCCACGAATGGGAATCCACTCCCCATCAGCGCGTACAGGGCCAGGTCGGGGTCGGCCAGCCAGGCCTTGGTGGCCCACTCTTCCAGGCCAACCGCGTCCAGCATCGCATTGAGCAAGCCATAGTAGGGATCGTAAATAAACTGCCACAGCAGCAGGGTCACCAGGCCGGGAACGATGGCGGGCCAGACCATGATGATGCGATAGAAATACTGGGCCCGATCCGACCGCAGCCGGAAAATCCACTCGGCCACGAAAATCGGCATGGTCACCGTGGTGATCACGCCAAACCCCGTGAGCAGAAGAACGTTGCTTATCGATTTACGGAACGTTGCATCCGACCACAGGTCCCGGAAGTTCTGCAGCCCAATGAACTCTCCCTCCCGGCCGTAGTCCAGCGTGAAAATCGATCCCCAAAGCGCGAGGAACGCCGGGTAATAGTTAAAGAGAATGAGGAGCGTAAAACACGGTACAAGCAGCAGATAGTAATAGCGCGACTTGACGATACGGCGCCACAGGGTGTTCTTTTGGCGTTGATACGGTGGCAACGCCAGCGTTGATGAAGATGCTTGCATGGTCACGACTCAGCGTCCTCACGTTGCGACCCACGGCACCGGGCGGAAGCAGGTTGCCTGCTTCCGCCCCGCACACGTAACGGTTAGCGCCAGCCGTTCTCGTCGGCTGCCTTCTCGGCCTGGGCGTAGAGGAGTTCCTGAATCTCCGCCGCGGTCGGCTCGAGTTCCGCCCGTCCCAGCAGGTAGTTGGCACTGGCCGTGTCGATCTTGGCGCCCGCCTCGGCGTCGATCTTGTCGCCGTAGGCGATCATGCCTGCCTCGCCGACACCGCTGGACACAGCCTCCAGCGGCCCCTTGAGGTCCTCGTTGACGTCCACATCCCGCATGTTCGGGAGGAACTGCCCCTTCTCGGAGATAATGGCCGACGCCTGCTCGGGAGCCGTGAGGTACCGCAGCCAGTCGATGCACAGGTCGACCGTGCCGTTCTTCTCGGCGGTGCCGGTAATGCCATACTGCGCGGCGGTCGCGCCACCGATCGCCGGGGCAGGCTTGCCGGTCGCGTACTCGGAGAGTCCGGTGCCGGTACCCTTTTCGAGCGTCGGCATGAAGAACGATCCCCACTCGAAGTCGAGCTGGTCGTTGGCCTTCAGCAGGCCGAACCGCCAGCTGCCGTCCTCGTAGATGCCAAGCCGGCCCTGGCTGAACTGGAGGTCGAACTTGGTGGTGGTGGCATCGGCGGCCCACTGCTCGGACCAGTACGGAACGCCATCCTTGCGCAGGCGGAGCCAGTCCTGGTACTCCGGCTTGGTCGCGTCGTAGATGCCATCGAGAATCGCGAGCGCGATGTCCTTCTGGGTGTACGCCCCGGCGGCGCCAGTCGGCTCGATCTGGTCCGCCCATCCCCCGATCACCATTTCGCCAAGCTGCGGGGTGGACCACTGCAGGCCGTTGTACGGCACGATCCCGGCATCCTTGAGCGCGGCCGTGACCTCGATCAGGCCGGCGTAGGTGGTCGGAACCTCGACCCCAGCCGTTTCGAAATGGCTCTTGTTATAGAAGAAGAAGGTGGTCACCAGATCGTAGGGAACCACGTAGAGCTCGCCATTGGGCGCGAACTTGGCGCCGGTTGGCCCTTCGAAGAACTGGTCGAGCCACGCCACGCTGCCAGCCGCGCCCTCCGCCACGTAGGGATTCGGCTGCTCCATGTACGGCAGGATGTTCACCCACCAGCCCTTGCCAACATCGCGGTTGGTATCGAACGACTGGGTCCACACGATATCGGGGGCAATGCCGCCGGTCAGCTGGGTAACCGTCCACACGCGGGCGTCCGTGCCTTCGGGCACACGCACGAACTCGATCTCCACATCCGGGTACATCGCCGTGTAGGCATCGGCGACCACCTGCAACTGCTCGATGGGAACCGGGTTGTTCTCCGACTTCTCCATGTTCTGGGATGGCGTGTAGTGCCCGGCCTGCATCCGGATCTTGCCGCTGAACCCGCCCTCCTGACGGTGATAGGCCGTGACCTTGTTCGAGATGACACCAGCCTGCGTGCCTGCGAGGGCGAGCGCCGAGGCTCCCGCCACCAATCGCCGGCGCGACATGCGCGGAGTCTGAAGAGTGAACGAGGTGTTTCGATTCGCCTTGTCGTCCAAGATGTGCTCCTTCTCATGCAATGTAATGAGCGTTCCTACGGCTACCAACGGGCCACCGGTGTGGCTGGAAATGGGTTAGCGGGGACCCAACACCTCCTTCGTTGATCTCATCACGGGCATGCCGTGGGGCATGGAGCGTTCATCAATAATCTATTATCGATTGTTCTAGATGGTAGCAGCCCGATTTTGGGGAGTCAACAACGAGCGGCAACGTTGACCGGCGACCCAGCCTCATGGTGTGCTCGGGAAAGACACGGTTCCCCGCCACCGCTACGCTCCGCCCTACCGTCGGCTGGACCCGATCTGCTACCGTGCCCGGTACTGGCTGAATTCGCTGGATCTGTTCTTGGTCGAAACCGAACGCCTACCGCTCGGCCCGCCCCGGACGCGGACGCAAGACAGGTCGACTCCCACCAGGGCAGATGCCCCCTGCGTGGTCGGCGGGGCTGGCGGGTAATGAGGGCTGGCTTCACGGACCACTCATGAGGAAGGAGGCGCATATGGATATGGGACATGGCCGGAACCACGAGGAACAGGTGGCGTTCGTCACGGGTGCCGGAAGCGGTATCGGTCGGGCGACCGCCTTGGCATTCGCCAGGGCTGGCGCCAGCGTGGTGGTGGCTGGCATTCCGGAGCAGGACCACCTGGATACCGCTCGCATGATCGAAGCATTCGGGGGAAAGGCGCTGGCCATTGCCTGCGACGTGCGAAACACCGAAGACGTCCGGCATGCGCTGGAGGCGACCATTGCCACCTTTGGCCGGCTCGACATCGCCTTCAACAACGCGGGAGTCGAACAGCAATCCGCCGCGATCGATGAGCTGTCTGAAGACGAGTGGGACCGAGTGCTGGACATTGACCTGCGAAGCGTCTTCATATGCATGAAGCATCAGATTCCGTTGATGCTCCGGCGGGGAGGAGGCGCGATCGTCAACACGTCCTCGGGTGCCGGTATCAAGGGCTTCCCCGCCACGGCGGCGTACTGCGCCGCGAAATTCGGGGTGATCGGCCTGAGCAAATCGGCGGCGCTCGACTACGCGAAGGAGAACATCCGGGTCAACGTCGTCGCGCCGGGCATCATCGACACGCCGATGATGGATCGCGCCTCCGGAGGAACGGAAGAAGGTCGGCGGGCGGTCATCGCCCAGGAGCCCGTGGGCAGGATGGGTCAACCAGAGGAGGTCGCCGCCGCAGTCCTGTACCTCTGCTCGAACGAAGCGGCTTTCACCACCGGAACCGTCCTGGTGGTCGACGGCGGACAAACCCTCTAGGCCGGTCCAGCGGTACGCTGGCATGACTTATCCTGGGCCTGATGGTGTCAGGAGCGGACAACACGCATCGCCAAACCGTCCCCGCTCGAGTACCTTCAACGGCACCGGCCCAGTCGCCCTGATTTCCGGAGACGCTCGATGCCAGCCATGAATCTCCCCGATGAACGACACGCCATCGCCCTGGACGATGCCGATCCGCTGGCCGAGTTCCGGGAACGGTTCTTCGTCCCGGATGGCGTTACCTATCTCGACGGCAATTCGCTGGGGCTGCTATCCATCGAGGCCGAACGCGCGGTGCTCGACGCCCTCCAGTCATGGAAGGTGCAGGGCATCTCGGGCTGGACCGAGGCCGACCCAGACTGGTTCACCCTGGGAGAGCGGCTAGGCGAACGAATGGCCCAGCTTGTCGGCGCATCTCCCGGGTCCGTGGTGGTGACCGGCTCCACCACGGTGAACCTGCACCAGATGGTCGGCAGCTTCTATCGGCCCCAGGGCAACCGTCGCAAAATCCTCGCCACCTCGCTCGATTTCCCGTCCGATATCTACGCCCTCCAGGGCCAGATCCGCCTGCGTGGAGGCGATCCCGACCGCGATCTCGTGCTGACGCCAAGCGCCGACGGCCGGACGATATCCGAGGACGACCTGATCGCCGCGATGACCGGCGACGTGGCGCTGGTCCTGCTGCCGTCCGTCCTGTATCGCTCGGGGCAACTCCTGGATATCCCGCGCCTGACCCAGGCGGCGCACAACGCCGGAATCCCGATCGGCTGGGATTGCGCCCACTCGGTGGGTGCGCTGCCGCACACCTTCGACGAATGGGATATCGATTTCGCGGTGTGGTGTTCCTACAAGTACCTCAACGCTGGCCCGGGCGCGACCGGCGCCCTGTACGTCAACCCCAGGCACGCCAATGTCTCCCCGGCCCTGCCGGGATGGTGGGGCTATCGCAAGGAACGGCAGTTCGAGATGTCACACGACTGGGAGGGCGCCACCGGCGCCGGTGGGTTCCAGGTTGGCACGGTACCGCTCCTCTCAACCGCGGCCCTGTTGGGGTCGCTGGCGATCTTTGAGGAGGCCGGAATCGAGGCGATCCGGGCGAAGTCCCTGGCCCAGACCGATTACCTGATATCGCTGGTGGAAGCCTCCAGCCTGACTGAAGCCCCGTATGGCTACCGGATCGGAACGCCACGTGAGCCGGAGCGACGCGGGGGACACGTCGCCATCGAACACGATGAGGCCGCGAGAATATCGGTTGCCCTGCGCGAGCGGGGTCTCATCGTCGATTTCCGGAAGCCGGACGTCGTGCGAATCGCCCCGATCGCGCTGTACACCACCTACCGGGAGTTGTGGCAGGTGGTACAGGTGCTGCGGGAGATCATCGACAGCGGCGACCTGGCCGGAATCGATACGAACTCACCAGTCACCTGAGCCAAACCGCGCCACTACTCGTTCCACGCAAATTCACACCCTGTAGGGGGCGACGCCGTCGGAGATCAAACCTCACCATGAACGACCGAGGGTCGTCGCCCCGGTCGTCGCGATCATCGGAATGTGCGTCGGCATGCAGGCTTCCGTCGCTAATGACAAGCATGGCTCAGATCTTCCATCAATGGTCACCGAATAAGGGCCGGCCTCGTGCCTCACTCAATGCCTCTTCGAACGCTCTCCACCAACCTTCATCCGAATCGTCCCAGGCATCCATTTCGTCAAACATCTTCTGGAAATCAGGGCTCTTCGGCTCGTCCTCCGAGAGAATGAGCGCGCCAGACTTCTCATCACGCCGGATCACGTATTCGTCGTTCTCCAGATGAGTCTCCGGGGGAAGCACGACTTCCTGGAAACCGTCGACTGTACGGAGGGTGGCTTTGTATGCTTTGGGCATGTGGCGCCTCCCGTGGTGAATGCTCCTTCCAGTAAACGGATCGCTCGTGTCCCTCAATCACCTCGGTCAGCAGGTCGCCATGCGGGCGCCCAGGCTGGACGGTTCGTCATGGAGCGTGGTCGCCCGCCCGTCTTCAGCATGTCCTATGCTTCGGTTCCGCCCACGCAATCGAGCACTTCGACCAGGTGGCTGCCATGGATAGCCACCCAGCGGTCGAGGGCGATGAGCCGCTCGGCCCGGCTCCGGATATCTCGGCTGTCGGTCAGCCCCTGATGCATGCGTCCCAGCCAATGGACGAATGAGGTTGACTCTCGTTTCAGGAGGAGGTCCGGGACCCCATCGCGTTCTTCGGCTGTCAAAGGGCTGTGGCGCGTGTATCCGGAAGCGAACGCGTCGATGAGCGACCACTCCGGCCGGGTGGTCCAGTCCTTCACGCCAAACGCCCCCATGCCCGCCGCGAAATCCATCGCTCGATGTCCTGGTCCGGAGTACTCAAAATCAAGAACTCCCGATACCGATCCGCCCACCATCAGGACATTTGTCGGATAGAAGTCCCCGTGGATGAGTTGTTTCGGCCAACGGCGAGTTCTCTCCAGCCAGACTTCCTCGATCCTTGCCAGGAGATGTGCCACGTCACCGTGCTTGTGGATGGAGGGGGCCATCCTAGGTGGATCGGCAACTTCCGGGTGAATGTCGCCCAATACGGGAAAGGGGGCCTTCACCGTGATTCCTGGCACACCCGTGACGCGACTCAACGCCTGGTCGAGAAGCCCAAGCGCCCGGCCACAGGCCAGTGCCTGCTGGGAATCGCCGAATGTCGGAGAACGCCCGTCAATGCGCGGGGTGAGGGTCAGGATGACCGTGCTGTCATCAATCCGGGCGGCATGCATCGGGTCGCCAGCCCGGCTCCTGAGCGGGAGAGGTATGGCGAACGGAAGACGCATCCGCTCCAATCCGGCGAGTATCGGATCGAGGAGCATGATGCGTTCGATGGCGCCTGTATTCTGGTGCCATTTGAGGATATGGTCACGTCCCGCCGATGAAATCAGAAAGGAGCGATTGTTCATACCGGCGGATATTGGCGCGATCGCGACGGGCGCCGCGAGATCATATCCGGCCTCGACGAGCCTGAGGAGCAATCCGGCATCGGGTTCATTCATGTGCCCAGTATACGGATGGCTCAGGTCGCCCGATCGCCCTCGGCCAGCAAGTCGGCCAGGCGAGTCGTCAGGTCTGAGCGATAGGCGTTCGGCGAGCGGTCAAGCTGGATGGCGAGCGCCCGCGTGGCGATGGCGATCGCGTTGAGCCGGACGAGGTCATCGTCGACCGGCGCGTGATGGGCATAGGCGGCGATGAGCGCCTGGGCGATCGAGCGATCCCGCCGGTCAAAGCCATGGGCCAGCGCGTGGCCGAGGTCGTACATCGGGTCCGCTCCGCGAATCTCGCCGAGGTCGATCATCCCCTGATAGGCGCCGGTCTCCGGGTCGACGTGGATGTGGGTGGCGTCGAAATCACCGTGGGCGAGCCGGGATGCCTCCTCATTCGGCAAGGCACACCACCGCGCGATGCTATCGGCAAGCTGGAAACCCGCCGGCTCAGCGAGGATCCCCGCGCCGGCGACGGTCGCGGCCGCCGCCGCGTATTCCGCGGTCCAGGTGGCACGGACCGGATGCTCCGCCACCAGATGCCGATCGTCACCTTCCACGGTTTCCACCCAGCCGTACCCGGTCACCGGTATCGCGTTCAGCCTGGCCAGGTCCGCCGCGGCATCCCGGATCGCGTGGTCCGCCTGCCCCGTGTATTCCCTAAGGGGAACGCCCGAGATCGTGGAAGTCAGCGCGGCGGACCGATCGAGCTCCGGCGGTTCGGGCTCGTAACGGAGCAGGGCGGGCACGCGAACGCCCAGGCCCAGCGCAAGTTCGTGCGCCCGGGCCTCGGCGTCGCGGCGTTCTCCCGGATGTTCGGCCAGCCGCAGCCAGGCGATCTCCTCGCCCAGTTCCACCCGGTAGACCGGGGTGGAACCGCCGCTCCCCGCCCGTTCCACGGTGAAGCCAGTATCCGGAAACCAGCGTTCGAGCAGACGATGAACGTGTTCGTCGGAAACGGGCGTCGGCGGCATCTGGGGCCCACTTTCATGTCATTCGTCTTCATTCCGGCGCGGGAGATAAACCGCCCCATGCTACCTCAAAATCACCAGGCACATCGTCCTTGACACTCCCGGTTCGCCACAAATACACCCCGCTCAGTTCACACATGTGACCCCAGTTCACCTATTTTTCAAATGACGAGGTCCAGCGCGACCGCGAGGGAGCCCGGCGGCGCGAGGCGGACTGGATGGCTCGCGAAAAGGCGCTCCAGGCCGGGGCGCGCCGGACCTGATCCCCCACTTGTGCTGGACACAGCCGCCGGGTACAGTCGCCCCCACGAATCAATGCACTCCAGCGGTGAATTCCGGCTGGATCCTCACTGGGAAAGGAACCCGAACGGCGTGGACAACGATCAGGCGTTTCCCGGGCGGCCCAACCTGTTGATCATTATGTCGGACGAGCATGCGCCGCAGTTCAGCGGCTGTTATGGTCATCCGCTGGTCCAGACGCCACATCTCGACCGGATGGCGAGCGAGGGTGTCCTGTTCGAGCAAGCCTATTGCAACTCGCCCCTCTGTGGACCATCCCGCATGTCGTTCATGACCGGCAGGTACCCGCATGAAACCGGCTGCTACGACAACTCCACGGCGTTGAGTTCAGATACTCCCACCTGGGCTCACATGTTGCGAGCGGTTGGCTACGACGTGGTGCTCTCCGGCAAGCAACACTTCGTCGGCCAGGACCAGCTCCACGGGTTCCGGGCGCAATTGGCGCGCGACCTCCACGCCGAGCATGCTCACCCGATCTTCGACTGGGCGGAAGGCACCCTCGTGGCAACCCAGCGGTGGCCCAGTATCGACGGCGCCGGACCCGGCACTTCCACCGAGATCGAGGTGGATGACCAGGTGGAGGCGGCCGCCCTCGACTACCTGCGCGATCCCGCCCGCCGCGAGGGGCCTTGGGCGCTCAACGTTTCCTTCATCGCGCCCCACTTCCCGTTCCTGGTGCCAAACCAGTACTGGGAAATGTACGAAAACGCCGACATCGACCTACCCGGGATTCAGCCGGGTCAACTGGAAACCCAGCATCCCGTGTACCGGAAGATGCGAGCCATGTTCGGGATGGATGGGTTCAGTGACGAGGAGGTCCGGCGCGGCCGCATCGGCTACTACGGCCTGATCAGCTACCTGGACGACAAGATCGGCCGGCTGCTGGAAACCCTTCGGCAACAGGACCTGGAGCGCGACACCGTGGTGGTGTACATCAGTGACCACGGCGAGATGGCGGGCGAGCACGGCATGTGGCGCAAGTCGAACTTCCACGAGCATTCGGCGCGGGTCCCGTTGGTGCTGCGCTGGCCCGGTCAATTGCCCGCTGGAAAGCGGGTACCTGAGGTCGTCTCCTTGGTGGACGTGGTCGCGACGTTCGTCGACCTGGCCGGGACAACGTCCCCGGCGCCACTCGCGGGCCAGAGCCTCCTGCCGCTCGCGGCGGGCAACACCGGAGAGGTCGGCTGGAAGGACGAGGCGTTCGCCGAATACCTGGCGCATGGGGTGGACCGCCCGATGGCGATGCTGCGGCGAGGCAGGTTCAAGCTGATGTATGCCTTGGACGAACGGCCGGAACTCCATGATCTGGAGAACGATCCGGGTGAGGTCCATGACCTGGCCGACGATCCCGCCTACCGGACCGTGTTGAATGAATTGCGGGACGACCTGCTGGCGCGTTGGAACCCGATCGACATCGAGCAACGGGTGCGCCAAAGCCAGCGCGAGCGGTTGCTGATCGGAACGGCGAACAGCGGCGTCTCGGTCAAGGAGGCGCGGGCACGGTGGTACGCGTCGGGCTCGACGGTGAACGTCTGACAGCCCGAACGTTCCTGTCGATGGCGAATCGGATGTCATTGTCTGGGATCATCGCGTATACCTCGCGTCAGGCACCCCCGGAGATCGCCCTGAGCCGGTATGATCCTCCAGAGATTCCGGGCAACGGCGAACATGGCCGGATCGAATCAAAACGAGGCACGCGGCCTCGCCAGAACGAACGATGCTGAAACATAGGGGAGCAGGTCTGATGACGGCGGCGGTTTGGGATTTCGAGACGCTCCTCACCAATGGGTGGTTCGCCCACTGGGAGCAGCCTGGCAGTGGCGACAAGCCCGTTCGGCTGACCTTCACGTATTACAGGAGCGAGATCACGGTTCACGCCGTCACCGGGCGCGGCACCACTCAGGAAGAAGCGATCGCCGAAGCGGTCCGCAACGCCAACGCCTGGCTCCAGGAGCACCCCGGCTACCAGCCCCGCGAACCCTGGATTCGCTAAGCGATATCGAATCCACCCACACCCCACGTGCACTCCAACCAAGTCAGTCACCCGGAGGCTTCACCTCTGGATGACAGACTTGGTCCCTGGCGGCACGGCCGCCTCCCCCGCATGTCGGGGCTCCTTCCCTCCGTCACTCCCGCCCTAAACACACCGTCCCCGTCATCCCGAGCGGAGCGAGGGAACCCCGGACGAAGTCCTTGGCGGCGTAGCCGCCTCTCCCGCATGCCTGAACCAGCACCACGCCGGGTCTGGGAGAAGGCGATCTCGCGCTTCAGCGATTGAGCGCGGGCATCACCTCATCGATCAGCATTTCGATGGTGGTGAGCTGGGGGAACCCACCACAATCCAGCAGGAAGTAGTCGACGCCCAACTCGATGAAGGACCCCATCTGCTCGATCACCTCCGCAGGTGTGCCCACGAAGTCTTCGCCAACCTGATGGGTGGCTCCGTCCCCACGAAGCCGTCCAACCTCGGCCTGGGTTGGCGCGCACACGCAGCCGCCAGACCATACCCGGCGCACCGTGGCCGGATCGCGCCCGGTTTCGGCGCATGCCCGCTCGAACTCGCGAACGAGGTCGCGATACCCATCGATGCTGGTGGAGGAGACATTCCACCAGTCGGCATGCCGGGCCGTAAGGCGCAGCATCTCCGGCCCGAAGGCTCCAACCATGATCGGCGGGAGCGGGTGGGGGCGCGGCTCGCAGGTCGCGCCGTCCACCCGGTAGTGCTCGCCCTCGAAGGTGACCTGCTCCTCCGTCCACATCGCCCTGATGATGCGAAGCGCCTCGTCCAGTTGCGCTACCCTGACCCCGCCGCGCGGGAAGTCGTAGCCGCAGGCCAGGTGGTCAGTCTTCTGGCCGCCCGCCCCGATCCCCAGCACGAATTTCCCACCGGCCAGAAAGTGCAGCGTCGCCCCCATCCTCGCCACCAGCGCCGGGTTGCGGAACGACTGGCTGAGCACCGTGTTGCCCCATACGAACCCGGGATGGCGCGCCGCCAGGTAGCTGATCGCCGTCCACCCCTCCAGCACGTCGCCATTCAGGTGATCGATGCACCACGCGGAAGCGTAGTGGCCCTCCGCCAGCCCCAGGAGCCGGTCGAGATCCTCCATGTAGCGGTGACGGCTTGGCGGGTTGAGAGGATTCTCGGGCAGGATCAGCCCGAATTCCACCCTTCCCATGACAGATCCTCCCATCTCGCGACCTGGCCCCACCATCCTGTCGAAACGTGCTCTCCAATGCCCTCGCACGGGCCCGAGATTCAGGGATGGCTGTTCGGATCGAGGGGATTGGTGCCCGAGGCATTCTCCACGGCGTCGCCGGTGCCATCTCCATCCGTATCGAAGACATTGGGATCGGTTCCGGTGGTGAACAGTTCGTAGGTATCCGTCAACTGGTCCTCATCCGAGTCCGGGTTGTCGGGATTCGTTCCGTAGTAGGCCTCCAACCCGTCGCCAAGCAAATCACCGTCACGATCGGTCAGCACCAGTGGATCGGGATCATCCGCGTCTCCCAGGCCATCGGTGTCGGTGTCGGACATCACCGGGTTCGTAGAGTGCAGGAACAACTCGTCGCCATCACTCAGGCCATCGTAGTCCGTGTCGGCGTTCGTCGGATCAATGATCCCGTACTGCCCGGACACTTCGTCCCCGTCGGTCACGCCGTCGCCGTCCGTATCGAGCGCCAATGGATTCGTTCCGTAGTCCTTCACCTCGTGGCCATCGTTGATGCCATCGTCATCGCTGTCCGGCCTGGACGGATTCGTGCCGAGGCTGGCTTCCTCGTCCGCGGTCAATCCGTCGTCGTCGGCATCGCTCGTATCCGCGGCGGGCTCTTCAGTGGGTTCCTCGGTTGGTTGCGGCGGCGTGTCCGTTTCATCACCTGCGGATGGGCTCGCTGGAATCTCGGATTGACCGTTCCCCTGCCCCCCGGATCCAGAGGAGGTCGATCCTCCGCCAGTCGCGTCCAGATCGAGCGAGGGCCCAATGGCGATGTAGCCGATCACGGCCGGAGCCATCTCCGCGCTGACCTGAGCCGTGGCGCCACCATCGGACCGCGCCACGATCCGCCCTTCGGCAACCGTCGATCCATCGCCCAGCACGCCCTCCCCGGACAGCGCGGTCACGAGGGGCACCGCCCAGCCGTCGGCACCGAACGTGGCCGATTCTCCCGGATCGAGCTCGCCCAGCCGAAGCTCGATCGCGCGCGCCGCATCCGGCGCCGCGGACGAATCGGCCTCCCCGGTGGTCGAGACCGGACGCCCCACGCCGTCTCCCTCGGTCAACGGCGCTTCGGCATCGGAGCCAACCACGGCGATCCGCCAGACGGTTGCCTCGCCATCGATGGCGGTGAATGTCATCTCCGGCGCCGCGGGCAGGAACAGCGCGCCGCCAGGCCGAAGCATTGCCACGGCATTCCCCCGCTGATCAGAGACCAGAATCGCCCCATCCGTGGCCAGCACGAACCCCGCCGCCCCAGACGCGGGGTCCGCCATCGGCTCGCCGGTCGAAACGGTGACGCGCGCGGCGTACCACGCTGGCGAGGCCGGACCGATCGTTACGATTCCAGAGGCAACGGTGAAGAACACTGGTCCCTGGTCCTGGGCGGTCGTTCGCGGCATGGCCGCGCCAATCCCCATCGCCACCAGCATGATCACGGTGATGACGCGGACCAACCTTCGATGGGAAACGTGACAGCGAATCGAATACATGCCCGTGGCTCCTGCGCAAAACCCAATATCACCTACGCTGATTCGAAGCGTACGTCCCACCCGTGAACGCTGGGAATGCGCAGAATTACCCATTTCGTCGTCACGCTGGGAACCGCGTCTCCGCCGTCGCCTGGTCAGTCGAAGCGGATGCCGAGCTTGATCGATTCGGCCGGTCGCTCATCGATGGCCCGATATGCCTCGGCGCTCTGGTCGAACGGCACGATCGGGTCGATGATCCCCTCCGTGCGAATCCGTCCGCTGGCCAGCCAATCCAGCCCCACGCGCACCATCCGGTCCAGGGTCCACCCCGGCGCGTCGCGCATCGGCAGGCTCTCCGCCCGCACCGAGATTAGCTCCAGCCGGTTGATGTGGAACTCCTCGCCCAGCAGCAATCCGGTCGCCTCCCTTCCATAGAAGGAGACCATCCCGATCCTGCCGCCGAAGCGAGTAGCCCGGATCGCCTGGTGCAGCGCCTGGGTGCTGCCCGATGTTTCCAGCGCCACGTCCACGCCAAGCTGGCCGGCCTGGGTATCCACCTCGGTGTACCCACCGATCAGCGAGGTCCGAGTCCGGGCAATCGACGGGTCGGGCTCGCCGGTGAGACGGCGCACCGCCAGCCCGGCATCGCCGTCGCCGGCGGTGGGATAGATCGCGTCATCGGCTCCCAGCGACAGCGCGAGTTCGCGGCGGTTGGCCAGCGGGTCGACCGCGATCACGCGATGCGCTCCCGCCAGCTTCGCCAGTTGGAGCGTCACCAGCCCAATCGCCCCCAGCCCGAACACGGCCACCACGTCCCCCAGCCGGATGTTCACATCGCGAATCGCCAGCGCCATCACCACCGGATCGAGACAGAGCGCGGCTTCCGCCGGAAGCCCTTCCGGCAGCGAATCGGCCCGCGACTCGTCCACGGTTTGCGTCTCCCGGATCGGGAAATGCCCGAACACCCTGTCCCCCACCGTGAACCGGGTCACATCGGCCCCGACCTCGGTCACCGTGCCCACCGCCATGTTCCCGAGCGGTCGCGGAAACCCCGCCGGCCCCGCGCCCGCCTCGCGAGGGATCACCGCTCCCCAGGCTGGATCGTACGGGCGGCTGGCGACCGGGTCGTCGCGATACCCCACCAACTCCGTGCCATGCTTCGGCGAGGCCAGTTCGGTCCGAATCCGGATCTGGGTCGGCTCCAACGGCCGTTCGTCATACTCGCGGATAACCGGGGTACGCGGCTGGATGGCGACGAGTTCACGCGGCATGGGGAAGCCCTCTTCATACGTCAGCGGCAGGAACGACCGCGCCAGTATCGCACCGGGCGTCCCAGCCCGAAAGCGGGCAGCCTCGGGTCGCCCGGTTCAAACCGCCAGGCGTCATCATGCAGAGTGAGGATCGACCACCAGTAGGGAAGGTCTAGCCGGCATCACAAAGCACATCACACCATGAGCAAACCCGCCGGCGTATGGCCTTCCTTTCATGAGACGACACCGCCGAGCAGGCGATCCCTCAATCGATCAATCCGAGATCATTCGACAGCGCGGTCAACTCCTTCATCGCGGCCCGTTGTGACGCCTGTTGCTCGGAATGGAATGCCGCCACCGAGGCGACCGGAATCCTGCGGTGCGTCCCCACCATCCGGTGTGCCAGCCGACCTTCTTCAATCAGCTTGTACACCTGGGGACGAGACACGCCGAGAATCGCCGCCGCCTCGTTTGGCGTCAACTCGGACCGGGCTGGCACGACCACCGCCCCACCCCGCCGTTGGGCTTCGATCAGCCGGAGCACCTGTTGGGCCAGATCGCGTGGCAGGGTGAGCCGCACGTCGATCTCTTCGCCTCCCTCTTCGAGGGCTCGACGCAACGCGGTGGTGTCCGTGCCTGCTACATCAACCATGTCGTCCCCATCTGCATCAAACGTTCACATCTGATGCAAGTGTAACAGCGATGGATTCCTCGATTACGCGATGGGTTTCGGTGTTCCGGGAACAGGGAGGCGGCGAGATCGCCACCACTCCACCTACGGACAATGCGACCCGAACTCGCGGTACCGCGGCGGCTCTTCCTCGTGATACTCGCGGCACAGGGCCACCAGCCGATCCCGCAGCACCCCGAACAGCTTCCCGCCCTTCTCCGCCGACGCCACGAGCGGATCGCCATACACCCCGTGTTCCATCTCCCGCCGTCGTTCCGGGAACGTCGCGAACTTCTTGATCTCCGGGCTGAACTTGGTCCGCACCTCGTCCTTCACCGCCAGGTTCATGTCCACGAGCTGCTCGCGCAGGTAGAGCTGCAGGCTGGTCTCCCACTCTCCACCGTGACCGATGCTGCCCTGGTCATCCTCCTCGCCCCACTCCCGCATCTTGTCGTTGGCCATGTTCCAGTAGGTCAGCGCCAGCGCCCACACATCTTCCTCTGCCAGCTTCACCGAAGCTGTCCAGGTGGGAGCCTCGTTCCCGCCGTGCCCGTTGAGCAGGATGATCCGCTGGAACCCGTTCGCCCACAGGCTGCGCGAGATGTCGCAGAGCACCTCGATGAACAACTCCAGCTTCAGCGTCAGCGTGCCGACCTCGCCCATGTTGTAATGCGTGAACCCGTAGGACACGGGAGGGGCCACGATCACCGGGAAGTCGTCGATCGCGTCGGCGGCGTTGATCGCCAGGTGGAACGGGATCGAGATGTCCACGTCCATCGGGCAATGCGGCCCGTGCTGCTCCACCGACCCCACCGGCACTATCACCACCGGTCGCTGTTCGAGCGCTTCGAGCAACTCGTGGCGCAACATTTCCTGCCAGTGAACCTTCTTGCCAGACGGCGGCCTGATCAGCATCTTCTCTCTCCATTGGAAATAGGTGTATCGCGGACCCGTGGCGTCACTATGCGGCCTTTCCGGCAAACGCGAAAGTGGGAAAACCCCACCAATTCCGGGGATTCGTTGGTAAGCTGCACACCATGATCCAAACGGGCGGGGTCCCACTCCAGCAGGCAGCACAGAGGGCATTCGACATGGGCTTTTATGACGATCTGGGCGTGCGGCCCGTGGTGAACGCGGCCGGCTCCCTCACTCGCCTCGGGGGCAACCGCGTCTCACCCGAGGTCATGGCGGCGATGGCCGACGCCGCCCGCTCGAACGTGGTGA
>JAEWEG010000059.1 GCA_023389575.1 Chloroflexota bacterium | reverse complement strand
GCTCGCGAGGATCGCCTCGCGAGCGGGACGTCTGTGTCTCAGCCGGCGAAAGACTCCGGACCGAACCGGCCCCAGGCGACGAATGCCGCCACCGCCAGGTAGACCGCGTTGACCATCGAGAGCTTGTACTGCCCAAGACGGCCGTGGGTGATCATCGCGCCGGCCATCAGCAGCACCCAACAGGAGGCGGTCACGGGCACCATCACCGGCGTGATGTCGAGTACGGCGGGAAGGATAAGGCCTATCGCGGCCAGCACTTCAAGGACGCCGAGAGTTTTCACGAAGCCATCGCTGGCGTCGGCGGTCCATTCGCCGCCCTTGTGCGCCGCCAGCTTCTCTCTCGGCACGAAGCTCTTGGTGAGGCCACCCGCGAGGGCGATGGCGGCCAGCAGTCCGGCCGCGATCCAGAGCGCGAGGTTCATGATCGCTCCCAGCTGACCGGCGCCGGGGCTTCCAGCGACGCGTTCGCCAGGCTCGGCCGTCCGGCGCTCCAACCAGCCCGGCCGAGCACCGTCTCCTGGCGCGTGCGGTCCTTGGCCCAGCCGGGCACCGAGTGCGATCCGGGCTTGCGGGCCTCGTCCACCAGTTGCTTGACGGTGCTCTCGCAGATGACCTCCTTGAGCTTCGCCGCCGCGCGACCACCGAGGTGGAACCACACGGCCTCGTCGTTGTGCCGTGAGAACTGGAAGAGACCGGAACCGCGACCCAGGCTGAGGCACTGTCCGAGGAACCCCGTCGAGAACACGCCGGGTTCTTTCCCCGCGATCCGGTTGAGCACCGTGTCGGCGGCGTGGGCGCCGAGCGGGCCAGCCGCCTGGCAACTCATGCGGTACGGCACGCCAGAAGGGGAGGCCGAATCCCCGGCCGCGACGATGCGGGGATTGTCCACGCTGGTCAACGTCTCGTCGGTGAGCGGGCGGCCCAGGGGATCGGTGCTCAGCCCGCTTTGGGCGGCCAGGGCGGGCACGCCGAATCCGGCCGTCCAGATCGTGATCGAGCTGGGGAGTTCGCGGCCATCGGCGAGTTGCACCGCCCCGGATGTCACGGCGGTCACCTTCGAGCCAGGCCCGTCGATCATGGTCACGCCGAGTTTGGACAGCCGCTTCGCGACCGCCCGCCGTCCCCGGGGATGCAGGTACGGCCCGAGCACATCGCCGCCGATCAGCGTCACGTTCCGGCCGGTTTCGGCCAGTTCGGCGGCGGTTTCTATACCGCTCGGTCCGCTCCCGACCACCGTGATCGCGGTCGAGGCCGGGGCGGTGTCGACAATCATCCGCAGCCGCTTCGCCTCCTCCAGGGACGCGATCGGGTAGGCGAACTCGGCCGCGCCCGGCACATCCGGGGCGGCGCTGCCGCTGCCCACGGCGTAGATGAGGTAGTCGAAGTCCAGGGGGTCGCCCGCCGCCAGTTCAACGGTGCGCCGGGCGGCGTCGATGCGGGTCGCGCTGTCGACCACCAGGCGGACGCCCCTGGCGAGCACGTCCTGGTAGTCAACGACCGCGTCGTTTGATCCGCCCACCAGTTGGTGGAGGCGAATCCGCTCGACGAAGGTCGATCGCGGGTTGATGAGCGTGACGGATACGTCGTCGCGCTGGGTGAGGCGATTGGCGGCGAGCACGCCCGCGTATCCGCCGCCGATTACGAGAACTTGTGTCCGGGTTGTCATGGTGTCTCCTTTGACTATCCAACCGTTCTACCCACAAGACACCGTGTGGGCGACGGTTGTGACAGGTCAGGAGACACCTCGGCGGCGGACCGGCTCGCGCAAAGGGTTAGCGGCGCTCATCCCGCAGCGACACCGGCGGGCCGAGCACCTCGCTCACCACGATCGCCGCCCGGAGCGATTCCGGAGAACGCAGCAACCGGTGGATCGATGCACGCTGGCGTCGCCCGGCCATGGATCGCTGTTGCGAGGCGGTTCGGCGCTGACGATTTTCGACATCGGTCGGCATCGGCGCGACCGTGAATTCGCGCTGGCGGGGCGGAGGCATATCGCCCACGGGCGTCTCGATGTCGTCCCGATCGACGGAGGGCGGTCGGCGGATGGTTTGCCCGCCGACGGTGCCCGCGGAATAGAGAGACGTGGGCCGATCCGGTGTTCCACCAGCTTCGGTGATCATCTGGTCGGCGAGCTTGCGAAGCGAATCACCAAGATTCCTCATGGGCGGCCTCCGTGGCGCTCAACGAGAAAGGACGTCATCGGGAAGGTCCCGTGTCCGGGGCGTTGTCCTCGCCAATCGACTCCCGCATGGTGGTGTCGGCTTGGATATTCTCCATCTTGTAGTAGTCCATCACCCCGAGCCGGCCAGAGCGGAACGCCTCGGCGAGCGCCAGCGGCACCTGGGCCTCGGCGTCGACCACGCGGGCGCGCATTTCCTGCTCCTCGGCCAGCGCCATCGCGCGGCGCTCCTCGGCTTTGGCCTGGGCGATCTTCTTGTCCGCCTCGGCCTGGTCGGTCTGCAGTTCGGCGCCGATGTTCCGTCCCACGTCGACGTCGGCGATGTCGATCGAGAGGATCTCGAAGGCCGTTCCGGCGTCGAGCCCACGTTCAAGCACGAAGCGGGAAATCTGGTCCGGGTTTTCGAGCACCTGCTTGTGGGAATCGGCCGAACCGATCGAGGACACGGTGCCCTCGCCAACTCGGGCGATGATGGTCTCCTCACCGGCGCCACCGACCAGCCGATCGATGTTGGCGCGAACCGTCACCCGGGCCACGGCGACGAGCTGGATGCCGTCCTTCGCCACGGCGGATACGCGCGGGGTCTGGATCACTTTCGGGTTGACGCTCACCTGCACGGCTTCGAGCACGTCGCGTCCAGCAAGGTCAATCGCCGTCGCGCGCTTCCACGGGAGTTCGATATTCGCGCGGTCGGCCGAGATGAGGGCCTGCACCACGCGCCCGACATTGCCGCCCGCCAGGTAATGGGCTTCCATCTGGCTGACATTGAGATCGAGGCCAGCCTTGATCGCGCTGATGTAGGGCCGGACGATGTCGGCGGGATTGACCTTGCGCAAGCGCATCCCAATCAGCGTCCCCATGCCGACGCGAGCGCCGGAGAAGATGGCCGTGACCCACAGTCCAACCGGCACGAAGTAAAAGAAGAAGACGATAAGCACGACAATAATGGCGAGCGTTACCAACAATGAAACAGAGCCATCTGGCATGAAACGGGCCTTTCAATAACGGGCGATCAATCGACGCCCAAACGGTTCACATGGTTAGTTGCGCGGCGTGCTTCCCGGTTTGGTGTGCACCTCCGGCATGTGGATATCGCCCTTCTCCAGCACGTCGTCCCCGCCGAACCGGCGTAGCAACCAGCCGGGCTGCTTCGCCGTCCTGGCCTTCTGGTGGGACTCGTCCACCGTGGCCGCCAGGGCGAGCCCACCGAACCTCCGTGTTGAGGGGTTCTTCGGCACGATCAGCGTCAGCGCGCCCAGCGCCACCAGCACCAGGCCAAGGGCAATCGCCACCGCCCAGCCGGCCCGGATCACGTCGTCGGTGAGCCGGAAGTTGCCGAAGTCGCGGCCAGACATCGCCATCACCAGGCCGGTCGCCAGCGACATGATGCCAAGCACCCCCGCCACGCCGAACCCGGGGATGACGAAGATCTCCACCGCGATCAGCACGATGCCGATCGCGACCAGCACCATGTCTTCCCAGCCGGCCAGCCCAGCCAGGGTGTGACCCCAGAAGAAGAGTCCGAGACAGGCGACACCAGCAGCCGCCGCGATGCCAAACCCGGCGAAAAGGGCGTCGGCGATAATCAGGAAGAGCCCGGCCAGGATCAGGAGCGAGGCGAAGACGGGATCGGTGATCCACCGGACCAGGTACTCGATTGGCGACAGGCTCATCTCGCGCACGGTGGCGTCGCCGTAGCCGAGGGTGTCGATCAGGGTGGGGAGGTCGGCGGCGACGCCATCGGCGTAACCCCACTCCTGGGCCTGCGACACGGAGAGGGTGAGCAGCGACGTGGAATCGTCGAGGCCATCGACCACCACCGCCGGGTCGACCATCGCTTCGGCGATGAGGGGGTCGCGCCCCTGTTCCTCGGCGGTGGCCCGGAACGTGGAGCGCACGGCGGAGACCGTCTTCTCGTCGGCCGTCTCGCCGGTGCCGCCCATCACCGGAGTGGCCGCGCCAAACACACCGCCCGGCGCCATCCAGATTTCGTCGGAGGCGATCGTGATGAGCGCGCCCGCCGAGAACGCCTCGCGGTTCACGAACGCGACCACCGGTACCGTGCTGCCCAGGATGGCGTCACGCATCTGGAGCACGGTGTCGAGGCGGCCACCGGGCGTTTCGATATCGAGGATGACGAGATCGGCGCCGTCTTCGGCCGCCTCATCAAGTGAGCGCTGCAGGAAATGCCCAATGCCAGGCTCGATCGTACCGTTGATCGGGATCACGACCACGAGTTGATCGCTGGTGCTGTCCTGCGCGGTGACGGGTCCAGCGGTATGGGAAAGGACGCCAACCGCGATTAGCAGCATGACGAGCAGGCCTCTCCACCACCCGATTCCACTCCCCGGCGCTGGGGTGCGAAGGGTGTGCGGGAAGACTCCTCGGTTGTACGACGGCGCTGTCGCCGCCGGGGAGTGGGTCCGGACCATGTTGCACCTCTGTTCCATTTCTTCTTGATACCTAGTATACCATAATTGATGGAATCGCGACTTAGTCTCAATCCCGTGCGGGAGTACCTGAAGAAAGTTCAAACACCCCTTCACCGATATTCATCGGTGAGGGGGTGTTTTCGAGCAGATGGTGTGTGAGCCGCCAGCGCGGCCATGGTTATGGGCCGGTGAACCCTACGAGGCGAAGTTCGGCAGAATCTCGCGCTTCGCCATGTCGATGAATTCCTTCTGGTTCTCACCGACCTGGTGGATGTAGATATGTGTGAACCCGGCGTCGGCGTACTCCTGGATCGAGTCCAGAATTGGCTGCACCTCTGGGCCGCAGGGAGATTGCTGCTCGATCACGTCTGGCGTCACAAGTTCGGCGGCCGCCTCGAAGTAGGCGGGCAGGGCAAGTTCCTGGCTAAGCTGCCCGGAGAGCCCGGAGTTCGGCCAGACCTCGAGCATGGTCTTGATCGCCTCGTCCTTGCTGGCCTGCCAGCAAACCGTGACCTGCCCATAGACCTTGCTCGCGTCTCCGCCAGCCGCCACGTAGGCATCCACCACCTCCTTGTCGGGAGAGGTGCTCACCAGGGCATCTCCATGCTCGCCGGCGAGCTTGGCCGATTCGGGACCAGCGGCCGCGACGATCACCGGCGGCAGGGTTTCGGGAAGCGTGTACAACCGGGCGTTCTCGACGTTGAAGAACTGCCCGTGGTGGGTCTTGTACCCGCCCTTCCAGAGTTCACGGATGATCTCAAGCGCTTCGACCAGCATGTCCTGGCGGCGGGAAATCGGCGGCCAGTGCTCGCCGGTAATGTGCTCGTTCAGGTACTCGCCGGTACCCACCCCGAACAGGAACCGGCCCGGCAGCATGTCGGCCACCGTGGCCGTGGCATGGGCGATGATGGCCGGATGGGTACGGATGAACGGGCAGGTCACGCCAGTCATGAGTTCGATCTTCTCGGTGACCTGGGCGATGCCGCCAAGCGTGGACCAGACGAACGGGCTGTGGCCCTGGGCATCGACCCAGGGATGGAAGTGGTCGGAAATGCTGGCGAAGCTGAACCCCGCCTCCTCCGCCATCCGGCTCTGCGCGACGAGGTCGTTGGGACGGAATTCCTCGCTGGAAAGCGTGTATCCGAGTTGAACCATGTACGGGCCCCTTTGCCTATGAACCGCGACGCGACGACGCGATTCCCGATGGACCGCCAGTATAGGAGGGTTTTCTGGCCTTCCCCATGGTGAACGATGCATATGCTCCATCGTGCATTTGCAGCTATCCCCCATGTCTGGGCGACCCGGCGGGCCTAGACTCTGGGTATTGAATTCCGTCGCTCTCCACCTGGACTCATCGCCATGCGCCGCACACAACCCGACATGCTGCTCGCCGTCTTCGCCTTTCTCTCGTCGGTCCTGATCGTGCTGAACGTGATCACCGATCGATCGAATTTCTGGGCAATCTGGCCAATCTGGGCGATGGGCATGCTCACGGCGGGACTGGTGCTCGCCTTCCGACTGCGACCACATCGGCTGCTGGGCCTCTGGGCGGGTACCGGCGGCGTTGCCGTCGCCGGATTGTTCGTCATCGACCTGACGAACGACGGGAACTGGTGGTTCTTCTGGCCGATGGCGGTCTGGATCGTGATCGGCCTGGTCATCGCCGGGCTGACGGTGGACCTGCTGTCGAGCGTGCCCACCAGCGAGCCAGCCCGCGACGACGAATTGCCGCCACGAGCCACGCCCCCGATGGAGAACGGCCAGAACTAACCCGGCCGGAGGCAACCGACCCAGCCGGAATCCGCTTTTTCGCCCCGAATCGCTCTTAGCGCATGGCGAGGTAAACGATTACCACAACCGCGATCGCCAGGACGATCAGCGCCGGCAGGAACATGCCGGACCCCACGAGCGCGGGCCGCGCGGGTGGAGTGAGCGACGACTGCTCGTCGGTTGTGGTTTCACGGGTGGTCGTCAGGTCTTCCTGGGTGGGAGGATCGGTGCGATTCGACATGGGAGGTGTCCTTCCGCTGGATTTCGATTCGCTACGCCGTGCCCATGAGTGTAGCCTCCATGTCCAGCCCATCGCGCCGCGAATTCCCGTGCTACACTGACCGAGCTTTGTCACGCCGATCTAGTCATTGGGAGGTACCGTATGGCAACCACCCGTAGCAACCGCAACCACTAGAAACGCGTCCCCGATCCATACGCCGTTCCGTGGCGCCCGCCACCCGAACGGTCGTTGTCGCGTGCCCCTCCGAATCGCGCACGAACCGCAACGTTGGACCGATCCGAATCCCATTCGGCGAAGCGAGCGATACCCTGCATGATGAAAACCGCCACCCCTGGCACTGTCGCGGCTCCGGACTCAGCTTCGGAACTCGCGATCTCCGCGCGCGACCTCACCAAGACCTACACCTTCCACCGGCAACAACCCGGCCTTCGCGGCGCGCTGAAAAGCGTCATCCGCCGCCAGTACGAAACCCGACTCGCCGTCGACGCCATCAGCTTCGACGTCCGTCCGGGCGAGATCGTCGGCCTGCTGGGCCCCAACGGCGCCGGCAAGACAACCACGCTCAAGATGCTCACGGGCCTGCTCCATCCAAGTGGGGGAGAGCTCAAGGTGCTCGGCGGGAAGCCATTCGACCGCAAGACGGACTACCTCCGACGGATCGCGCTGGTCATGGGCCAGCGCTCCATGCTGTGGTGGGATGTCCCCGCCATGGAGTCGCTGCTGCTCCACAAGGAGATGTACGGCCTCGCCGATGACGCCTTCCGGGAGAGCGTCGACGAACTGGCGACCCTGCTCGATGTGACCGACCTCCTCCAGGTACAGGTCCGCAAGCTCTCGCTGGGCGAGCGGATGAAGATGGAGATGGTGGCCGCGCTCCTTCACCGGCCAGAGATGCTCTTCCTCGACGAGCCCACCATCGGCCTCGACGTGGTCGCCAAGGCCCGGGTGCGAACCTTCCTCGCCGACATCAACCGCATCCGCGGCACCACCATCCTCATCACCAGTCACGACATGGATGACATCGAGGCGCTCTGCTCCCGGGTGATGATCATCGACCACGGTCGCCTGGGGTACGACGGGAGTCTGGCCGCGCTGGTCCACAACGTGCGGCCCCGCAAGCGCGTCCGGGCCGCCTACGAAACTCCGGTCGACCCAGGAGAACTGCCACCGGGCGTCACGCTGGCGACATCGGAAGACGGTAGCGCCGATGGCCAGGTCCTCGCGTTGGAGGTCGATCGCGAACGCCTCGGCGATGTCCTCGCCCTCCTTCCCAGCCTGGGGCCGCTGCTCGACCTTGAAGTCACCGACACCGACATCGCGGAGATCGTCCACGAGATCTTCGTCAGCGGCATCGCCTCCAACGGGAAGGCGGCTCCATGACGCTGGCGCAGCGCGCTCGGCTGCTCCGGCGGCTGGTGGCGATCAACATGGCGGTGACGGTCGCCTACCCGTTCGACTTCTTCTGCTACATGCTCGGCGCGGTGCTGAGCCCCCTGATCGCGGCGCTGGTGTGGCGGGCGGCGGTGGCCAGCGGCGCCGAACTACCGGTCGACACGTCCTACCTGATGACCTACTTCGTGCTGCTGGCGGTGGTCTCGATGCTCACCTCGTCGTGGCTCTCCGGATTCCTGGCGAACTCGATCCGGAATGGCAAGCTCTCGGTCTGGCTGGCCCGTCCCGGCTCCCTGCTGTACGAAATGGCCGCCAACAACGTCGCGGAAAAGGCGTTCAAGACCGTCGTGCTCTTCCCGATGGTCGCCCTCTTCGCCTGGTTCTTCCGCGAGGACTTCGCGGTGACCGCGCGGGCCTGGCAGTGGGGCATCATCGTCCTGGCGATCCTGATGGGAGCCGTGATCGCCGTATCGCTCGATGTCGCCGAAGGGTCGCTGGCGTTCTGGCTGGACGATGTCTCCGGCCTGATCAAGGCGCGCGCCCTCGCGGCCGCGGTGCTCGCTGGACAGGTGGTGCCGCTGGCCCTGATGCCGGAATGGGCCCAGGGGTTCCTGCGGGCGCAGCCATTTCGCTACATCCTGTCATTCCCGCTGGAACTGATGGTTGGTGATCTATCTCGAAACGAGATCGTCTACGGGGTTGTGGTCCAGGTGATGTACACCGTCCTGTTCGTGGTCGCGGCCCGGTGGCTGTGGTCGACCGGCAAGCGCTCGTACGCGGCGGTGGGAGCCTGAGATGATCAATGCGACGAACGACATCGCGGGATGGCTTTCGTGGACATCGTCCCTTCGGCGGCATGCCCGCCTGTGGCGGGGATGCTTCTCGCTGGCCCTGGTCCGCGAGGCCCAGTTCCGGGCGCACTTTCTCACCACCGTCGTGATTGGCCTCACTCAACTCATCCTCGGAGTCATACCGGTGCTGGTGCTCTTCAGCTTCACGGATGGCGTCCGGGGCTGGTCCCAGGCGGACGTGATCGTGGTGCTTGGGGTGCAGCAGGCGATGATGGGCATGATCGGAATGATCATCACCCACAACATGTGGGCCATGATGGAAGCCGTGCGCAACGGCGAGCTCGACCAGATGCTGATCCGCCCGGTGGACGCCCAGTTCTACGCCGCCACGCGCTGGATCCGGCCCGACCAAACGTTCAACATCCTGACCGGCCTGGTGATCGTGCTCATTGGCCTGACCAACGGCCGGGGCATTCCAGGGCCGCTGGCATGGCTCCAGGGCGGCGTCATCTTCCTCTGTGGATTCGTGCTGATCGCCTGCCTGTACATGGCGGTGTCGTACTGCGCGTTCTGGACGCAGTCGATGGCCGCCGCCGTGATGGTGGTGAGCGATGTCCTGGAGGCGGGCCGATATCCGGTCTGGTTCTTTCCGCTGGCGATGCGGGCGGTGCTGACGTTCCTGATTCCGGTCGCCTTCGCCACCACGTTCCCCTCCGAGGCGCTCACCCACGGCATTTCCTGGTGGCTCGTTCCCGGCTCCATCGCCTTCGCGGCGGCGGCCGTCACCGGCCTGCGCCTTATCTGGAACGTGGCGATTCGCCAGTATTCCAGCGCCAGCGCCTAATGGTAGAATGGTGGAACGGGATGGTGGAAAGGTAGAACCCATGGCGGCGCTCAATATCAAGAACGAAGAGGCCTACCGATTGGTCAAGGAGCTCGCGGAGCTTGAAGGCAAGAGCATGACCACCGTCGTGATCGAGGCTGTCCAGGAAAAGCTCGACCGCGAACGCAAACCTCGCATCAATGAGGAGCGGATGCAGTATTTCCTCGACCTGGGTCGGCAAATCCGTGAATCAGCGGATCCTGAGTGGTTGGAACGTGACCAGATCGCCGAGTTGTATGACGAGGAAACGGGTTTGCCTAAATGATCGTGGACTCGTCGGCACTCATTTCCATCATCAAGAATCAACCTGAAGCGGCCCGGTGCCTGCAAGCACTTGAAACCGCGTCACACCTGTTCATCTCCGCGGGCAACTATCTGGAAGCATCGATAGTCGCGGATTCACGAGAGGTCAAGGATGCCTTTCCGACCCTTGCTATGGAGCAACTGATGAACCGTTACGCCATTGCTATTGAGCCGGTGACCGCATCGCAAGCCGAACTGGCGCGGCGGGCGCATCAACGATACGGCCGGGGCAATGACAGCAACGCAAAGCTCAACTTCGGCGATTGCTTCGCCTACGCGCTCGCTCGCGAAAAGAACGAGCCGCTGCTGTTCGTAGGCGACGACTTCTCGCACACCGACATCACTCCCGCGCTGGAGCCGTAGGCGCTCGGCACCCACGCCCTTACTCTGTCATAATGCTCACCGCCAAGTGGCACCCGGACGAGGTGCGCCGTACCCGGTCGACGACAAGACGGCGCGATAAGGAGGCCCCTTCATGGCCTGGCTTGTACTCGTCCTCTCCGGTGTGCTCGAAGCCGTCTGGGCAACCGCCCTCGGCAAGACCGACGGCTTCTCCAAACCCCTTCCCACCATCGTCTTCGGCGTCGCGCTCGTGTTGAGCATGGGCGGACTCGCCTACGCCATGCGCACCCTGCCAGTCGGCACGTCGTACGCGGTCTGGACCGGGATCGGCGCGGCCCTCACGGTCACCTACGCGATGGCATTCGACGGCGAAGCCGCGTCGGTGCTGAAGGTTCTTTTCATCCTCGGCATCATCGGCTGCGTCATCGGCCTGAAGATGATTCACTGACAAACGACTCGTCTATCGCCGAGCCTGATCCCGACCTGGGCTACCCAACACCCAGTTGCGCCATCAGGTGAAGGCCGTCCGACGCCACCCAGTACTCGGCGACCTTCCCATCCTCCAGCCGCCAGACATCGATGCCCCTGAACACGAGCGGCGTTCCCGGAGCAGCGGTCGCGCCGGGCATACCACCGCCGTAGACGCCTTCGCCCACCCAGCGACAGCCGAGTCGGTCGCCGTCCACGATCGGGTCGTCCTCCGCGCGAAACGTGACGCTCTCGAAAATGGCTCGCCCCTGCTCCACGAACTGGCGCATTCCATCCGGCCCTCGATACACCGGTGGCTCGCCCGTGGTGGTTGGCGCGGGATGCGCGACGCATCCCGCCGCGAAAATCTCCCCGGCCGCGTCCAGGTCACCGTTCCACATGTCCATCCATCGTTGATAGAGATTCGCCGCGTTGTGCATCGGCTGTCCTTCCGGTTGCGTTCACGTTGGTGGAAGGGAACCCTAACAGGCTCGAAACGCCGCCGCCAAACGGGCGCGCGAGACGGAAAGCGGCCCGTTCCCCGAATCCCCCGGATTTCCGTGGGGTGTTGGGGAAGCAAGGTCCTTATTCTCAATTGTGGTGGTGCCGCCGGGGACATCGGGTCGAGTGACCTTGATGTCCCCGGACCCTTATACCCAGACAACGGCATCGCCGGAACGGCAATCGCGCCGAGCCTTTTCCCCAATTCTTCAAGAGGAGTCACCACCATGACCCTGCTCGATACCTCCGTCACCCGTCGCCGCACGCTTGCCATTGCTGGCGCCAGCGCGGCGGCGTTCGCCGTCAGCCCGCTCTCGAAGGCATTCGCCCAGGATGCCAGCCCGGCCTCCGAGGGCGGTGAAGAGGGTGGAGGAATGCCACCCCTGCCCGAGGGCGCAACGGTTGTCGCCGAAGGACTCTGGAACCCTGGTCACCTCACGTTCGGCCCTGACGGCACCCTGTACATCGCCGAAACCGGTGTCGCGGCTGGCGGCCCGGAAGAGGGCGCTCCCGCCTCGCCGGATACCCAGGGCCCGGCGCCGCTCGTCGCCCCCCAGGTCAGCCAGGTCTCCCCGGATGGCACCCAATCCGTGCTCACCACCGAGGCCGGTGGGGTCGGCATCGCCGTGTATGAGGGTGAGGTCTACGTTTCGGCTGGTGGATCGTCGGTTGGCATGGGCATGATGCCCTACCAAGGCGAGAATTCCATCCACGCGATCGATGTCGAGACCGGCGAGGTCCGCTTCGTGGCCGAGCTTGGCGCCTACGAGGCCGAGTTCAACCCGGACGGCACCGACATCAATCCGAACCTGTACGGGCTCGACATTTCTTCCGAGGGCGTCATCTACGTGGCCGACGCCGGCGGCAACACGATCTACACCGTGGACACCTACGGCTTCAACACGCTCTTCGCCGTGGTGCCAGACCTCACCACTCTCACCGGCGCCGAGGCGGACCCCGAGTTCGGCCCGCGCCAGGCGGTGCCAACCAGCGTGGTGATCGACGACGGCGGCTACATCAACGTCGGCCTGCTCAGCGAAGGCTGGGACGGCCCGAACATCCTCGCCTTCGCGCCCGACGCCACCTACACCGAAGGCGTCAGCGGCCTGACGATGGTGGTGGGCATGGCGCTGGGCCCGGATGGCCTGATGTACGTCAGTTCGCTGACCGCGGACTTCAGCGGCGAAATGCCCGCCCCGGGCAACGTGTTCCGGATCAACGCCGACGGCACGCTGGAAGCGGTGGTCGAAGGCCTCTTCTTCCCGCATGGCATCGCCTTCGACGACGCCGGAAACCTGTACGTGACCGTTAACTCCATCATCTCCGCGCCCGATGCCCCGATGGGCCAGGTGCTCCGCTTCGACGGTATCGCCGTCTAGTTTCCCTCCTCCACACCACGCCCCGGCGGGTTTCACCCCACCCGCCGGGGCGCCTTCCCGAAAGGCCCACCTACGCCATGCACAACCCACTTCGCTGGCTCCAGGCGCTGCTCGGCGCCCTGCTGCTGGCCACCTTTGCGTTCAGCCCGGCCTCGGCTCAGGACGTGGATATCTCGTTCTCCAGCGAGAAGATCGATTCCTACGGATTTCCAGAACTCCATGTCACCTTCAACGGAACCGACTTCGAGGTTCCAACCGAGGTCGAGGGCGGCTACCACGTCGTGGTCCTGACGCCGACCGCCGACACCGCCGTCTACGTCGACTTCATGCAGCCGCCCGCTGGCCTCACCCATGAGGAAGAGGTCGAGAAGGCCCTCCAGGCCGGAGCGATGGACATTGTCGAGCCCGGCTGGAACTTCGGTGGCGGCTCCTATGCCTTCGCCGATACCGAAGTCCGGTTCATCGTCCACTTGAAGCCGGGCGAGTGGCGGATCGCCGCCTCGTGGCAACTGGATGAGGATGGCGCCGAGGAAACGATGGAGATGTATCCGCTCACGGTGACGGAATACGGCGCCAGCAGCGCCGGCGAAATGGATCCGGAGCCGGACGTCGTCATGGAGATGAACGACATCGAGTTCGGTGGTCTCGATGCCGCCATCCCCGCCGGACCGACCCTGTTCGAGGTCCGCAACGTTGGTGAGCAGCCTCGCCAGATGGTGCTGTTCCGCACGGACCGCGCGCTGACCTCCGACGACTTCGCGGACTGGTTCGCTTCCATGGAATCGGCCACTCCGGCCGCGCCAGCGTTCGAGATGACCTGGGTTGGCTACGCCGCGCTCACCTCGCCCGGCCTCTCCACCTGGATCGAACTCGACCTGGAACCCGGCACCTACACCGCCACGAGTTGGGTGATCGACCCGGAAACCGGCATGCCCGCGCTGCTGCTCGGCATGGTCCAGAGCTTCGAGGTCGAATAGATTCCGACACCACACAAGATCGACAGAGGCAGGTCCCTTCCCGGAACCTGCTCTGTCGCGCGTTTTCTCGTATCGAACACTCATGCTAGGGTAGGGGTCGATCCTGCCGCCGAAGGCTCGCGAACCATCACCCTCGCGATCGCAGGCGGTTGTGTCGACCCACCACGCGAGCGTTCTCACATACAGGCCAGCCACACGGCGCGCAAGCGCGCCTGGGCTGGCCCTACCCATCTAGCGGCCGGCCCCGGCATCAGTCGTGCGAGGTGGCGGAAGGGATCAGTGTCGCACCGACTGAGAGGCTGCTCACACTCGCCGGCTCAAAGCCAGATTGACGACGCTTCGTCGATCTTCCATTGCCCATCGACCTGTTCGAGCACGATCGCGGCGCTCAGCAGGTTCATCTCGGACGCATACCCATATTTCAGACCCCAGGGATCCTCGGCCCAGAAGACATAACGAGTCGGAATCATTATCCTGCCGTCCGCCAAGAGCACGGTATCCGCCGGATCGTAACGAGCCTCGTAGTACGTGAGCATTTGCTGATCCGAGGCGGTGTACGACGCCTCACCATCAATGAACGCCTGGGCGAACGCGAATGTCTCCAACGCTTGTGGCGGTGGCTCAACGCCCGTGATGACCGTGATCGGGTCAAACCCAGTGTCGCGGGTCCAGGCGGCCCACTCTCGCTGGGCATCCGCGCGCCACTGGTCCACATCTTCCTGATACGGCGCGTTATCAATGCTGATGTCCGAGTAAAACAGGAACTCGGCGGTGTAGTAGGCGCGAATTCTGGTCGTATGTCCCAGATCGCCGCACGCCAGCCACCCGCGAAGGGTCGTGACCACAGCTTGGGCGTCCTCTGGATCCGGCACGCCAACGATTTCGTACGAGCCATCGGGTGGGCCCGGATCGGTCGTCTTCGCCTCGGCGTAGTCCGAATAAGGCAGAGGTTCGGCCGTACATTCCTCCGGCGAGATCGCGGCGATCCACGGCGCTTCCCCTGGCGAAAGCGGCTCCGGCCAGATCGCCACGGGGGTCGATTCGTCGGTGAGGGCCGCCAGCCGCAGCGGTTCATCGTCCCGCTGGCCTGGACCAAACCACCACGCTCCTCCCACGATGCCAACCAGCATCAGGAGCACGATCGCGGAGGAGAGCCAGGTGTTGAGCGTCCTACCCGGTAGCGGGAGCCGGTTATGCACATCGGCATTGAGAAGTGCGCCACCATGGGAAGGTAACGGCGCGGTGGTGATTGTCGCGTTCATGGATGAACTCCCTGTGTTCAGCATCCCAGACCGCCGCGCCAGGTCGAACAGGGCATCGACATCGCCCCGCATGCCCGGATCGAGCCCGGCGGACGGGGGCGCGGTCGTTTGGGTACCAACCAGCGCGTCAAGGTAGTCGTTGAGCGCATCGTGGGAGTTATGTTGCTGGGACATCGGTCAATTGCTCCTGTCACCGGACCGGCCGGGTGGGCGAGTCGATCGCTCGCGCGAGTCAGCCATCAGTTCCCGGATCTTCTCGAAGGAGCGGAACTGGGCGCTCTTGACCGCGCCGAGCGACATGCCGAGCCGGTCCGCGATTTCCTGGCCGGTAAACCCATCGAGCCGGAGGCGGATGATCGCCTGTTGGCTTCCACTCAACTGGCAAATGATCCGGCGCAGTTCCTCGCGCGCCTCCCGGGCTTCGACGATCGCCAGCGGACCTTGCTCCGGAGCGGAGTGGCCCGCGATCGCCCCGTCAGTCGTCTCCGGGACCTGGCGCCGGTAGCTGTCGGCGATGGCGTTCCGGGCGATGCGGTAGAGCCAGCCCCGAAACGAGCCGGACCTGTACCCCGGAAGCCCCCGGAGCGCATTGAGAAAGACCTGGCTGGTGATGTCCTCGGCCCGGTCGTCATCGGCCACCCGTGAGAGCACGAAGTGGTGGATATCCGCGTGATATCGCTCGTAAAGCCGGTCGAACGCGGTCGGGTCGGCGATCGCCTCGACGACGAGCGTGTCATCGGCGGGCGGGTCGCCGGATGCGTCTGGCGCGCGAGCTGGAGTCATCACGGCTCCGATCGCGAGGTGCTCGGCGATTCCCTGAACATGCGGTCTCCATGGATGCGCTGATGGCGGCCCGAGGGCCTCGAATGTCCTGA
>JAEWEG010000068.1 GCA_023389575.1 Chloroflexota bacterium | reverse complement strand
CGACGAGCGTCACGATGGACACGATGCCCGGTCGAGACTGGACCAGTCGCCCCCACCTGAACCAGAAGCCCTTCCGGCCCGTCGTGCTCCGGCCGAGACCCGGCACGCGCCAGGCGAAGATGCGGTGACCGATCAGCCCGAGCACGGCAGGCATCAGGAAGATCGCGATCAGCACGGCGATGACGACGACCACCGAGCCAGTGATCCCGAGTCCGGTGATGATGGGGATGCCAATCAGGCTCAGGCCCAGCAACCCGATGGCGACCGTCACGCCGGCGAACGCCACGGATCGGCCGGCGGTGTCGATGGCCACGCCCGTGGCGTCGACCACGTTCTGCCCCTGGATCAGGTTGTCACGGAATCGGTTGACGATGAAGAGGGCGTAGTCGATTCCAACCCCGAGGCCCATCATGGAGAGGAAGGCGGTCGCGATTTGGCTGTGCAGGGTGAAGACGTTGGCGAACAGCGGCATCGCCAGGATGCCGATAGCCACGCCGATCAGGGCGGTGATGATCGGCAGGCCCATCGCCACCACGGAGCCGAACATCGCGAACAGAATGACCATCGCGATGATGATGCCGAAGATTTCGGAAGACCCGATCTCCGGCGCCTCGCCGGCCGTCACGATCTGACCGCCAGCCTCCACCTGCAGCGTGGCCGTGGCCGAGGAGTCGACCAGGTCGAACAGGGCCTCGACATCGGCTGGCTCCACGTCCATCGCTGACATGCCGTACTGCACGCTGGCGTAGGCGATTTCGCCGTTCGGGGAGATTTGTTGAGGGTTGTCCGCCGGTCCCGTCACGAACACGACGCCCGGCAGCTCTCGCGCCTGGGCGACGATGCCGGCGATCTCCTCCTGCACGGCCTCGTCGGTGATGGGGACATCCGTCGAGCGGAAGACGATGGAGGCGCTATCGCCCGAGGCCTCCGGGAACCGCTCCTGGAGCAGTTCCACGGCGTTCTGGGTTTCGGAGCCTGGCAGGGTGAAGACCGAGGTGTAACTTTCGCCAAAGGCGTTGGACAGGCCAGCGATGATGGCGATCACCACCACCCAGCCGCCGATCACCTTCCAGGGATTCGCCGCGGCGAACCGTGCCCAACGGGCGAGCAGGCCCGATGGTTGATTTCGAACAGGTGTCGTTTCCATCTACTCTCTTTCGTGTCAGGAGGGGGCGGGTTGGCCGCCCATGAACGAGATGCTACGTCGTCGTAGTAATTGCTACGACGACGTAGCATACGGCTCGAAAGAAGTCGGTGTCAAGGCGGAAGCTGGTGACAGCGCGCATCTGCTTGGGTCGATGAAATGGCGCGCGGACGTGGGTCGGTTCGGCCCGCCGCCAGGGCGAGGCGTGCCGAACCGTTCCGCGGGAACGGCGAAACCCAGGCTCATCGTAGGGTCCCTGGGAGGGCAGTAATTAGTCCCAGACTCCGCCAGGTCAGTCCGGGATGACGACCTTGTCCAGATCCGGCTCTTCCTCCGGCCACTGGGGGGCCATTTCCTCAAGTGTGTCGGCGATGGTTTGGGCCACCAGCAAGTTGCGGTACCACTTGCGGTTCGCCGGAACCACGTACCATGGTGCTTCCTTCGTGCCGCATTTATTGATCGCGTCCTCGAACGCCTTCTGATAATCGTCCCAGAGCTCCCGGTCATCAAGGTCCGAGACGTTGAACTTCCAGTGCTTCTCGGGATCATCGAGCCGGGACTGCAGGCGCTCCTTCTGCTCGTCCTTCGAGATGTGCAGGTAGAACTTGATGATCCGCGTCCCGTTGTTCGCCAGGATGCGCTCGAACTCGTTTATCTCGTCGTACCGGCGTTTCCACTGCTCCTCGGGAGCCAGCTCCTTGACGCGCACCACCAGCACTTCCTCGAAGTACGAGCGATTGAAGATACCGATCATTCCCCGGGCGGGCGTGTGCTGGTGATATCGCCAGAAGACGTCATGTTCCAGCTCCTCCTCGGTTGGCACGCCGAAACTCCACACCCTGCATCCCTGTGGATTGACGCCGGAGAACACGTTGCGGATCGTGCCGTCCTTGCCGCCGGTGTCGATGGCCTGGAACGCCACCAGCAGGCTCTGCCGGTTCTCGGCGAACAGCCGCGCCTGGGACGCCTTGATGCGCGCCTTCTGGGCCCGAAGCAGGTGGATCCCCTCCTCCTTGGTCAAGCCGCCCTTTTCGTCTGGATCGATCTGCTTGAGACGGATCTTGTTCGATCCGGTCACCTTGGTGATGGGCATCGGCCCTCGTCCTTTCCCGTGTCGTTTCCCGCGCCTTCCGCCCATTTAAAGCACAAAACGGGCGACACCCGGAGGTATCGCCCGTTGATGTGATTACCTTATTGGCTCCGGAGCCGACTCGATAAGCGGTCTCTCCGGCCGATGGTTGGCCTTACGGGTTGACCATCAGGAGCACGAGCAGGAACAGGGAAACCAGTCCTACTATGGAAAATCCGCGAACCAGCATGTCCTCGCGGGTAAGTACATCGCTGTTCCGGCGTTCGTTCTCAGTCATGTTGTTATGGGCTCCCCCTGTTGCCGGACTCCCTTGCGGATGACGCGTAGCCACGCGTCGTCGGGAGCCGAACAGACCCTAATAAATGCCACGAGTGCGTACGGCCCGGTTCCCTCAAACCAAGCCATGCGAGGTGTACGTACATACGGCACGCTACCTCACTGACTATAGCGGCTACGTGCCGCCATGTCAATCAAACGCGCGGTTCGCGCGATTGGTTTCGCTCCCCTGAATCCCTCCATCGATCCCCAAGATTCCGCGTACGTACGCCACGACAACATGACGAATCACGGCTGGACGCGGAGGTCCAAGCCGGCGAAAACCTGTTGAATTCGTGCGGTTTTCGTGTTGTAGTCCGCTCGCCTGGGAGCGGATTCGTGACGTATCGAGCGCGGCCATTCCCCACTTCGGCCATCAGCGATCATCTCGGAGACGCGAACGTACACATTGACCGTTCATCTTCCGGGTTTTGTGACCGCGTGTCACACTCCATCACCACGGCATTGTCGCACATCATCCGTGGACCCGACCAGACGAAACCGTGCAAGAGGATCGCCAATGCAGCCAGCCAAAGAAATGCCCCTGAAACCCTCTCCCGGCCAGCTCGAGTACCAGCGGCGACATCAGTTCGGCATTTTCTGCCATTTCGGAATCAACACCTTCCACGGCCGCGAGTGGAGCGACGGTTCCCTCCCCGCCTCGTCCTTCTACCCCGCCATGCTCGACGCGAACCAGTGGGCCGAGGCGGCCCGCGACGCGAGCGCGGCCCACCTCATCCTCACCGCCAAGCACCACGATGGCTTCTGCCTGTGGCCGACCTCCACCACGGACTACTCCGTCCGCTCCTCTCCCTGGCGCCACGGCAATGGCGACGTGGTGGCCGAAGCGGCGGAGGCCTGCCGCCGGGCGGGCATTGGTTTCGGCCTGTACCTCTCCCCCTGGGATCGCCACGAATCGTCGTGGGCAAACGACCATGCCGCCTACGACGCCCTGTATATCGAACAGCTCACCGAGTTGTGCACGGGCTACGGCGATCTCTTCGAGATCTGGTTCGACGGCGCGGGTTCGGACCAGCATCCCTACGACTGGGATTCGATCATGACCGTGGTCCAGCGCCACCAGCCGGAGGCGATGGTCTTCAATATGGGAAACCCCACCGTCCGCTGGGTGGGCAACGAGGACGGCCTGGCCAGCGATCCCTGCTGGTACACGGTGGACACCACCCGCACGTCGATCCTCGACGACGGTGTTGACGCGCTCACCGGCGACGCGCGATATCTCCCTCCCGAATGCGATGTGGCCATTCGCCGCCACTGGTTCTGGCATCGCGACGACGTGGACACGCTGAAATCACTCCAGCATCTGGAAGCGATCTGGTACCGCTCGGTGGGACTGGGCGCAAACCTCCTGCTGAACGTGCCGCCCAACGCCGACGGATTGCTCGACGGACGCGATCGGGAGCGGCTGCTCGAATTCGGCGCGTCAATCCGCGACCGTTTCGCCTCCCCAATCGCCGCCGAACTCCATCAGGAAGGCGGGCTTGTCACCGCGACCTTCCCGGAGACAATCACCATCGACCATCTGGTATTGGAAGAGGCGATCGAGCACGGCCAGCGCATCACCCACCACACGATTTCACTCCCTGGGGCGACCGATCCATTCGTCGACGGGGTGCGGACGGTTGGCAGCCAACGCGTTCATGCCTTCCCGGCCATCACCACCGGAAGCCTCCTCATCGACATGGGCGATCCGGCCGCCCGGCTACGCGCCGTCTCCGGTCACCATACCGGGCTGGAGCGTGTGCCCGAGCTGGAGGAGCAACCACGTTTCGCCAGCGAGAAAATGGATTGACACCCGCGCCACTTCCGGCGACAACTTGAAGCTGGCAATGACTTGCGAACGTCGCTCGATATCGTGGACCGTATGGTCCTGAAGGGCTTTGGAATGTCAACGTTCAATGGACTCGGAATGCATCTCGGCAATCTCAGCCTGCTGTCGGCGGCTGAAACGCGTTCGATCAGCCCCGAGAACTTCACCGGCGCCAAGGGCCAGGGCGGCATGTCCACCGACGGCCCGGCCGCGAATTCGGCGCGGGAACTCGGCCAGGGCTGGAAGGTCTCGCCCTACGTGCCGGTTGGCCCCAACGAAACCATCACGGTGGCCGACATCGAAGGCCCGGGCGCGATCCAGCACATCTGGCTCACCGTGCACCCAACCTGGTGGCGGCGGCTGGTGCTGCGCATCTACTGGGACGACGAGGAAACGCCATCGGTCGAAACCCCGCTCGGCGACTTCTTCGCCAACGGCTGGTGCGAACGCTGCAACATCTCCTCGATCCCGGTGGCCGTGAATCCGGCAGGTGGCTTCAACAGCTATTGGGAGATGCCGTTCCGCAAGCGTGCCCGCATCACCATCGAGAACATCACGCCCGACCCAGTCGGCTCCATCTACTACCAGGTCACCTACGCGCTGACCGATGTGCCCGACAACGCGGCCTATTTCCACGCCCAGTGGCGCCGCTCGAACCCGCTTCCGTATCAGGAAGTGCACACGCTGCTCGACGGCGTGCGGGGACAGGGTCAGTACGTAGGTACGTATATCGCGTGGGGCGTCAACAACAACGGCTGGTGGGGCGAAGGCGAGATCAAGTTCTACATGGATGGCGACGGCGAGTTCCCAACCATTTGCGGAACCGGTACCGAGGACTACTTCGGCGGCGCCTGGAACTTCGAACACCCGCGGGGCGAATATGGCGTCTTCTCCACCCCGTTCCTCGGACTCCCCCAGGTCATCAAGCCGGACGGCCTCTACCAGTCGCAGCAGCGCTTCGGCATGTACCGGTGGCACGTCCAGGACCCGATCCGGTTTAAGGAAGAGCTGAAGGTCACGATCCAGGCGCTTGGCTGGCGATCCAGTCTGGAGGACAAGCGGCGCTACCTGCCGCTGCAGGACGATATCGCGTCCACCTCGTTCTGGTACCAGGCCGAGCCGCACGCGCCGTTCCCTGAATTCGGCGACTCCAACGATCTGGAAGTCATCTAGCGCATATCACTAAGGAAGGTTCAATCCGTGACTGAATCAACTCGCAGGAAAGTCCTCATCACCGGCGCTCGCGGACGTATCGGCACCTGCCTCATCAATGGCCTGAAGGATCAGTACGACCTGCGGCTGCACAACCGCACGCCCGAAACCCAGCCCGAAGGCTTCGAGCACGTCACCGCCGTGCTGGCCGACTACGACAGCGTGCGCCCGATGATGGATGGCATCGACACCGTCATCCACATGGCCGCCAACCCGAGCGTGCAGGCGCCCTGGGACGACATCCTCAATGACAACATCATCGCCACCCGCAACGTGCTGGAAGCGGCGAAGGAGGCGGGAGTCCGCCGCGTGATCTTCGCCTCGTCCAACCATTCAATGGGCATGTATGACCGCGATGGCGAGTGGCCGGTGTACGTCTCGATGCCGGTTCGCCCGGACTCGCACTACGGCGCGTCCAAGGTGATCGGCGAGGTCTTTGGCCGCTACTACTACGATGCATTCGGGTTGGAGTTCATCTCGCTCCGGATCGGGTGGTTCACCGAGCGCCATCGACTCGACGCCGCCAGGGATCATTCGATCCTCCGCGCGATGTGGCTCGGCCCGAAAGACATGGTCAACGTCACCCAGGGCGCGATCGAGACGAAGGTCCCGTTCGGCATCTACTACGCGATTTCGGAGAACGCCGACCGCCGCTGGGACATCACCAACACCATCATCGACCTGGGCTACCGCCCGGTTGAGCGCTGGGACGAGGAACTGGAGATCGATTACAGCCACGCTCCCGGTGATCCTCCTCTCCGAGAAGAGTGGCCGTAGTCCTTCGCGACGGCAGGAGGGGCCATGGTTACCGATCCAGCAAATCGATCCGACCGTGAGCACCTCCTGTCGTCGATCGTCCGCCGCATGGAAGCGGACAACCGCGTCCGCGCGGTCTGGCTGGCGGGCTCGCTCGGTCGCGGCGACGCCGATGACCTGAGCGACATCGACATCTGGATCGTGGCGGGCGCTGACCTCCTGAGCGAGGTCATCGCCGACCCGGTCCCGTGGGTCCAGGCCCGTTGCGACGCCTCCCTCGCCTTCAGCCTTCCCCGGAACGGCCCGCCCGGCGGTGCCTATGTGTTCTCGCTGGTTCGCTGGCCGAATGGCCTCCAGCAGGTGGATTGGTATTGGGCACCCGTGGCCAACGCCGAACGGCCGCCTGACACGAAGGTCGTCTTCGAACGCGAGCCGGTGCCGGTCACCGCCGCGCCACCGTTCCTGGATGACCAGGCGGTGCGCGAGTTGACGGTGTTCTGGTGCCAGGAGTCGCTGGGAATGGCCCACATCGCCATCAAGGGCATCCGGCGCGGAAATCCCTGGGTGGTGACGCGGCATCTCCAGATGGTCGCGGACTGTGGCGGCACCGCCCGCTTCGTCCACAAGAACCATCGCGCGCCGGCCCACGACGACCGGCGAGACGTTGACTTGCCCGGCGACCTGCCCGTAACGAGGGCAGACCAGTTCCGGCTCCTGAGCGACTTGCTGGCGCTGCTGGATCCGGTGCTGAACGACCTTCCAGATCACAACCGCGCCGATCTCGTCGCGACACGAACTGTCATCCGCGCCGCGATCGATCGCCATATCGGCAACTAGCCAACCATCACGGAGGCAGCGCCCATGACCACGAACCCCCGTCGACGTGTCCTGATCACCGGAGCCGGAGGCGGAATCGGCCGCTCCCTCTCCGCGCTCCACCGCGAAACCTACGATCTCCGCCTGCATTTCCGGAACGTCCCAGGCGACCTACCCGAGGGCACCGACGCGGTCGCGGCGGATATTCGGGAACTCGATCAGGTGCTTCCGATCATGGTGGGCATTGACACCGTCTGGCACCTCGCCGGTGACCCGAATGTGCCGGCCTCGTGGGAGAGCGTCTACGAAAACAACATCCTCGGCGTGCGGAACATCCTCGAAGCCGCCCGGCTGGCCAACGTCCGCCGGATCGTGTTCGCGTCGACCAACCACGTCATGGGCAAGTACGACCAGAACTCGGAATGGCCCGTCTACAACGACATGCCGCAGCGGCCCGACTCCTTTTATGGCGCCTCCAAGGCGTTTGGCGAAACGCTCGGCCGCTACTACTTCGACGAATGGGGCCTCGAGTTCATCGCCCTCCGCATCGGCTGGTTCATGCCCGAGCCTGTGATGACGATGGACGTGGGCAGGGCGATGTGGCTGAGTCCCCGAGATTGCGCCCACGCATTCGAATGCGCCACCGAAACGGCTGAGCGATACGGAATCTTCTACGCGGTATCCGACAATCCGAACCGGCGCTGGGACTTGACCGACGCGATGCTCAAGATAGGCTATCGGCCACGGGACAGCTGGACCCGATTCGGCGACCTGGAAGACGACATCGCTCCCGGACAGGGAGCACATCCCGCCCGCTGGACCGAGGACGGCTGAGCGAACTTCCTCATCCCCTGGAGGCGCGGCGGCATCGCCAGCGCGGGACCCTGACACCGTCGCGTATCACCACAGGAGGAAGGTCCCACGCATGTCGCTCACCATCGCCTCGGTCACCACTCGCGACGCCCGGTTCCGGCTCAAGCCGGGTGAGGGCACGGACGCCGTCCACAGCAATCCTCAGTACGCCTACGCCGTCACCCTGCTCCACGCGGAGGACGGGACGGTCGGAACCGGTTTCGTCCTGACGCTCGGGATGGGCAACGACCTCGTCACCGCCGCCATCGAGATGCTCGCCGGATCGCTGGTCGGGCGGGACATCGACGAGCTGATGGCGAGCTTCGGCCAAACCCAGCGGTCGCTCGCCAATCATCCCCAGTTGCGCTGGCTCGGCCCCCACAAGGGCGTCGTGCACCTCGCGCTGGCCTCCATCACCAACGCCTGCTTCGACCTCTGGGCGAAATCACGGGGCGTGCCGCTGTGGAAGCTCCTGCTCGATCTGGACTCACGCCAGCTCGTCGACCTTCTCGACCTCAGCTATCTGGAGGACGTGCTGACGCGCGACGAGGCGATCCAGCTTGTCGAAGTCCACCGTCCCGGCCGCTCCAGCCGCGACCATGTCCTGGCGGATGGCTATCCCGGCTACGACACCTCCATCGGCTGGTTCGGCTATACCGACGAGCGCCTGGTGGAGAACGCGAAACAGGCGGTGGCAAGCGGCTTCCTGGCCCTCAAGCTCAAGGTCGGTTCCGACGATCCCCAGCGAGACTATCGCCGCGCCGCGATGCTGCGGGAGGCGGTGAGATCAGATGTCGACCTGATGATCGACGTGAACCAGCAATGGTCGGTGCCCGCCGCCATCGAGCACTGCCGTCACCTGAGCGACCTCGACCTGCTTTGGGTGGAGGAGCCAACTCATCCGGACGACATCCTGGGGCACCAGCGCATCGCAAGGGAGATCCAGCCGCTGAAGATCGCCACCGGCGAGCATGTCGCGAACAGGATCGGCTTCAAGAACCTGATCCAGGCCGAAGCGGTTCATTTCGTCCAGCCCGACATCACCCGGCTCGCCGGAATCAGCGAATTTCTGGCCGTCGCGCTGCTGGCCAAACAGGCCGGACTGCCGGTGGCGCCGCACGTCGGCGACATGGGACAGGTGCACCAGCACCTGATGCTGTTCCTCCGGATCGCGCTCGACAACGAACCGATCTTCCTCGAACACATCCCCCACTTGCGCGAGTACTTTATCCACCCGGCGATGATCGAAGGCGGTCGTTACGTCACGCCCCAGGAACCCGGATCGAGCGCCGACCTCAAACCCGTCTGAGTCTGTTCGGACGAGGCGTCTTGACCTTGCCCCTGGGTGACCCCCCACGATGGCCTCACGTTGAATTGAACGTTTGGCGCGGCGATCACACCCATGCGATACCGGCTCGTTCCGCCTCTACTTGACATGAACGTACACGCATGAGAGCATGCGAACGCGTGTTCGCCTTCACATCGAATCGGCACCGTCCGGACTGGCCGTGGCGGCACCAACGAACCGCGAAGTACACTGGCACGTTCGCGCCACCCCGTTCCAGGGCATCCGCGCTTCCTGACCGTGCGTCCAGCCATCCGGAGAATGCCCCGTGGCCACTGCTTCGTCACGCCCAGACCCATCCAACGAACCTGGCCTCGCGAGCGCGCGTTCCGAGTTCTCGGTAGACAACCTACAGGAGTTCGACCAGTCCACGCCAGTGCGTTGGATCGTCTCCCACGTCACTCGCTACCGGTTCCTACTGTCGGCCTTCATCATCGGCGCGGTGGCGTCCACCATCCTGAACGGCGCGATTCCGGGCATCACCGGCGCGGCCTTCGATGAGGTCCTGGACACCTCCGGAGACCGCCAGGCGGCGCTGGTTCGCATCTCCCTCATCCTGCTCGGCATTGTCATCCTCCGCGGCGTCTTCGATGTCGTGGCCCGGTTCGCGGTGGAAGTCCTCGCCAAGCGCATCGAACGGGACAGCCGGCTGGAGCTGTTCACCAGCCTGCTCGGCAAGAGCCAGACCTTTCACAACCGCCAGCAAGTCGGCGATCTCATGGCCCGCTCGACCAACGATGTGCGGCAACTGGGCTTCATGATGTCGCCCGGCCTGGACCTGATCATCGACTCGATGCTGGCGCTGGTCGTCCCGTTCATCTTCATCGCGTTCATCGACGTGAAACTGCTGATCGTGCCGATCCTCTTCGCCGTCGGGTTCTTCTTCACCCTGAAGTTGTACATGGATCGGCTGGCCCCGGTCTCGAACGACATGCGCGCCCAGTTCGGCATGCTCAACGCCGGGCTGAACGAAGCCGTCCGCGGCGTCGAGGTCGTCAAGGCCACTGGTCAGGAACAGCAGGAGCGGCACAAGTTCAACCGCAACGCCCGGCTCTATCGTGATCTCCAGGTCGTGCAGGGTCTCGTCCAGGCGAAGTACCTGCCAACATTGCTGCTGCCGATCGCGATCGCCGCCGGAGCGCTTCACGGCGTCTACCTGGTGCAGCAGGGCGACATCACGCTCGGGCAACTGGTGGCCTACATCGGTCTCCTCCAGCAGCTTGGGTTCCCAACCTTCATCTCGACGTTCTCGTTCTCGTTGGTCCAGATGGGCATCTCCAGCGCGCAACGCATCCTCGCCCTGATGAAGGACGAAACCGAACTCGACCAGAACTCCGGTGGGCACGTCGCCGAGATGAAGGGCGAAATCGTCTTCGAGAACGTGTCCTTCGGCTACGCGGACTCCCCGGTCCTGCGAAACGTGTCGTTCACGGCCGAGCCGGGTCAGACCATCGCCATCGTCGGTGAAACCGGCTCTGGCAAGAGCACGCTCACCCGGCTGGTCAACCGCACCTACGATGTCGATGGGGGCCGGATCCTGATCGACGGAGTGGACGTGCGCGACTGGAACATGGACTCCCTCCGCTCACAGATCTCGTTCATCGAGCAGGATGTCACGCTCTTCTCCCGCTCGGTGGCCGAGAACATCGGCTTCAGCCTCGGCCAGACGGCGGACCGCGAGGAGATCGTCCGCGCCGCCCGCGATGCCCAGGCCCACGAGTTCATCGTGGAACTGGAGGAAGGCTACGAGACGACCATCGGCGAGCGTGGCATCACCCTCTCCGGTGGGCAGCGCCAGCGGCTGGCGATCGCCCGCGCCCTCCTCACCTCGCCCAGCGTGCTGGTGCTCGACGATTCCACCAGCGCCATCGACAGCGCCACCGAGGACGCCATCCAGCAAGCCATCCGCCGAATCCTCGAAGGCCGGACCACCCTGCTCATCACCCACCGCCTCTCACAGATCAGGTGGGCCGACAAGGTCCTGCTGATCCGAAAGGGCGAACTGGTTGACTCCGGCAGCCACGACGACCTGCTCGCCCGTTCATCCCTCTACCGCCGGATCTTCGCCCACTACGACGAAGTCGAGGCGCCAGACACGTCAACCGAACTCGCCACCGCCACCAGCGCCAAGGTCCAGGAGTAAGCCATGGGATTCATCATGCAGGGCCTCGACGCCGAGGACTTCGACCGCCAGTACTCCGATGGCGAGCTGCTCCGGCGCATAGGCCAGTACTTCCGCCCCGCCCTTGGCCCGATGATGATCGTCGCCGTGATGATCGTCCTCAACTCGGCCGCCAGCATGCTCCAGCCAATAATCGGCGCCTGGGGCATCGACAAGGTGATCAACGACGGCGCCAGAAGCGCCCTCTGGCTGCTCTTCTTCGGCCTGCTGCTCTCGGGTGTACTGGCCTGGGTGTTCAACTTCGTGCGCCAGTGGCTGACCGCGAAGGTGGTCGGCGATGTCGTGCTCGACCTGCGGGAGGATGCCTTCCAGGCCGTCATGGAGCGCGACCTGTCGTTTTACGACACCGTTCCATCGGGAAGGATCGTCAGCCGCGTCACTTCCGACTCGGATGACTTCTCGACCGTCGTCACCCTCACCATGAACCTGCTCAGCCAGATCCTGCTGGTGGTGATCATCACGGGTGTACTCTTCACCCGGAACGTCACGCTGGCCCTGGTCGCCATCTCCATAACGCCGGTCTTCGTCGGCCTCTCGATCGGTTTTCGCAAGATCGCGCGTGAATCGACTCAACGCGCCCAGCGCTCGACCGCCGTCGTCAACTCCAGCATCCAGGAGACGATGAACGGCATCGCCATCGCCAAGAACTTCCGGCAGGAACGCCGCCTCTACGACGAGTTCGACCCGATCAACGAGCAGGCCTACAAGGTCACGCTCAAGCAGGGTCTCGTCTTCGCCGCCATCTTCCCGCTGCTGTTCTTCGTGGCCGGCCTCGGTACGGTCGGGCTCGTCTATCTCGGTGGACGCGGCCTGATCGACGGCACGATCTCCGCCGGCGACTGGTTCCTCTTCTTCCAGAGCGTGATGCTATTCTGGATGCCCATGACCTCCATCGCATCGTTCTGGTCGCAGTTCCAGCAGGGCCTCGGCGCGGCCGAGCGCATCTTCTCGCTGATCGACGCCGACCCCGAGGTGGTCCAGACCGCCAGTGAGGAGCCGGGGCGGGTTCGCGGCCACATCGAGTTCCGCGATCTCGGGTTCGCCTACGCCGACAACGCCCGGGTGCTACACAACTTCAACCTGACGATTCCCGCGGGCGAAACGCTCGCGATCGTCGGCCACACCGGCGCGGGAAAGAGCACCCTCGGCAAGCTCATCACCCGCTTCTACGAGTTCCAGGAAGGCGACCTGCTGATCGACGGCCGGAGCATTCGCTCGTTCAACCTGCCCGAGTACCGCCGTCAACTCGGCATCGTGCCCCAGTCGCCGTTCCTCTTCTCCGGCTCGGTCGCCGACAACATTCGCTATCCGAAACCCGACGCCACCGACGAGGAGGTCCTCAAGGCGGCCAACGCGGTGGGTGAGGGCGACTGGCTGGAGTCGCTCCCCGAAGGGCTCGACACGGTTGTGGGTGAATATGGACGGGCGCTTTCGATGGGCCAGCGACAACTCGTCGCCCTCGCCCGTGTGCTGATCCAGGATCCCGCCATCGTGATCCTGGACGAGGCCACCGCCAGCGTCGACCCGCTCACCGAGGCGCAGATCCAGGAAGGGCTCGATGTGGTGCTGGCCGACCGCACCTCGATCGTGATCGCCCACCGGCTCTCCACCATCGAGCATGCTGATCGAATCATCGTGCTCGACCATGGCGACATCGTGGAAGAGGGCACGCACGCGTCGTTGCTGGCGGCGGGCGGTCGCTACTGCGATGTCTACAACACCTACTTCCGCCACCAGAGTCCGAACTACGTTCCGGGCGAGGGATTCGTGCCCACGTCGGACGTGGCGTAGCGTTCGCCTGGGAGCCGGGTCCGCGACCCCGACACCACGCCGAGCGCGACCATCGCCACACCGAGGCTCATCGCCAGCGCCACGCTGCCTTCGGTCGACCAACCCGCCGCTTCACCGAGGGCAAGCAGCACCCCACCAAGGCCAACGCCCACCGAGAAGGCGAACAGGTCGGCCAGCATCAACGACGAGGACACCGCGCCGTCCTGCCCCGGCGGCGCGTGGTCGAACGCGACGGTCACGGTCGTCGGATAAGCCAGGCCGATGCCCAACCCGGCCAGCCCCCAGCACGCCACCGTCAGTTCCAGCCAGATATCGCCCAGCACCGCCACGCACAGGAACAGGGCCAGGGACGCCAGGAACACGATGGAGAACCCGGTGACGATCCGGTGCATGCGTTGCGTGCCGTGGGTCTTGCGGTCCCAGCGAGCCTGGATCATCGAGCCCGACGTCCACAGCAGCGAGGTGACCGTCAGCACGATACCGGCCTGGGTGGCGGAGGCGCCGCCAAAGTCCTTCAGCGCGAAGATCATGTAGGTTTCCATTACGGCGAACCCACCGAAACCAAACCCGCGGGAGACCACCGCCGCCGGCATCGCTGGCCGGAACGAGAACGCCCCGTCCGGGAGCAGGGCCCTCAGGGTAGGCGCCAGTCCGGCGAGTCCCACCACGGCGACCGCCGCGCCAACGAACCAGGGCCTGAGTTCGAGTCCTGCGAGGAACAATCCGGTGGCGATCGCCAGCAGTACCGAGTACAGCAGCCGCTTGTCGCCGCTTGTATCGACCGGTTCCCTCACGATCTTCCGGTAGGTCGGCAGTGTCAGCGGGGCCACAACAATCACGAGCGGCACCAGCCCGAAGAACGCCAGCCGCCACGAGATGTGCTCGGCCACGAACCCGGCGATGGCCGGTCCGATCAAGGACGGGATAATCCAGGCGCTCGACATCGCCGCCAGCATCGCCGGTCGCAAGTGGTCCTCGTAGGCCGAGGCCACGACCGAGTAGACGCAGGAGAACATCGCGCCGGCCCCGAAGCCCTGCACCGCCCGGCCAAGGAACAGCATGTAAATTGAATTGGCCGTGCCCGCGATCACGCAGCCAATACCGAACATGACCAGGCTGACCAGGAACACCGTCGCCGGCGAGCGCCGGTCGACCTCGCGTCCGGCGAGCACGGTGCCGACGATCTGCGGCAGCAGGAACGCGGTGAAGATCCAGCCGTACAGGTCGCGACCGCCGATATCCTCCGATACGATCGGCGCGACGGTCGCCATCGCGAGCCCCTGGAACGCGACGATGGTGGTCGCCAGGATCGACCCGATCGTCAGCGCCCGGAGGTCGCCAGACCAGATCGACTCCTGTGTTCGAGTGCGGACGCGTTCCGCGCTGTGCGATGCCAAGGGGACTCCAGTTCAGGGCACGGCAAAGCCATCGTGAAGGCCGTGCCAGGGACACTCAGGTGGTGGATTCGTCCACCGGTTGGTCGTCGAATTCGGGGATCAGGTAGGTGCGTCGCGAGACTTCCCGGAAGCCAAGCCGGGCCGCGACCTTTAGGGACGCGAGGTTCGTGCTGCCCGTGCTCCACACCGGTGTCTTGCCACCGGCCTGAATCGCCGCCACCACCGCCGCGCCAGCCATGGTCGCCAATCCCTGCGATCGAGCATTCTCGCGCGTCACCACGCCGATATCGGTGTGCAGGTCGCTGGTCGCGAAGGTGTATGCCAGGGAAAGCAACTCGCCCTCGCGGATCACCCCCGCGACATGGCCTTCCTCGATGGTCCTGAGGACCCGGCCCGCGTCGTCACCGATCAGGGCCGTGGCGGCCTGGATCACGCCAGCATCGGCGGCGGTCAGCAATCTCGCCTCGCCCGCGAGATCGGCATTCACCGGCTCCGTCAGCACGTGGTAAACATCGTCCAGCATCCGAACGCTCGTCACTCCGGCCGCCTGGGCGATGGGTTCGATCAATTCGTCGGCCAGGTCGGCCGGAACATTGATTGCCCCCCACGGCTGCAAGTGCGGCACCAGGCTGCCAATACCCTCCGCGCTTGATCCGAACGCGATCGGCTCGGCGGGCATCTCCGACGACTGGATCACCAGCGCCTCGAGATCGGCCGGATCGCCCACGCAAAGCACTTCGCAGGTGCCGTCGCGCAGGAACTGGAGGGTGATCACCGTCTCTGGCGTATCGCCCAGTGCCACGACCACGCTTTCGAGGTAGGCGTCCGTCGCCACGTCGGTTGGAGGAGGAAGTGGTTCGTGATGATGACCGTTCGCGTGCATGTCCCTGCTTCCGGATTCGTCGCGCAATGGAGCCATATCCATTGCCTTGCCACCGCCTAGGGTACAGCCTCTGGCCCCTCCTGCCACCCGGCCGTCAGGGTGGACACAGATTCGTGACCATCTCACAACACCGTGTTCATCTTCGTTTCATCTTCGACCGCTACCATGGACATCGTAAGGGTGGGGTACGACGAAGTGCCCCGCCAACCCTGACCGAAAGGAACGACTCCAATGACGAACGTCCGCGACGACGCCGGCGCATGGTTCCATCCCCTCATCACTCCATACAATCCCCGTCGCCTTGGCCGGCGGCGCCTGTTGATTATCGGTGGCGGCGGGATCGCCGCCGCGATGTCAGCGCCCCACCTGACCCTGGTCGCCGCGCAGGACAGCCCGGCCTCCCCCGAGGCACCCGGCGCGTTCGAGGTCACGGGCGAAGACGATGCGGTGGCCCACCTCCAGCAGGCCGCCCAGGTGATGGCCGCCCTGGAAACTTTTTCCTTTGAAATCGCCACCATCGCCGGTGAAACGTCCATCTTCGGCATGCTGACCCTCGAATCGATCGAAGGCAGCGTCCGCCGCCCGATCGACTTCACCGCGACTATCGAGGCCAGCACGCCGATTGGCTCGATGAGCGTCACCGCCGTTGGGATCGATGGCTCCGCCTGGATCCAGAACCCGCTCAGCGATGGCGAGTGGATCGCCTTTACGGAGATCGGCGAGATCGCCGCCATCGTCAACCCGGACAGCCTCATCCTTGGCTCGATCAACCTTGTCCAGGACGCCACGCTCGATGGTTCCGACCGAATTGACGGCGTGGACGCCATCCGGATCGCGGGCACGGTCGACATCTCCGAAATGGCCAGCAGGGTGAACGCCAGCACGGAAGAACTCCCCGCCGAGCTTTCCACCGAACCCCTCGACGTCCTGATCTGGCTGGATGACGAACATCACGTGCTCGAAATCGAACTGGATGGCCCGATCCTCGCGGCCGAGGACGACAACATCATCCGGTCGTTCCGGTTCTTCGGCTTCGACGAACCAGTCGAGATCGAGGCTCCCGACATCTGACCTCCTCTCCCCACCTCCCTTCATGGACTCAGGCCCAGGCGAATTCGCCTGGGCCTGAGCGGTTAACGAAGTATGTCCAGAAAGTGCGAGGTGGAAAACTGGTAGCGGCACAGTTCACCTTCGCCCGGGTTCGGCACGCCCACGTCAAATCGACCCCAGCGCGTCCAGGTGGCACGCCGCCAGGTTGGGACAAGGTCAACCGCCACCAGATTTGGGTGGCTCCTCTCCTCCAGGAATACGGAACACCCGCTTGCGCTACGTCAACTGCGGCAACACGTCCGAGGCAATCAACTCCAGCCCGGTGATGTCATCCAGGTCCAGCCACTGGAGCTGCACACCGGCCACACCGGCTTCCGAGAGCTTGCCAAGCCGTTCCACGATCTCGTTGGGGGTCCCCACGATCGCCTCGCGGGAGCGCATGTCCGCCAGTTCATCGGCGGAGAACCGGGACGCCAGGTCGGCTTCCGTCTTGCCGATCACGCCGCGGATCATCAGGGTGCGCTTCACATCGGACGGCTTGCGACCTTCCTTCGCCAGCAGGTCGTCGATGATCGCGTTTCGCTCCACGATTCCGGCGGCGGTCTGGAACACGGCGTTCCACTCGTCGGCGTACTTCGCCACCAGCGGCAGGGTGCGCTTCGGCCCGTTTCCGCCAATCACGATCGGCGGTCCGTCGGCGCGCGGGGAACGCGGTTGCAGGTAGGCGTCCTTGATCGAGAATTCCGTACCTTCGTAGGACGACGGCTTTGTTGATCGAGTGAGTTGCCGGAGGATGTTCAGCGAATCCTCTAGCCGCGCGAATCGTGTGTCGAGAACGCCCAGTTCGAAGCCGAACGCCTCATGCTCGAAGGCGTTCCAGCCCGCTCCCACACCGAGGCGCAGTCGGCCCCCAGCCAGAGAGTCCACGGCCGCCGCCTGCCACGCCAGGATCGAGGGGTTGCGGAACGACACCGGCGACACCAGCGGGCCGAACGCGATCCGCTTTGTGTGCGAGGCCGCCCACGCGAAGGAGATCCACGTCTCCAGCGCGTCCTCGTAGTTGGCGTCCGGCGTCACGAAGTGATCGGAACGGAACAGGCCATAGAACCCAAGGTCCTCGGCCGCCTGGGCCAATCGCTGCCAGCGCGGCCAGTTGAGGCCCTGCTGGCCCTCAAGCATGATCGAGACTTCCATTGCCATACGAAACGAGCTCCTTGACTGAATATGCGCGACACAATGCCAATGATCTTAAGCGCGTTCATCCAAACCCGCACGGTACAAATGGGCAGCATGCCGCATCGCGGCCCGCAATCCGGGGCCTTGCGAGTACCCTTGATGACGAAAACCCGGTTGCCCTCACCTTTATCCGGAGTACACCCACGTGGAATTTTTATGGATCGTCGCCCTCTTCCTGGTTCTGGATGCGTTTGTGCTGACCTATCTGATCCGGTCAGGCAAAGTGCCCAACCTCCCCCGATGGATGCCATACGTTGCTTTCGCTTCCGGAGCGGTCCTGCTCCTCGTATGGCTCCTGGCCTGAGCCCCTCAACCCGCCAACCGACGGAAAATCTGGCCACATCCGGAAGGGAGCGCGGGCCAATTCACGGTATCCTTCTTGCATCGGCCACCACCTGGCGCCAGTGACACCCCGTAACGGAGCGATAGACGCGTGCAAATTCCCTTGCTGATTGGATTAATGCTCATCACAACCAGCATCTTCCGCCTCTATCTCATCCGCTCGGGCAAGGTCGCGTTTGTCTTTGGATTCCAGCGGTATTTCCCCTGGCTTTTCCTGGCCGCCGGGGTCTTCATGGTCGCGACCTCGCTCCTGGGAGTCTAGAGCCGGCACTGAGTGAATGGTTTCCGGCCTGGGGGCCGGGAACGGAGGGCAACATGACTGAACACACTCGAACCGTTCGCGACAGCATGGGCGAAATGCAGGTTCCGGCGGACGCGCTGTACGGCGCATCCACGGCCCGGGCCGTCGAGAACTTCCCGGTCAGCGGCATCACGTTTCCGCGCGCGTTCCTGCGCGCCCTCGGGCTGGTGAAGGCCGCCGCGGCCAGCGTCAACCAGGACCTGGGCCTGCTCGACCCGGAGCGGTCCCGTGCCATACAGGACGCGGCGATGGCCGTCTCCCGCGGCGAACTCGACGACCAGTTCCCGCTCGACATCTTCCAGACAGGCTCCGGGACGTCCACGAACACCAACGCGAATGAAGTCATCGCCACGCTGGCCAACAATGCTTCCGGCGGATCGCCATCGGTACACCCCAACGACCATGTCAACATGGGCCAGAGCAGCAACGACACCATACCCACCGCGATCCACGTTTCCGCCTACCTGGAAATCGCCGAACTACTGCTCCCGGCCATGCAACATCTGGAATCCACGCTCCAGGCCCGCGCCGATGAGGCCCGCGACATCATCAAGACGGGCCGCACCCACCTGATGGACGCCACCCCGGTCCGGCTCGGTGACGAAATCGGCGGCTGGGCGGCGCAGGTTAGAAACGCCCGGCTCCGCATCGAATCAAGCCTGCCCCGGCTCGCCAAGCTCGCCCAGGGCGGCACGGCGGTCGGCTCCGGGCTCAACGCCCACGTGGAGTTTGGCGCGCGCGTCGCGGCCGAACTGGCGTCCCGCACCGGCCTGCCATTCGTCGAAACAGACAATCACTTCGAAGCCCAGGCCAGCCAGGACACCGCCGCGGAGATCAGCGGCCAGCTCAAGGCCTACGCCGTGGCCATGCTCAAGATCAGCAATGACCTTCGCCACATGAACAGCGGGCCCATCGCCGGCCTGGGCGAAATCGTGCTGCCGGCCCTGCAGCCTGGTTCGTCGATCATGCCGGGCAAGATCAACCCGGTCATCTCCGAATCCACGATGATGGTCTGCGCGCAAGTGATCGGCAACGATACCACCATCACCATCGGCGCCCAGCACGGCAACTTCGAACTCAACGTGATGCTGCCAGTGATCGCGCTGAACCTCCTGCAATCGATCGAACTGCTGGCCAGCGCCTCCACCATCCTGGCCGACAAGGCGGTGTCCGGGTTCACGATCAATACCGAGCACATCGCCGACCTGGTTGACAAGAACCCGATCATGGTCACCGCGCTCAACCCGATCATCGGGTACGACAACGCCGCGAAGATCGCCAAGCAAGCCTATGCCGAAGGCCGCCGGGTGAAGGATGTCGCCCTGGAGCTCACGGACCTTTCCGCCGAGGACCTCGACCGCATCCTGGATCCGGCCGAGCTCGCCGATCCTGGCATCAAGGGCGGCGCGTCGGGCGGCTGATCGCCCAGATCACTCCGGTGCGGGAGGGTTCCGCCGGGGAACCCTCCGCGCCAGACCGGCCGGCCGGAACCTGTACGGCATCCTCGTGGACGGTCGCCCGCCCGTTTCCCCGCCGTGGGGGCCGGTCACGAAGCCGTTGTCGAACGGCAGCCAGACGGTGAACGTCGTCCCTTCTCCAGGCTTCGTGTCCACGTCGATCCAGCCCTGGTGCCCGCGCACGATCGCCAGCGCGATCGATAGGCCAAGGCCCGTTCCGCCCGACCCGCGTGACCGGGCCACTTCCACCCGGTAGAACCGCTCGAACAGGTGCGGCAGGTGTTCCGCGGCGATTCCCTCGCCGGTGTCGCTCACCTGGATTCGCGCGCAGCCCACGCCCGTTTCCGGGTCCATCGCCCGATCGACGGTGAGGGTGACAACTCCCTCCTCCGGCGTGTGCCGGATCGCGTTGTCCAGCAGGATGATCATCACCTGCGCCAGCCGGTCCCGGTCCCCGGCGATCCGGACTGGCTCGTCCGCCACCAGCCGCACCTGGTGACCCTGGGCGAGTTGCCCGGCGGTGCGATGCGCCTCCGCCGCCAGCACGTTGAGCTCCAGGTCCTCGGGCTTCAGGAAATCGCCGAGGCTGGAACCATCGGTCCGCGCCAGCATCAGCATGTCCTCGATCAGGCGGCTCATCCGGCCGCTTTCACGTTGAACCACGCGGAGGTCTTCCACCATCTCGCCGGAGTCGAGTTCACGACCGGCGTTGAGTTGGCGCACCAGCACGTCGACATTGCCACGAACCGCCGTCAACGGTGTCCGCAACTCATGCGAGGCATCGGCCACGAATCGTTTCTGCGTATCGAAGGCCTGCTCGATCCGGTCCAGCATGCTGTTAAAGGTCAGCGCCAGGTGGGTCAACTCATCGCCAGTATTGGGCACGATGACGCGGCGCGAGAGCGATACTCCGCCATCGGCCTGGGCGATGTCGCTTGCCGATTCGGTCACCTTCGTCACCGGGGTCAGCGCCCTGCCCGCCATTAGCCAGCCAATCCAGATCGCCAGCAGGCCGCCCGCCGTTCCGAACAGGAACAGGCTCTGGTCCGTGATTTCGATCAGCTTCTCGCGTGACCCGAGCGGTTCGCCCACCACGATCCAGCCCGGAGGTGAATCCTGCTCGACGACCTCGCCGTCGATCCGCAAGGCCAGCGGCGTGATCAGTACCATCGACTCCACGCCGCCGACCGAGATCGACCGAAGCACGGTTCGATCCGTCCAGTACTCGTCTGGATTGACCAGCGCGGCTTCCAGGGCGGTGGGAATCTCGTTGACCGATCTCCCCGTCGACACCACGTAGGGCTGCCGGTTGGCGTCGTAGACCTGGAACCAGAGACCGGACAGCAGGAAGGAAGCCTCGTCGGGCGGCTCGATATCGATTGCGATGGTGCTACTCTCGGGGGCCAGCGGTCCCTGGATATCGATCGGGATGACCGACGACGTCTCGGCGATTTCAAACGCCGCCGCGCGCAACCGCTGCTCGGCGTCGTTGGCCAACGTACGCGCGAGCAACGTGTGCAGGGCAATCGCCAGGGCGAGGATGAGGCAGAAGACCAGCAACGCGTACCATCCGGTCAGCCGGAATCGGATCGACCGCCAGAACGGCGCCTCGATCCCGGTCGCCGCCATTGGCTTTGCGACGGCGGATTCGGGCGCGTCCGCCATTCGCTCTCGCTGCTTGCGGGTGATCGCGACCACTTAACTGGCCCTGAGCACGTAACCGATGCCCCGAACCGTCTGGATCAGCCGGGAACGGTCACCTGTTTCCAACGCCCGGCGAAGGTTCCCAACCACCACCTCCAGCACGTTGGACTCGCCGAAGAAATCCTCGCCCCACACCCGCTGCATCAGCACGGTTCGGGTGAGTACCTGGTTTGGATGCCTCAGGAAGAGCGTCAGCAGGTCGAACTCCCGCGCGGTCAGGTCGACCGGCTCGCCGTCCCGCGTCACGGTCCGGCTGGAGATGTCGAGGCTGACATCATCGAAGTTGAGGAGCTCGCCTGACCGTTGCTCCACGCGATGGGCGCGCCGGAGCAGGGCCCGGACCCTGGCCAGCAGCTCATCGAAGTCGAACGGCTTCACCAGGTAGTCATCGGCTCCGGCGTCGAGTCCCACGATGCGGTCGGGCACCGCGTCCCGCGCGGTGAGCATGAGGATGGGCACTCGCGCGAGCTGGTCGGCCTCTTCGGCGGCGCGCACGCGGCGTGTCACTTCCAGGCCATCGACTTCCGGCAACATCAGGTCCAGGATCACCAGGTCCGGCGGCGAGTCGCGAATCAATTCCAGCGCATCCCGGCCGGTTTCCGCGACCGTCACATCGTAGCCTTCGAAGATCAGCCCGCGCCGCACGAACCCCGAGATCGCCGGCTCGTCTTCGACCACCAGGAGCCGCGCGGAACCGTCTGGCCGATCCGAACGCGAAACCTGTGAACCCTGTGTCGACGTTGACATCGTGCAATCCTGTATATCGTCACTACATGCGTGGCCAACCGGCGCTCTGAACGTCATCAACGTGGGCCCATGGTACCCCACCATCGCCACGCCAGATGGCGGACATACGAACGGCGAACCTTCCATCGCGGGAACGATTCGCCGTCGTGCTGGAGTGTGGAGAGCAATGAGACACGTTCACGCCGGCCGTCGCGCGCTCATGCATTCATCGTATGGGCGGCGCCTGAATCCTGGCTGAGCCAAACCTGAACCCAGGATGAAGGCCACCCGCGAAACGGGCGAGGCTAGATACCCGCCGGTCGCTCGCCGAGGGTGACATCGAAGGCCAGTTCCTCGCCGTCGCGATCCACCACAACCGACACCGTGTCGCCGGGATCGTGCTCGATCAGGAGGGAGGTGAAGCTGGTCGACGGGTCGATTCGCTGATCGTTGATGCCGAGCAGGATATCGCCCGCTCGCAGGCCGGAATCCGCGGCCGGGCCGTCTGGCTGGACCTCGACGATCACCGTACCGTCCTCGGTCAACTGGGTCTGGATACCGACGTACGGATAGGCGACCGAGCCACCCCGATCGATGATCTCGTCCACGATTTCGACGACGGTGTTTCCGTCAATCGCGAAGTTGAGGCCAGAAGCCTTGGCGCCGTTGGTCGACGCGGTTTCGATCTTCGCCACGTTCATGCCGATGACTTCCGCCCGCATGTTGAACAGCGGTCCGCCAGAGTTGCCCGGCGAAATCTCCGCGTCGTGCTGGATGAGGTTGTCGAGGCTCATGCCGTTGCCAGCGTCCAGCGACCGATCCAGGCCGCCGACGTTGCCTTCGGAAACGCTGTTCAGGAACTCGCCGAGAGGACTGCCGATGGCGACCACTTCGTCGCCGGCGCGCACCGTGCTCGAGTCGCCAACCTGCGCGACCGCTGGCACGGTTTCGCCCGCGCCAAGGTCGATCTTGAGCACCGCGACATCCTGCATGGTGTCCGTGCCAATCAGTTCGGCTTCCACCTGCGTGCCGTCCATGTACTGGATGACGAAGGAATCCGCGCCGGAAACCACGTGGGCGTTGGTTACCACGTAGCCGTCCTCGGTGTAGATCCATCCCGAGCCCGCCCCGTAGGGGGTCGGCTCGACGCCGTTCGAGTCCTCGTCAGCTTCTGGCTTGAGGCCACGACCGTCGTTGCCGGGCTCCATGCCCGGACCGGGCTGGAAGATGCCAGGCTGCTGCGTCTGGTTGACGAAGGTGAACACGGTCACCACCGCCGGGTTGGCCAGCTCGGCGACATCGGCCGTCGACAGGTCGCCCGTCGTGGCGGTGTCCGGCTCGGTGGTCGGGTCGGGAGCGAACTCGCCGTCCTGCAGGCCGAGCGTCACCACCCGCCCGTCGGGAAGGGTGGTTTCCGCGCTCGTGCCGGTAACCCAGGTTCCAGTGGCGACGATCGCCAGCATCAAGGCCATCGTGACGGCGAGGGTGATGAGGGGGCGGGACCGGTCGCGGAGCGCGACCGTCCCAGCCGATGACGAATCGTGATCGGACATGATGAGACTCCGTTGTATGTGAACCGACTGGATTTCAGGGCGCGGGCGTCTTCCCGCCGTGAGCGCGTGCGTCAACCAACGGACATCCATGCCAGATCTCGCGGCTGTCCACCGGATTCAACACATCACGTGGCGACGTTGTCAGATCGTCGCGCCTGTTCCAGGTTTCAAGTCTGGAGTCCCCGTCTGAATCGCGGGTAACGATTTCCTGAAACGCGGCTTAAGGTTATTGCTGGCCCGGGTGACCCCGGATCAGGCCTCCTCCTCGTCGTTCAGGGACTCGATTGGGTCGTCATCGCCGTTGAGCGAGTCGAGCAGGTCACTCGCCTGATGCGTGCCGATGGCGGAGGCGAGCACCGCCGACAGTTCATCGGCCGAATCGAGCAGCACCGCGCGGAGGCCGTCATCCAGGTTCCGGTTGACTTCCCGCAGCGCGGCCATGTTCTGGCTGTCGAGCGCGGCGTCAAGCGCCGCTTCCCGCTCGCGCTCGGTGGTTGGTTCATCGTCGAGCGCCACGAACGCCGTCAAAATCGGCCAGCCTTCGAGGTGCAACGTCCACTCGTCGGCCTGGATGTCGAACTCCGGCACGTTCAGGTCCACCACCAGGTCGACCTCGCCGGATTCCAGCTGGGCGTCGAACGCCGTCCGCAGGATAGCCGTCAGGGGATGGTCTGGCGCGTCATGCGTCGGCATTTGGCGCCTCGCTCGTTTCAACGCTGGCCCATCGAGGAATCACCACTTCGAGCAACTCCAGCGTGGATGCCACCGACCGCCTTCCAAGCAGTCCGCCTCCGGGATTCAACCCCGCCATCGACGTCACGCACACCTTGCCGGTGGCGAGCACCGCTTCGATGAAGGTGGTTGCCTGGGGAATCGAAAATCCTCCGGGCTCCGGCGTGGCGCTGCTCGGCACCAGAGCCGGGTCCAACAGGTCGAGGTCCACGTGCAGGCACAATAGGTCGCAATTTCGCGCCAGGCGGGCGATCGCCCTGTGGTGGCCCTGGGCATCGTTTCCACGCACCACGCTCACATCGGTGGAGTTGAGCAGGGTCTCCTCCCGCTCATCCAGATCGCGCACGCCCGAAATCACGATCCTGTCGGTCGCGAGCGGCGCCGCGAGCCCGGCCGCCCCGCGCCAGAGTGGACCGGCCAGCCCGGCGAGGATAGCCACCGGCATCCCAGCCAGGATTCCACTGTAAGAGGTCTCCGGGGTATTGAAATCGCCATGGGCATCGAGCCAGACCAGCCCAATCCGGGCATCGGCTCCATGCACCCGCTGCAGGCCGGAAACCACGCCGACCATGGCGGTATCGTCGCCCGAGATCACCAGCACGCCCGAGCCGCGTTCGCGCGCCTCGGCCACCAGGTTCGCCGTTCGCGCGCCGAGCCGCCCCACGTTGACCGCGATCGAGCCATCGGTCCTGTCCTCTTCGGGCAGGGCAGCCTCGGCGACGCCGTTCACGGTCAGCCCGGCCTTCTCCAGCCGGTCGATAAGCCCAGCCTCCAGGAGCGCGTCCGGCCCACGACCCGAACCATCCCGCCGCTGGTCATAGCGGTAGGGAACGGTCACCACATCGATCCGCAGTCCCATCTCGACACCTTTCACATCCCGGCCCCATCAATCCAACCCACATCCACGCGCCCGGCGGGCCAATCGCCAGGCGGGATGCAACACACCACGGACATCGAGACATCGGGATTCAACGCCATCCTCGCGGTATCGACCGGCAGCATCGTGATGGTTCATTCTACCGCCCAAGGCGGTTCCGGGGCAGGAACGCCCCACTCCTGGTGAAGGCGCGCATCGCTCCATGCCATCCGAAGTCCGCCAGGCATGGATTCCTCGCTGGCCGTAGGGCCCCGCGAGCCATCCAAAACCCCGGGCAGCGACCAATTAGTCCAGCGACATCGTCATCAGCGTCAGCACACGACCAGGCATCAGGTTCGATTCGCGCTCGCCAGTCGCGACCGCTCCCTGCCTGCCGTAGAACGCCTCGGCGTTCGGATCACTCTCCAGCGTCACGGCGCGATAACCCAGCTCACGAGCGCGGGCGATCGCATGGTCCCAGAGCAATTGCCCGATTCCTTGCCGGATCGTCCAGGTATCGATGAACAGGGAGACGAGTTCCAGCACACCATCGGCCTCGGGGCGAAGATGGACGAACCCGGCCAACCGCCCCTCTCGCTCGGCGACGGCGACATAGTCGTGTTCGATCTGGGCGGGGGTAACGGTCAGTTCCGGGAGGAACGTCTCCATGAAATGGTCGTCGTAACCCCAGTAGGCCTTGGATCGAACCGCGATCCCGGTGATGGCCTCGGCCTCGTCGGACCCTGCGACGCGAATGATGGTATCCGTCATGGTGTGGCAAGTCTCCAATATGAACCATATTTACATGATGGTATCGCACCGGCGCGCGAGCAATATCGGCGTGTGAACTGCCCGGACAGGCGGGGATGCCGGTTGGGCGACATCTCCTCCACCCTGGCCGGGCGGTACAATGTGGCTCGGATCGGGAGAGCACCCGTGCCCAATCATTCCACCCCGATTGCACCGATCGAGGAGTCTCAATGGCGGCACGTCCCAACGACCGGACGAACCGGGCCGGCAACCAGCAATCCACCGCCCGCCCCCCCGATCCGGACCGCGACAACCACTACCAACTGTTGAACGTTCCGTACAGCGCGTCCGCCGCGGAGATTACCCGCTCGTACCGTGAAACCATCAAGCGCTTTCACCCGGACAGGGTACGGGCGGACCAGCGCGCGGCCGCCGAGGACCTCTGCAAGGATCTCAATGAAGCCTATCGCGTCCTCTCGAATCCCGTCTCCCGCGTGGCCTACGACCGCACGATCCGCGCCCAGGAAGTACAGGACCAGATCATGAAGCGCTACGTCGGGGGCTTCGCCGGTCCAGCCGCCGGTGGGATCGATCCGTACGCGAGCAAGCTGAAGCGGCAACCCACCCTGGCCGAAAAGCGGGACCATCGCCGCAGCGAACGATCCGCGCTCATCAGCCTACTGTCCGTCTTCCTGGTCATTACCCTCGGCGTGATCGGTCTGATCCTCGTGGGCGGCCTGGTTTCGTTCCTGTTCCGTCAGGTTTTTTAGCGCTTCGCTGGAAACGAGTCCGGCGGTTGTCCTGGTACTTCCGCTGGCTCCACTCGGTATCCGGCGCCAGCACCTCCGTCAGGTTCTCCAGCGACACCAGCAACTGCTTCATGCCGCTCCGCAGGACAGGCTGCGACTCGTGGCCGATCATCCGGTCGTCCACATAGGCCAGATGCAGCAGGTTACCCACCCGTGGCACCAGGTCCAGCGCGGCGACGACCGGCAGCATGCGCCGTTCGACCGGGCTGAGCCTCCCCGTTTCCGCGTAGGCCGCCAGCACCGATTCCGCCAGCGCGCCAGACCAACTCGCCGTGTGCACCGCCAATTGCGCAAGGTCGATCAGCGGCGAGCCTTCCCGCACCGACGACCAGCCGACGATGCCGGTCAGCCTTCGATCCGCGGCCGATCCCTCGGCCAGCAGGTTCACCGGCCAGATATCGCCATGAATCAACGTGGTGGTGGCGACCGTTTCCACGAACTGTTCCAGGTGCTCGTTGGCGACCGGAAGCACCCGGTTGCCACAACGCAACCAGCGCCGGATTTCCGGGGCGTTCGCCGCCTTGTCGCCCACCACGCGCCGTTGCTGGGACCAGGTCGACTGGGTCTCCTTCATCAGGCGCGTGAGACTGCGCGAGCCACCGCCCGCGCTCGTAGCCAGGCTCGCCGCCTCGTTGTGGAACTGGCCCATGGCCGTCACCGCCGCCAGCAGCACATCGCCCGCCGGCGCCGAGGCCGGAAGCGGCACGTCGATCGGATCGCCATCCGGAGTGCGGAAATCACCGTATCTCGCCAGCGGCCGACCGGGCAGCCAGCTCGCGGCCGAGACGAGCCGGTCACCGACCTCCACCGACCACGACGAGGTGTCGCCATCCAGCGTGGACGGCGCTGGAAACACTTCATTGATCGCCGAGGCCGCCTTCAACGCCTTCGCGGTCAACTCGACGGTCTCGCGGCGGGTTTCCTCAGGCCAGAGGCGCACCACATTCCAGGAATCGCCAACCCGCACTCGCAACAGGTGCGGCGCCGATCCCACGGCCTCGTATTCGACCACCTCCCCGAAGAAGCGGCGCGCGCCTTCGAGCAGGTGTTGGGTTGCCCGCGCATCCGCCCAGGTTGGATCAGTTGCTTCGTTCGACATAGCCTGGCCCATTCACGCGCATTCCCGGCTTCGCATCGGTATGGACGCCATCCCGCAGCACGGCCGTACCATTCACGAACACGTCCCGAATGCCCTCCGAGAGTTGGTGAGGATCAGTGTACGTCGCCCGGTCGATCACCGTATCCGGGTTGAACACGATCACATCGGCGTACATCCCCTCGCGCAGCAACCCGCGGTCTCGCAGGCCAAGGCGGTCGGCCACCGCCGAACTGGCCTTGCGCACCGCGTCCTCCAGCTCCATCCACCCGCACTCTCGCACATAGCGGCCCATGATCCTGGTGTAGGTGCCGTAGGCCCTGGGATGCACGAGACCCCGCCTGGCGGCCGTCTCCGGATCAATGCCCCCGGCGTCGGTGCCGAACTTGATCCACGGTTGCTGGAACTGCAACCTGAGGTTGTCGTCGCTCATCATCATGTACATGCAGAAGATGTCGGTGCCCTCGCGCGACAGGAGTTCCAGGGCGGCTTCCTGCCATTGCAGGCCGAGCATCTCCGCCGCCTCGGCGAGGGTCTTGCCCTGGAACGCCTTGTTCTCCGCCTTCGAGAACTGGGCCAGCAAGACCGCTTCCGGGCCGTTCATGTGACCCATTGCTTCCCAGTCGCCCGATGGGGCACGCATTTCGGCCAGGATCGCCTCACGCTTTTCCGGGTCACGGAGATTCGCCTGAAGCTGGCCATCCTCGTCGGCCCAGGGCGGCAGGCAGGCCTCCAATCCTGTCCCCGCGCCGTCGTAGGGATACATATCGGCGGCGATGTCGATCCCGCGAGCCCTGGCTTCCGTGATCCGAGCGACGACCTTCTCCATCTTTGGCCAGTTGTTCCGGCCGGCCGCCTTCAGATGGTAGACCTCGGTTGCGACACCGGTTCGTTCGGCGATCTCGAGGGCCTCGTCGAGTCCCTCGTGGATCTTGTCGCCTTCCGACCGGATGTGCGTGATGTGCACGCCACGGTGCTTGGCCACCACCTCCATCACAGCCACGAGTTCGTCCGTGGTCGAGAAGGCGTTCGGCGGGTAGATCAGCGCCGTCGCCACGCCGAAGGCGCCGTCTTCCATCGCCTCGCCGGTGACCTGGCGCATCAGCGCGAGCTCTTCCGACGAGGGCTCGCCCATCCGCTCGGCCATTCCATAACGCCGGACCGTGCTTCCGCCGATGAACGACCCGAAGTTGACGGAGACCCCGCGCGACTCGGTATCCGCCAGCCAGTCGCCGAACCGGGTCCAGGTCTTGGCCCGCGCTTCCCATTCCTCGGCCATCTCCACGCCGTAAGACCGAAGCGCAGTTCCAAATGGCGTCAGGTTCTCACCGCCATAGGGCGCGGGAGTCCACGCCTCGCCCAGGATCTCCGTGGTCACGCCCTGGGTCACTTTCGATATTGACCGCGAATCGTTGAGCCACGCGATGATCGAATGGGACTGGATATCGATGAAGCCGGGCGCCACCACATGTCCGGTGGCGTCGATGACGGTTTCCACGGTCGCCGGGTCGATCGATCCCGCCGGCGCTATTCGTTCGATCCGCTCTCCGGACAGCACCACGTCTCCGTAGAACCATGCGTTGCCTGTTCCATCGACGATCCGTCCGTTGACGATCAACACATCCGGCATGAACCCTAGACCTCGCTGGTTAGTCGAAATGACCCCATGGCAACGCGCACAAGTCCCCTCCTCGGGCCACGTGCCCCGGGTGGTCGCCTGTACGCGTGCGTTGTTTCCAGATGATAACGCGACCAGGCAAACGACCGAGCGCATTCGCCCGCCAAATCCGCGCCGTGATCGCCGGCCCGTCCCTCCACGTTTCGGATCCTTCCGGCCAGCGGACATCGCACCGATCCGCGTGTCACGTCCCACGACGGTCAATCGTCTACTGGTCAGGAGGGCGAAGGATCGCCCGATTTATCCACTGGGGCCGCGAAACGTGCCCCATGTACCCTGGAGGGTCACATGTCCGCTCGCTACGAAAATCGTCAGAACATCGCCACCATCCAGGCGCCCGTCCTGAAACTGGAACACTTCCTGCGGCAAACCGGCTTCGACTCGAGCCTGCTGCACCTGATCAAGATGCGCGCCTCGCAGATCAATGGTTGCGCCTACTGCCTCGCCATGCACTCGCGGGACGCCCGGCTCGAAGGTGAGCGCGAGGATCGTCTCCACGTGCTCTCGGCCTGGCGCGAAACCGACTGGTTCAGCCCACGAGAGCAGGCGGCGCTCGCCTTCACCGAGGCCGTGACGACCCTGGAGCACCAGCACGTGCCGGACGAGGTGTTCGCCCAAGCCCGCGAGCAGTTCAGCGAAGAGGAACTCGCCACGCTCACGCTTGCCGTTGCGACGATCAACGTCTGGAACCGTATCTGCATCACCTGGGGCATCCCGCCCGAGGAGTTCAGCATCCCGGCCGAAGAGCCAGTTTCCACCGCCGCCTAGTTCCGCTAGGTTGAAACCCTGACCAACCCCGGCGCTCCGTCCCACCGTTGTGACGGAGCGCCGGATCGCCCGGTGAAGAGAGGGGAATCAAAACGGTCAACACCCAGGCCCAGGCCTCACTGACCTATAAGGGCATCCGTCCATACCTGTTCGCGGTGGCCTACCGCCTCACGGGCAGCGCCAGCGACGCCGAAGACCTGGTCCACGATGCCTGGGTCCGCTATCTCGACGCCGGTTCTCCGGCGGTCGAGTCGATCCGGGCCTACCTCACCACGATCGTTTCGCGCCTCTCCCTCGACCACCTCAAGTCCGCCCGGGTCAAACGCGAGCAGTACGTCGGCCCCTGGCTCCCCGAACCACTCCTCACCCGCGACCCGGAGCCGGGACCCGACGCGCAACTCGAACAACGCGAGTCCGTCTCCATGGCCATTCTGACCGTGCTCGACCGGCTCACGCCGGAGCAGCGCGTCGTCTACGTCCTCCGCGAAAGCTTCGATGTCCCCTACGACGAGATCGCTGACCTGCTGGGCAAACCAGCCGCGACCTGCCGGCAACTTTTCCGCCGGGCGCGGGCCAGGATGGAAGACCTCGCCCCCTCGCCTCAACCGCCAGCCGCCGAGCTGGAACCCGTTCTTGGCAGGGTGTTCGACGCGATTCAGTCCGGAGATGTCCAGCGGCTCGCCGCCCTGCTGGCGGACGACGTGGCCTGGATCAGCGATGGCGGGCCAGAGCGGCGAGCCGCCCGCCGCCCGATCCTGGGCGTGGACCGCGTCTCGCGGGGTCTGGCCGGCCTCACCACGCGCTACGCCACCGAGGGACAGTGGACCTATACGGTGGAACGGGTGAATGGCGCGCCCGCCCTGCTCGTTTGGGAGCAGGGAATCCTCTCCACCGTGATGCAGGCCAGCATGTCGAACGGCAAGGTCGAGACCATCTGGTTCAGCCGCAACTTCGACAAGCTCCGACACCTGGCGCGGAGTCTCGGGTCCTCACGCTTCCGGCTGGGCGAGTGACGGCCGTTCTCCATCGATATGCTCCAGCCGGTCACTCATCCGGCCGAGGGTCTGGATGACCATCGCGAGCGCCTGGTCGTCTACATCGCGCAACAGGTCCGCCGTAAACCGGATCGCTTCGGCGTTCAGCCGCTCGAGCATCTCCTGGCCCTTGTCCGTCAGCGACACCAGCACCTTGCGCCGATCGGTGGGGTGTGGCGCGCGTTCCGCCAGGCCGTCCCGTTCCAGGCGGTCCACCACGCTGGTCATCGTGCTTGGCGGAAGCAGGGCCATCTCGGCGATCACCGCCATGTCCGGCGCCGAGTCACGCGCGGAGAGCGCCTGCATCACCAGTTCCTGAAAACTCGTCAGCCCATACTCACCAAGGAACCTGGCCCGAACCCGAAGGCTCGTCCAGGTCATGTCCTGCAGCAGTTGCCGGAACTCGGCGACGCGCGCTTCCCGGCCGATCGCCTCTTCGCTCGATGAACCTGTGTCCGTCATGCTTCCTCCCCTCCGCGGGCGACCAGCCCTGACTGGACCGGCCGCCCGCGCGGGAACCTCGTGTTGGCTGCTAGACCTGGGCCGGCTCCACCGCACCCGTGCCCGGCTCATCGACCACCGGATCGGCCTTCTTCGGCGTGTTCCGCCGATCCTGCCAGCGGGCGATCAGCTCATAGATCACCGGGACCACGAACAGGGTGAGGAACGTCGAGCTGAGCAGGCCACCGATCACCACCACGGCGAGGTCCGCCGCGATCAGGCCACCGTCGCCTTCGCCAACCGCGAGCGGGGTAAGCGCGAGGATCGTCGCGATCGCCGTCATCAGGATCGGGCGAACGCGGGTCTTGCCGCCCTCGATCAACGCCTCGTTGAGGCTGCGCCCGCGATGTCGCAGTTCGATCACATATTCCAGCAGCACGATGGCGTTGGTAACCACGATACCGACCAGCATCAGCAGGCCGATCATCGCCGGCAGGCCGAGCGTCTTGCCGCTGATGAAGAGCGCCAGCATCACGCCGATAATCGCCAGCGGCAGGCTGAACAGGATCACGAACGGCGTCGTCAGTGACCCGAAGCTCGCCACCATCACGATGTAGACCGCGGCGATCGCGAACAGGATGGCGAACGCCATGCTCGTGAACGCCTCGCCCTGATCCTGGGCGATACCACCGGTTCCAATTTCGACGCCTTCCGGCGCCTCGAAGTCGGAGATGATCCTGTCGACATCGGCAATAACGCCGCCGGTCTCCTCGGAGGTGATGACGCCCGTCACCGTCGCCGAGCGGTCGCCGCCAATCCGGTTGACCTGGGTCGGTCCCTCGCGCTCCTCGATCGTCGCGATGTCCTGGAGCAGCACGGCGCCACCACCGGCCACCGGCAGTTGCGCCAGCGCCTCGGCGTTGTCCACGCCGGTCAGCACCATCCGCAACGTGAGCGTCTGACCATCGATGGTCACCATGCCGCCCGGCACGCCGCTCAGGGCCTCGTTGACGAGTTGAGCCACCTGCGCCGGCGAGGTGCCACTCGCGGCGGCCGCCTGCGGGTCGACCGTGACCACCAGCTCGGGCTTGGCGCTCACCACGTCGTTGGTGACATTGGTCACGTTGTCCACGCCGCGCACCTGTTCGGTCAACTGGTTCGCGGTGTCGCTCACCAGGTCGTAGTCCTGGCCGGTCACGACGATCTGGACGTTGCTGCCACCCGCCCCGGCGGATTCGGCGTTCTCCACCGTCACCGAGGCTTCTTCGCCCACGGCGGCGGTCAGTTCGGTCCGGAGGGTTTCCAGCGTTTCGTTGAGATTGACGTCGGGATCGAACACGACCGTCATGGTCGCGCGGTTGTTCGACGCCCCGGTGAACGCCGCCGCCAGGCCTTCGCCGCCGATCTGGATTTGCACGCTTTCCACGTCGGTGTACTCGCGCACCACGGCCTCGAGGGCGCTCGCCTCTTCCAGCGTGCTTTCCTGGGACGATCCCGGCGGCAGGTCGATCGTCACCAGCGCGCTCTTGTCACCCATGCTTGGGATGAACGAGGTACCGATGAAGGGCGCCAGTCCCAGCGACCCGATCAGCAGCACGGTCGCGATAACGAGGGTCCAGACCGGGCGATTGAGCGCCCAGCGCAGCATTGGCTCGTACAGCCGGGTCAGGAACGTCCCGTCGTCCTTGATCGGCCGGATCTTGTCACGGCTGATGAAGTAGCTGGACAGCACCGGCACGATGGTGAGCGACACCAGCAGCGAGGCGAGCAGCGCGAAGGTCACCGTGAGCGCGAACGGCAGGAAAATCTCGCCGATCAGGCCGCCGACCAGGCCCAGCGGCAGGAAGACGGCCACCGTGGTCATGGTCGAGGCGGTAATCGCCAGCGCGACTTCCTTCGTTCCTTCCAGCGTGGCGGTCCGGGTGTCCTCGCCCTTCTGTACGTGACGGTAGACGCTTTCCAACACCACGATCGAGTCGTCGACCACCCGGCCAACGGCCACCGTCAGACCACCGAGGGTCATGATGTTGAGCGAAATGCCCTGCCACCAGAGCAACAGGAAGGCCACCAGCATCGACAGCGGGATCGAGATCGCAGTCACCAGGGTGGAACGGACGCTCATCAGGAATCCGAGGATGACCAGGATGGCGAAGACCGATCCGAGGACCGCCTTCTCGATGAGGGCGTCGATCGAATCCTCGATGTAGACCGACTGATCGAAGAAAATGTCCGCGGTCAGGGTGGAGCCGGACGCGGCCACCTGCTCGTTGATGGTATCGATCTGTTCGCGGGCCGCTTCCGCCGTGTCGACGGTGTTCGCTCCCTGGCTCATGTAGATGTCGAGCGAGATGCTGGGCGTGCCGTTCATCAGGGCGACGCCGGTGCCCGGCGCCTCCTGGACGGCGATCGTGGCGATGTCGCCCAGGGTGACCGGCTGGCCCTCGCCGGTCGCGCCGACGATCACGGCCTCGAACTGCTCGGTGGTGGCCACGTCGCTGCTCACGCGCACGGGCAACGTGCCGCTGGTGGACTCAATGGCTCCCACCGGCACGCTGAGGTTGCTGGCCTGGAGGGCGCCCTGAACCTGCCCGGTAGTGATGCCGTTCTCCGCCATCAGGGCCGGATCGAGCTGGATCACGAACTCTTCGTCGGTGCCGCCGATCACTTCCACCCGATTCACGCCGTCGGCCGAGGAAATCGCCGGCACGTACTGGGTCAGCGCAAGCTGCCGAAGGTCGGGCAGCGATAGCTCATCGGACGAGAGCGACACCTGCACGATGGGGAACTGGTTGAGGCTGACCCGCTCGACAGAGGGGGAATTGGCCCCTGACGGCAACTGGACGGCCTGAACCGCCCGCGTCACATCGTCCTGCCGCGCGGTCATGTCCTCGCCGAAATCGAACTCGGCGACGACGACCGAGAACCCTTCCGAGGATGTCGTCTGCACCTCGGCGAGTCCGGGCAGACCGGTGACGGCCTGGGCGATGGGATCGGAAAGCTGGGCGTCGACGTCGGACGGACCGGCTCCTGGGTAGGTGGTGATCACCGTGACGATCGGCAATTCCAGGTCTGGCAGCAGTTCGCTCTGCAACCTGGTGACGCCGATGGTCCCGGCCACGGCGATCAGGATCGTCAGCAGGATGACGACCGAACGCTGCTTGAGCGATAGGGCGGTAAGGCGATGCAAAATTCAGGCTCCCACTTCAATGGCTCCGAGCTGGAGGCCACTCCAACAAAAATACTTCGATATCGTAACATCCGACGTCGAAGTATTTGTCACGGAACTGTTACGGCCCCACGTGAAGCCGTCGCCGCGAACGCATTCATGTCTGACGACGCCTGCACCAAACGGCGGGTGAATGGCTGGAAAGCGCCACCTGTTCCCATGAAAGGGATCACGCGCCGACGGCGATCCCCATTACGTGTCGTTTGAGCATCGAATTGGACCAGAGGAGCGTCACTCATGCCTGATGTGAACGGGACGAAACTGCATGCCTCTCCTATGATGAGCACTTGTGGGACTCTCCAACCGCCACCAGAAGGAACTCATCGCGCATGTCCGCAAACAGCACCTCGAACGATGATGCCTCGAAGCCGTCGCGGATCGTCGAAACCCCATATCGGGTCCGTGACCTTTCCAGTCCGATCTACACGGAGATCTGGCTCGTTTCATCGGTCATCACGGTTCTCGGCGTCCGGCTCTATCTTCAGCTTACCGGCTACCCACAGGTGGGCGGCGGTACGCTTCACATCGCCCACATGCTCTGGGGCGGCCTCGCGATGGTGATCGCGCTCGGCATGCTGCTGATCATGTCCAGCGCGGTCTGGAAGCCCGTCGCGGCCCTGGTCGGCGGGTTCGGGTTCGGCATGTTCATCGACGAACTCGGCAAGTTCATCACGCAGGACAACGACTACTTCTTCCAGCCCACCATCGCCCTGATCTACGCCATTCTCGTCATCCTCTTCATCGCTTCGCGGAGCATCGACCGCTTCGATACCATCACGCCCAACGAACGCGTGCTCTACGCCACCCAGTGCCTGGACCAGTACGTCATCGGTCACCTAGATGAAGCCGGCCGCAACGCCGGACTCGAACACCTCGACAAGTCCGGAATCGACACCCCATACACCAGGTCGCTCCGGGCCACGCTCGAGGAACTCGACATTAGTCACGTCAAGGAGGACTCCCGCCTCTTCCGCTGGCGAGATCGGGCGATGGACCGCTACTGGAAGCTGACCAGCAGCAAGTGGCTGCTGGTCCTCGTCCTGGCGGGGTTCGGTATCCAGGCAATCTCCTTCGTCGGCACGCTGATCCTCGCCGCCGTCGACGACGAATTCGACCTGACCGATGGCGTCTCGTTCACCGAGGCCGGGACGCTCGTTTCCGGACTCGTTGCCGGCGCGATCTCTGCGGCGGGCGTCGTCTTCATCATCCGCCGCAAGCGACTCACCGGCTATCGCGTCCTGGCCGCCGCCACCCTGGTCCATCTCTTTTTCGGCCAGGTCTTCGCCTTCGCCGCCAACCAGTTCGCCGCCCTTTCGACCCTGTTCCTGCAGCTCATCATTCTTGGCGTGCTGCGATTCTGGATGACCAGCGAGACCGTGTCGTCACCAGAAGGCGATGACCTGCCCGCCGCCGAACTGCAAGCCAAGGTCGACGCCCGCTAGCCTCCGCGTTCCCCCCGCGCACACGGAAGCCCCTGGCCAAATCGATGGCCAGGGGCTTCCGTTGGGATTGCACCGTCGCGGTGGGTCGTTCGGTCGCGTGTTCCGTGTCAATACGGAAGCATGGCAGGACGTACTACAAGCAATCGACCCATCCGCCGTCCTTGTACCAGACGCTTTCATCCCCCTCCTCCCAGCATGTGGTTGGGTCGACCTTCATCATCGCCTCCGCTGATTCCGACCCAGTGAAGGTAATCCTTCCACCATCCAGCGCGACTCCTCCGCCGAAGATCGCGCCGAGAGCGAACGTCGAAATCAGCGCGGCTTGTGCGAACAGCTTTTTCATGACTTTCCGGCCTCCTGTGGTGAAACATTTCTCGTGTCCTCCAATCGGGACTGGTGTCATGGTAGGAAGTGCTTCTTTCAGGAATCTCGCGGATTTCTTCCTTGATCTTCCAGGCCGCTTCACGCAAAACGAAAGACCCTGTCCAGTCAGGCTGGACAGGGTTTCCCAATTGACTTGCGCTTTTCGAAGCCGTGCTGATCGCCTGTAGCGGTGGAACCCGCCGCGAGTCCTACACTTCGACCCACCAGCAAGAGGTCCAAACGCTGCCATCGGGATCGACGTGCTCCACACAGCGCTTGACCCAGCCCATCCTGGCCTCGGCGGATTGCGGCCCGGTGACCTGGACCTGTCCACTATCGAGAGCGACTCCGCCTCCGGAGAACGCGACAAACGCGAACAGGGAGATCAGCGCGACTTTTGCTACGAGGACCTTCATGATCGGGTTATCTCCTGCCTGGGGTTAAACACATCACGTCTCTTGTCTCGGGGTACTCTCGTGTCAAACGTCAGTCCCGCTTGTCCTCCCTCCCCGGGCAGGGGATGCGCTCACCGGTATCGAGATCCTGACCGCACCACCATTTGTCACCCTGCATTCTGGCCTCGGCGGAAGTTGGCCCAGTGAACGCGAGTTGCCCGCCATCGAGAGCGACACCGCCGCCGGCAAGAGCGCCAAGCGCGAACGTGGAGAGCAACGCGGCTCGTGCGATGAAGACTTTCATGACCTGTCGGCCTCCTCTGATGAACTACCTGCCATCTCTTCCATGCGGAACTGGCGTCATCATAGGAAACGCGTCTTCCCAAATTCTTCCCTTGTCCTTCTGACCGAGTTGGACACCGGCGAGAGCACCTCCTGAAAGGCAATGCGAGCGATCCGCGCGACCCATCGCGAGAACCCACGCATGAAAAACCCGGCCACCTGCGGTGGTCGGGTCATGTCGCGGAAACGCCACGAATCTCGATTGTTGACCGGTATTGTCGGGAGCGGGCCAACTTCGGGGTCTTACCGAGTGCGCAAGTGTGGCTGCCGGGATACTACCGGCTCGCGAATCGACAGGCGGGGTCCACCGACCCAGTGCCGCGCGATCCGGCCGACATTGCCCAGGAAACACAGCGCGGCCAACGCCATTCCGGCCCCCACCAGCGACATCGCATCCGCTTCGGCCAGCAGGCAGACGGCCCCACCCGTGACCGAAGTCACCCACGCCACGAACCCGGCCAGCGCCAGGCGCCGATCGTACATCTCCTCCAGCTTCGGCGCCTTGCCCTTGCCCGCCACGGGCGCGTAGCGCTTCAGCCAGACCAGGAAGGTCGAGATCTTGTAGAAGAAGCCCTGGATGGCCGTCCCGGCCACGCCGATCAACGCCAGCCAAACCGATGTCACCCAGATCGGGTCGTTGATCCTGGCCTCCTGGCTCAGCCCCACGAAGGCCAGCACCGGCACCGCCAGCAGCATCACCCCGGCCGCGACCAGGAACGGCATGTGGATATCGACCAACTTTCGCATGCGCATCCGGTACAGGCGCTCCACCTGGACCACGAAGCAGGCGAACCCGGCCAGCAGGAGCGCCAGGGAGAGCTGACCCGTCCACCGCGGCCACTCCAGATGCAGCGCCGTGGCAAACCCCCACGACCCAACGAACACCAGCGCCAGCTCGGTCCACGCCAGCCACGGCCGGAAGTACTTCTCAGACAAGGTGAACATGCAGATGAGGCGGTAGGCCACGCCCAGCAACGTCACCGTCACCCAGCCGCCAATCATGAACACGATATGCGCTCCCAAGAACCCGAGATAGGCATCGCCCAGCACACCGCTGCTCTTGTTGAACGCCAGCACCACGCCCATCGACATGCCCATCAGCGCGCCGGCCATGCCGAGCACGATGTGCCAGCCAATCACCTCGTGGTACGGCGCTCGCCACCAGGTCAGGAACACGGTTCCGGTATAGAGCAGGAACGCGAGGGCAAGGAGCGACCCGCCGATCGCCAGTCCCGGCAGCCAGGTCCGGAACAATCCCGCCAGGAACATCGCCAATCCGGCCCCGTACAGCCAGAACGACATCCGGCCCGCGGTCACCGAGGCCAACGGCGTTTGCAGCACCACCGGCACGAGCTGGTAGCTCGCCCCGACGATCATCGAGCCCACGAATCCCAGCGTGACCAGGTGCACCAGCGCCAGCAGGCGAAAATCGGTGAAGAACCCCTGCGTCATGTGCAGCGTCCACGGCGCGGAAAGGGTCACCACCGCGAACGACGCCAGGGAAAGGGCCATGAACCGGGCTGGCAGATCGAGGGCGGGAGCCTGTCGCGCGCTGATGCCCATCACCGTCCAGCCTCCACCGCCGACAGTTTGTGGATCAGGACTTCAACCTGGTTGGGTCCAATGTCACGTGTCATGTGCCCGTACCCCAGGTCATCGAGTTGTGGATAGAGATGCATCGGCCGCCGGACATGATGCACCAGCAACGTTGTTCCGTCCGGCATGCCTTCAAGCGTCGCCAGGATCTTCATCATCGGCTCGGGAGGCACCAGTTCGCTCACGTCGATCGTGACCTCGGCGTTCGCCATCGACTCCCAGTCGCCGTCCGCTCGAACCGGCTCCGCCGCCTTGTCCTCGCCAGCCTCTCGAACCCGGAGGAAGTCCACCCGCCAGTGATCGTCCGCCAGTCGCTCAGGCCAATGGTCGAACCCCTGGCGACCAAGCGCGTCGTACAACGGCACCGGTTCGAACCCGGCCTCCAGCCGGAACACCGACCCCACCGGGACGCCCCGCGCGGCCTTGCTGATCGCGCCGAACGGTTCTTCGCCCCGCTCCAGCAGCGGGCGCGCGTCGAGCGATGCGGCCACTGGCGCGGCGCCAGCCCACGACGGCCGCTCGACCGCGTCGGCCGGGCTCGTCTCCGCGGCAACCACCTCGCCACCCTCGAGTCCAGCCGCCGCGTTCAGGGTGCGAACCAACTCACCGGCGTCCAGTCCGGCGATGCCCGCCGCCTGCCCCACGGTCACCAGGCGCGACTGGACCCGCCGCAGGATCGGGTTGCGCAGCTTTGAGAACGCCGGGGCCAACTCGACCAGCGTGTCCAGCAGGTCGGGGTACGCCTCCAGCACCTGGCTAATCTTCCAATCGGTGGCTATCGGTGTGCCCGTGGTGGTCATCGTCGTTCTCCTCGCCCCCTGGCTCGTGCGTGGACACCGTCAGCCCGGCGGTGTCAGGGCATCAGTGCCAGCCGAGTTGCGCCCGGCCAGCCTCCGTGATCATGTCCCTGTCCCATGGTGGATCCCAGACCAGGTCGATGACCACGTCCGAAAGGGCGGGATGGCGCGTTTCCAGGACCCGCGAAATCGCCGACTCGATCGAGGCGTGCAGCGGGCAACCCGGCGTGGTCAGGGTCATCGTCACCGTTGCCCGGCTCTCCTCGACCTCCACGTCGTACACCAGCCCCAGGTCCACGATGTTCAACCCGATCTCCGGGTCGATCACCAGGTGCAGCGAATCCATCACATGCTCACTGGTCACCTCGTCGGCGGATGAACCCGGGTCGATCGGCGCCCGCATCTGCAGCTCGCCCTCGGCGGTGATGAAGTCCTCCCGCCAGGCCGGTTCCCACACGAGATCCACCACCACCGAGCGAATGTTCTCGTGGCGTTGCCGCACGGTTCGGTCGATGGTCGCGAGAAGGTCGTCGCGGGATGGATAGGTGGGCGTGGGGAGAGTCATCGTGATCGTGGCGACGCCGTCGCCGCTTTCGACCCCATAGACCAGCCCGAGGTCCACCACGTTTATGCCGAATCCCGGCGCGATCACCCGCGTCAGCGATTCGAGAATGTCTTCGGCCCTGGCGCGCGAATCAGCCATGTCACCGCCTTGTCCCGGGAGAGCCCGTCCCCTCAATATCCGACCATATCGGTCGGGAACGTTTCGACAAGCGTATGCCCCTGCGTGACGCCCCACAACCACGATCAGGCGGTCATGCACGATTGCACTGACCCCGCCGGAAGCGTCTTCTGGCGGGTCCCCTCGACGCGAACAAACGGGGCGACTCATCCGATCCATCGCCCGCTTTCACCGGGCCGATTCTCCGGGAAGGTTCAGGAAGATTTCTGGAAGAACCGCTGGCTAGAGTGACGGCAGGTTGATTCGTGGTGGCCGCAAGGGGACGCAAATGACCCGGTTCGCACGCCTGGCACTCGCATTCAGCATCATCGCCACCGCCTCACTGGCGGTATTGCCCAACCCAGCCAGCGCGGACGCCTCGCCGCCGCCTGCCCGCTCCATCGATGTCAGCACCAGCCAATCCGCCTGCCACGCACCAGTTCCCTCCTCGGAAGGCCCGGCGGGCGCGACCCTCAGCGCCAGCGCCAACGCTGGCGATCGCACCATCGCCGACATGACACGCGGCGCATCCCTGCTCGACGCGTCACCGCCCGTCGTCATGCCCGCCACGGCCAGTTGGAATCATGGTTGTGTATTGTGGAGGTCGCCCACCGCGTGAAGTTTCCGCCAATGAAGACGACGCACGCCCGGCAAGGGCGTGCGTCGTTCGATCGGGCCAGTTTGCGAGACATGTGGATTAGGTGAACAGTGGCTCCATCGCCCAGGTCGAAACCAGGTCAATCATCTCCTGCTCGCTCGGCCGCTCCTCGAAGCGGTGGGCCGCATCGAGTTGCTTGGCCAGCAGCGCGGGGTCACTGGCGGTATTGAGGAAGATGCCCGGATGGCCCAGCACCCACCACACCGCGGTATCGATCGACGGCTGGTCTTCCAGCGGCTCGTACCAGGTCGAGGTTCGCTGCTCGCGATCGCCCCATGGCGCCCGGGTGATGCTCTTGATGGTCTGCATCGCCACGTTGCGCTCAAGGCAGATCGTCGCCAACTCCTCGAAGTCGGCATGATATTGCGGGTTCTGCATCATCGGGAAGTTGTACGGCAACAGCACCGAGTCGAAATCGAAGCGAGCCAGCGAACGCTTGTGCATCTCGGCGATCTGCGTGCCGTGACCGGTGACGCCAATGAACCGGGTCAGGCCCTCGTCGCGGGCGCGGATCGCCGCCTCCAGGGCGCCGCCTGGCCCCATCGCCACGTCCCACTCGTCTTCCTCGGCCAGGTTGTGCAACTGGATGAGGTCGACGTGATCGGTCCGCATGCGTTCCAGCGACCGCTGAATCTCGTCGTAGGCGGCCCCTCCCTCCCGCTCCCCGGTCTTGGTGGCCAGGAAGAAGCGGTCGCGATGCTTGGGCATCCACGGACCGAGCCGGTCCTCGGCCTCGCCATAGCTGGCGGCCACGTCGATATGGTTGATCCCGTGCTCCAGGATCAGCTCCATCGTCCGGTCCGCCACGTCCTGCGTCACGGAACTGAGGGCGGCCGCGCCAAAGATGATCCGCGTGCTGTCGTGACCGGTGCGCCCAAAGGGAATGGTGGGAATCATGCGGTGCTCCTTGAATCGCCTCCAGGTCCCGCCCGAACGCGAATCGATGCGACGATGACTGCGATGACACGTTCCATTATAGGAACCTGTCCAGAGCCCCGCCGCCCAGCCACCGCTTGAGGATCAGGCGGGGTCGCCGGCCGTCTCCACGAACGCGATCGCCACCCCCTCCAGACCTTCCGGCGTGGTGGCGGTGGCGGAATAGAGCCAGCCGCTCTCCGCCTCGCCCCAGGACAGCGTGTAGAGGGTCATCGTCGCCTCGGGCGTGGCGGGATCGTCTTCGGCGAAACCAGCCGTGGTTTCCGTTTGCATCCAGACCAGGTCGCCGTCTCGCCCGACGGCCGTCATCTGCGAGCCCCCGGTTCCGGCCGACATCGTCACGAACGCTTCGGCGGTGAAGTCCTCCGGAAAGAAATCGCCATCCGCGAACGACAGCGCCTGGAGCGTCAGCGGCGGCCCGAACATCGCGTCAGGCGTTCCCCAGGAGGCGATGATCCTGTCCTCCAGATCCTCCATCGGCTGGGCCTCCTGCCCAATCACCGTCTCCGGGAGGGCGGCGAACAGGTCCCAGACCCCGCCCTCGTCATCCGGAAGCGCGACCTCGCCCAGCCCAAACGGCGCGGCCGCCGCCGGCAATTCCACCGCCCCAGGCGATGCCTCCTGAGCCGCGGCCATTCCCGGCCCGACCAGCATCGCCAGGCAGCACGCCAACATCGCCAACGACCGGCGCGTTCGCCGCCTAATCAAGGTAAATCCCTTTCCGCGGTGCCCAACGGTCGCTCAGCCTCCGTGAATCTGCGCCTTTACATGCTCCACGAACGCGGGGTCGCTGACCTGCTCATCCGTCATCCCATGGACTTCCTTCGCGTGCGCGGCGACCTGGGCGAGGATCTCGTCCTCGCTTTCGGCGGTCACGACGGCGTCACAATCCGGTCCAACATCCCGGCAGTGCAGGTGAAGTTCCTCGGTCATCGCGTGTTCCCTTCAATTGAAGTCGCAACCGATACATGGGACCTATCTGCATCATACGCCCGGCCCGCAACCCCTTGCCGCCGTCTCGCCGGGAAGCGGTTCATCCGACGCCGGACAGGAAGTCCAGCACCAGCCGGTTGAACGCCTCCGGCCGCTCCATGCTCGGCAAATGCGCCGCGTCCGCGATGTCCACCCGCCGCGCGCCAGGTATCCGCCTCACCAGCTCGTCGGCGCTCGTCAGCACTTCGGCCAGGTCCAGCGTCCCAACCACCACCAGCACCGGGCAGGCGACCTCCTCCAGCCGCTCCACCACCGGCGGCTCCAGGTCCCGCTCGTCGGCGAGTTCCTGCTCCGCCTCTCGCGGCAGCAGCGCCCGATCCATCTCCCGCACTCGCTCGCGGACCGCCGGATCGACCTCGTCCGGCGTCCGGTGTGGACCGTCCACCCACATCCGCAATTCGATCTCGACCGCCCCCTCCAGATCCCCGGCCTCCAGCGCCTCATCGACCGCCTTCCACCCGGCCCGAAGTTCCCCGGAAGCCTCGTGCGTCCCTGCCCGTGTGTTCGCCACCACCACGCCTCGCACCCGATCTGGCCACTCCAGCGCGGTCGCCAGCACCACCTCGCCACCCATCGACGCCCCAACCAGGCAGGCCGCCTCGATGCCCAGCGCATTCATCAGCGCCAGCAGGTCCTCGTGGTGCGAGAACGGCATCGGTGGAATGGTCGACCGCCCAAAGCCCCGCAGGTCGTGGCGCACGACGCGATACCGCTCGCTCAACGCGGCGAACTGCGCGTCCCACATCCGCGAATCGGTCACCCCGGAATGCACCAGCATCACCGCTGGCCCGGCGCCCGCCTCCTCGACCCACAGTTCCGCGCCGTTCACCGCCACCATGCGCCCGTTCATCACCGTGTACTCCACTGATTCGTCACGACAGATCGTCTTCGTGAAGGAGCCTACCCGACGACCGTCAACGCATCGCCAACACCCATCCGCCGCACCACCACGCGTGTGCCACCGCGGCCGCGTTCACCTGGTTCGCCCAGTGAAACACGAAGGACGCCCACCGGAGCCACCGGTGAACGCCCTTCTCCCCACAACCTTTGTTACACGACGCTGGTGATCCGAACCTGCCAGGTCTCCGGGCCCTCTTCCAGATACTCCCACTCAACCTTGCCCGCTCGCTCCGCCATCAGCTGGTAGTACAGCGGCTTCGGATCGTGATCGTTGACGAGGCGCATGGCGGTACCCGCCGCCAGCGCGTCGAAGGTGTCGAAAATCAGTGGGTGACGCTCGCGGGGGACGATCTCCCGCACGTCCACGGTCACCACTTCAGCCTGTTGATCCCGAGCCATTGCTCGCTCCTCGCGGGCGGCTGGCGGGTACCCGGTATCCCCCGGCACCAGCCAACCCGCCCTGACGATGGTCGCAGCCAACGAACCATCGATACCGGAACCCCACGTTCCGCCAGGTTCACCCCGGGTGCACCTCCCGGAGTCCTCTCACGAGTATCGGCCCCACAACCACCGTTCCACCCCACCCTTCGGGATAGTCCGCACCCGCGACTTTTCGCGCCCGCGGCGGAAGCCTTCGCGTTCCCCGTATGCGATACCCTGAAGAGGAACGATTCGCGACGGACAACTCCAGATTCCCATCGCGACCTCGAGAAAGTGGCATGAACGTGGCGATTGCCTCCCCCTACGTTTCATCAGTCCTTGTCGACCGGGAGCGGGAACTCCAGGCGGTCAGGAACCTGTACGACGCCGCGACCGGAGGCGCCGGTCAGATCCTGATCCTGGCCGGTGAAGCTGGTGTCGGCAAAACGCGGCTGCTGAACGAGATCGTCGGCTGGAATGAGCAGCGGCGGGGCGTTAACCTCATCGCCCGTGGCTTCGAGCAGGAGCGCGCACGCCCGTTTGGCGTCATCCGCGACCTGGCGACGCTGCTCGCGGGCAGGCCACCCGCGCCCCAACACACGACGATCTGGGAGCGCCACATCGGGGAGCTGGCGCTCATCGCCCCTGAATTGGCGAGCCTCATCCCACGGCCGCCAGCCGGCTCCGGTCCGGATCAGGACTGGCGGCGCATCTCGTTCGCCATCTCATCCTTGCTGGCCCCGATGTGGGAGGAATCGCCGATCGTCCTCGTCTTTGAGGATGTGCACTGGAGCGATGACGCGAGTCTGAATTGCATCCGGCACCTCGCGCGCGCCATCCAATCGCACCCGGTCCTGATGGTGCTCACCTACCGGCGGGAAGACGCGCCACCCACGCTCACGCACCTGTTGGCCGAATTCGATCGTGGCCGCCTCTCCACCCAGATCGACCTCGGGCCGCTCCTCGAAGCTGGCACCGCGAACATGGTGCGCGCCATCTTCAACCTCGACCGCCCGCCGCAACCCGAACTGGTTCGGTCGCTATACAACCTCACAGGCGGCAACCCGTTCTACATCGAAGAGGTGATCGCGTCGCTGATCACCAGCGGCGGGATTTACCAGGTGGACAACACCTGGGAGCGGAAACGGCTCGACGAGTTGCCGGTCCCGCGCTCCGTCGCCGACGCGGTTCGGTCCAGGCTGGACCCGGTCAGCGCGGCCGCCCGCGACCTGCTTGTCCTGATCGCGGTCGCCGGGCATCGGCTGGACATCGACCTCCTCGCGGAACTCGCGGGCCTGTCCGAGGATGAGCTGCTGCCGTTGCTCCGCGAACTCATCTCCGCGCACGTGCTGGTCGAAGAACCTGGCGATCGAATCGCGTTCCGCCACGCCCTCACCCGCCGGGCGGTGGAAACTGGTCTCTTCGCTCGTGAACGGACCGCTCTACACCGCCGCATCCTGGCAACCCTCATCCGGATCGCGGGCGACGATCCGAACCGTCACCTCGACGAACGATCCCGCAATGCGTTCGCGGCTGGTGCCTGGCGCGAAGCGCTCGAATTCGGGCTCGCCGCTGGTTCACGGGCGCTCGCGTTCGGCGCCCCACACGCCGCGCTGGAACACCTCGACCACGCGATCGCGGCGGCACGGGAACTGGATATCGCGCCGCCGGCGGACGCCTGGCGAGCACGGGGCCGCGCCCACGAAACCGTTGGCGACTTCGACGCCGCCGAGGCCGATTTCACCACCGGGCTCGACCAGGCGAAACAGAACGGCGACCACATCGCCACCTGGCGGGCCCACCTCGATATCGGCCTGCTGTGGTGTGCCCGTGACTACGGCAAGGCATTCCCGTACTTCGAGGCCGCCCTCCGCCTGGCGCGGGAGATGGGTGACCAGGCCGCGATCGCCGAAAGCCTCAATCGAATGGGCAACTGGCTGATCAACACCAACCAACCCGAGGCGGCGCTGGCGCGCCACGAGGAAGCGCTGGCCATCTTCCAGGAAATCGGTGACCGGCGTGGGGAAGCCGACACGCATGACCTGATCGCCATGGCTCACACCCTGCGGGGCGATCTGCTCGCCGCGCCCCGCCACGGCCGCCAGGCGGCGGCGCTCTACAGGGAGTTCGGCCAGCAAACCAGCGCGATGCTGGCGGTCACGACGGACATATCCAACGCCCTCCCGGAATTCGCCACGTTCGTTGGTCGTGCCCCACTATCGTCGATGATCGCCTGGATCGAGCGAGCACTCTCGCACGTCCGCGACATCGACCTGGTTTCCAGCCAGGCCTATTGCCTCGGCGTGCTCGGAGAGTGTCACCTCGCGGCCGGATCATACACCCAATCAATCTCCACCCTGAACGAGGCCATCTCGACAAGTCGCCAGATCGGTCACGATCAATGGCTGGCACAGGCGCTGTGGCTGGCGGGTCACCTGGAACTGGACCTCGGCGATCCAGGCCGCGCGCTGGAGCGGTTCAACGAGGCCGTCGACGTCACCGAACCCATGCGCTCCAACCACTGGAGCAGTTCCGTGGCCGGGAGCAAGGCCCGGGCCCAGATCGCCATGGGCGACCTGGATGGCGCCTCGAAAACCCTGGATTCATGGATGACGACCGAACCGCCGATGGCGCTTCAGGGACAGCGTGAACTCTGGCTGGCGCTGGTCGAACTGATGCTCGCGACCGACCACCACGCCGCGGCGATCGAAGTGATCGACCGGATGAACGCCACCGCCGAGAACCTGACCCACCCTGGACAAATCCCGCTCCTGGCCGTTCTGAAATCACGCGCGCTCACCGCGCTCGACGACTCACCGGCCGCCCTGGAGCTCCTGAGCGCGGCCCTCAACGCCTGCCGGGATCAGGGCGCTCTGCCCCAGGAATGCACGGTTCTGACCGAACTGGCCACGACCCACGCGTCCGTTGGCGACCAGGAGGCCGCGCTGCTCCATGCAACGGGAGCCCGCCGCCGCATCGAACGGATCGCGGCTGCCATGCCGGAAGGAGAACGGCGCGATACGTACACACGCTCCGCCATCGCCCGGCTTCCGGCCAGCCTTGTCCAGCGCGCGAGCAGCGGTACGGGCGGTCTCTCTCGCCGCGAAACCCAGGTAGCCGAACTGGTGCGAGACGGCCTCACCAACCGCGAAATCGCGGAGCGGCTCTACATCACGGAACGCACAGCCGAGTCGCACGTGTCCAACGCCATGCGCAAGCTCGGCTTCACCTCCCGTAGCCAGATCGCCGCCTGGGCCGCCCGCCACCTGGACCCGTCAACCCCCTGACGCCGTACCCGGATCATCCTCGAGACATCCGTTTTCCGTACTGGCGAGGGTCGAACTCCGTGGTTTCCCCAATGTCCACGCGTTCAACGAGACGGCAGGATGGTTCCATCGCCACCGATCCGGCCAGCCGGTCACCGGGCGCCAGGTGTTCCCGCCGGAAGCGTGGTCGCGACCGATCAGTACCGCGCGGCGAGCCACTCGCCATACCCATGAAACGGAGCGTCCCATGTTCGGAACGATGACCGAATTCCGCCCGAAACCCGGCCAGGAAGCAGCCATGCACGCCTGGTTCGCCGGCGAAAGCGCCGAGCGCTCGGCCAAAATCGAAGGGTTTCTCTGCCAATACATTCTGGAACCAGCCACCCCCGGAAACGACTGGATCGCCTTCATCGTCTTCGACTCCGAAGCGAACTACCGGAGCAACGCCGCCGATCTTGCCCAGCACCAGTCCTATCTGGCCCTGCTCGACCTCGTGGTCGCCCCGCCCACCTGGCACGACGGCGAAATCCGCCTTGCCGAGCCGTCGTCGGTGGCCCTGTAGTCGCCGTTCACCATGTCCACCAAGGAGTACACAATGGCTATCGCCACCACACCGGACATCGCCGCCATCCAGACCTTCGCCGAGAAAACGTTTGGGGATCTCGCCGCCACCATGTCGATCATGCTCGCCGCCGCCGGGGACAGGCTGGGCCTGTACAAGGCACTCGCGGAGCGAGGAGCGCTCACCAGCCAGGAACTGGCCGATGCCGCCAACGTCGACGAACGGTATGCCCGCGAATGGCTGAACGGCTCCGCCAGCTCCGGCTACCTCGCCTACGACGCGCTCACCGGAACCTACTCCCTGCCCGCCGCCCATGCCCCCGTGCTCGCCGGTGAAGGCGGTCCGGCATTCATCGGAGGCCGGCTCGAACAACTCCCCTCCGCCCTCGCCACCTTCGACCTGCTGATGGACGCGTTCCGGACGGGCGAAGGTGTCCCGCAGTCCGCCTTCGACCACCACTTCTGGACGGGTCTGGAGCGTGACGCGGTGGCCACCATCGACAACGCGTTGCTCCAGGAATGGATTCCCGCCATCCCGGACCTGCGACCACGGCTGGAGCGCGGCGCCACCGTGGCGGACATCGGCTGCGGGGCCGCGCGGTCCCTCATCCGCATGGCCGAGGCGTTCCCCAACTCCCGGTTCACCGGGTACGACAACTTCCCCGCTCAGGTCGAACTCGCCAGGACCGGCGTCGACGAAGCCGGCCTCTCCGACCGCGTGACGATCGAACTCCACGACGTCGCGCAGGGCCTGACGCGCCAATTCGACGTCGTCACCTCGTTCGACGTGATCCACGACGCGGCCGATCCCGCCGCGCTCATGACCAGGATTCGAGAAAGCCTGAACCCCAACGGCATCTACATGATGGTCGAGCCCGGCGCCGGTGAAACCGTGGAGGACAATCTCGGCCCGCTCGGGACGATCCTTTACTCCTTCGGCCTCTTTTATTGCATGCCGGTCAGCCTGGCCGAGGATGGCGCGGGGCTCGGCATGGCCGGATTGCCAGAGTCAAAGGTGCGGGAGCTTGCCGCCAGCGCCGGATTCCGTGATGTGCGCAACGCCGGTATCCAGCACCCCCTCAACGCCATGTACGAACTCCGCGCCTGATCCCTCGGTCACGTCGCGGCCTCCCAGAGTGTCAGCCTTGCCACCAACGTTCCACGCCACCCCGTTGAAGGTCTCGCCCGGTGTCGCGAATAGTCTCCGCGTGATCGGGATCAGAACGCGACAAGGGGCCGACGCAATGCCGGCCCCTTGAACGTGTTCCGCCGCTTATCGGTTGAACATCATGGCCGCCGACGCCCTAGAGGAAATTCTCCAGGCCCACGAGTGGCGGGGTCCCGTTGATCAGGACGGCCGCCTGGGCTTCCTGAAGCAGGGGAAGCGCGTCGGCCCCGCTGACCGTCATGTTCGCGGCGAACACCAACACGTACAGGTCGGGATTGTCCGACCCGACTCCCTGGACCAACCGAAGACCGTACTGGCCATTGGTTGCGAACGCGTGACCGCTGTCGGTCACCTCCGGCCCAGAGAGCGTCGCCGAGGAGCCCTGATCGTCGTACAGGAACGCCACATCCTCATCCGCCATTTCCTGCCAGGACTTGCCTTCCATGGGGTAGATTTCGGTGTAGAGGACGATTGATTGTGCTGGATTGGTGAGTTGGATCCCCGTCTCGTTCTGGCTCTTCACCGTCCAGCCGTTGGTCCAGGTCACATGGAGGAATCCGGAGGAATCGGTGTACTCTCCAACTTCTGCGGAATCGCTCCCGGCCGAACCGCCGGCGTATTCCTCAAGCTGCTGCTGGATTGCCGCGCCGTTGACCCTGCCGAGCACGCCGATCCCGTCGAGCATGACCGAACTCTGCGCCGAAGCCAGTTCTTCCGCGAAGATAGCCACCGGAGCAACGAACACGGTCAGGGCGAGATCATCGACCAGTTCGAAGTGTATTCCCCAGGCCTCGTCATTCAGCGTGATGGCGTAGACCGAGTGGAACGAGAACGACTCCGTGCCGTCGGGACTGGCCACCGGCCCGCTGCCTCCCGATATATTCATGGCGGGGGAGGGTTCCTGCCCGAGGAACGTGAGGAATGACTCCGCGCTGGCGTTAATGGTTGTCGGAGCGTCGTAATACCCAACAAGGAATTCTCCGCCATTCCCGCTCTGCAGTGAAGCGGAATTGGCCAGAACTGTCGCCGCGTAGTTGTCGCTGTACATCTCCCAGGGAGCCACCCAGCTCAGTTCCGAGCCACCCGGAAACGTAAACGGCGACGACGCCTGGGCGGCCGCCGCGTGACGAAGCGTTGCGGCGCTGAGCGCCGCCCCTCCCGCCAATGCCACCAGTGTTCGACGGGACACGCGCTGACTCATTATGTGATGCTCCCCTAGAGTGGGCGGATTCCCCGCCCAGCACAAATAGATGCCGGCTCAGGCGTCAATCCCGCTCGTCGCGGAAAAGTCCCTCACCGGCTGCGCCAACCCCATCGCCCGATCCGGACCCATGTCCGTCGACGTGGCTCGATACGTCTGTGTCCCAGCGAGATTGTATACGCCTCCCGATTCACTGGCTATAGTCCGCTATAAGCAATTTTTCCATCCCGGCCATTCAGCCCTGCCACCCTCCATGGCGACCGGAATTCCAGGCCCCTCAGCAGTCCGCGCCCGCCCGATCGTCACCCGCCGGTACGCCATTCGCGCAAGCATTCCACCGTTTCGAGTCCGAACGGAGCGTGGCACCATGGCGAGAGCACCAGCACGGTCACACCGGCGCCCGTCCCGCTTCGACATCGCTTTCACGCTTTCGACAGGCCAAGGAGACACACGGATGGACACCAGCAATGGCCAGACCTACATCGCCACACGCCGGACCGGTGACGTCACGATCCACGTGGTCTCCGACGGTGAGCTGCTGTGGGCGCCAGGATTCGCCGTTCCGGAACCGGCCTGGCGACGGGCGATGCCGGAAGCGGATGCCAGGGCGATCTAACCTATGCGCGGCTTCTAGCCGATTTCGTTAGGAGAATGCACTCTTGAATTTATAGTACGCTGTCAGAGTCAAGCAAAACACTCGACAAGTTGAAACTTTCCACGGCAGAAGACCTCTGTTGAGGTGCAATATGAACATTGGATTCAAAGAGATCCAACTTAAGAATGGGAGTGTCCTGCCAGTTGCGGACGGGATCACAATCGTGGTCGGCCCAAATAACGCTGGAAAGACACGTCTTCTTTGGGACATAGCTCACTTCGATCATAGGTCTCAGCCGGAACCCGACACGGGACTAATTGCCAGGACAGTGCCACGCTACCGGGACACCGCTGATGACGCCATTGAATGGTTGATCCAGAACGCTCGGACTATCGAAGATGGCCAATCGAGGGTTTTTTCATTCGACTTTAACTTGAACCTGCGAGAATCGTTTGTTCGGAGTGTGTGGGGATCCGAAGACCGGTGGCCGATCGTGATTTTGCCCTTGGTCAGACTTCTAGGTGTCGACTCCAGACTCGACAATATACGTGATACGGAGTCGTTCAATGTTCTAGACGGGCAAGGATTTCAGAATACGAGATCACTGAGTGATACACAAAAATTGTGGGCAAACCCTAAGCTTCTAGCGGAGTTAAATGAACTGCTCCAACAGGCCTTTGGCTTGGAAATCTCTATCCCTAGAGATCTCGGACCCAAGATCGCAGTCTTTGTCGGTTCGCCATCGGGTTCGATTGAAAGTGATCCCGATGCGTATCGGCTCGAATTGCAGAGAACTCCCCGGCTTAGCAGCCAAGGACATGGAGTACGTGCGTACGCTTCAATTCTTATGTCTATCGTCGCAACTTCGGCACGAGTTCTCATCATAGATGAGCCCGAGGCATTCCTGCACCCGCCTCAAGCAAGGCTTTTGGGTCAAGTCCTAGAGAGAGTTAGGTCAAGTGGTACACAGATAATCCTTGCGACTCATAGCCCCGATATAGTCCAGGGAATAGTCAGCACCTCCGGAACTCGCAGCGAAGTATCTATTGCACGAGTCAGCCAGATTGGTGGTGACATTGTCGTTTCATCAATACCTAGCAACGTGGTGAGTGAGATGGCGCTTAGCCCATTGCTTCGCCATTCTTCAATTCTTGATGGTCTATTTTATCGAGGAACGATTGTTTGCGAATCTGGAGGAGACTGCCTGTATTACGGGGCCGTGCTAGATTCACTCATCGCGAATAGTTCGCTTACGCGTGAGTCACAGGAGGTTCATTTTACTCATTGCAGCGGTTCCAATCGCATACCTGAGGCGGTATCCGCGCTACTCGCTGCGAACATCCCGACAGCGAGTATCGTGGACATGGATGTACTTGAGGACTCCACGATCCTGAATCGAATTATTCAGGCGCACGGCGGGTTAGCAGAGGGCTCGTCAATTGAGAGTGATCTGAAGACGGTCCGAAACCAAGTTCGAGCCGGCATTCGTCCTGTCCTCCGTCGAGACGCGGAAGCACGGATTCATGAAACGCTGAGTTCAGGCGATGCAGAACACCTGACCCCACAAGAGGTTTCCGCTATTAGGAAGCATGTCCGAAGTAGTGGTGGCTGGCAAGAGGTCAAAGAAAAAGGCTTGGGAGCATTTATCGGAAGCAGTGCGGCCTATCGTGCGGCCCAACGGATAGTTGGTAACCTTGCCATGATCGGCATATTTATCGTACCCGTAGGAGAATTGGAAAGTTTCCATCCAGAGTTGGACCGACGAGACAAGAATCGGTGGTTAGTCGAGGCAATTGAACAAGAGCAGTATGCAGTCGCCGGTGAGCACTTAACGTTCATCGACAGCATAGTTCGATATCTGACTCAATCTGCCGTCTCAACACCTGGATAAACGGGCGTCTCCTCACGAGTTGTTAGTCCCATCCAGGACGATACTTTGCTTGGACACCTTTGCCATTTGGGTGATTTGGGATTGTCCTAAAATGCGAGATACTATGGACCACCAAGGGACCTAGTGCGGAAGACAGAACCGCCACCTGATTTCTCCACACGGTCCGTCTCGCTCGAGTTCACTTCTCGACTCTCACCTTGACACTCCCTCCCAACCCTCGTACCATGCGATCAGAACAGAACAAATGTTCTACTTTTCGTTCGGATTCCGGTCGTCTCGTGGGGAGGCGCCGGACTCCGAACCGCTCGCAACGTCGGCCGGCACCACCGGCCCGGGACCCAGGGAGAACGTCAGTGGCAGCCCAATCTCGACAGGTTCGCTCCAACCCACCGCAACGCCGACACACCCCCGGCGGCATCGCCCCAGCCATCCGCTGGGAATGCCACTGCCAGTCCCCTCCCGTCCTCCTCGCCACCTGGGAAAGCGGGGGCAGGGTCAACGTCAAGGTCCGCGACCGCTACTGGCACTTCGACGGCTTCGGCCAGGTTCACGCCGTCTGCCCGCGCTGCGCTTCCGAACACCGGCTCGACCTCGATCCAACCAGCGCCACGGCCGATCCGGAGCAGGAACCGTCCAGCAATTAGACCGCCCAAGGCCCGGCTATACCTCGTCGTCGAACCAGGTCCGGCCGGGCCGGAACTCGATGTACTCCACCACGATCCCGTCCTCCATCACGAACGCCGCCCGGCCAAAGGGCGGCTCACCCGGCTCGAACGGCGGCAGCACCACCTCCGCGCCGTCGATCGCCGCGTCCAGATCGTCCACCGCGTAGCAGATATGCGGCGCCTCCTGGAACGCCACGGCCACCGGTGAATCCGGCGCGTACCGCAGCCATTCGATCCGCTGCGGATGATGCGCCGGGTTGCTCACCCAGCAACGGCTGCTGGCCACCCACGATTCGCCCGGAATCGGCGTCTCCTGATCGGTCGCTGGCAACCCGATGTGATGAAATCTCCGCGCCATCGTTCCCCCTGTCCAATGCCATCGCGACGTCCACAGTATCGCCGCCCCGCCGCGCCTAGGGCGGCGTCTCCGAGGACCATTCCGTGCCTGAAACGACCCTCCAGGACCTTGACAGCCGCATCCGGACACCCTATTCTGAATCCAGAAACAGAACATATGTTCTATTCTTTTCGCATGGATCACGAACACGGCCCCGAGCTCCGAAGAGCCTCCCGATTCGAACCAACGTCGCGGCGCGCCCGCGCCGCCACCGCCCAAGGAGGCTCATCATGGAATCCCGGCAACCTATCTCGGTCCCCGAACCGTTCCGCAACCCGCTCGCCCCGGTCGCGCCCCGCCGCGCGCCCACCCTGCTTCCGCTGATCGGCCGCTCCGACGACATCACGCCCGCCCTCGAACGAACGCTTTGGCCGGTCGCGCTCCGCGCCCGCGAAGACGACTGGGCCGCCCGCGACGCCCTGTTCGCCGCCTTCGAACCCAAGCTCCAGCGCATCGCCCGCAATCTCTGGACCCCACCGGCGTCTCCCACCACCGTCGGCGTCTGGGAGCACGACGATGTCTGGCAGGAAGCCTGGCTCGTCTTCGCCACCCTCGTCGAGGCGTGGCGTCCGGAAATCCCATTTGGCCGCTACGTGCTCGCCAATTTCCCGTGGCGCCTGCGCGACGCCATTCGCCGCAACCTCGCGCGACCGTCGGTGCCGCCCCGCTGGTACGCCGCCAATGTCCGGAACTGCGAGGACCACGCCAGTCCTAATACGGGCGAGGCCACCGACAACGTCCTGATCGACACCCTCTGCGACGAGCTTGGCGAGCCCGGTGGCCAGGTCGCTCGGCTCCACATTCTCCACAACCTGTCCATCCGCGAGGCCGCCACCGAACTCCACCTGGGCGAACGCACCGCGAGTCGCCACTGGCGCAACACGCGGACCAGGCTGCGCGAGGTCCTCACTGGAGACTGAACGCTTCAGCCCGTGAAAGCACAACGAGGCGGACCGGCCACGTCGCCAGTCCGCCTCGTTGCCGCCAGAAACGCTTCTCTTAGGAAACGGTCGCCGCCGCGACCTGGTCGAACACCTGCTTGAAGACCTCCACCGGCTGGCCACCGGAAACCCCGATCTGGCCATCGATGATGAAATACGGCACTCCGGAAATCCCGGCCGCCTGCACCTGCTGGATCAGGTCCTGAACCACGGCGACGGATTGCGGATCGGCGATCGCCTGCTTCACGTTCGCCAGCTCGGCCTGATCCAGCCCGGCCGCCTCGGCCACCGCCATGATCTCGGCATGCTGGCCCACGTCGCGCCCTTCCTCGAAGTACGCCTTGTGGAACCCGCTCACCAGCGCCGACTGCTTCTCCACCGGAGTCGCCGCGATCGCCACGTGACCCGGCAGCGTGTCCACCGCCACGGTCACCTTGTCGAACCGGAAGTCGATGCCAAGGGACTTCCCGGCCTCGGTCACCCGGTCGAACATCCCCTCGACCTGCTCCGGGGCCATGCCCTTGCGCTTGATGAACCGCTCGCGGAAGTCTTCCTGGGGGGCGCCCGGCTCCAGCGGATCAAGCTGGTACGGCAACCACTCGATCTCCACCGGCACGTCCTTGTCGGCCGTCCATTCGGTCACGGCCTGGTCGAGGTTGTGATGGCCGATGTAGCACCACGGGCAGATAAGGTCCTGAACCACCTGAATCTTCATCATGTCTCCTGAATCCGCGACGACGAAACGCTTACGTATAGTAAGAGTATAGCGGTCCGTCACGATCCGTGCAGGAAACATGCCACGCCGTTATCCGTCAACCCCACCCACCCGAGCAGGTTATGACCGCCTCTTGTAGGGGTCGATCCCCGGAACAGAGCGCGCGACTCCCTGAACGCGCGCAGGGTGTCGACCCTGCCATACCCGCGCCCACCTCCGCCCCTCCAACCGGCGCCATGCCCGTGTTCTCCCTGGGGTACCGACGCTCACCTCTCGTCCAACACCGGATTGCCCGAGGCGCCGCGGTGAATCGGGCGCAACGCGACTCCGCCGATGCCTACTCGCCGCCCGGCCTACACCAGGCCGCGACGATAGGCGATCGTCACCGCCGCCGTCCGGTTCGGCGCGTCCAGTTTCTCCAGGATGGCGCCCACATGCTTCGAGGCCGTCCGCCGCGAGATGAACAACCGGGAGGCGATCTCCTCGTCGGAGACGCCATTCACCATCAGGGCCAGCACCTCGCGCTCCCGCTGCGTCAACACCGAACCCTGGC
>JAEWEG010000058.1 GCA_023389575.1 Chloroflexota bacterium | reverse complement strand
TGCTGGTCGATGGCCCGCTCGGTGAAGGTGAAGCTGTTGGCGATCTCTCCCCACAGCAACAGGCCCAGCCGGTCCGCCCAGTACAGGAACCTCGGATCCTCGACCTTCTGGTGAATCCGGGCCCCGTTGAACCCAAGCTCCAGGATCAGCTCGACCTCCCGCTTCAGGGCCTCCGACGACGGCGCGGTCAGATGGCTCTCCGGCCAGTACCCCTGGTTCAGCACGAACCGGAGGAACACCTCCCCCTCGTTGATTCGCATTCGTCGGCCGCGCAGGTCGATCGATCGAAGGCCGGCGTAGCTCTCCACCACGTCGCTAACCGCGCCGCCCTCAAGGGTGAGAGTCGCCCCAAGCAGGTTCGGCCTGGCCGGCGACCACAACAGGGCGTGCACCTGCATGGGTGGAACCGCGCCGCGCAACCCAATCTCACCCGACACGACGCGTGAACCCGCCGAGGTAGTCACCGTGGCGATCGGCTCGCCCTCGAGTTCCAGGTCGATCTTCAGCGTGGACCCAGCTTCCGGAACTCGCGATAGCTCGATTTCGTAGTCGAGTTGCCAGTTCTCCGGCACGAATCGCCAGCGAATCGATGTGATCCGGGCCGCGGGCGCCTTTTCGAGCCAGACGGGCTGCCAGATGCCGCTCGTCCTGTCGTACCAGATCACGTGTGGCTCGGGCAGCCAGTCCTGTTTGCCCCTCGGCTGCTCGATATCCACCGGATCGTCGAACGCCCGCACCACGATCCAGTGCTCGCTCGCGTCCGGGTTCAGCGCGTCGGTGATGTCCAGCGAGAACGGCGTATGCCCGCCGCGATGCTCGCCGACACGGTCGCCATCGACCCAGACAATGGCGTGGTAGTCCACGGCCCCGAAGTTCAGGATCTGGCGAGCGCCCTCTGGTGTCTCGGCGATGTCGACCTGGCGGGCGTACCACGCGATGGGATGGTAGCTCTTGTCATTGATCCCGCTGAGTTCGGATTCGGGAGGGTAAGGGACGGTGATCACCCGATCGAACTGTTCGGGAAGGTCGAACCACCTGGCCCTGATCCCTTCATCCCCGTCATCGAACCGGAACTTCCATTCACCGGTCAGGTCTACCCAGCTGGGACGGGAAAATTGCGGGTTTGGCGATTGGGATAGACGTTCGACAAGCATGATTTCACCTTCGGTACATGTCTCGAAACGACGATGCGGCTGAACACGTCGCCGTGTCCCGCCGCATCATCGCAAAGTTCAACGAACGTGCAAATCGTGGAACCTACAGTTCGCCCAGCAGCAGTTCGGCCTGCTCGATGGTCGGAGCCTGGACGTAGGTGACGGACTCACCGTCCTGGATCATGATGATCACCATGTCGTCGCCGGCGATCACGGTCATGTCCCCGGAGTTGTCCACGTCGCCGTCGATCCGCTCGATCTCGCGCTCGGCGTAGGTGCGGGCGAACTCACGGGCATCGCGGTCGCTGTCCCATGCGGTCGTCCATACCACGGCGAGGTCGTCGTCCTCGCTCATCATGATGGAGTAGGCGTCCCCGCCCCAGCCTTCCGACGCCCGGGTGATCTGCCGCTCGGAGAGATCGCTCTCACCCAGAAGGGTCATCACGCCGAACTCGCCGTAGGTATCGGCCTCGATCTCTTCCCAGTCGTCGCCCAGGACCTCGGAGAAGTCGTCGACCTCGACCTCGATGGGCTCCTCGCCCTCCAGGTACTTCTCCGGATGCAGGATCTGTTCGGTGGAGGCCGGGGGATCGGCGTATGCCTCGTTAACCAGTTCCCAACCGCCCTCGTCATAGAGGTACTGCGCGAACACGATGCCGTGCTCGTACGGGAATCCGATCTGCGCGACAAGGAAGCCTGGCAGATCGCCCGCGAGATCCGGGGAGTCCGCCTGGATGTTCATGACTTCCTCGAGATAGGCGAGCGCCAGCTCACGGTTGTCGAGCAGGTACTGCGCTTCGGCGGCCATGGCGTCGCCCTCGATCAGGCTTCGCACGGCGAGCGCGCTATCCGCGCTGCCAGCGAAGGACGTGTTCAGCATGTCCTCCAGGTCGAAATGCTGGTCCTGCAGCGCGTGGACCGTCTCGTGGGCGAACGTCACCTGACCCAGGGGCGAAAGGTCCTCACCATCCGAAAACGCGATGAGCACCATCTCATCGGTTTCCGGATCGTAGTAGCCAACGAAGCTGCCGCCGTACGCCTGGGTGTAGATCTCCTGGATGTCCTCATCCTCGTCGAGCAGACCCATCGCGATTAGCGCGGCCTGGTCCTGGGCCCACTGGTCTTCGGGATAATCCAGCAGTTGCTGGCGGGTCTGGTCCTGATACTCTTCGAGCGTCATTGTCGAGACATTGATCGGGTCGAGCAACGCGAGTTCCCGAACCTCCTGCATGTCTTCCTCGATTCGCGCCAGCATCTCCTCATCGAGATTCTGGGCGAGCGCCGGTGTCACCGCCAGCGAAAGGCACCCGACGGCGATCATGACGCGGCGTAACAAGCTGGTTTTCAAGGTACATGACTCCAGTGAGGACATTGACACAATGCCCCCGGTACGATTGATTGCGACAAGGACGTGTGTGTCGTGAGGAAGGACCAGACCGTGACCGAAGCTCGCAAGCTGGATAGTGAAACGCTGAAATCGCAGGCAAGCCGCTACTTCGATCGTCCATCGCTGAGTTCGCCGGTGTTCACCAGCGACGACACGCTGATCATTCTGGACGATCGGAGCGGCGTTCCACAAGTTAGCCGGCTGCACGCGGTAACTGGCGAGATCACGACAGTCACCACATTTGGAGAACGTGTCCTGTCGATGCTCGGTTCCCCGAGCGGCTCGGTGGTGTTCGGGATGGACACCGGCGGCGACGAGCGCCAGCAGGTCTGGCACCTCGACGGTGTTACCGACGTGCCACGGCGAATGACGGACCGGCCCGACGCCATGCACGAGCCAGGCGCGCTGTCCCGCGATGGCGAAATGGTGCTCATCAAGTCCAACGCCCGCGACGAGGCGACCTTCGATATCGTCGGCCTCGATCTGGCCACCGGGACGACCGAGATCTGGTTCGAGAGCGCGGGCACCGCCGCCGCGGTCGCCCTCTCGGCGGACAAACGACGGGCGCTCTTCATCCGCGCCAACACCAATCTCGATGCCGACCTGTGGCTCATCGACCGGTCCACAGGCGAATTCACGAACCTGACCGCACATGAAGGGGAAGCCTGGTTGACCGCGGCGGCGTTCACGCCAGACGAACAATCGGTTGTCTACCTTTCGAACGACGACGTCGAGTTCCTCCGCCTCGTCCAGCAGGACCTCACCACTGGTGAGCGACGCACGCTGCTGGAGGTCGACGGCCACGACGTCGAGGCTTTCCGGGTATCTCCGGACGGCCGCTACCTGGCGGCGGCGATCAACGAAAACGGCTGGTCCAGGGTCGAACTGCACTCGCTGGTCGATCGACGGGGTCCGATCACGCTCGGTGAGCTTCCGCGTGGCACCGTCGATCGGTTCACCTGGTCGCCCGATGGCTCGAAGGTCGCCTTTGGCTTCTCGACCGCGGAGGATCCGTCGAGCATCGTGGTCGCGAGCGTCTCGGGTGAGTTCATGACCATTTCGGCGGAGAGCCCGGACCTGCGTCCACGAACGGCAGATCCCGAACTCATCAGTTTCCGCACCTTCGACGATCGCCAGATACCCGGATTCCTCCTGAAGCCGGAAGGCGAGGGGCCATTCCCGGTCCTGGTCGAGATTCATGGTGGACCGGAGTCCCAGCGCCGGCTCCAGTATTCATCCGCGATACCGACCGACCAGTTCATCCAGTCGCTGGGCATCGCGGTGCTCACGCTGAACGTGCGAGGAAGCACCGGCTACGGAAAGTCGTACAGCCACCTGGACGACAAGGACCTGCGCCTGGATTCGGTGAAGGATGTCGAGGCGGCCGTGGCGTGGCTTCGAACGCGTGACGACATCATTCCTGACCGAATCGCCGTGATGGGCCAGAGCTACGGCGGATTCATGACTCTGGCGTCGATCACGTTCCATCCCGACCTCTGGACCGCCGCCGTGGATGTCGTCGGAATCGCCAACTTCGTCAGCTTCCTGGAACGAACCGGCCCGTGGAGACGCAAGCATCGGTCGGAGGAGTACGGCTTCCTCGAACACGATCGGGAGTTGCTCGAACGCATTTCGCCGCTGAACCATGTCGACCGGATCAAGGTTCCCCTGTTCGTCATCCACGGCCGCAACGATCCGCGGGTCCCCCTGTTCGAGGCGGAACAAATCGTCGCGGCGCTGGAAGAACGTGGGCAGGAGGTACACCTTCGCGTCTTCGACGACGAGGGACACGGTCTTTCGAAGCGGGTGAACCGGATCGACGGCTACGCCGACGCGGCGGGATTCCTCGCCCGCCACCTGCTCGCATAGGCAGGAACGGTCCACACTGGCTCACGTAGCATTGAGGTGAGAGCGTGGGCTCGCCACGCCAGGTCCCGAACCAGTTTCCAGGAGTTGCGCCATGACAGCCCCCACCATATCCACGATCGGCGAGCTTCGGGAGTCGGGATACCAGCCGCGAAGCGTCCGCGAGGAACTTCGCGCCAACCTGGTCGAACGCATTCGGACGCAGGAACCGCTGTTCGCCGAGATCCACGGCTACGAGGACTCGGTCATTCCCCAGTTGCAGAACGCGATCCTGGCCGGGCACGACATCATCCTTCTCGGCGAACGTGGCCAGGCCAAGACGCGCATCGCGCGGACACTGACAGATCTGCTCGATCCGTGGGTGCCAGTCATCGCCGGCTCGGAGGTCAACGACGATCCTCTCGCGCCCGTCTCCACGCTCGGGAAGGCGCGGGTAGCGGAACTGGGCGATGCCACGCCCATCGAGTGGCTCCCGCGGGACGCCCGGTTCGCCGAAAAGCTGGCGACGCCCGACACCTCGGTGGCTGACCTCATTGGCGAGGTCGACCCGATCAAGGTCGCGGAGGGTCGGTACCTCAGCAACGAAGAGATCATCTCCTACGGCCTGATCCCGCGAACGAATCGCGGCATCTTCAACCTCAACGAGCTCCCGGACCTGGCGGAACGTATCCAGGTAGGTCTCCTGAACATCCTCGAAGAGCAGGACGTCCAGATCCGAGGCTTCCAGGTCCGGATGCCAATCGACATCCTGGTGGTGGCCTCGGCCAATCCCGAGGACTACACCAACCGCGGCCGCATCATCACGCCGCTGAAGGACCGGTTCGGTTCCCAGATTCGCACCCACTATCCGGACACCATCGAACTCGAAAACCAGATCGTGGACCAGGAGCGATTCCGCGCCGAGATTCCGGGCGTAAAGGTCCACCTTCCAGCGTTCATGCAGGATGTGATCACCGAGATCTCGCATCAGGCGCGACAATCGCCAGTCGTCTCGCAGCGGAGCGGCGTATCGGTGCGAATGACCGTGGCGAACACGGAGACACTGGTCGCCAACGCCACGCGGCGGGCCCTGCGAACGGGCGAGGCGGTCGCGGTCCCGCGGGTGTCGGACCTCGACGCCATCCTGCCGTCGTCCATGGGCAAGCTGGAGTTCGAAACCTACGGCGAGGGCAAGGACGAGCACGCCTTCGAGCGGATCATCGGCGAGGCGATCAAGTCGATCTTCCTGCAGACCGTCGATCCGTCCCGGCTGGAACCGCTGGTTCGCGCCTTCGAAAACGGGCTGGTGGTGAACACATCCGACACCGCCGATGCGTTCTCGTATGTCCACCAGGTCAGCGCGGTGGAGTCGCTTTCGAGCCTCGTCTCGGAACTTGTGACAACGTCCAGCCCCCAGGAAATGGCGTCGGCGATCGAATTCGTGCTCGAAGGGCTCCACCAGGTGCGGATGATCAGCCGTCGCACCCGGTCTGGTTCGGGGACCAGCTACAGCGCCTGACCTGACCCGCTCACGGGAGGCACATCATGCACCACCACCTCTTCCAGTCCTCTCAGTATGTCGAATGGGATGAAACGCTCGAGGCGAAACTTTCGCCGGATGAACTGATCGACGCCCTCGCCGAGGACGTGCTGCGCGATGGAAACCTGGACTTGTCGTTGCAGCGGGCGTTCCGCTGGGGGAGCGGTGACTCCCAGGGCCTGAACGACCTGCTCCAGCGCCTCCGCCAGCAACGCCAGGAACTGCTCGACCAGTTTGACTTCGGGTCCTCGCTGGACGAGCTTCGCGAGCGACTGGATGACATCGTCGAACGCGAGCGAAACACCTTGGACGACCGCATCGAGGCCTCCCGGAACCAATCCCGCGAATCCGGAGAGGAAAACGGCCTGGGCGATTTCTTCCAGCGCCGGAGGGACAGGCTGGATGCGTTGCCGCCCGAGACGAGCCCCCAGATACGCGACTTGCAGAACTACGAGTTCGTGGACCAGCAGGCGGGCAAGGACTTCGCCGATCTCGTGGCGTCGATGCAGCAGCAGATCATGGACGCGCTGTTCAACAACCTGATGGGCAGCATGTCGGGCGATGGCGACGGCTCGATGCAGGAGATGCAGGAGTTCCTGCACGACCTCAACGAAGCGTTCGAGCAGGAACGGAACGGCGAGCAGCCCGACCTGGACAAGCTCAACAACAAATGGGCGAACCAGCTGGGAGGCAGGGTTGGCAGCATGGGCGAGCTGCGGGAGCGTCTACGATCCCGCATGGAAGCGGCCCAGAACCTCCTCAACCTCCTGACGCCAGAGCAGCGAGCCGACCTCCAGTCGATGATCCAGCAATCGCTTCAGAACTCGGGGCTCGCCAGTGAGTTCGAAAAGCTTCGCCAGGCCCTCGGCCCACTCAGACCTTCCGGAATGCAGCAGTCGCCCCTGCACGGCGGCGAACCGATCCAGATGGACATCGCCATGCAGGTGCTGGACCAGGCTGCCCGCATGGAGCAAATGGAAGGTCAGTTGCGCGGAATCCAGCGTCCGGAAGAACTGGCGGGGCTCGACCCGAACCTGATTCAGGAGGTGCTGTCCGCCGAGGACCAGGAGTGGCTGGACCAGTGGTCGCACATCGAGGACGAGCTCGTCGACGCTGGTTTCGTTCGGAAGACAGATCGCGGGCTGGAACTCACGGCGCGCGCGGTCCGGCGGATAGGCGAGAAGGCCCTGGAGGACATCTTTGCCTCCCTTCGCCAGAAGGGAATGGGTGAACATAACACCACGAAGCGAGGCATCGCCGGCGAGTTGGTGGAAACCTCGCGCCCCTGGACGTTCGGCGACCCATTCGCCCTCGACCTTCCACGCACGGTCATGAACGGCGTGCTTCACGGGGGGCCGGGCACGCCCGTGCGGCTCGATCCCGAGCACTTCGAGGTCCAGGACCGCGAGTCCCGAACCTCGACGGCGACCGTGCTGGCGATCGACATGAGCCGGTCTATGATCCACAACGGCTGCTGGGATGCCGCCAAGCGTTCGGCGCTGGCCCTGGATACCCTGATCCGGAGCAAGTATCCCCGCGACATGCTGGAGCTGATCGGCTTCGCCGCGACCGCCCATCCGCTCCGGATGATCGACCTGCCGTCCCTCGAATGGAACGAGTACACCTTCGGGACGAACCTCCAGCACGCGCTGGAACTCGCCCGCGAGAAACTGCGCGGCGAGCGAGGCCGCAACCGCCAGGTCATCGTGATCACCGATGGCGAACCCACGGCGCATATCAGTCACGGGCGGGCGGTGTTCGAGTACCCGACGACACCGGAAACGTATGAGGCAACGCTCCGCGAGGTGCTGCGATGCACCAGGGAGGGCATTACCATCAACACCTTCCTGCTGGAGAGCACGCCGAAGATGCGCGCCTTTATCGAGGACCTCATGCGGATCAATCGGGGGAAGGTCATCGCGGTATCGCCGAACCGGCTCGGCAGCTTCGTCCTGCGCGACTTCATGACGGGACACACCCGGTCGTACGCCAACTGACCCGCGCTCGTCGGGAGGCGGTGTCCTCGGCTGTCCAGTGGCGATTGTGCACCTCGCGCCACATTGACACGATTTTGTGATGCCCGCCGATAAGCGGCGCGCACCTCCGACATGTCTCTGAATGCACCATGGACTCAGCAAGGGTACCGGTCATCAGGCCGGACGTTGATCGAGACATCGCGTTTGGAGAAATGGATATGTATTCGCGCATAGTGGTTCCGCTCGATGGCTCCGATGTCGCCGAGTACGCGCTCCCGGCGGCGATGGAAATGGCGCGCCGGTTCAATGCCCCGCTTCACCTCGTCAGGGTGGTCGATCCTCCCGCGACGAACATCGCGTTCGGTGTCGACTCGATGATCGCGGCGAAATCGATCGCCATGCAGCGTGAGACCGAGCGGGCACTCGCGGCCGAGTACCTCGCGGAAAACGCGACGGAATTGGCCGGGCAAGGCATTGAAGTCACCACATCGCTCCACATCGGCCAGGCGCCAGCCGAACTCGTCGGCGTGATGCGACCGGGTGATCTCTTCATCATGTCTTCCCATGGGCGAAGCGGCATCGCCAGGTGGTACCTCGGCAGCGTTGCCGAGCAGGTGGTACGGCAGGCGACCGTGCCGGTGATGGTGGTGAGGGGAGAGACCTCCCGCAGCGTCCGAGAGCGAACCACCGCGCGCACCATGGCCGCGGCGAGGTAGGAACGGGCGCCTGATGGTATGCTCCCGGAATGAGTGACGACTGGCGGAATCAACAACAAGATCAGGAACGCCCGGACCCAGCGACGGAACGGGCGTTCCAGGCTGCCCTGGAAATCGCGTCCGAGCTTGACGTCTCGGTCGTGCTCCAGCGGCTGGTGAACCTGGCCCGGGAGGTCGTTCCCTCCAGGTATTCCGCGTTGGGAATTGCCCGCCCGGATGGCTACGTCACCGAGTTCATCACCTCCGGAATCAGTACCGCCACCCGGCTGGCGATCGGGCCCATACCGCAGGGCCACGGCCTGCTCGGCGTCCTGATCAGGGACGCCACCCCGCTGATGGTGCCCGATATCGCCGCCGATCCTCGATCGGTCGGGTTTCCGCCGAATCATCCCCCGATGAAAACGTTGCTCGGCGTGCCAGTCATGTTTGGGGGCCGGGTGCTGGGCAACCTCTACCTCACCGAGCGTGAAGGCGGAGTTCCCTTCGATCAGGATGACCTGACGAAACTCCAGATCCTGGCGGCCCACGCCGCGAGCGCCATCGAACGCGCCCAGTTGTACGCGCTCGCGGAACAGGCGCGGCACGAAGCCGAAGAGCAGCGAGACCAGGTCCAGATCATCCTCAACAGCCTGCCGGCGGCCGTCCTCATTCTCCGCGCATCGGATGGGATGGTTGAATCGGCGAACGCGGCGGCCTACGCGCTGATCAAGCGATCGCAGCCCTCGCCATCCGCGCCCTGGGTTCCCCAGCCGGGCATTCACTACCAATTACTCAACCCGGACCTGAGCGAACTTGCCCCGCAATACTGGCCGGGTCAGAGGTCGCTCCAGGGGGAGGTGGTCCGCAACAAGCAGCTTACGTTCCGCCTGCCGAATGGCCACCAGGTGCCCGTGCTGATGCAATCGGCGCCGCTGCGAGACGCGTTCGGCGCGATCAATCGGGCGGTGGTGGTGATCCAGGACATAACGCAAATGCGTGAAGCCGAGCAACTGAAGGACGATTTCCTCTCGCTCGTCTCCCACGAGATGCGGACCCCGCTCACCTCCATCCATGGCGGCTCGCGACTGCTCACGTCGAACATCGACGATCTGGACGAGCAAACCCGGCACGAGATCCTCAATGACATCCGGGTCGAGAGTGCTCGCCTAGACAGGACGCTGACCAACATCCTGACTCTCACCGGAATCCAGGCCGGGCGGATCGATCCCGAGACGGAACCGATCATGGTCCAGCGCTTCATCCGCCAGTTCGTCGACGAAGCCGCGAGCATCGCCCCAAATCACCGCGTGAATGCCGAAATCCCTTCGCAGGTGCCTCCCGCCGAAGGCGATCGCGAACTCCTGTCCCATGTCATCCGGAACCTGATCGAAAACGCGGCGAAGTATTCCCCCGACGGATCGCGCATCACGCTGCGGGCGATCCACGATGACGATGGCGTGACAATCTCGGTCGTCGATGAGGGCTATGGCATCGCCCCAGACCACCTGACCGAGGTGTTCGAGCGGTTCCGCCGTCCCGGAGCCGATCCCGCCGTGCGCGGCATGGGGTTGGGGCTCTACCTGAGCCGCCACCTTGTCCAGGCGCAGGGCGGCAGGATTTCCGCCAGCTCGGAAGGAACGGGCAAGGGCGCCTCCTTCAGCGTTACCCTCCCGATCGCCACTGGCTGGTACGATGACGAGAACCCGGCACCCTCGCGGAACGACGACTGAACGGAGATGGACGCGTGGCCCCGAAGCAACTGATTCTGATCGTGGACGACGAGGCGCCAATCGTTCGATTGACGCGCGCCAAGCTGCAGGCGGATGGTTACGCGGTCATCACCGCGTCGAATGGCCAGGAAGCACTGGACCTGCTCGAACGGGAGCGGCCCGACCTGCTTGTCCTCGACGTCATGATGCCGGTCATGGACGGCTTCGAAACCTTGCGACAGGTCAGAACGACATCCCAGGCGCCGGTCATCATGTTGACCGCCCGCACCAGCGATACCGACAAGCTGCGCGGCTTCGACCTTGGCGCGGACGACTATCTCACCAAGCCATTCAATCCAGAGGAACTGTCCGCCAGGATTCACGCCTTGCTGCGGCGGACGGCTGGTGCCTCCCCATCGGGGAGTACCGTCCTGCGCTACCCGGGCGTTCGCATCGACCTCGATGCCCGCTCGGTGGAAGTGAGCGGCGCCGAGATACGGCTTAGCCGAACGGAGTGGGAACTCCTGTCCCAACTGGCGACAAACGCTGGCAAGGTGATGCTCCACGGCGAGTTGCTGAGCCGGATCTGGGGCCCGGAGTTCCGCGACGAGGTCCATTACCTGCGTACATGGGTCAGCCGGATTCGATCCAAGATCGACACCGGTGGCGAGCAGCCGCTCATCGAAACGTTCCCCGGCATCGGTTACCGGCTGGTCGCTCCCGAGAGTGATTGAGCGGGTCCAGGCTCTGGCGCGTCCGCGACTCTCCGAAGACAATCTTCTCGACGAAACGCCAGACGATCGCCTGTCCCGAGGCGACATCCACATGGAGCATCGACCTTGTCCAGCAAACTCGCGCACGTTGGGGTCCGCGCATCCAACCTCGACGCGTCGCTTACCTTCTGGCGCGACGGCCTTGGGTTGAGCGTGGTCGAGGCGCATCCCGCGCACTCCGACCTCACGGACGGCATCCACAACTTCCGGATCTTTCAGCATGGCGGAGCAGCACGCCCACCGCATGTGTCCGGAATGCTCGACTACCTGCACATCGGCGTCCAGGTCCAGGATCTCGCGGAAACCGCCTCACGGCTGACCAAACTCGGGTTCGAAATCATCTGGGACGGTATCGACGGGGGGCAGCCATACGATCCGGCGTCACCGCCGGCCGAGTCGTTCAAGGTCGAGGACCCCGACGGCATCGTGGTCGATGTCACCGCCTCTCGGGACCAGTGGCCGGGCGTCAGCCTCCCGTAGCTCACTCCAGGACGTGCGAACCATTCGCTTCCAGCTTCACGGGGGCGGATGACACCAAGACGCCAGGAAACAACAGTGCATTCTCTCTGGGCGGTGTGTACCCTTATGGCCTGCCAACGCTGGCCACCACACATAGCGGATAGTCAAGAGAGCTGTTTTCCATGAAGTCATTTCGCCTCTGGCACGCGCTTCGGACGGCGTTGTGGCCCATACCCATCCTCTGCGTCCTCGCGGGCATGGCCCTGTCGTTCGCGTCGTTCCAGCTGGACGATGGGCGAATGATTTCAGCGGAGATCGTCGGCGGACCGGACGCCGCGCTGGCGATCCTCGGAGCGATCGCCGCGTCCATGATCACCCTCACCGGTGTGGTGCTGTCCATCGTGCTGGTGGTGGTCCAACTTGCAATGGGACAGTTCACGCCTCGAATCGTCCGCGCCATTCTCTACGATCGCCCGAGCCAGTTCGCAATCGGTATCTTCGCGGCGGCGTTCGCCCATTCGATGCTGGCCATGCGGCAGATATCAACTACGGAGGAAGGCGCTCCGGTTCCAGGATTGTCGATCCTCCTGGCATTCGGGCTCGTGATCGTCAGCATCATTGTGCTGATCCTCTACACCAATCACGTTGGACAGTCGCTACGGGCGGCCGTGCTGATCGACCTGGTGGGCAACGAGACTCGCGAAATCATCGACGAGCTCTACCCCGAGGATGAGGCGGACCAGCCCGACATCGACCCCGATGTCATTCCTTCACCCCAATGGGGCGTGCTGTTTCATATCGACCATGAGGGATTGGTGGAGGTCGCGACCAAGGGGGACTGCGTGGTCACGCTGGTGCCGATGATCGGCGACTTCGTCCCGCTCGGAGCGCCGCTTTTCCGTGTCGACGGCAATCTCGGGTCACTCGATGTCGACAAACTGGTGAACCAGGTCTCACTCGGGCCCGAACGAACCCTCAATCAGGATCCAGCCTATGGCTTCCGGATGCTGGTGGACATCGCGGAACGATGTCTATCCGACGACTTCGACCCCACCACGGCGATCCAGGCGATTGACCGGCTGCACGACTTCCTGCGACAGCTCGCTCGCCGGCCCTTCCCATCGAGCGAATATCATGACGATGCAGGAAACCTCCGTCTCCACGTCAATCACCTCTCGTGGGAAGGCTACGTCCACCTGGCTTTCGACGAAATTCGCCAGGTCGGCGCCGGGTCCTCGCAGGCAGTTCGCCGTATCCAGGCCGCCCTCACCGACCTGCTCTCGGTTGCCCCTCCAGATCGCCGCGCTCCGCTCGAGGAACAGCTGAGCCTCCTGCGGGAGGCGGTGGACGATCATGGGTGGTCAGAGAAGGAACGGGAGCACCTGTTCGGTGATCCCCAGGGCATTGGGTCGGGGGCTGACGTTCGGGATGAGGGAGAGAACTCATAGGCCGCACCGTAAGCGCGAGCCACGGTCGAAGCCGGACGCGCGACCCTGGCTGGTTCACCACGTAGCAGCCGCTACGCGGTCATGGCGGATCTCGTTCACGGCTGGGTGCCAGCCTCCGAGCAACGGACGGGCGCCCGGTTCGAAGGCGCCACCCATTCTCGCGGTGCCGACTGGAGACCGAGTTTCCAGGTCCTCCAGAGGGCGAGCAATTTGCCGCTCACGGGAACTTCGGAGACCAAGTACCGACATCGCCAGGCGCTGCTCCTCATACCCATTGACGGCGACCTGGATGAGCGCGCGCCCGTTCATCAACTCCCGTCGCGCAGGTTCATGCAGGTCGAGATCATCGCCACGAACCAGGCGCAGCCTCACCAGGAAGCGGTGCAACCCGGATCCTCCGAGCCGCTCCTCAAGTCGGGGAACCTCCTCCACGACGAGGACATCGACGCTATCAGCGGCGAATCCGGCGTCGTGAAGCAAGCGCACGCTGGAGTCCGTTTCGCGGCGCTCCATCGCCACGACGACGATGGCTTCCTGAACGGCATCCGGGCTGCAAGGTGGTTCGTCATATGAGGAATCCATGAATGCGATAACCATGTGGTCCTCCCGTGCGTGGAATCTCCTGAAGCGTGCCTACCGGCTGAAGTCAGCCGTACTGGATGAGGAAACCCTCGTCCGGTGATCGCGAGGTCCAGCGATGTAGTGCCGTCTCGCGGATCACCGGCGAGGGTCCGGAATCGAGGGGCGCGGTCTACGCCAGCGCGGACCGCAGGAGGGCCGCCGCCTGGGCGATCGCCGCTCGCGTGGCGTTGGTCTCCGCCAGGTCGTTGAGCATCATGAAGTCGTGGAACACGCCCTCATAGCGTACGGCCGTCACGTCGACGCCCGCCTCGCGCAGCGCCCTGGCATAGGCTTCGCCCTCGTCTCGCAGCACATCGGCCTCGTCGGTGATCACCAGGGCCGGCGGGAGTCCTTGGAGTTGCTCGGCGGTGGCCCGGAGCGGCGAAACCGTCGGCTCGTCCCGGATCCCGAGGTCGGGCGCGTACGCGTCCCAGAACCATCGCATCGCGTTGCGAGTCAGCCATGGCCCTTCCTCGAACTGCTCGTAACTTGCGGTATCGAAGGCGGCGTCGGCGACCGGATAGAACAGTGCCTGGTAGCGAATCGCGGGACCGCCACGGTCCCGGGCCAGCATCGCCACCGCCGCGGTCATGTTGCCGCCAACGCTATCGCCCGCGATCGCCAGTTTGGACCCATCGAGTCCAAGTTCCGCCCCGTACATCGCGACCCATTGGAGCGTGGCGTACACCTGCTCGATCGCGACCGGGTACCGCGCCTCGGGCGAGGGGGTGTAGTTGACGAACACGAACGCCGCGCCGGTCTGGTCGACCAGGTCCCGGACCAACCGCTCGTGGGTCCCGAAGTTACCGAGGATCCAGCCACCGCCGTGGGTGTACACGACCGCGGGCAGGCTGCCATTCCGGGTCGCGGGCTTGACCACCGTGATCGATACCGATCTGTCTGGCCCTCCAGGGATGGTGTGGTCCTCGACTTCCGCTGGCGCCATGGCCACGGGACCGGCCTGAGCCTGGTCGAGCACTGCCCGCGCGTCCTCCGGGGAAAGCGTGTACAGCGGCGGTCCGTCGCTGGCGGAAAGGGCCTCCACCAAAGCCTGCGCGCGCGGTTCGAGCACGATATCGGGGATCGCTGTCCGTGAAATGTTTGTACCGTTCATCGATTGACTCCGTGAGTGTCATGGAAATGGATTGATATGGACCGCCGAACTCCGCGATCGGAGTTCGGCTGCCAGAGGTCAGATGTTGGCGGTCTGAGCGAGCCAGTCCTCGTAGTGAGTCTTGCCAAGCCACGCGCCGTTGAGCGGGACCAGCGACTCTTCTCCCGGAATCGAACCGAAGTACGGCGCCCGTGGATCCGCCACGACGGTGCGAGGATCATGTTGGGTCTGCAGCCTGCGAGCAATGACCTCATCGAATCGAAGCAGGTCCGGTCCGGCGATTTCCTTGCGTCCGTTGAGCGGCGAGTTCATCGCGGTCTCGGCGACCGCCGCCGCAACGTCATTGGCGGCGATCGGCTGGAACGCGACGGGAGGCATGTGCACTTCCGACCCGCTCGTGGCGGTGTCAGCGATGGTATCGACAAATTCGAAGAACTGCGTCGCCCGAACGATGGAGTAGGGGATCGGTCCAGCTTCGATCAGGGCTTCCTGGGCGAGCTTGCCGCGGAAGTAGCCATTGTCCGGCGACCGGTCGATGCCCACGATCGACAACGCGACGTGATGCCCGACGCCCGCCGAGTCCTCGGCGGCGAGGAGGTTACTGGTCGATGTCTGGAAGAACTCCAACACCGCCGCTGGTTCGAAAGACGGCGAGTTGCTGACGTCAACAACGACGGACGCACCCTTGAGTGCCTCGGCGAGCCCCTCGCCCGTGATGGTGTTGATGCCAAGCCGGGGCGAGGCTGGCACCGCGTCGTGCCCGTTCTCGCGCAGCGTGTTGACGACGCTTGATCCGATGCGGCCGGTGCCGCCGATGACGACGATCTTCATGGGTATGCCTTTCTGGATCGCGGTTCCCAGGGGAGCCGCAATGACTACGATGCGATTCTGTGAGCCTGAACGGAGATGGAGACCCTGACCTCGTCGGAGACGACATCGATGGGAAGGTTGAATTCCATGCCGAACCATTTCCGCTTGATGGTTCCGGTCGCCACGAACTCGATCGTGTCGGCCGCCGGGGCATCGATCTGACCCACCTGCTTCACGGCCAATTCGACGGATCGGGCCACGCCGTGGATCGACAGGGTTCCGGTCATTCGCCAGTTTTGGCGGCTGAACGAGCTGATGGGCTCGAACTCCGTGCTGGTGAACGTGATCGCGGGATACAGGGACGCATCGAAGAAATCGGACGAGCGCAGGTGAGCGTCGCGTTTCGCGATTCCCGTCGACACCGAGCCCGTGACGATTTCAACGTCCACCCGCGATCTAGAGGGGCGATCGGGATCGAACCTGAACGTGCCACCGAAATCGTCGAAGTGGCCATGAACCGTGGCGATCTTCATGTGTTTCACGGAGAAGTCGATCGAACTGTAGAGGGGATCGATCCTCCAGGTTGTCCCTTGAGCGACCGCGGAATCCGCGCGGTGCATGGTCGGCGCCACCATTGCGTGTCTCTCCTTTCAGGTCAGCGGGTCTCCACCCCGGCGATCTGGTCATCCGCCATTCGCCGGGGACTCGGCGTTACTGGATCGAGCCGATCGCGTTCAGGATCACGTTGGTCACCGTCTCGGGTTGGGAGATCATCACCACATGGGAGGCGCCCTCGACTTCGATCGCCTCCCTGGCTCCCGCCCGTTCGGCCATGAAGGCGATGGCGGCGGCGGGGATGTTCCTGTCCTCGGAGCCGTAGACGAACCATGAGGGAATCATCTTCCAGGCCGGGTCACCGGCGGGGTCCTTGAGCGCGGCCTCGGTGACCGGCCGCTGGGTGGCGGCCATCAGCGTGGCCATCGACTCCGGGACATCGGCCGCGAACTGCGACCAGAACGCATCGGGGCGGATGTAGAGGTCGACTCCGCCATCCGGCAACGTCGTCGGGGCGAGGGCATCGCCGAGGGTGCTTCCGGGGAACTGGGCGGACAGGACGAACGCGTTTTCGCCCGCCTCAGGCGCGAATCCGGCGACATACACCAGCCCCTTCACGCTGTCGTTGCCGGTGGCCGCGTTGGAGATGACGAGGCCTCCGTACGAGTGGCCGACCAGGACGATCGGGCCCTGGATACCGGCCAGAAGCCCCGCGACGTACGCGGAGTCACTCGCCAAGCCACGCAGCGGGTTCGCGGCGGCCACCACGGGGTAGCCGCTTTCCAGCAGCGCCGGGATGATCTCGTTCCAGCTGGAGGAGTCGGCGAATGCCCCGTGAACGAGGACGACGGTTGGGGTGGTCGATTCGGTCATGGTGACGTCTTCCTTCCTGCCTGTATCGATTGCGTGGATAGGCGTTTCACGGGATTGCGACATGGCCCGGACCGTTCCGAGCTGGGTGGACAGGATCGTCGCGAGCGCCCCAGCGCCAGCGACCTGGCGAATGGCGGCGCGCCGCGACAGGGAGATGTCTGGCACGGCGCCAGACGCTGAACGAGTCATGAAGTGCTCCTTTCATGGATGCCATAGCCGGTGCGGGCCGATTCCCGTGGGCATGCAACGATCCTGCGCCTGTTGGGGGACAGGCACATCGGGGAGACTCCTCGATTGTGGACGTGGGATGGTGTCAGGGAACCTGGGAGAATTCCTCAGGACCGGCGACGGGGATCAGTCGAGATGGTGACGCACGGCGAACACCGCGGCCGCGGTGCGAGACTCGACGCCGATCTTCTGCATGGCGTGCTGCACATGGTTGCCCGCCGTGCGTTCGCTGATGGACAACACATCGGCGATCTCACGGTCGGTCCTGCCTTCGGCCAGGAGCCGCAGGACCTCGAGCTCCCGTGGAGTGAGGCCCAGGGTCGCCCCAATCGGAGGCGACTTTTCGGGAAGCGGTTCAGCTTCGCCACCGGCTTCCTGGAGGACGGCCTCAACCGACGAAACCTTCGCCTCGGAGGAGGGTGTCGCGAGACTTTCCACGAGCGCGAGCGCCTCAGAGGCGGCATCATCGTATGTCAGCGCCTGGCCAGCCCGCCATGCATTGGTAAACTCCGCCGGGTCCAGCTTGGCCTTAAGGGAGACGACATCGACGGCGGGATCACGATCAGGCGGAGGCGTGACCCCGACCATGGCGAACATCGCGGAGGACGCGCCGAAAAGGCGGAGGGCTGAGGTCGCCTGGTCACGCGCGGCGGCACACTTCCCGATTTCCTCGAGACACTGCGCGATCCCCACCCGATTGCCCAACGGGAGGAACAGCCTGAGCGCCTCGGCATATCGGGTAACCGCGCCTTCGATATCGTCCATCGCGAAGTGGACGTCTCCGAGATACACCGCCACCCAGGCGCGTTGACGGCGGTCACCACTGTCTTGTGCCAGCGTGGCGGCCTCGGTGAGGAGTGCCTTCGCTCGGACGTGATCCCGCAGGAGCCGGGCCACGACGCCGAGTTGGGCGAGCGCCGCGCCACGACCGCCTTCGTCTCCCATCTCAATGGCGAGGGCGAGGCATTCCTCGAATAACCGTGCGGCGCGGTCCAGGTCGCCCGCGTCACAGGTGCCCTTTCCCATTTCGAGCAAGAGCTGGAACGTGCCTGGCTGATCCCCGACATCCCGAAGATGCGATAAAGCTTCTTCGTAGAGCGAGTCCTTTGTTGGGTGATCGCCCCGAAGCCAGGCAACCATCCCGAGATGCGCGAGGGTGTGGCCGATGCCCCACCGATCGTCGACGGACCGGAAGGCGGCCAGGGCCTCGCGCCCCAGGGAATCGGCGCGAGCAAAGTCGTCCTGGTATCGCGCGACCTCGGCCAGGCACAGGAGCGCCCGCCCGACGCCCGCCGGATTACCGAGGCGCCTCCAACCCGACACCGCTTCCCCGGAGTGCAGGATCGCCTGGTCGTAGTCTCCCTGAAGCGCCGCGAGCACGCCTGCTCCAGTCAGCGCGCCGCACGAGGCGGAATCGGGGGAATCTCGCGGGATGAGATCCAGGACGCCGTCGAGCAGCATCCTTCCTTCGGTCAGATACCCCCTGGATTCCCAGAAACGCCACAGGGCCGCGCCAAATCGCGTGGCGGGATGCGCGTCCCCACGATCGCCGAACCACGCGAGAGCGGCTCGAAGATTTTCTTTTTCCCGCTCCATCCGGCCCAGCCAATCCTGCCGAACGGTTCCAGTGGGGCCCGGTTCTCCGTCCTGGGCGAACGCCAGATAGTGGTCCGCATGTATATGGCGAGCATCGGTATCCTCGCCCGACGCGGCAAGACGCTCACGCGCGAATTCGCGCACGGTCTCCAGCATGAGGTAGCGTGACTCGCCACCTTCATCTTCAACCTGCCGGAGCAGGCTATGCTCGATCAACGACGATAGTCCATCAATCACGTCGAACACGGCTCCGGATTGAGCTTCCGCGGGATTGACGGCGGTATCGCGGGCAAGCGCCTCGGCGGCATCGAGATCGAAACCTCCCACGAACACCGCGAATCGGCGAAACAACGCTTGCTCACGGTCAGCGAGCAGATCGTAGCTCCAGGCGATGGTTTCCCGCATGGTTTGTTGGCGCAATGGCAGATCACGCGGCCCTCCGCTGAGCAGGGGCAGTCGTTGTTCCATGCGTTGCAGCAACTGAACGGGCGGTAGGGCGCCGGTTCTCGCCGCCGCCAACTCGATGGCAAGTGGGAGCCCATCGACCCGCCGGACGATCTCCGTCACCGCCGGCAACGCTTCGCCGGTGAGTTTGAATCCGGGCCTGATCGCCCGTGCCCGCTCGACGAACAACCGAACGGCACCAGAGGCCATCTGTCCTTCGGAATCAGATTCCGTCTGGACCGATAGAGGCGCGACTGGATATTCCTGTTCTCCAGATATCCGTAACCTGATTCGGCTGGTAACAAGCAGCTTCAGCGCCGGACATCCAGCGATGAGGCTACGCAACCAGGGAGCGGCGACCACCACCTGCTCGAAGTTGTCGAGCACCAGGAGCAGCTGCCTGTCTCCGACCGCTCCCAACACGCGGTCGAGCATGACGCCGGTTCCCGTTCGCCGAAGCCCGAAGCTTCCCGCGATCTGATGGGGGACAAGGTTTGGATCCCTGACCGGTGACAGGTCGACGAATCCCGCGCCAGCCGTAAACTCACCCTCAATGGAGGCCGCGACCGCGACCGCCAGGCGAGTCTTTCCGACACCGCCCGGGCCAGTCAGGGTAAGCAGGCGAACACCGGGATCGCGCAGCATCGAGGCCACCTCGCCCATGGCCTGGCTCCGACCGATCAGGGACGTGAGAGGACGTGGCAATCCCATGCCATCGCCGGATAGCGACGGTACGGCGGTCCGCGAAAGTGGGTCGGAGTCCGAAAGCGGGGAATCGGGCATGATGTCGGAAACCTCTCTGGGAGGCGGGCGCTCATGTTCTCCACGATTGCAGAGCGCCATCCGCATGTCAACCACCGCGTCACCGGATACCCATCTTGCCCGGAGAGGGACGCCAACGGGTCCCGCCAATCCCCAGCAAACTAGAAATCGAAGGACGTTTCCCTGATCGGCGGTGTGGAGCGGCGATCCCCGCGTCGACCGTCGGGCCGCCCCTGCATCCAGGACACGAGGCTTATCAGGCGCTCCACCGCGTGGTCGAACACGAGTTGGCCCTTTTCACTCGTCGCCAGTTCTGGCGCGCCGTATGACCCTGTTTCGCTGTAGGACGACGTCCATTCAATGATTGACGCCGGACCCGCGCCTAGCGTCAGGTCCACCCATTGCCACTCCTCGCCCCCGGGAACGTCCGTGACGAAGGACGGTGGCGCACCCTTGATCCGGTCGCGCCGAACCGCGTCGTTGTCCACGTGCATGTACATCGAGGTTTCCAGCTCACAGGCGTGCGCGCAGCCGCCCGGACCGGACTCCCGGACCTCCGTGTTCCAGTAGTCCGCCGCCAGCTGCCACCACGACAATGTGCAGCACGTCGCCTCCGTCTGAAGGTTCGTCTGCCGCCCCGCCTGATCCACCAGGTGGTAATTGGAGCCGTGGCCATTGAGCAGGATGATGCGCCTGAAGCCGTGGTGGGCAACCGACTTCGTAATGTCGATCAGCATCCTCGTGAAGGTGCTCGGCTCGATGGTGATCGTTCCGGGAAAGTCCATCACGTGCGGGCAGTACCCGTAACTGATCGGCGGCATGACGAGCATGTTGGCCGGTGACTTCCGGCCCACCGCGAGCGCCACCGAGGAGGCGAGCCGCACGTCGACATCGAGCGGCAGATGGTGCCCGTGCTGCTCGATCGAGCCGATTGGCAGCACGATCACCTTGTTCAACTCCACGGCGGCGTTGATTTCGGGCCACGTAAGGCGCTCGTAGCGATGTTCCCGAGTCACGGCGTCCAGATCGATGTCGATACTCACGAATCCAGTTTCCCCTTCGCACGACCGCGCGATGTACGCGGCGGCGGGGACTCCGATCCAACTGGAGGGCTGTCTCCATCCACCGCCTTGAACGGCATGAATACCGCGGCATCATGCCATGCATACTGGTGGTGGGACAGCATGGTGCACCGTGAACATCAGGGGCGATGGCGAAAAGGGCACCGCTGGCTCAGGCGAGGGCCTCCGGGATAGTCTCGCCGGATCGCTCGTCGAAGGCGGCGCGAATATCTGGATCCGCCTCCGCGAGGTACGTGCGCGCAATGCTGGGGAGGAGTTTCCTCAGGTTCTCATTGATCACTTTCTGGAAGTCTCCCAGCGTGTCCGGGCTGTTCAACTTCTCCCGCAGCTTCTCCTGCATGGTGTTCATGGTTGCCGGGTCACTCACCGCCTCGATGGCATAGCTCTCCCACATCTTCTTCAAATGGGGGTCGGTAATGGTGTCGATAGTGATCCGCACCGTTACGTCTTCGGGTCGGGTGCTTACGACGACATCGAGGCTGTCCATGCGAATCTGCAGGTACATGCCCTCCGTGTACGCCGTGCCGGCGATTTTGGCCGATGCATTCCTGAACGTAACCTTGAAGGTTCCATAGCCGTCTTCGATGTACGGATCGGTTCCGGACAGGCAGGTCTCGCCGTCGCTAGAGGCGCAGCAAGGTTGGCGGATATGGTAGTTCCCCTGAATGGTGATCCCTTCGCTGTGGGGCCAGTCAGGTATGAGTGAGAACTCCGCCGTGGCCGACGCCGATTCGTTGTCCCCGACGATCGGCTGATTCGGTGTGACGTTCGAAATGCCAATAACCTGAAACGCAATGGCCTCGGGGAACTTGACCGTCTCCGAAGGGCTGGCCAGCGTCAGGTCAGGCGGCTCGGAGGCGATTCCCTGGTACCCCTCCTTGTCGTACCGGTCGGGAAGCGTGGCGAAGCAAATGAGCGTCCCTCCCTGCTGCAATGCCTGGGACTTCCCGATCTCCCATTGACCATCGATCGTGTACGGCTCGTAGGCCGGGTTTGTCTGGCCCTGGATGAGTTTTGGCAGGTAGAATTGGCTGTCCTTGATAAGCATTTGCTTGTAGAGCAAGTTGAGCATCCACTGAAGGTACTTGTCCGGGCCCTCCTGAATTGTCACCGCATGACTCCTCTCTCATTCCACGTGGATATCAGCGATCGAATCCGCGGTCGACCACGTACTGGGCGAGCGACCCGAGTGCGTCACTCACCGGGCCGGGCGGGAACGGCTCCAGATGGGCGCGTGCCTGGATGGCCAGCAGCCTGGCCGTGCCGTAGGCGTCCTGGAACCCTCGTGTACCGGCGATGTCGCTTGCCGCCGAGGCTATGGTGTCAGCCTCGGCTGGTTCCCCGGCCATGATCCGCGCGGCGAGATGGTCGGCTCCCAGTTCCTCCACGGCGTTGACAATCGGAAGCGTCCAGCGCCGCCGCGCCAGGTCGGCGCAGGGCGGTTTGCCGGCCTGGTCCGCCGTCTGGACCAGGTCGAAGAGGTCATCCATGATCTGGAACGCCTGCCCGAGATAACGGCCGTACTGGCTCAGTAGCAGGCTAGCCCGGCTTCGTCCTCCCCCCAGCGTCGCCCCGACCTCGCAGGAAAGTCCGAAGAGGCTCGCCGTTTTCCGGTCAACCGTCCGCAGGTAGCGGCGCCGGAGTTCCTCGAAGCTGGCCAGCGGAGTGGCCTCCATCTCGTCGAGCTCGCCGCAGCAAATCTGGAACCCAATATCGAGCACCTGCCGGATCAGGCCCAGATCCCGCTCTGCGTCGATGCTGGCCGCGAACACCCGGATCGCCTGGATGAACTGGAGGTCCCCCACCAGCAATGCCGTCTCCACGCCCCGGGCGGCCTGAATCGACGCCTCGCCTCGCCGCTGGCTCGCCTGATCGACTATGTCGTCGTGAATCAGGGTCGCCACATGCAACATCTCCAGCGACACCGCCGCCTGGATCGCCTTCTGTGGCAACTCTCCTGGCCAGCCCGCCGGTCGGACCATCCGCCCGGCGAGGAGCAGGAGCAGTGGCCGGACCTGCTTCCCCGCGCGATAGGTGTGCCGTTCCAGGTCCGTCAGGTAACGATCCTGCGGCGCGAGCGCGCCATCCAAGGCCTCCTCATAGCGCGCGCGCTCCTCCTTGAGCAGCGACCACGCGGCGCGCACGGGGTCCGTGGCGGTGGCAATCGCTGTCATCGTGACCCGCCGATCGGGGTGAGCGAACCAAGCAGGTCGTCATAACTCTCGACCGTGGTCCGTTCCAGTTCAGGCCGGAGTTCCTCGATCGACGCGCGGAGTTGCGGGCTGGCATACGGAACCAGCAGGTCGAGCACCGTGATCATGGCGGAGCCCACCGGCACGGAGTCATCCGCTTCGGATAACGGGTAGGGACTGTCGTGCGTCAAGCGTTGGACGCCAAAGCGGACGTCTGGATGCTCCATCAGGAGATGACCCAGTTCCTCCTGGTGAGCGTAGTAGTGGTACGCGAACCGCTGGCCTTCCACGGTCTGCTGAACATCAATCAGGACCGAAGGCGGCAGGAGAAACCGGGTATCCACGGTAATGACCGCTGGGTCGCCATACATGAGCACGTCGGCGCCGGTCATCGCGCACTGACCGTAGATGTCCGTGACGATCTTCACCGCGTCGTCCACCGCCATCCCGAAGACCTTGGCGATCGCTTCAACAACCGCCTTGAAGCCTTCGCCGAGTGCATGGAGCGCTTCCGCCACCTGCTTCGCGGATGCGCTGAATAGGGCGACGAGCGCTTCCGCTATCGCCACCGCACCACCGGCGAGCGTGAATACGCCGGCCTCCAGCGCCTTCAGGTACGCGTCAATATCGCCGAGGATAGTATCGAAGATCTTCCGGACGTGGTCCTTCATCCAGGCCGAGAGGGCCTTCCACAGGTTGTCCAGGGCGTTCGCGACATCGGCGAGCGACAGGCTGGCGCTGAAGTTGAAGTCGATATCTTTCCAGGCGAAGGACACGGCGAGACCAAGCGAGCCGGAGACGCCGCCGCTCCAGGCCAGCGCGACTCCCAGGTCGAGCCCGGCGCGTGGCGAGACGAGGTGGACCGCGGGGAAGACGGTAACGCCTGCGATCTTCAGTTCTGGAAGCTCGATATCCAGGGCGAACTGGAACGATGCCGACGCGGCGAAGTTCTTCTGGGCTTCGCTGAAGTGGCACGTGAGTTGTTCCTTGATGCCAAGGAACACGAACTCATACAGGAAATCGAATGTGTCCTTGCTCACCGAGACCTTCAGCGCCTGCTTGTACACGTTGAGCAGGCTGATGGTGGCGTCAAGCTCCAGATAGGTTGCCGCTGTACTTGTCACCAGTACGGGAACCTCGCTGGGGCCAATTGTCGCCAGCACCGGGGGCGAATACTGCCCGATCGCCGCCGGAAGCGACGTGCGCGTCAGGTCCACCTCGCGCAACGTCGCTCCCTCGCGGCGCACCGTTGAGGCGCCGGAGACGAACGCCGATGTGTCGATCAATCCTTCCGGTCCCTTGTCGCCCGCCACGTTCGAGATCACCAGCAGGTTTTCACCGATCACGATCGGCTTGCTGAGCGCCCCCTTGGCGTAGACGCCCTTGGACGTGTTCACCGCCAGGTCGAACTGGGCCTCCCACTGGTAGATAGTAATGTCGGCGGCGATCCGGATACCGGGGTCGAAATGCTGCGTGCCGATCGTGAATCCGGCTGGATCGTCCACCACGGTGAAATCGAGGTTCTTGAATCCGACCGCGTTGAGCACGGGCACCTGAGAGAGGTCGAGGTCGGTGAACTGCGTGATGAGATCGCTGAGCATCAGCGTCTGGTGGGTGGCTTCGAGCGCGAATACAATCGCTCCCGGCGCCTCGAAGTCGATGATCTCCCCGCCGATCATGAACGTGAACTGGCGCTCTCCTGTCCCGATCAGGAAACGTCCCAGAAAGCCGATCGTCACTCCCGCGGCTTCGATGCCGATCCCAATGCCGAAGGCCTCGATCGTCAGCCCTTTGATCCCGAATGGCTCCTTCCAGTTTGAGACCACCAGGCTGACCGACACCTTCGGGCTCGGTTCGACCACCACCTCACCGCTGCCGCTGATCGTCACGGTCTCGTTGCCGAGCTTTAGTTGGATGTCCGCCTTCAAGGCGATACTGCCCACACCCGGCTTCAGGATCAATTGCAGGTCAAGGAATGTCAGCGCGCCATGCTTCTGCATGCCACCCAGACTGGCCGTGATCACCGATTTGGCCGGAGTCGTGGTGTCGAGCAGGGCGACCAGGTCGAGGGTCAGGTTTGTCGAGAACAGGTGAGCGAGGAGCCCAATGCCGTCGCCTTCGAGTTTCAGGCTGGTGAAGGCGATGATGCCGGGCTGAATCGATTGCGGCAGGCTCTTTTGCTTGAGGATTGGCAGGTCAATGTTGTCCGTGGAAAGACTGGATACCAGCAATCCGCTGTCCTGAAAACGCAGCCCGTCGAAGAGCGGTTTGAGCCCGGGCGCCAGGTCGCCGGGAGACCAGGCGGCGGGCACGACAAAGCCAGCCAGGAATCCGTATGTTCCATCGGCGACGCGGACCTCGAACAACGCCGTGCCGAGGTCCACCTTGCCCGCCGCGGCGCTCGCCCGGGCGGCGAAGGTGTAAACCGTCGAACCAGCACCGGCGGATGCCAGGGCGAAAGCGCGGCGGACCGCTGGCTGGCTGGCAACGGAGATCGTCGCGCTTGCCTCGGTGAGAACAATGTCCGGGATACCGCTGGGCAACGAAGCCCTGGTCAGGTGTTTGGCGAGATCGGTGAGATGGACCTGTTCGTTGAGCGCTCCAGTCAACGTGAATGAGCCGGGGATGTTCCAGGATCCGTCGAACTCAACAATTCCGACATCCGCCCTGGCCGCGATCGTGCCAGTGGTTTCACCCGCTGACCTGTCCAGTTGCAGCCAGGCCTTTTCCAGCTTCGCCGTGACAACGCCGAGATTGACCGGCCAGTCTCCCGTGATCCCTGTCGTCAGATCGAATGAGCCCTCCGAGGGTGTGACGGTGAACGAGAACTCGTCGAGGATGAGATCGCCAGGCACGTCCGTCTCAAGCAGCTTGTTCAATAGGGTGAGAAGGTGGATCTTCGAGCCCTGCACCATGCTGACGAAGAGCGTGACCTGGGGAGCGGTACCGCCCACCACCAGCGAACCGTCTGGCCAGTCGATGGTCGCCATCAGTGAGGCCTGCACGGTTGCCCCACTGACAGGCGTGAAGACGCGCAACGAAAACACGATATCCGACAACTCAACATCGCTGAGAATCGTCCAGTTCGGTTGCGCGCGAAGTGTGAGGTCGATCCAGTCCAGGCTCTTGCCACGAGGGGTGACCGCCATGCTCAGCGCGGCGAGGCCGAATGTGGAGCCCGGATCGTAAACCGACTTTTGTGGCAGACTGCCACTTAGATCGGCGTCTCCAACCATCGACGCGAAGTCACTCAGCGACAACGGTCCAGTCGTCGCCACGTCCGCGCTGACGGTGACCGCGCCGCCGGGAATGGAGAGGTCCACAAACAGGTCGATTCGATCGGGACCAAGCGGGATCGTTGCCCCCACGCCGAACCGCAGGACCGGGGCGTACATCGTGGTGGCCCGACCGCCGCCAACCGGAGTCACCTGGCGAGCCTCTACGGTCGAACTGAACTCGAACGCGACGTCAAGATCTTTCAGGGTGCCGATGGTCACCCGCTCGGGAATTGGGACCTTGAAATCGAAGGCAGGCACGCCATGTTCGAGGCGGATAGGTCCGGACAGCTCGAGCCGTGTCACCCCCCCGACAAGCCAGGCCACCGCCGCCCAGGCGCCGTCGAGACTCAGGGTCGCGTTGAAGTGCTGACCCGCCGCGTCCGGCGACGTGCCGCCGGAGTCCAGTTTCAGCGTGGCGCCGCCGAGCGAGAGGTCAGTGACGAAGCTGTTAGCGAATACTGGGAACGCATCTGGCAGCGCCCAGCCGTCAGCCGGTTCGGCGGACAACTCGACCTGTACGCCCTCGGTGGAGTCGGAGAAATACGCCGTAAACGTGGTCTTGTTGAGCGGCGCCGCGGAGCCGGTGGCGACGAGGGCAACCCGTTCTCGCGTCGAATCCTTTGCGAGGGACTGAACATGGCCCCGGAGATGCCCATCGCCTGGAAGGTAGGTGGTGAACAGTGACTGGATCGGCCCCGTGCCAAACGCATTTGGAGACAGGTCGAGCTGGTCATCCGGGGCCGCCTGGGCGAGGGTGTCGTAGATGGTGTCGATGGACATGGTGGATCGCGCTCCGGGTGAACTACACGGTCACGTCGGTCAAGATTGGCAGGTGGTCGCTGATCGCGTACCGGTACAAGAGGAACGCCCACCCCATGCTGTTCAGGGCCACATTCATTGGAGGCGGGAACGTGTTCGCGTGGGGGAAGGCGTCGGTGCCATTCGCCCGCCTGAGCACGAATGCATTGGCAATATTGCGAATGGGCGAGCCCGGCGGTGGGTTGCGTATCAGGGAGGGAACATCGATCACCGAGAAACCATTGAAGGCGCTCGCGGCTTGGTAGATGTTGTCGATGGCGAAATTGTTGCGGCGATAGGCGGTCGAAGCGGCTGGCCAGGCGTTGACATTGCCACCGTATGACTGGAGCGCATCGTTCAGGGTGCCCAGGAGCGTGCTCGTGGCAATCGCGCCGCCGGGATTGCCGGGGGTGCACCCGGCTCCCTGGCCTGTGGCGAGGTTTGGCGGCGGAACCGCGGGGGGAGCGGGAAGCGGGTTGGTGAGCGGCTGAAAATAGGCCGCATCGCTGACCGCGTCCATGTTGTAATCGCCAGCAAGCATCCGGCTGGGCACGTTCTGTACCGCTCCGCCATTGTTCACGGTGTAGGCGGCCGTCATCTGGGAGAGCGACTCGACACCCATCACGGCCTGGTTGTTTGGCGGGGCATGATAGACGGCCACCGCGAAGTTGTTGTTCGTATCGGTCGTCCTGAACGTCTTGTACGCCGCGCGGCGGCCATGCGTGGCCGAGAAGTTGTTCGGAAATTCGTTCGCGGCCAGCCCCTCCGCGCCGGCGATTGGCGCGAAGTTCACGCCACCGTTCCGCCACAGTACGGCGTAACTCTCCCGGTCTGCCCCGGGCCGCGCCTGGGTCACGTACCAGGACCACGGGATTGCGCCTAACTGACCGAGTCCCAGCGCAATGCTGCCGGCAATATTCACCGCCACGCTCGACATCAACTCCATCAACACCACCACCGTGGCTCCCGTGTGGAGAATCGTCTCGCAGGCAAGTTCGGCCACCCACTGGTTATTCGGCGTAATCGCGTACTTGTCGGGCCCATAGACCTGGATGTTCCAGGAGACGAGGCGAATCTGGGCCATGCGTCGATCGCTCCTTCCTTTGGCGGCCAGCTAGCTGTAGTTAAGCTGGCCAACCAGCGCGATCCGGCCATCGACGGACTGCACCGCCAGGTCGCCGGGCGTAATCGTGATGGTTTCGCCCGCGATGGTCTCGGTGAACGCGGGCACCTGGAGCGTCGAAAAGTCGATGTCCTTCAGGAACGTCTTGATCAGTGGCGCGAGTGCCCCGATCACACCCTGCACGATGAACTCCGTCATCCAGCTCAGCACCTTGGTGGGGATCGACCCCGTGGGCACCACCAGCAGCGTGAAGGCATCGAGCGACCGCGCGATAATCTTCAGCCGCCGTCCATCCGGAACCAGGGCGCAGGTCGCGGCTGGGTCGGGCTGGGCCAGCGCCTGGTATCCAAGGCCAATCGGAACCCAGAAGACCTCGACCCCAGCACCCACCGAACCGGTGAGCTGGAATCCGATCTCCAACGACGTGCCATCAAGTCCGACCTTTGGGTTGTGAAGCCTGTACGTGAATTCGTAGTGAGCGTTGAATCCCGAACCGCCGGACTTGCCTGACTTGTGGAACGTGCCGCTCTGTCCCACGGCGTATGACGCCGCCGCCTGCATCGCCGCCTGATCGAGCAGCATGAAGAAGGGATTCGCCGGGCCCGGCACGCCCGTGGACGGCAGCACCGGAACCCCCTGACCCGCCAGGAGCGCGCCCGCATAGAGCCGGCTGTTCGCGATGACGACGACCGGGGCGGTCAACGGCACGCCGGGGATGTCCAGCGGCGGTATCGTCAGGCCGGCGAAGAGCGAGTTCGCGCTGGTCTTGATCGTTGGGAGAATGAAGGTGTCGACGACGAACTGGGCGCCCACCGTTGGCTGTTTGGGCGCGGTGGCCGCGATCGCCGCGAAGGCGACGTTGCCACCGTCGACCGTCACCACGCAGAGCACGGTGATATCGGTGACCAACTCAATAGGCGGCTCGTCCTTCGAGCCGAAGGTGAAACTCAGGTCTGGAAAGGTGACTGAAAAGCTGGACGCCACGTCCGCGGCGTAGCTGATGAGTTCACGGGTGGCATCGCCATCCGTCCCGCAGAGCGCGAGTCCCGCCATGCTGGTCATGGCATCTTCCAGATCGCCGGCGGGCGGTGGAGACAGGTCGAAGACGGGTGCCTTCGTACAGTCGTAGGTCACGTCAATCGTGAGACCATCCCGCTCGATCCGGGACGAGCCGCTGAACACCTTACCTGTCCCGTGGAGCTTCGTGTAGACCGTCTGGCTGCCCTGGTTGAGACCATCCTGCGACACGCTGACGCATACGTTGAATCCAGACATTCCTGCCTCCAATGCGCTATCCAGACCAGGGTTCCGCGCGGCCTAGCCCAGCGCCTTCGTCAGCGCATCGTTGATCCGGTCCGAAAGCCATCCGACCACTTGCTGACTGGAGAGCTCGTCGTTCAGCTTCCGTCGCATCAGATCCTTGACGAACTGGGCCTTCCCCAACGCCTTCACCACCTCGTCGTAAAGCGTGTCGGGGTGCGAGGTGCTCAGCGAAATATCGATCTGGGGCAGGTCGGCGGAAGCACTGGTGAGATTGACCGTGAGTTTGACATCGGGTACCTGGCCGGTAACGGTGACCGTTCCGTTCAGGGTGAAGCTCGGCACGCCGAAGCGATCATGGAAGGTGCCATCCCCAAGTGACGCCGCGACGTCGCTCGCCAGCGCCGAAAAGGGCCTGTCCACGTTTCCGGCCTCGCGCCAGCGGTCGTAGTCCTCGTCGATCTCGCGGGCCACCGCCTCGTACTCGGCCGTCAACGGCGTCTGGTCCTGGGCGGTTATTCCCTCCAGCCGCTCAAGCGTGATGGATCGCACGGTCGCCATTACGTTTCCAACGGTGGTCGCGCCCGGGATGCCCGAGTTATCGACCTGGGCGTTGAACGTATTCTTCGCGTTCCCCGCGTCGGTGTACTTCGTGTCGCCCGTCTGCTCGTACAGCGATTGTGCTGATTTGGCGAAGGCGAGTTGCATTTTGAACGCATGCAGCCGGTAGGAAGGATTGCCGACGGTCTGATTGGGGTCGTCAGGACTCCTGGCGGCGAGCGTCGTTTGGCTTGCATAGTCCTTCGACGTCTTGCCATCGGTCTGGAGCGTGGGGAAGACCGTGTGGAAATAGGTGTCGCCCCGCACGATCTCGTTCATGGCGTCGTTGTTGTCGTAGTAGTTCGAGACGAGCTCCAGGCCCGACGGAGACTGGACAAGTTGGGAGCGGTACTGCTGCGCGAGTTCGATGTGCTCGTCGTCGAATTCGTCCCCATCCTCGGCGACCAGGCTCCGTTCGGTCGGGAAGAGTCCGAGCAGGCCTGTGACTCCAGCCACCGCGCAACCCACGAGTCCGGACCCGGTCACCGAATACCTGCCGGCCAACGCGACCTGGCTGAATCCGACCTTGGCGGTGAAGGCGCTGGTCGCGGAGTCATAGGTGAATCCTTGGTCCTGGATCGTGTCCAGGCCAGAGAGGGAGCTGTGATCCAGCGAGACCGCCACGGTCCCCCATGGCTTCTTGTCGAACAGGGCGAATGGCCCAAGGTCGGGTATCGAGCGGCTTCCCAATGGGGGAACGGTATGACCGTCGCCGGACCCGCCGTTCAGGATGAGATTCGGAAGATAGTAGGGCGATCCTCTTGTCCAAAGCATTTTCCAGGCGATCTCAAGGATCGTCGTGGGGACCTCGTTGCCGCGCACCTCATCACCGCTCACCGCCGCTCTCCTCCACGGGATGGCCTCATGGATCATAGTCCCGGGATGCGAACCACGCGGCCAGCCCCTCGCCGTGGCCCACATGGCCGCGACCGGTTGGCGCGTCGTCCAATCGAGATCCGGAATGTCCGGCAAGGAAGAAAATCTTCCCAAATCAACTGCCGGCAGCCGAATAGAAGTTTAAGACCCTGATATCCAGAATATTCCGAAGCCAGATTGGAGCAATAACCACTTTGGCCTATTCAAATCAACAGGACCATTCGATCACAGGCTGGCTGGGCTGTTCTCGCTTCCCTCCGCCTCGAACCGGTAGGTGCTGGCGCATGGTCCCGTGACTCGCTAGTTCCCGGCATGGGACCATGCGCACGCCAGCGCATGACCGAGAAACCAGGACCATGACCGCCCCCCGCGATCCTGGCATGATTGGATCTCCACGTATCGCGGCACGGTTTCCAAGCACGTCGCGAGCACGGTGGACCCGCCGTGACACCTGGCCCAGCAGCCTGGACTTTGGCACCGCCAGGGCTACGTGCTGGTCGCGAGATTCATCTCTCTGCCTTGGAACCGGACTCTCTTCAATTGGTACCTTGTCGGCGCCCATTGCCAGAAACCGCGCGCGCAAAACGACGCTGGCCACCATCGAAGGTGGCCAGCTTCGTTGATTCAATGGGCTTTTCGTGCAGCGGGAGACCGGACTCGAACCGGCGATATTCCGCCTGGAGGGCTCACTTCCGCAATTTCGTTAACGGGCCGCGTCTTGAAACGAGGGGCGCGTACCAGAACTCCGCCAGAGTGACGGACGGCATCGTCGGCCCAACCTGACATCGCGGTATCTGGCACTGAGAGCATCTCGACCTACCGACGATCGCAGACCTGGGGTGGCGGTGTGGGTGTTTCTTTCAAGCTACTAACGGTGTCAACTTCCGCCTTTGCCCCCAGTCACCGCAATCGGAGATTCTTTGTGAGAAACTTCCCGCCATGAATACACCTGTGAAACATTCTCCATCCAATCCATACGACGTCCTCATTATTGGCGGTGGCGCGGCTGGAATGATGGCGGCTACCGTGGCGGCGGAAGCAGGCAAACGAGTAATCATACTGGAGAAGAATAGCTCGCTAGGCAAAAAGCTGAACATTAGCGGAGGTGGCAGGTGCAACATTACCAATGCCGAATACGACAGTCGGGCTCTGCTGGCCCATTACGGCAAGGCAGCTAACTTCTTGCATAGTCCGTTTGCCCAATTTGGAGTGAAAGAGACGTTCGAGTTCTTCGAAAACCGAGGCCTTCCCTTGAAAGTAGAGGCTCGCCGCAGAGCGTTTCCGGTAAGTGATAAGGCGAGTGATGTAACGGCCGCCTTTATCAAATCCTTGAAGCGAGGTCAGGTCGAAATAGTCCTCAATTGCGGAGTCACATCGCTCAATCGCAAGGACAATCAGATCAGGTCGGTAAGCACTACCCAGGGCGAATTCACGGCTACATCGTATATCCTGGCGACGGGCGGCATGTCCAGACCAGAAACAGGCTCGACCGGTGCAGGCTTTGGCTGGCTACGATCACTGGGGCACACAGTTCGTCAACCGAGTCCAGGGATCGTGCCGCTGGCAACCAGGGAGAAGTGGGTCGAGCAACTGGGTGGGAAAGCGGTCGAAGGACGAGTGACTTTTTTGCTGGATGGTAAACGTCAGTTCAAAACCGAAGGCCGAATCCTGTTTACTCACTTTGGTCTATCGGGTCCAACCATTTTGAATAGCGCCACCCAGGTGGGTGATTTGTTGCAATCGGGCAAGGTGACAGCTGAGATCGACCTTTTTCCACGACTCGACGCTGGAGCGTGCGATAGACAATTGGTGGCACTGCTGGAGCTCCACAGGAATAAAGCCATCAAGACAGTCTTGAAGGAATGGTTGCCGGGGGCACTATGGCAAGTGCCGGTTATGCTCTTGCCCGCCATGGATACTGAGGTGAAGGTTCACAGTTTCAGCAGGGACGATCGCAAGCGACTGGTAAGCCTGGCAAAGGCCATCCCTTTGACCATTAGCCACCTAATGGGTTTTGATCGCGCCGTGGTGGCTGATGGTGGTATCGATTTGCGAGAGATTGATACGAGAACCATGCGGTCCAGGATCATTGTCAACTTGCTGGTAGTGGGTGATTTACTGGATATCGAACGACCCTCCGGTGGCTACTCGCTCCAGCTATGTTGGACGACAGGTTTTGTGGCTGGCCAGACTATAGCGAACTCTTGAATGAAGGTGCATCGAAGTCGATCACACCAGGTTTAAGTTTCGGTCTGGTAGGACAGGGGGTGCGCCAGGTCTCCTCAAGTAGAGACGGCGCATCACCCCCTCCTCAATAAGAAGTGATGACGGTTCAGACGCTGATGTAACGATGTTGCCACCGCGATGGGAACGCTCCGGCCAACCCAGGCGTTTTTCCTTCAACAGCCTGTCGCCACTAGGAGGAGAGTTCGGTCACCATGCCGTCTTCATCCAGCAAACTCGCAGCTCTGTTCTGGGTTCTCGTCCTGACCATCGCTTCTGTCACCACGTCAGCTGCCCAGCAGGGCCACAGCCCATTCGCAGCAACTCCCGTTGCAGAAACGATCCCGGGCTGGCAAGTAGCCGCGGTTACGCCGCTGGAACTTGAGGGGACTCCTCTCACACTCTCCCCGGATGGCTCGTTCATTGCCGGCGTCAGCGTGGACGGTGGATTCTGCATCTGGAGCGTCCCAGACCTCCATCCCACCTGCGCTGGATCCGACCTTGACATCGACCCCGACTCCCTCGCCTGGGCGCCGGACAACTCCGCCGTTGCTTTCTCCGTGCTGGCGTATCGCTTCATCATCGATGGCGACATCTTCGTCTTCGAGCTGGCCGACGGGAACATCCGCAACCTGACTGACGATGGTCTCGTCCGAATGGTCGTGAGGGATGAGGAAGAATCCTCCGTGCCGGTGGACGTGATGCCAGCCTGGACGCCTGATAGCGCTGAAATCGTCTTTTCTCGCACTGTCTACGACGACCGCGAAGAACGGTCCAACGAGCTCATGCGCATTCCTCGAACCGGCGGCGAGCCCGAAACCTTGCTGAGCCTACGCGGTCTTCCGGGGTCGATATTTCTGCCCATGCGTGTTCTCGCTGACGGCTCCGTTCTCTACACGGTCGGATTCAATGACCAAAGCGATCCGCGGAACGGTATCTGGCGGCTATCGCTACAAGGCAGGGCCACCCAACTCATACCAGGTGATGCAGACGCCGAGTTTCCGCTGCCCGTCATCAACGGGGTCTGGGAAGGAAACGGGGACCTCCGTATCGTAGGACACTCGCCCGTGCTTCTTCAGCAAATTGAACTCCAGTCCCCAGTTGCTTTCACCTGGTCGTCGGTCACCGGCAAGGCAGAGCCCATCATTGCCGGAATCGATTCCGCCACGCAACGCGTATACTCGGGTGAGTTCTCGCCCGACGGGGGAACGCTCCTTATCCTCGAGCGTTCTGTCGACTTATGGCCCCAGGTAAGCCTCTACGGCCCGACCACCAGCTCGGTCGTATTGCCGGAGATCAGCTCGGAACTAGGGCCGGGACGTCCGAACTTTACATTCATCGACTGGTCCAGCGCGAACCTGGTCCTGGTGCCACCGGTCCTCACCGATGGCGGTTATCTGCTCGAGATGGAACTCAGCACCCCCTCTTGACACTCCTGAGGTTCGGCGGCGGGCGCGGAAGGAGCACATGGGGTAGAGTCCGATATCCCACGACCACCCATTGGGAGACAAATAGAGAGCGCCAGAGGACCAAGTTAGCCCTCTGGCGCTTTATGCATGTATTCGGATCAGCTTGGAGCGGGAGACCGGACTCGAACCGGCGACATTCTGCTTGGAAGGCAGACACTCTACCAACTGAGTTACTCCCGCGAGAGCGCAGCCAGTATACCGTGTGTCGTACGGACACGCCAACCGTTTTTCACATCGATTCCTGATCGTGCCGATGCGCAGGCAATTGGCGAGAAGCCGGGCCAATACCGTAGAATTGCCCGGTCAGGCCGGTAATCGTTCGCCGGTCTGATTGTGTGCCCTGAGCTGGGCTCACGCCAGCGCTTTCAGTGCGGCTGGCGCCAGTGGCAGGAACATGGTCCTCAGGACCCGCGCACACGGTTCCCGGTCGACGGCTCGGAAATGCCCGTCGGCCACGGCCAGATCCCAGGATAGGGCCGTGGTTCCTGATCCCGGACTCGCCTTCTGGCGAACCACCGGAGGAGATGCGATCGCGGGCCGGAAGGCGTAGGCACCCTTTCAGCTCACCGGATCGCAAGGAATGCAACGAACGAGCCTCGTTCTCTCGTAGGAGCACCATCACGTGAATTTCACCGGAGCAAAGGTGAAGAAGTCGCGTGCCCTCGGCGTCGCCCTGACACCAAAGGCACAGAAGTACATGAAGAACCGGCCGTTCCCTCCGGGACAGCACGGCCAGCGTCGCCGTCGCCGCCCGTCGGACTACGGCGTGCAGCTGCTCGAAAAGCAGCGCATGCGCTTCCAGTACAACATCAGCGAATCCCAGCTGCGCAAGGCCTACGGCCAGGCGACCCGGATGCCGGGTTCTACGGGTGACAACCTCGTGCAGATCCTCGAGACCCGCATGGACTGCCTCGTGCTCCGCGCCGGCCTCGCCCCCACGATCTACGCCGCTCGCCAGTACGTGACCCACGGCCACTTCCTGCTCAACGGCAAGAAGGCGACCATCCCGTCGCAGCGCCTCAAGGTCGGCGATGTCATCTCCGTTCGCGAGAAGAGCCGCAAGAGCCCGATCTTCAACGAGTTCAAGGGTAGCGGACCGGTCGCGCCGTACATGGCGGTCGACGACCCCAACTTCTCCGCGCGCCTCGAGTACCTTCCCCCGCGGGAAGAGGTGCCGATCATCTGCGCCGAGCACCTCGTGGTCGAGTTCTACAGCCGCTAATCGCTGGCTGCCAGTTCACGACACAGGAAAATGCCCGGGAGAGAAATCTCCCGGGCATTTCTCTTGCCATATTGTCTTACTGGTCGGGGTGAGAGGACTCGAACCTCCGACCTCAGCGTCCCAAACGCCGCGCGCTACCAACTGCGCCACACCCCGGATTCAGCGTCTCGTGCCGATCCACCGGCGGCGAGTATAGCCTTCCGGAGGGTCTCCCGGCAACGCAAACCGGGGTGTCCCTACCGGATCACCCGGTAGACCACGGTATCACCAGCCTGGAACGCGACTTCGAGGGACGTACCGACCATCGACTGGAACGCCTCGATCCCGGCCGAGTTGTCGGTGGATTCGCACGCGTTCGTCGGGTAGTTCCGTTCAAGGTCCCCAACGATCACGTATTCAACGCGATATTCATCGAGGATCGCCTGCTTCTCGGCGGTGTCCGTGGTGGTATAGAGCGACCGCAGCGTTTCCTGACGCGCGTGGATATCCGTCCAGTCGCGCTGTTGCACCTCATGCCATGGCCAGCCAACCACCACGGGCAATCCGGTGTGTATCGCGATGCGCGAACCGGCGCACCAGTACTGGTCAAGGCTCGCCTCGGCGATCACCGGCGTTCCAGCCACCTCCTCGTTGAACCACTCGATTACCTGGCGGTCCTCGTCGTACGCGAACATGACCCCGCCACCGCCGCGCTCGGGAACCAGGCCGTAATTCATCCAGTCGAGGGCGTTCAGTGTCTGGCTGGCGCCTTCCTGGATGAATTGCTGGTCCAGGCGAACCTTCGTGGCCAGGAGCGGGTAGGCGAGCGAGGCCATCACCGCCAGACACGCCACGATGACGCCGAACTGCGCCCATGACTGGGTCAGCAAACCCCGGTACGCCGGTTCGGGGCGAATGTCCGGCCCATTGATTGTCGGCTCTTGGGCCGGTACTTCGTCCGCGTCGGTCATCCCGTGAGGGAGGGTGGAGATGGCCGGGTGACCGTCGGTGGCCAAGTCGGACTCCGTAACGGGGACGGTCTCCTGAACCGGCTCCGCGGCGAAGGCGGATTTGGTCATCATCGCGATCATCGCGCCCGACCCGATCGCGGCCAGGATCCAGATCTGGTTGTAGAACTTGAAGACCGTGTTCATGCGGTACCAAGGGCCGCCATCCAGCCCGTCGACCAAATACACCACCTCCATGCCGGTGCCGATGAACATCGCCCCGGCCAGCAGCCCGGCCACGAACCGAGTCCCGGTCCCGGCTCGCTGGAGGAACGTGACCGAGGCGATCCCGCCGATCGCCAGGAACAGCCCGAGCGCGATCCTGTCCGTCACCAGCGCCCCCACCACCGCGATCCAGGTGACGATGGCGATCACCGGGCCGGTCCAGCCTGGCAGGCCGAAGTCCATACTCCGGCTCCCGCCGACGATCACCGACATCGCCAGCCACGCCACCAGCACCAGAACGAGGAGCCCATCCGCGAACGTGACGGTCGACTCCGCCTCATCCACCGCCCACAGGCGATAGAGCAGCGCCGCCGAGATCGCGACCAGGTAGAGCCACGGCTGCGCGAACCATGGCGATCCTCTCCATTCGCGTGAATTCACGTACAGCAGGCCAAGCGGCACGATGACGAAGAACAGGCCAAAGTGACCCATCACCTCGACCGGCGCGCTGACGGTTTCGCCGGTGCCGACCTCGCCATAAAACGAGACATAATTACTGGCAAACGGTAGCGCCACCAGGTAGGCGAGCGCTCCGACCACCAGCGTCAGGCCGAGCGTGATCGCCAGGCGGATCGGCAGCCCCCGCACTCCTCGCGTCGCCAGCAGCAGGCTCACCGCCGTCAGCGCGGCATAGGTTGGCACGTCCCAGGCATTCGTCGAGTAGAGCGATCCCAGGGTGAGCGACGCGATACCGAGCGTCGCCACCAACCTCATGGTCGAGCGGAGATCGGCCCGTGACCTCGATACCGCGAGCAGGACCTGTCGCGGGCTGCCAACCAACGCGAAGCAGAGCGCGATCACCAAGACGGTCATCGGCAGCGCCACCACGTGTGCGTGCAAGTCGGCGTAGGTGGCGGTGAAGTAGGGGAATTCGTTGATGGTGTTCAGCACGATCCGGGTCGGGCCCCAGAACCAGTACCCATAGTCCCGCAACGTGATCATGTCGCCCGTCAGCCCCGAGATGAAGCGGGCGGCGGCCACCATGTTCCCGGCGAAGCTGACCAAGACCAACCCGGCCAATCCTCCGACGAAGGTGTACACACGGGAGCGCGTCACCGACTTCGCCAGGGCCATCGACAGCCCGAACGCGCCGGTCGCCAGCATCGCGATCACCATTGGCTGGGCGAGGTTGAAGGCGATCTCGCTCGGAATACCCGTGATCTTCATCAGGAAGGCCATCAGGTACATGCCGTAGTAGTAATAGTTCAGCGTACCGTCCGAATACCAAGGATCGTACGGTGGGAAGTGCGCGCTTCTCAGGATGGCGTTGATGTGCGCGAACTCCATGGGCTTCTCACCGCCAGAGGCAATATGGTACGAGTCGGGATTGATGAACCGGTACAGCAGGAACAGCGCGAACACGCCCCAGAACACGCATTCCGCCGCGATGATGTAGGGGTCGCGAAACCAGGGCTCCCGGCCTTCGTCATTCCGGCCCGATTCCAGCCACCTGCCAATCAGGAAGGCACCACCCGCCGCCGCCAGCAGCGCCACCGCGCACCAGATCGCGCGGAACGCGATGACCTCGAGGCTCGAGCCGAGCCAGACGACGTAGCCGGCAACCAGGAGCGTCACCAGCCGGCCGAACGCCCAACCACGGTCCGGAAACCTCTGGAACACCTGTCGCACCAGTGGCCACATCGCCGCCTGCAGCACGACCAGGAGAAGGATCCAAACGGCCAGCGCTCCCCACGAGTGGCTTGTCAGCGCCGCGCTCCAGCGGGCATCATCGACGATGGGCAGATCGCCAACCGGCTGGTCGAGCGACACCGGACCCGGCGTGTAGTTGTCGCCTCCAACCTGAAACAGCAGCAAACCGGCAATCCGCATACGGTGGAATCCTTGCACGATCGTTTTCAACGCCTGCCATTGTCGCCGAACACCCGCCACGATTCACAGTGCGGTACCGAGGGAGGGAACACCCAATGACCAGGCGAATCGTATTCATGGGCACGCCGGATTACGCCTGCCCCTCGCTTGAAACGCTCGCGCGAGCGCCAGGTGTCGAAATCTCGCTCGTCGTGACCCAACCGGATCGCGCGGCGGGCCGTGGACGCAAGCTCGTCGCGCCTCCGGTGAAAGTCACCGCCGAGCGACTTGGCCTGCCGGTCTACCAGACCGCGTCGCTTAAATCGCCCGAGCTTCGCCAGCCGATCGTCGATGTCCAACCAGACCTGATCGTGGTCGCGGCGTTCGGCATCATCCTTGGCAGGTCGATCCTCGATCTTCCTCCGCTGGGCTGCGTCAATCTCCACGCGTCGCTGCTGCCGAAGTACCGGGGAGCCGCGCCCATATCGGCGGCCATCCTCAGCGGCGATCCGGTCACCGGCGTGACCCTGATGGGCATGGAGCGGGGACTCGACACCGGCCCGATCCACGCGGCCCTCGAAATCGACATAAACAGCAACGACACCACCGAGTCCCTGACCAACCGGCTGGCGGCGGCCGCTGCTCGATTGATGGGGGATGAGATCGGAAACCTGCTGGCGGGCATATCGAACGCCACCCCTCAGCCGCATGGCGCCACCTTGACCAGGCCGTTGGTAAAGGCGGACGGGTGGATCGACTGGTCGTGGTCCGCTGACCGCATCGAGCGACATGTCCGCGCCATGTGGTCGTGGCCACGCGCCTGGACACCGCTACCGTCCGGTGAGCCGCTCCAGATCCACGCCGCGTCGGTCCGGCCTGGAGAGGCGTTCCGGGTTGGCGAACCCGGCACACTACAGGCCACAAGAGACGGCATCCAGGTCCAGTGCGGATCGGGAGTCCTCGCCATCGAGCGAGGCCAGCTTCCAGGCGGCAAGCCGCTCACCAGCGCGCAATTGGCCACGCGGAAAGACTTCGCGTCGCCAGTCGTCCTGGGCGCTGGGAACCCACCTTCAACTCCCGGCCCCATGATCGTGGACGTCGGCTAGCGGCGTTCAGCCGTGGTCTCCTGCTTGCCCAGGACGCCTTCGCGTCTACATATCGAACGGGACGGAAGGGACGGTCGCCTGGCAGCGACCGTCCCTTCGTTCCAGGTGGATTCGAGCGGACCGACCGATTCGATCGGCGGGCTCAGTCCAGGCAGATGGCGCCAGGTGGCGGAAGCTGCCCCGACATCAGGTAATCGTCAAACGCCGTCGCGATGCAGCTCGACCAGACGACGAGGCTGTATTCGTCGCCTTCTCGCGAAAGAACCCGGCTGTCCGGGAATTGCTCGGCGAGGCTGAAACCGCTCTCGTAAGCCGCCAGCGTGTTGTGGGTGGACTCAAGGAACAGGGCGGGCGGGATGCCATCGACAGGGTCGCCACTGTCCAGCTCCACAGGCCGGTCGGGCCAACCGATGCAGCCAGCGAGCACGTCCCAGGCACGGGTGGCGCCTCCGGTGTGGGGCGCGAGTCGCCAGGCCATCTGCTCCAGCGCCCGCAGTTCCTCGAGCGTGGAGACCCCGGCCGGCGTGGTCATGCAACCGACAACGTGCTCCTGCAATGGGACCAAGGTGCCATCGGGCGAAACGGTCAGCGCGGTCCCGTCGCCGTTGGCGGCCTGGGCGAGGGCGGCGGCGAAACCGGACCACGCCACGCGGAAAACCAGGTGTTCCTGGGTGGACCGGCGCACATCGTACCCGGTCAACGGCGGATGATCGCCAGCCGGGATTGGGGTTTCGTCCGCCTGCTCCACGATGGCGTCAAAGGTGGCCAGGACATCCTGCCCATGGAGGGCGCAGTCGGTCGACGAGTCGCACCATTCCGCGAATCGCATCAAGCCAGTTTCGACGGCGACCGCCTCCGAGGCAAGCCGCTGGGATACGGTCAGGCTGTCGTCGACGGCGGTATCCAGGATGATGCCCCGGACGCGCTCGGGGAACATGCGGGCGTAGGTGCGGCTGACGAGCGTGGTGTGCTCGATGCCGTAGACGGTGATCTGCTCTTCGCCGAGCGCGGCCCGCACGGCGTCCAGGTCACGGGCGCTTGTCTCGAGGTCGAGGCCGGCGAGCGGGTTCCCGACGCCGGCGGCGCATGCGCTGGCGAGGGCCTGGTTGTCGGCCACCATAGCTTCGAATTCCTGTATGTCCTGAGGGGTGTATGTCACGCCCGCTGTGCGTTGCGGGCGGCCGCAATCGAGCGGACTGGACTGGCCGACGCCGCGGGGGTCGACGGCGACGAGATCGTAGCTGGTGATCGATGCTCCAACGATCGCGCCGGAGACGAGGCCGAGGCGAAGCTGTTCGATGGCCGATCCGCCCCGGGCATTGCCAAGCAGCAGCGCGCCGATCCGGGTGGACGGATCGTCCGCGGGACGGACGACGACTGCAAGGTCGACCGTCTCGCCATCGGGCTGGGACCAGTGAACGGGGACGGAGATCGTGCCGCAGCGGGACGTCTCGAAGCCCTCCTGCTGACAGTCGTTCCAGCGTATGGACGGCGGCGCCGGTTGGAGAGTTGAGTCTTGGGCCGAGACGGACACGGACCAGGCATTGAGCGGCGCGAGCATCGCCAGGGCCGCGATCAGGGCGAAGACGAATCTGTGGGCCAGTGGCGACACCGCAAGGGGAGGGGTGGGATCCCGCCTCTGGGGACCGTCCCCATTCGCGCCGGGGAACATGCGTGAAATCAGGTTCATGGAGTCTCCTTCATTGAGAGTGTGACTGGTCACTCTCTTTTCCGCGTCAGGTAAAGGCCGCCAATTGGCGACCATGCGTGTCCTGGTGTGCGGTCTGCTGACCGCTTCCAGCAAGGTGAGCCGGAGGTGTCTGCTTATGCCCCTTCGATCGTGTCTGGGTGGGTCAAGCCTGCGCTGAGTGTCCGGGCCCACCCGGCGTCGACCGAGTTCAACCCCGCCGTCACCACGAGGTGACAGAGCATGCCCCGGGCCATGAACGATTGGACCGCCTCCGGTTCGGCGCGAGACCGTTCTTGCGCCATCTCGACCACGGTGGCGAGGCCGCGGCGCATGGCGTCTCGCACCTCGGGGATATCGGATGCGCTCTGGGCATGAACCTGGATCATGAGCAGGTCACGGTCGGCGATGAGCGAGGCGTAGGCCTGACCCATCGAATTGAGGATTGACGCCGGCGATGAATCGGCCGCCCGGTAAGCGCCGTCGGCGATCGTCTCTCGAACGCGCTCGAAACAGCGGTCGATCGCCGCGACGAACAGCGTGAGTTTGTCGGTGAACAGGCGAAACACATAGGCCTGGGAAAAGCCGGACTCCCGGGCGATCTCGGCGACCGGGGTCGCGTGATAGCCGGTACGGGCGAACCCCCGGATAGCACTGTCTGTTATCGCGGCCCTCCGGGCCTGGACGAGTGGGGTTCCTTCGCGCTCGGCAGCCAAGGTTCTCGGTTCTCCTTTCCATACTGGGTCGTGTGCCATGCCGTTGTGAGTGATTGAACACCCACACGACGCATTTGTCAACCACCACGCCCGAGATCTGGTCATAAACCAGCCACGCCTTACGCAACCGCATCGCCGTGACGAGGTCCGGTTCGGAGCGGAAACCGTCGTCATCCACTGCTGACGGCGTCCAGGAGGCAGGCCGCTCGCCGGCGCGAGGTTGGCCTCACGGAATGACCTCGCGTCATCGACCGCCACGGCGGAGCCGGGAGCCGCCATCGACGTCCGCCCATCGACCGTGTAAGCGGAGGGCCGACGGATAACGATCACCACCCGGCCATGCCTCATCCATTGACCACTTCGCGTGTACGTCGAATGGGGAAGCAGCCGACTTCAATATTTTGCGTATAATCTACGTTGTGCGAATTTCGCCGTTATTGCCCTTGGGCGCGGAGGACCGGTCGCGACACACCCGCCAATCTACGCTACGATCATCCCCGAAGCCATCGCGCGGTTCACATGAACCCCAGCACGTATCAGGCTCGACGCGCGCGACGCGAATCGAGCCAGGAGGACAGCATTTCATGACCGAGACTATTAGGGTTGGCGTTATCGGCCTCGGCAAGATGGGCCGCCCAATCACCCGCAACTTGCTGAAGGCCGGATTTACCGTCACCGTCAACAGTCGCTCCGAAGGTCCGATCCAGGAGATGGTCGCCGAGGGCGCGGTCGATGGCGGTAGCCCGAAGGGCGTCGCCGAGGCGGCTGACGTGATCGTCACCAGCCTTCCAGATCCGGCGGCGGTCCGCAAGGTTTACCTTGAGGCCGACGGGCTGGTGGACTCCACCCGCGAGGGACAGCTCTTCATCGATACCAGCACAATCGATCCCGGCCTGAGCCGCGAACTGGCGGAGAAGATCGCCGCCAAGGGGGGCGCGTTCCTTGACGCTCCGGTCAGTGGCGGCGTCGCCGGCGCGGAAGCCGGCTCCCTCACGATTATGGTGGGTGGCGACGAGGCGGCCTTCGAGAAGGCCCAGTCCGTCCTCTCGGCCATCGGCCAGAAGCTCCACCTCGTCGGCCCCAGCGGCGCCGGCACCATTGTCAAGCTCGCCAATCAACTGCTGGTCGGCATCAACATGTCCGCCGTGGCCGAAGCCCTGGTGCTCGGCGTCAAGGCTGGCGCCGATCCGGCCAAGATGCTGGAAGTGCTCTCCACCAGCTTCGGTGGAAGCAAGATGCTCGACCGGGGTGTGCCCCTCATCATCGATCGCAACTTCGCGGGCGGTACCCCGGTCGACCTGATCCGCAAGGACCTCGGCCTGATCGCCGACCTGGCGAACGAGCTCGGCGTTCCACTCGCCGTCGGTGGCGAAGCCCGCGCGGTGTTCGATCGCGCGCACGACTCGTCCCACGGAGCCGAGGATATGACCGCCGTCGTCATCCCGATGGAGGAAGCGGCCGGCACGCAGGTGGTCAGCAAATAAGGCCCGGGGCCTCACCTCCCCTACCTGGTCACCCGCCTGTTATGTAGACGAAACCCGGTGTTCGAACGTTCGAACACCGGGTTTCGTCATGTTTCGATGCGGCTGGTTGCCTACTCGCCGTAGAGTTCGGTCACCTTGTTCGTGAGATAGGCGATCAGCGGCTTCGCGTCAAACTGGTCCACGCCCACCACGCGTTGGAGCAGTTCGGTGGGGAGGTATTTGCGGCCGTGCTGGTGGATGTTCTCCCCCAGCCACTCGCGCAAATCTCCAAACTCTCCGCGCGCCGTCTGCTCGTCGAGATCAGGCAACTCCCGACGTATCCGGTCCCAAAGTTGCAAAGCCACCACGTTGCCGAGGGCGTAGGTCGCGAAGTACCCAAACAGCCCCGATCCCCAATGAACGTCCTGCAGCACACCCTGAGCATCGTCTGGCACGTCCAGCCCAAAGTACGTCCGGAACCGGTCGTTCCAGACCTCCGGCAGGTCGGCCACCTGGATGTTCCCGGAGAACAGGTCCCGCTCGATCTCGAACCGGAGGATGATGTGCAGGTTGTAGGTCAGCTCGTCCGCCTCGACCCGGATAAACGACGGGCCGAACTTGTTCACCGCCCGGTACATGTCGTCCTCGGTCGCCGAGGCAAACTGATCGGGATAGGTCTCCTTTAGGTCCGGCAGAGCCCAGGTCCAGAACGGGCGTCCCCGGCCGATCAGGTTCTCCCACATCCTGCTCTGCGATTCGTGCCACGCCATCGAGGCACCCCGAACCAGCGGCGTCCGGTCGAGGGCCTCACTCACCTGATGCTCATAAAGACCGTGCCCGAACTCGTGCATCGTTCCGAACCAGGCTGGATTGAAGAAGTCGTCATGGTACCGAGTGGTGATCCTGATGTCGTTGATATTTACCGGAGAGGCGAACGGATGCTCCGTTACGTCCAGTCGCCACGCGTCGTCCGTGAACCCGAGTCGCTTCGCCAGGCGCATGACGGACTGTTCCTGGACCGAAACCGGGAACTCACCATGCACCAGCGCGTCGTCCACCCGGTCGGTCCGCTCGTTGACGTGCCGCACCAGTGGAATGGTGGCGGCCTTCAACTCGTCGAACACCCTGGCGATTTCCGAGGACTTGAGGCGGGGCTCGAAGCTGTCCACCAGCACGTCGTAGTCCTCGGCGTATGAGTCGTCCGCCTCGCGAACGTGGTGGATCACCTGCCTGTTAAGGTCCACGATCTTTTCGAGCGTCGGCTGGAGAATCGAGAAGTCGGACGCGGCCCTGGCCTCGCTCCACTTGCCGTAGCCCTCGCTGCGCGCCTCGCTCATCGCGACCTTCAGGTCCGTCGGCACCTGACGGTTCTGGATGTAGTCGCGTCTCGTGACCCGGATGATGCTCGCCTCGTCGGAATCGAACGGCAGATCCTGCTCGTACGATTCGAGTTCCGTCAGCAACTCGCCAAGTTCATCCGAGGAAAACCGCTCGTCGAGCAGCCGGGTCAGCGTCGCCATCCTCCGGGCGCGAATGCCCGCGCTGGCCTTCGGCATGATCGTCTGCTGGTCCCACCCCAGATGTGTCAGCGTGCCGCCAAGATCGGCGATTTCGCCCAGTCGCTCACGCAGCAGATCGTACTTCTCGTTCGCCATCAAACAGGTGTCCCTTCCCAGGGCGGAGGATTCCATCTCGCCCTTGTCAATTTCAGGCCGCGACCTTACCCAGGATGCCCTTCAGAAACCGGAGTCCGTCCGCGCCACCGATAAGGTCATTGGTCGCTCGCTCAGGGTGCGGCATGAGCCCCACCACGTTGCCGCGCTCGTTGCAGACCGCCGCGATGCCATCGACCGAGCCGTTGGCGTTCGCCTCGTCAGTGATCTCGCCTTCCGTCGTGCTGTACCGCGCGACGATCTGTCCATTGCGCTCCAGCGCGGCGACGACCTCGGGATCGGCGTAGTACGCGCCCTCGCCGTGCGCCACCGGCAGGTTGAGGACATCGCCCTCTTCCAGCGCGGAAGTCCAGGCCGTGCTCGTATTCTCGATCCTGATGTTGGTGCGATGGCAGTGGAACTTCAGGGTCCGGTTTCGCAGCAGGGCTCCTGGCAACAGGTGAGCCTCGCATAGAACCTGGAAGCCATTGCAGATGCCCAGCACCGGCTTGCCCGACTCCGCGAACGCGCGAAGCGGCTCCATTACGGGCGAGAACCGGGCGATCGCCCCACAGCGCAACGCATCGCCATACGAGAACCCGCCAGGCAGCACGATCGCGTCGAACTCGGACAGGTCCGTTTCCCGGTAATCGACCTTGCGGACGGCCACTCCAAGATCGTGCTCGAAGGAATGCAGCGCGTCATGATCGCCATTGCTGCCCGGAAACGAGATCACACCAATACGCATGTCCGTCACCACATCCTCTCCCCTAGCCGATTCGCGCGGCCGAAACGACGAACTCCTCGATCACGGGGTTGGCCAGCAACTGCTCGCACATCGCCGTACCCTGCGAAAGCGCGTCCTGCTCGGTGTCGGCCGAAACCTCGACCCGGATCAGCTTCCCGACCCGGACCCGCTCGGTCGCCTCGAACGAGAGCGAGCGAAGTCCGGACATCACCGCTTCGCCCTGAGGGTCGTTGACGCCCTGCTTCGGCATGATCTCCGCCTCGATGATCCAGCGCCGCCCACCTGATGCCTCTGTCACGATCCGACCTCCTTGATGCCCATCAATCTTTCGAGTACTTCCGCATATTTCTGTCGCGCGGATTCCACAATGGCGGCCGGAAGCTCCGGTCCCGGGGCTTCCTTGTTCCAGCCCGAATCCTCCAGCCAGTCGCGGATCACCTGCTTGTCGAAACTCGGCGGTTCCGTCCCAGGCGTCCAGCTCGCCACGTCCCAATAGCGCGAACTGTCTGGCGTCAGCGCCTCATCGATCAGCGCGAGTTGGCCGTCGATCATGCCGAACTCGAACTTGGTGTCCGCCAGCACGAATCCCGCCTGCCGCGCGAGACCTCGCGCAAAGCCGAAAAGTTCCAGGCTTCGCTGCTCCAGCGCATCGGCCATCTCGCGACCCACGATGGACCGCAACTGGTCCACGCTGATGTTCTCGTCGTGCCCCGTGTCATTCTTGGCCGCGGGCGTAAACCGTGGCTCCGGGAGTTCGTCACCCCGGCTCAATCCAACTGGCAATGCCTCGCCCGCCAGCGTTCCGGAGGCGGCGTATTCCTTCCAGCCAGACCCGGCGATGTTCCCTCGGACCACGCATTCGATATCGATCCGCTCCGCCTTCCTCACGATCGAGGCGCGACCATTCAGGATGGAGAGTGCCTCTTCGCTCAAATCCAGCGAATCGAGGGGATCTCCGCTCCGGTGGTTCGGCACGAGGCCTTCCGTCTGATCGAACCAGAACTCGGAAATCGCGGTCAGGATCCGGCCCTTGCCGGGGATCGGCGTCGGCAGCACGACGTCGAACGCGGAAAGCCTGTCGGTGGCGACGATCAGCAGGCGATCACCGAGGTCGAAGACATCCCGGACCTTCCCCCGGCGAAAGAGCGGATATGGCAGTCCGTCGATTTCCACCACCGCGCCGGTCCCGGAATCAGCGTGCCGCATGGGCCGGCTCCCCCAGTCCCAGACGCGCGAACGACGCATCGAGATAAACGAGTTGTTGCCACGGGTCGAACAGCTCCGCCAGCTGAGCGGCGTCAAGTCGCTCGCTGACGACTGGGTCGGCCGCGATCACGTCCTTGAACGTGTCGCCCTCACTCCAGGCGGAGTGGGCGTGGCGCTGGACCAGCTTGTAGGCTTCCTGCCGGTCGAGTCCCGCGTCCACCAGCGCCAGCAACACCCGCTGCGAGTAAATAAGGCCACCGGTTGACTCCAGATTGCGGAGCATGCGGTCCGGGTACACCACCAGTTCGTCGATCAGTTCAGCGGTCTCGGCCAGCATGAAGTCCGTGACGACGCACGCGTCGGGGAAGATCACCCGCTCGGCGGAGCTGTGGCTGATGTCCCGTTCGTGCCACAGCGGCACGTTCTCGTATCCGGTCTGCGCGTACCCGCGCACCAGCCGCGCCAATCCCGCGATGCGCTCCGACTGGTGCGGATTGCGCTTGTGCGGCATCGCCGACGATCCCTGGTTGCCCTCGCCGAAGTACTCCTCGGCCTCGCCGACTTCGGTTCGCTGGAGGTGCCTGATCTCCACGGTCATCTTCTCCAGCGTCCCGGCGATACCCGCCAGCACGGAGAGGAAGAACGCGTGCCGGTCTCGCTGCACGACCTGGTTCGACGCCAGTTCGACCCCGATACCGAGATCCTTGCATACCTCTTCCTCAAGGTCGGGTGGAATGTGCGCGTGCGTCCCCACCGCGCCCGAAATCTGTCCGACCGCGATGTCATCATTCGCGAGCGCCAGGCGTGCCTTGTGCCGCCGAAGCTCGTCGTACCACACGGCGAGCTTCAGCCCGAACGTGGTTGGCTCCGCGTGCATGCCGTGTGACCGGCCGATGGTCAAGGTGCGCTTGTGTTCCACCGCCCGCCTGGCGACAACCTCGATCAGATGGTCGAGATCGGTCATCAAGAGATTCCCGGCGTTGCGCGACTGGATCGCCAGGCCGGTGTCGACGACGTCGGACGACGTCAGGCCGAGGTGGATGAAACGCGATGCGTCGCCAACCGTCTCTCCCACGGCCCGCAGGAACGCAATCACGTCATGATCAGTCTCGCGTTCGATCTCGCGCATCCGCTCCAGGTCGCAACTGGCGCCTCGAATCGCCTCCATCGCGTCGGCGGGAATCCGTCCTCTTCGCGCCCAGGCCTCACAGACGGAAATCTCCACGGCGAGCCACTGCTGGATCTTCGCCTCATCGGTCCAGATGGCGCCCATTTCCGGACGGGTATATCGGTCGATCACCAGATCGCTCCTGTTAACGTGGTCGTGCCGGCCGCGGGGACATGCGCAGCGGCCGATTGCGCGCCTTCAGTATACGGGCAGGTGGTTGCCGATCCACCACCGGCGACGTACCATTCGTCTCAGGGATGACAGGGAGGCTTTATCCGTTACCCCATTAGCGCCAGGACTCGACAGGACATCGAGTTGACGAGGCGGGAATTCATCGAAACATTCGGCGGATGATTCCCCGGCAACCACGGTCGTTAGTGCACCAACAAACCGGTTCGGCGACGAATCGACAAAGTGGTTCACACGTGGCATCACACGCAGCGGCTTGGACCGCTCCCCTCCCCTCTCCCCAATTGCTTGGACAACCAATTCCGGGCCCTTGCCTGTTGCGTTATCGCCATGCCTCGCGGCATGGAGCGAATGCATCGATACCGCATGCCAATCAGGCGGGCTCTCCATGTCGCGCGACGCGCCGTCGCGGGCATTTTCCGGGGAGGAATCGTTATGTGTGGAATCTTTGGCTACGTCGGAACCGAGCGCTCCGTGACCACCACCGTCGGCAAGGCCCTCAAGAGCCTTGAATACCGGGGCTACGACTCCTGGGGCATCGTCTGGAAGGCCGATCAGCGCCTCGAAACCGTGAAGAAGATCGGCAAGGTCCCGACCTCGTTCACATTCGACGCCATGTCGCGCATCGCTGTCGGCCACACCCGCTGGGCCACGCACGGTGGCGTGACCGACAGCAACGCCCATCCGCATCTGGACAGCACTGGCCGGGTCGCCATCGTCCACAACGGCATCGTTGAAAACGCCGTCGAGCTTCAGCTTGAGCTGCCCCCCGGACTCGCGTTTCGATCCGAAACCGATTCCGAGGTCATCGCCCACATGCTCGGCGAGCGCGTCAACGCTGGTTCCACCATCGTTGAGGCCCTATGCGAGGTCTTTCCCCGGCTCGCCGGCCAGAACGCCGTGATCGCGATCGACCAGGAGAGCGAGGTCATCGCCGCCGCCATGAACGTCTCGCCGCTCGTGGTCGGCATGGGCGAGGACGGCGCCTGCATCGCCTCCGATCCGTTCGCCCTGGCCGGCAAGGCGTCCAGCATGGTCATCGCGCCCAATGGTGCCGTCATCCGCCTGGACGCGAATGGCATCACCGCCATCTCCTACGACGGCCAGCAACTGCCGCTCCCGGACGCGCACGACGTGCCCGATGCCTCCGTCGAGGAACTCGGCATCCACAGCCATTTCATGACCAAGGAGATGTCGGAGCAGCCAACCGTGCTGCGACGACACCTCCAGGACATCGAGGCGTCCCAACGCCTCGCGAGCCAGATCGCCGCGGCAAACCAGGTCATCCTCACCGGCTGCGGCTCCGCCTATTACGCGGCGCGCATCGGAGCGTCCTGGCTCGGCCACATGGCGGGCCGGCGAGCGGTGGCGGTTCCCGCCTCGGAATTCGATGATGTCGCTCCGTTCCTGGACGCCGGCACGCTCGTGGTCTCCATCACCCAGAGTGGCGAGACCGCCGATGTGCTGGAAGCGATGCGAACGGCGGAGTCGCACGGTGCCAGGCTCGTCACCATCACCAACGTGGTCCACTCCAGCGCCGCTCGCATGGCCAGCGATGTCATCTCCCTGGACGCCGGCCGCGAGCGGTCCGTCCTCGCCACCAAGTCCCTTCTGGGCATGCTCAGCCGGCTGCTGTCGGCCGCGTACATCCTGGACGACCGGCTCGACGAGCTAGAAGACGCGCTTCGCCAGGTCGCCGCGACACTGGACGATCTCTGGACCAACCCGGACCTGGAGGCGTTCATCGCCTCGGTCAGCGACGTGATCGCCAACTCCGAGCACGTCTACGTGGTCGGCAAGGGCGATGGCCATGGGGTGGCCCAGGAAGCCGCGCTGAAGATCAAGGAAGCGAGCTACGTACACGCCGAGGCCTTCGCCGCCGGTGAACTGAAACATGGCGCCATCGCCCTCATCGAGCCCGGCACCCCCTGCCTGGTTTTCACCACGAACGACCGGTTCGTCACCGATACCTCGTCAACCGCCCAGGAGCTCCACAGTCGTGGGGGGTACACTATTGGTATCGGGCTGCACCTGGATCGTGGCGTGGATCAGCAATTTTCCTTCCTCGATCATGGTCCGGCGAACGCCCTCGTGCAGATTTTCGTAGCCCAGTCGCTCGCCTATCGCGTGGCCATCCAGCGGAACCTCGATCCGGATTACCCCCGCAACCTCGCGAAGAGTGTGACGGTAAAATAGCGAGAACATGACCGCAAAACCCGCGAAGCACAACGAGGCGGAGAACGTTCTCCGCCTCGTTGATACGCATTGCCATCTCGATGACGAGTCGTTCAATGGAGAACTTGACGACGTCCTGGACCGGGCGGCGGCGGTTGGTGTCACACGCTGGATCAACGTTGGGTTCAACCCCGGACGATGGCCGGCATCGATCGAGCTTGCGACTCACTACCCCGGCATGTCCCACATGCTGGGACTCCATCCCGGCAACGCCGATCTCTGGTCGCCCAGCGTGCGCGACGACCTTCGGACCGCGATCGACTCCTCACGCCCAGTGGCCGTCGGTGAGATCGGTCTGGACTTTTATCGGGGCGAAACCAACAAGAGCATCCAGATAGAGGCCTTCACGGAACAACTGGAAATCGCCCGGGAGTTCGGCCTGCCGGTCGCCATCCACATGCGCGACTCGGAACAGCTCATGCTCGAAGTCCTCCGCTCGGCCTCCGCACTGCCAACCATCCTCTTCCATAGTTTCGATGGCACGGAGGAACTCACCAGATGGATCATCGCGTCAGGCTCGTATATTGGCGTGGGTGGGCTCGCCACTAGGAAGAAATCCGCCGATCTGCGCAGTCACATCGCCCGGATTCCCCTAGACCGAATCGTGCTCGAGACCGACTCACCGTACCTGGTCCCAAATGGGTTCAAGCACCGCCGAAACACGCCCGAGTCGATCCCGGTCATCGCCAAATCACTTGCCGATCTTTTCCAGCGCGACGTGGCCGATATCGCCCAAATAACTACCGCCAACGCCGAACGTCTCTTCGAAAGGCTCCCCGACCATGACTAACCGCCCCAGGCTGGTACTGGCCTCGAACAATCCCGGCAAGATTCGCGAGTTCCGCGACCTGCTCGAGCATCAGGTCGACATCGTCTCGCTCGATGACCTTGGTCTCGATTCGCCAGAGGAAACCGGGAGCACCTTCGAAGAGAACGCCATGATCAAGGCGCGATTCCTCCACGAGCACTCCGGTGACGTAATCCTCGCCGACGACTCCGGCCTGGAAGTTACCGGCCTCGGCGGCGCGCCGGGCGTCCGATCCGCCAGGTACGCCGGCGATCAACACAACGACAGTGACAACCGGAAGCTGCTTCTCTCCACCCTTTCCGCCGACCCATCGCTGGATCGAAGCGCCCGGTTCGTCGCTTCCATCGTGCTCATCGACCGTGAAGGCAACTCCCACATCGTCCGCGGAACCTGCGAGGGCCGCATCACCATGGACGAGCGCGGCACGAACGGTTTCGGCTACGACCCCATCTTCGAGTTGCCGTCCGGCAAGACCATGGCCGAACTCACTCCCGGCGAGAAGGGATCCATCAGCCACCGGGGCCACGCGGTGCGCGAAATCCTTCCGGTGCTTCGCGCTTCGCTCTGGCTGACGGAACATGCCGAGAGTGTTGGTGCGCCGTGACGATCAATGTTGGTCGCGAGGCGCCCTCGTCCTTCCTCAAGTCCGCTCCCAACTTCCGTTCCTGGCAGCGGGACACGCTCGAACGCGGGCTCCTGCCGGTCATCGGCGTTGCCGGAGGCAGGGGCAAGAGCACCGTGGTCCGGATGCTCGACGCGATCTTCACCGAGGCGCATCTTCGCACCGCCACGTGGACGGATCTGGGCATCGACATCCGGGGCAAGCGACAACGTGGCGAGATCAGCGGCTGGTCGCTCGCGCTTTCCCGGCTCGCCGAGGGCACCATCGACGTCGCGGTCCAGGAGCTTCACTGGTCGACGATTAACGCGGTCGGCCTGCCGCCATCATCCTACCCGGTCGTCGCCATCACCAACATGGCTGGGAGCGTCGATGCGCCGCCGTTATCGGAAAGCGACGCCATCTGGAGGGGCGCCATGCGTGCGTCGTCGGCCGTCCACGGAAATGGCGTGCTGGTCATTCACGTGGATGACTACACGCTTATGGAGGCGACCCGCGACGCGCCATGCACGTCCATCGTGACGGCGCTCTCCATCGACGCCCCCGGTCTCAGGCGGCATCTGGAGAGCGGCGGGTCTGGCGCCTGGCTCGAGGACAAGACCATCGTGCTAGGCGATGCCGAAACCCACCAGCAACTCGTGCCCACGAAAGCGATCCCATGCGGGCTGGGTGGCGCCGCGTCGTTCGAAATCAGCAGCGCCATGATCGCCTCGGCCGTCGCCTCCTCGGTCGGCATCGACCAGGAGACGATCGCCTCGGCCCTCAGGCAGTTCCACGCCTCCGATGACTTGTTGCCGGGCTCGTTCAACATCTTCGAGGTCGACGGCTATCGAGCCGTGGTCGACATGGCGTCACCGTCGTGGCACCTCAAGTCCCTGCTCCGCGCCATCAACCCCGGCGGACGTCGCCGGCAGATAACGGTGCTCGGTGACCTGGCGAAGCACCCCGCGAACGATCTCCAGGAAGCGGGACGCGTACTCGGGCGGTATCCCGGCGCGATCATCCTGCACTCAAATACGAATCCCGACCTGATCGACATCCTGCGCAAGGGCATCGCCATCAACGATTACCCGCCCCTGGCGGTGTACCTGCCCACCGAACGCCGGGCCATCAACCGGGCAATCAAGACCGCGCGCCCAGACGATGTGCTCCTGTTCCTGACGGGCGACGATCCCGGCCCCGCCACGCGCGCCATTCGGCGCCAAATGGAAGCGAATCCAGGCGAGACTGACTAGCCGCTCGCCTCGGCGAATAACTCAGGCTCGACGCTCGCTCTTGGCGTCCCGCATTCCCCTGCGCGGTACTACCTTCCGCACTCCGAGTGTCACCCCGGAACGACCTCATTCCATGCGGGCACCCGAGCACCGGGCCTGAATCTTCGAATCGCCCTTCGTCTTGCACCGAGAAATTGCAGGTAATCTGAAGCACTGCTTCTGGGATATGTAGCGTGACCTGAAGTCTGAGCGATCCCGCCATTCTTGATCAGCGGGTGCGCGAATCACAATCCCATGCTGCGGCCGTGCTCAAGAGGAGCACGACCATTTCGGTGACATCCGCCATCCAGTGAACGCACCTGTGGGGATATGTCGCCCAAGCACTTTCCCACTGAGACGACGGGTGTCCGAACCTGCTATGCGACCGCCCGCAGGTGAGCGCGCCGGTCATCCCGGGAACGGGTTTCCGTGGGCTCGGACACCGAAATCGGTTCGTCGAGACGACAGGAACCGTCTTCCCCAAGCACCTGTTCGATCTCACGCCGCAACTGGTCACTCCACTCCACCAGCCGTGACTTGCTTCGCAACCGCACGACTTCGTCTCCAGTCGCGAGGTCGAACTCCACCGGATTGTGTCCCTCGTGCCGGCGAAGTACCGCGTCTACATCCTGCATTCGGGATATGTCGCCCCACAGGTCGTCCGAAGCACGCATCAGGATCCGCACATATGGTTGAGCCTGCTCCTCGACCTCCAGTTCGGGAAGCTCGTTCGTCGCGACATCGAGGATCAACTGGGCCTTGTCGCCCCGCTCATCGACCTTCGCCTGGAATGAGAGGATGGCGTCTTCCTGGATCAAGGAGGAGTGCTGCTCGTAGCAATCCGGGAACGCCACGACTTCCATGCTGCCCGTGAGGTCCTCGACCTCAAGCACGGCCATGGTCCGGTTGGTCTTGGTGGTTATTCGCCGCACACTCGTCACCATGCCCAGGAACCGCGCCTTGGCTCCCGGTCCGCGATCGGCGATCTCGGCCAATTGCGAGTACCCGTCTGGCGCGCCCGACGCGGTCCAGTCCATCAGCGGATGGGATGTCAGGTACAGCCCAAGCAGTTCCTTCTCCCAGGCCAGGAGCTGCTTCCGATCGGCTGGGGGCACTTCCGCGAGCCGCCCGCTCGAGATCGGACCGGATTCCACCTCCATCGCGCCAAAAAGGTCCATCTGACCGCGGGCGGAGGCCTTCTGCCGCCGCTGGGCCGCGCCAATCAATGACTCCAGCGACGCGAGAACCGATGCCCGCTCTCCAAAGCAGTCGAGCGCGCCAGATTTCGCCAGGCTCTCCGCCACCCGCTTGTTCACCGACGACCAGTCGACCGCGTCGCAGAACGCCTCAAGGGACGCGAACTGCTTATCGGGCGCTTCCTCCCTGGAGGCGAGGATGCTCTCGATCGCGCCCTGCCCGGCGTTCTTGACCGCGCCGAGACCGAACCTGATGCCGCTCCTGCCGTCGACCTGCTCGACGGAGAACTCATGTCCGCTGTGGTTCACGGATGGCGGCAAAAGTGGGATTCCCGCCCTGCGACATTCGGCGACGTTGAACACGGTCTTCTCGGTGGAGTTCATTTCGGTCGACATCAACGCCGCCATGAACTCGACCGGGTGCCGCGCCTTCATGTACGCGGTCTGGGCGGTGATCACCCCATAGGCCGCGCTGTGCGCCTTGGGGAAGCCATAGCCTGCGAACCGTTCGATCATGTCGAAGATGTCTCGCGCCAGCTTCTTGTCGATATCGTTGGCGGCGCAGCCCTCGACGAAGCGGTCCTTGTACTTGGCCATCTCCGCCGGAAGCTTCTTGCCCATCGCCTTCCGCAGGCCGTCCGATTCCGCCATCGAGAACCCGGCCAGTACGTTGGCGATCTGCATCACCTGTTCCTGATACAGCGGGACGCCCTGGGTCTCCTTCAGGATCGGCTCCATCAGCGGATGCATGTACTCGATCTCGGCCCGGCCGTGTCTCCTCTCGATGTAGTCCGGGGCCATGGTCATCGGTCCCGGGCGGATCAGCGCGCTGAGCGCCACGATGTCCTCGAACGCGGTCGGAGCGACGTCCACGGTCATCCGCGTCGTCATCCCGCCTTCAAGCTGGAAGACGCCCGCCGTCTCCCCCTTTCGCAATCCCTCCATGGCGACCGGATCATCCATGGGAATAGCCTCAAGGGATATGTCGTGTCCATTCTGGTTCGCGAGGTCGATCGCCTTCCTGAGCACCGTCAACGTCTTCAGGCCAAGGAAGTCCATCTTCAGCAATCCGATGCCCTCGAGTTGGGCCATCGGGTACTGCGTCGTGACTTCCCCCTCGCTCTTGCCGCCCGCCCGCTGCAACGGCACGTGCTGCATCAACGGGTCGCGAGAGATGACCACACCCGCCGCGTGTGTGGATGAATGCCGGGCTCGGCCCTCTACCTTCTGGGCCGTATCGACCAGATCGCGGAGTTCCTTCTCCTGGTCCAGCAACTTCACGAGCTCCGGAACGGTTTCCAGCGCCAGCTTGATGGTCATCTTCGGGTCGGCCGGAATCAGTCGCGCCACGCGATCCGTGTCGGCGAAGCTCATCCCCATCGCGCGGCCAACGTCCCGAACGGCGGCCTTCGCCTTCAGCGTTCCAAAAGTTACGATCTGCGCCACGCGATCGTCGCCGTACTTCCGCACGACGTAGTCGATGACTTCCGCCCGCCGGTCATCGGCGAAGTCGATGTCGATATCGGGCATGGAGATACGGGACGGGTTCAGGAACCGCTCGAAGATGAGGCGGTGCTCGAGCGGATCGAGCCCGGTGATGTTGAGGCAGTAGCACACAATGCTGCCGGCCGCGGACCCTCGTCCCGGCCCAACCAGGATTCCCTGGTTCTTCGCGTAGTTCACAAAGTCCCAGGTGATAAGGAAGTAACTCGTGAATCCCATCGACTGGATCACGCCCAGCTCGTAGTCGAGCCGCTCACCCACCGCGCCGTCGAGCGTGCCGTAACGCTCCATCGCACCCTTTTCGCACAGCTCCCGCAGGTACGACTCGGGCGACTGTCCCTCTGGCACGTCGAAGTCCGGGAGCTGGTAGCCCTTGAAGGACAGGTCAACATCGCACATTTCGGCGATGCGCATGGTGTTGGAGAGCGCACCCGGGACGTGTCCGAACAGCAACGCCATCTCATCGGGGCTCTTGAGGTAGAGCTGGTTGGACTCCGTCTTCATCCGCTTGGGATCGTGAATCGTTGTGTTGGTTTGCACGCACACCAGAATGTCCTGGGCGGCCGCGTCGTGCTCGCCACAGTAATGCACATCGTTGGTCGCCACCAATGGAAGGTCCAGGGACTTGGCCAGGGGAATCAGGTCCTTGTTGACCTGGATCTGCTCCTTGAGCCCGTGGTCCTGCACCTCGATGTAGAACCGGTCCTTCCCGAAGATCTCGGCGAGTTCGCCAGCGTACTTCCGAGCGAGATCGGGATTCCCGTGCAGGAAGTTGTTGGCCACCGGGCCGCCCAGGCAGGCCGATGTGGCGATGATCCCCTCGCCGTACTTCTGGAGCAGTTCCATGTCGATCCGCGGCCGGTAGTAGAACCCTTCGAGCGCGGCCACGCTCGCCAGCTTGAGCAGGTTCCGATAGCCAGTGTCGTTCTCGGCCAGAAGGAGCAGGTGGTACGACTTTCGCTCGCGTTTGGAGATCGATCCCTCGGCGAGATACGCCTCCATCCCGATGATGGGATGGATTCCCGCCTTCACCCCTGCCTGGTACCAGTCCATCGCGGCGTACATGACCCCGTGGTCGGTAACCGCCATGTGCTGGATACCGACTTCCTGGGCCCGGGCAACGTATTGCCCAATGGTTCCCATGCCATCCAGCAGCGAGAACTCGGTATGTAGATGGAGGTGGGCGAATTCGTTCTTCAAGGGATCCTTCTCCGGAACCTGGCTAACCGTGGACTCGTCACGGATCGGAGAGCAGCGAGCGGGACAAACGCACCGAGTCCGAGCTTCCGCCGAGGCGGGTCTCGTGATGCGCGTCCCTTAAGCAACCAAGCCCCACACCAATCGGAGCGGGGCTTGCGTGCGTGCGCGGTGTCGTTCATCTCTGTCGACGCGTGGCCGGCGGGGACTGGCCTTGTGTCGAGTCAAGTATGAACGTACAGCCGCCAAAATCCTAGGCCGCGACCACCGTTCCCTGGTCCGGAGTCTCGCCTCGCATGACGTGCCGGGCCTGCTCGGCCAGCAGGCGCAGCACCTGCCGCATGGAATCCCGGTACGCTTCGGGCACCTGGTTGTTCTGCAGCAATCCAAGCACCTCGGTGATCTCCGGCTCTCCGGAAAGGAGGCTGGAAACCTCTCCGGGAAGGAAGCCGGCCGACGCCAGCAACTCATCACGGTTGATCTGGTCGAGGTCCATCGCCTTCGCCAGCTGCTCCACGGCGTCGCGAGTCGGGGTCCGGGCACCACTCTCCAACCGGCTGACATACGAGTGATCGAAACCGGCGCGCTCGGCCAGCTTGCTCTGGGAAACACGCCGCGCCTCGCGGAATCGCTTCAGCGTCACACCAAATCCGAAATCAGCCCTGACAAACATCCCCGCCTCCAATGACCTTGCACAACTTCTGCACAACTCTACTTGCCGTTCAGTCACGCCACCGCGACTTGATGTCACCATACTAATGCTCGATTGCCAGCGTGTCAACAGATTGTACGAACAATCCACACATCGTGGCGATGCAAGGGCTCGTAACAACACTTTCGCCAGCAACTGGCGTTATCCAAAACGAGATGTCAGTGCCCGTCGTTTTACTGTCATTACTCGCTGATTAGTGGGGATATCGGGGTATCCCTGTCGGTCGAGAGGCTATAATCACATCGCGTGGAGGCCATTCTCGGGCCATTCCACCCCCACGCCCGACTCCTCATCAACTGGCAGAAAGAGTTTCCATTGACTTCAAAGGATGCCGTCGAGACACGGATTCTCAAGGGCGCGGGCCTGGCGCGCTCGCTCCGCGCTGAAATCGCCGCGGCCAAGGTCCACCTGCACGACCTCGGTTGCCGACCGCCGGTCCTGGCGTCCCTGCTCGTGGGGAACAACGGCGCCGCTCTCGCCTACCGCGCCTCTATCGATCGAACGTTCAGGAAGGTCGAGATCGAGCATCGTCATGTTGAGTTGCCCGCAACAACAACACCCGACGACTTCGTGTCAGCGGTGGAGAGTCTGAACACCGATCAGTCCGTCACTGGCATCCTCGTCCTGATGCCGCTGCCCGACCAACTCGATCCCCAACTGATCCTTGAGCACCTCTCGCCGCTCAAGGACGTCGACGGCATCACACCGACCAACGCGGGACGTCTGCACCTTGGACTCCCCTCGCTCCGACCCTCCACCCCAGCCGGTGGACTCGAACTCCTGGACCATGCGGGCGTCGAGCTGGATGGCGCCAGGATCACGGTGATCGGGCGCAGCAATGTGGTGGGGCGACCGCTCGCCACTTTGCTGACCCAGAGGAACGCGACCGTGACCCTGTGCCACCGGCACACCAGGGATCTCGCCGCCGAAACCTTGCGGGCCGAGGTCATCTGTGTCGCGGCCGGTTCCGCGGGTCTCGTGACCAGGGAGATGGTGTCGCCAGGCGCGATCGTGATCGACTTCGGTGTCAACGTCGCGGACAACGGGAAGATCGTGGGCGACACCGACTACAACGCACTCATTGGCCGAGCCGGAGCGATTACCCCTGTCCCTGGCGGAACGGGGCCCGTCACCGCGCTCGTCCTCGCCCGCAACACCCTGGCCGCCGGATTCGCCGCTCGCCGTGGCACGCTCGACGACGTACTGTTCGAATTGCCGGAGGCCCTGGTGCGCGCCGCGGAGGCTGCTCAGGCAGCGAGCTGAGCCGCGCGATTTCGCTAACTGAGATACCGATATCGCGATTCGCACGGATCCTGCCGCATTTTCATTGAAATGGCGCGCCTTGGAATGCTAGACTAGCGTCCGCGCGTTGGGGTGTCGTCTAACGGTAGGACGCCTGTCTCTGGAACAGGTAGTCGGGGTTCGAATCCCTGCACCCCAGCCAAACAAGGAAAAGCCCCGGATCGAAAACCATCGATCCGGGGCTTTTGCGCGTTCGTTGTGGAGTGTCGCGGTACCTGGACGGCCAGCTACGGGCGGACGATCCCGCCACCCGAGGCTTCGGCCAACTCCAGGCCGGCGAGCATGGGGTGCGAAAGCATGCCCTCCTCGGTCGACGTGAGCATCAATTGGCATTCGCAACGCACGATCTCCTCGATCAGCTTGTCGCGGTGCACCTCATCGAGTTCCGACAATACGTCGTCGAGCAGCAGAACCGGCCGTTCACCTGACCGCTGCTCGAGCATGTCGATCTCCGCCAGCCGGTATGCCACCACCCCAAGTCGCTGCTGCCCCCTGGAGCCAAACGACGCCAGTGACCTCCCCTCGATCAGGAAGGTGAAATCGTCGCGATGCGGACCAACCAGCGTCATGCCCCGTCGGAACTCGTCGAACCGGGCATCCTCGATCGCGTCGTGAAACAGTCCGGCCACCGTCTGCCGCAATTGATCCTGCGATATGTCGCCTGACGTGATTCCAGAGAGATCGAGCCGCGGGTTGTAGGCGAATCCGATCGCGGCGTCGCTCACCAGCACCTTCGACCGCTCGGCGACCATGTCGGCGATACGCGCCGCCGCCAGCCAGCGAGCCGCCATCACCAGTGACCCACTCGCGATCAATTCGTCGTCCCAGAACGAGATCTCGGTGATCGCCGAGATGTCACGCGCGCTCCGTCGCTCCTTGGAGAATCGCTTGAGGAGTTGGTTCCGCTGCGGGAGCACCCGCATGTACTGGGAGAGCGCCGCCAGATAGCTTCTGTCGATCTGCGAGATCAGGATGTCCACCTGCCGCCGCCGCTCCGATGGCGTCCCCGAAACCAGCAGCACATCCTCCGGCGAGAAGAGCACCGTCTTGAGCACCCCAATCAGGTCGTGGGCCCGCACGGAATCGCCGGAGAGGAGAAACTGCTTGCGAACCACGGAGGCGCCTTCGGCATCGAGTTCGAGGCTGATGCCTACCTCCTGGGTTCGTTCCCGCGAGACGACCGTCCCTTCCATCCGCGCGTAAGGGTTCACGGCATACTCGGCGCCACTCTCCCACCGCACGACGTCCCGGTCGGTAGAGGCTCGGGATGAACGCGTGGTCGACAACATGACCAGCGCCTCAAGGACGCTGGTCTTGCCACTGGCATTCCTGCCGATTATTCGCATGCCGGACGGAGGTATTTCGAGGTCGAGGTGCCGGTACGTCCGAAACTCGTCCAGCACCAGTCGATTCAGGTACATGAAACGATTGCGCCCACCGCCGCTAGTTGCCGCCGATGACCATTGGCATGATCACGTGGGTGTAGGACTCGCCGCCGCTCGGCCGAATGATGCCAGCCTGGGTTGGACCGTTGAGCCCCATCATCACCTGACCGTGCTTGAGCACGGCGAGCACGTCCGCCAGATACCGGCTATTGAACGCGATCTGCACATCGCCACCGGTCACGCTCGCGTCGACAAAGCTGTGGCTGTTGCCACGCTCGGCCGCGTTGGCCGAGACCTCGACGTTGCCGGGCGTCAGATCGTCCTCGCCGGGGCTCACCACGACGCGAATGACGTCGTTGTTGTCCCGGGCAAAGTAGCTCGCCCGCCGCACGGCGTTGAGCAGCACCTCGCGACTGAGATCCACCCGTGTCGTGAAGTCCTTCGGCACGATCTGGCGTACATCCGGGAAGGTCCCGTCGATCAATCGCGACACCCACTCGGTATCACCAACCCTCGCCATCACCTGGCTCCGGTTTGGCGTTACCGCCAGGCGAATCGTCTCGTCGGTGTCTCCAATGATGCGCGCCAGCTCGCGGTACGAGCGGGCGGGAACGATAAGGTCGGTCCGCTCGTCGACCGAGCCGGATAGCTGTCCCTCGTTCACCGCCATGCGGAAGCCATCAGCCGCAGCCAGGGTGACAACATCACCCTCGAAGCGGGTCAGGACGCCGGCAAGCACCGGACGCGAGTCATCACTCGCCGCCGCGAACTCCACCAGCGTGATCAGGTCGCGCAGGGTCTGCGCCCCAATCTCGACCCCGAAGCCCTCATCACTAATGGAAGGGATCACCGGGAAGTCCTCGGCGTCTATTCCATTAATGGAAGCCTCGTCCCGGCCCGCCTTCACGGTCAGCGACAACCGGTTGGGGTCCACCGTCAGTTCCACGCCGCCCGCGGGCAACGTGTTGACGAACTCACCCAGAAGGCGAGCGTCAATCGTGATTCGGCCCTCTTCCTGGATGTCGGCGTCGATCCACGTTGTCACACCGATCTCGAGGTTGGTCGCGGCGATGCGCAACCTCCCCTCGTCGGTGGAAATGAGTACATTGCTGAGCACTGGTAACGAGGTGCGGGAAGCCACTGCTCGTCCCACCCGGCCCAGTGCTCGCTGCAGATTTTCCTGAAGGCACGACACCCTCACCCGGCAACCCCATTCACGCAATTCCATACATACAACGACCTGAAGTCTATCACGCCACACCGATCGTACAGAACTGGCATGTCCTTCCCAACGTCGGGCGCTGATTCATTCCCGAGAAGGTCAGCCAGCCTGTTCCCAGGAGTCACATTGGGTATTGCGCGAGTAGATCATGTGTTCTATAATCAATTCAGAACAAACGTTCGCAAGAAAGGCTCTTCGATGTCAGCTTCAACCCAGTTCGATCCCGCACGACACCTTACGCTGGTAAGCGGCAAGGAATACCTCGAAGTCAAATGGCGCCTGGTCTGGCTTCGCAACGAGCATCCGAATGCCGTGATTGAAACCGAACTCGTGTCGCACCACGACAACGAAGCGGTGTTCCGGGCGATGGTCTCCATTCCCGACGGCGGTTCCGCCACTGGCTGGGGCAGCGAGGATGCTCGCGGCTTCGGTGATTACCTTGAAAAGGCCGAGACGAAGGCCATTGGCCGCGCGCTCGCCGCGCTTGGCTTTGGCACCCAGTTCTGTACTGACTTCGACTTCGGTGCGGCTAATGGCCGTGTAGTCGACTCGCCCGTGAAGTTCAAGGCCACGAATGTGACCGAGGGTCAGTTCGATCGCTCGCAGGCCGGCGCGGATCTCGCCGCCACCGATCGCCAGCGTGGCCTGATCCAGGCGCTCGCACGGGACCTCAAGCTCAACAGCAAGGCGCTCGACGATCTCGCCCGCGAACAGACCGGCGGCTCGATTGACGCCATCTCGCGAAAGAATGCATCCACGGTGATCGAACTGCTCAAGGAACGCCAGCTGATGCGGTCCAAGCAGCCAGCCTAGGCCAGCGGCCAGGCGTTTGGAGGGAATAACTGATGGACGGAAACCCGAACGCTGATTTCAGGGTCGTTCGCGCTCGCTCCACCCGGCGCGAACGGGAGACGACCCGGCTCGGGAGCCTGGAGCAGCGCCTCAACGATGGTTATGAACGCATCGAACAGGCTCTCGCCCGCGGCGAGGACGTGACCGCCTGGGAAGCGTTCTGGATCGACCTCCTCCACCAGTATGAGGAAGCGTCCGATCCGCTGCTCGAAGCCGCATGATCCCGATCACGTCAATGCGAACGCGAAAAACCCCGCTGGCCCAATGAAGCGCCAGCGGGGTTTCTTGCTTTGTGTCGCCCTGTATTAGGCCTCGTTGATGGTGACCTTCTGCAGCACGACCGGCTCGACCGGCGAGGACGGCTCGCCGCTGGGGCTCATCTTCACCTGCACGTTGGCGATGGCGTCGACCGTCTCCTGGCCCTTCGTCACCTTGCCGAAGATCGTGTAGTTCTTCGGCAGCCGTCCCTTGAGGTCGGCGTGGCAGATGAAGAACTGGCTGCCGTTGGTGTTCGGTCCGGCGTTGGCCATGGCCAGCGTGCCCGGCTCGTAGTCCTTCTTCACGGTTTCATCGGCGAACTTGTAGCCAGGCCCGCCCATGCCGCTTCCGGTCGGATCCCCGCCCTGGATCATGAAGCCTTTGATGACCCGGTGGAACGGCGTTCCATCGTAGTAGCCATCCTTGGCGAGGCTCACGAAGTTGTTCACCGTGTTCGGGGCGTCTTCCGGGTAGAACTCCACGTCCATCGAACCGTGGTTGGTTTCGAGGGTCGCGGTATAGGTCTTGCCCTCTTCGAGCTGCATGTCGAATGGTTTACCGTAGTTCTGAGCCAAATCAATTGACCTTTCTGGCTATGTCGCCATTTGAGCGCGGGATCGCGCTACACCGGGGCTTCAACCCCGGCCAGCCCCAACGCATCCGCATTGGCGGCCATCGCATCCACAACGAATGCTATGTGATCGTCGAGCGGGATACCAAGGGCCTCCGCGCCTTCGACTAGGTCTTCGCGTCGCACGGCCTCCGCGAATCGGCGGTCCTTCATCTTCTTCCTGACCGACGACGGCTTGACGTCCGCCACGGCCTTCGAGGGCCGCACCAGCGCCACCGCCGAAATGAATCCGGTCAGTTCGTCGACCGCGAACAGTGTCTTTTCCAGGTCCGTTTCCCGCGGATAGGCGGGATCGTCGGAATGGCTAAGCACCGCGTCGACCACCCATTGAGGATAGCCGAGCCCGTCAAGCACCTTCGCTCCAACGAACGGGTGCTCCTCCAGAGTTGGGTGCCGCTCGAAGTCGAAATCGTGGATCAGGCCGACCAGTCCCCACGCCTCGACGTCCTCGCCGTGCTTCTCCGCGTAAGCACGCATCGCCGTCTCCACGGCCAGGCAGTGACGGATCAGGCTAGGGCTCGTGACCCACTCATTCAGGAGCGCCCAGGCATCCTCGCGAGTTTTGCCGTTCAAGTCTGGATAAGCGACCAACGCTTGCCTCTTTTCTTCTCTTCGCTTCATCAACGTCAATACACGAACATCGCGTCACCAAACGAAAAGAACCGGTAGCGTTGCTCGATTGCCTGGCGGTACGCTTCGAACAGCAGGTCCTTCCCGGCGAACGAACTCAGCATCAACAGTAACGTCGATTTCGGCAAGTGGAAGTTGGTGACCATGGCGTCCACCAGACGCCATTTGTAGCCGGGCGTGATGTAGATATCGGTCATCCCGGAGAATGGTTCACCTGCCTCCGCCTCTGGCTGTCGAGCGTAGGATTCCAGCGTTCGAGCGGCCGTGGTCCCCACCGCGATCACTCTCCCGCCGGCGGCCCTGGTGTCCGCGATCGCCCGCGCGGCGTCCTCGTCCACCGAGCACCATTCGCTGTGAATCCGGTGGTCTTCCGCGTAGTCCACGGTGACCGGGCGGAACGTGTCGAGCCCCACATGGAGCGTGACGGCCGCCAGTCCCACGCCCGCCGCCTGAAGTTGGGCCAGAGCCTCCTGTGTGAAATGCAGGCCGGCCGTCGGAGCCGCGGCGGAGCCCCGTACACGTGAGTAGACCGTTTGGTATCGCTCATCGTCCTCGAGGTGGGCGTGGATATATGGTGGGAGTGGCACGCGCCCGAACGAGCCCAGATTCTCCGCAAGATCTGGGGCCAATTCGACGATGCCTTGTCCCTCGTCTTCCTTTTCAATCACTGTGATGAGCGAGGCCTCGGTCGAACCCTCGCGCCGTTCGACCTCGATTCGTTCCCCAATTTTCAACTTCCGGGCCGGCCGCATGAGACAGCGCCATTGACGGGGAGAAACCTCGCTCAGCAGCAGGAACTCCACCTCGCCGCCGGTCGAGCGCCGCCCAATCACCCTGGCTGGAAGCACGCGGCTGTCATTGACCACCAGGAGGTCGCCGGGGTTGAGATGCGAGTGTAGCGAGCGAAACGACTCGTGGGAAATGGACTTGTTCGAGCGATTCAGGACAAGCAGGCGGCTCGCGGTTCGATCGGCGAGCGGAACCTGTGCGATCAATTCCTCGGGAAGCTCGTAATCGAAGTCCGACATCGCCAGCCTGTCGCGATTGGATTCCGTCACGCCTCTTCCTCGAACAGCGATGCCTGGGCTCCGGCCCGCTCCGCTGGATACCGCAGGCCAAGGTGCTCATACGCCCTCCGGGTCGCCAATCGGCCTCGCGGTGTGCGTTGCAGGAACCCAAGCTGGATCAGGTAGGGCTCGTACACATCCATGATGGTGTCGGTCTCCTCGCTGGTGGCCGCGGCGAGGGTATCAATCCCGACCGGTCCGCCATCGAACTTCTCGATGAGCGCGACCAGGATCCGACGGTCGGTCTCATCCAGTCCGAGCGTGTCGACTTCCAGGAGCCCCAGCGCCTCGTCGGCGATTTCGTCCGTCACGACAGAAGCACCAGCCACCTGGGCGACGTCGCGCACGCGCCTCAGCAGCCGGTTCGCGATACGCGGTGTCCCTCTTGCCCGTCCGGCCAGCATCCACGCACCGGAATCCTCGAGTTCCACGCCCAGGATGGACGCCGATCGCCTCACGATCTGGTCCATCGCCTCGTGGTCGTAGAAATCGAGCCGCAGCACCGCTCCGAATCGATCGCGCAGTGGACCTGTCAGCAGCGCCAGGCGGGTGGTCGCGCCCACCAGCGTGAACCGCGGCAGGTTGATGCGCATGGTCCGGGCAGCCGGCCCCTTGCCGATAATGATGTCGACCGCGTAATCCTCCATCGCCGAGTAGAGCACTTCCTCGACCACCCGGTTCAGGCGGTGAATCTCGTCGATGAACAGCACATCACCGGGTTTGAGGTTCGTGAGGATCGAGACCAGGTCGCCCTGGCGTTCGATCGCCGGTCCCGAGGTGACCCGCAGGTTCACCCCAAGCTCCGCCGCGATGATGCTCGCCAGCGTCGTCTTTCCGAGCCCCGGTGGGCCATACAGGAGGATGTGGTCCAGCGCCTCTTCCCGCGCAAGCGCCGCCTGGATGAAGATGCTGAGATTCGTCTTCACCCGATCCTGGCCGATGTATTCGTCCAGCCTCCGGGGACGCAACGATTTCTCGGCGACATCCTCCTCACGCTGCGCCGGCGTCATCAGTCTGCTGGTTTCCGGATTGTCCGGGCGGGTGCCCGCTTGGCCGGGCGGCCGTTGTCCGTCGTACATGGTCCCAGTATATCGCAGTCAGAACGTTTGTTCGCAGTCCATTTGGCCCGGTCGACCGGTAATCTTGGTCTATCTCACGTGGCGGGAGTCGACGCGATGGGGCTCGCGGCCGGGCTGGTGCTGGGCATGGTGGCTCCCAGCGTGTCCAGCTGGGTTTGGGACCGCTCGCCGATCAGCGTCGTCGGGTCGATTTCGACCGTTCGCTGGTAGTGCGGAATGGCCTCCTCGGTTCGCACCGGTTCCCAGGCCATGTACAACTCCGCGAGGTAATAGTGCGCCTGCTGGTTGTCTGGGTCGATTTCCAGGACCTTGTTGAACTGAAGCTCGGCATCGGCCCGCATGTCACCATCGGCAAGCGCGCGGGCGAAGCTCAACCGGGCGTCCACGTCGTCTGGCGCCAGTTCCAGCGCGTGCTCATAGTGAGGAATCGCATCCCCCAGCCGACCGGTGTTGGCCAGCAGCGACGCCAGCAGCAGCACGTCTTCCAGATCGTCTGGGTTGTTGGCGACCACGGTTTCCTGGGCGGCGACGATGTCGCTGTTGGGGTCCGGAAAGTTCTCCTCGTTTCCATTGTCCGAGAAGAGGTCTCCGAAGATATCGGTGAAGGTCAGGCCAACGAACACGCCACCGATCATGGAACAGATCACCAGCATCGTGACGATGCCGAAAATCGCCTGGCCGCGGGAGAGGTGCGACAGCGGCCCCTGATCGCGAGGCGGGCGCCGTTTGGATGATCGCCGCGACGTGCTCATGGAGTCCCCGAGTTCATGAATGTCTCATCCCTGGCATGGAGCGACCGGGGGCGGTCGCCGAGCGCTCTAGCGCCGAAACGATACCAGATTTTCCCGGCCCCAAACGCGTTGCGCCTCGGCGTGGGCACCTGATATACTTCGTTCGCTCTGCGAGAGCGTGTGCCGGCCTAGCTCAGTTGGTAGAGCAGCTGTTTCGTAAACAGCAGGTCTGCGGTTCGAGTCCGCAGGTCGGCTCCGCGCGGGCAGGCACACAAGAATAGGCCGATGTGGCGGAACAGGCAGACGCGCTACGTTCAGGGCGTAGTGGGGGTAACCCCGTGGGAGTTCGAATCTCCCCCTCGGCACCGGGCTGGATTCCTGAGAATGGATACTGGTCCTCGCACGTTTCAAATGCGAATACTCACATGCGGCGAGAAGAGGATGGCCGCTGATCCCTAGTGGATTAGAGGAAAGTCCGAGCTGCGAAGAGCAAGGGTGCCCGGTGAAAGCCGGGGAAACGCGTTCGCGCGTTGACAGTCCGCACAGGCACGCCGCAAGGCGTGAGAGCAACAGAAACCATTCCCGCTGGCTCAGGCCACGTGGGCTGAAAAGGGCAATCCTCCCCGCAGCAATCTCCGATTCGGCCGCTAGCAGGTTGCTCGCCAAGGCCGGAAGTCGAGAGCCGCCACGAAGGCGACGACGTGGCCAACCGCATCGGTTGAGAGAGATGGCCATCACGAACAGAACTCGGCTTACTCCTTTTCCTGCATGTGATCGCATATGGTGCCTTTAGCTCATTCGGCAGAGCGCTGGTCTGTGGAACCGGAGGTGACGGGTTCGAGCCCCGTAAGGCACCCCACGACGAAATGAGAAACGGCGGATCGAACGATCCGCCGTTTTTTCGTGCCATCTTCCCTATCTTCGAGATTCGGCCAGGTCACCCGTCGAGGTCGGCTAGCCGGCGTTGTTCCGCGAGATGATGTAGCTCGCCAGCGCCGCTCCGGCCATTGCCGCCAGCAACATCACCAGTGGCACGACGGCCGCGGTGGGCGGCGGCTCGGAACGAATGGATGCCTCGCCACCGGTCAGGCTCCGCCCCACCGCCTTGAGCACGGCCGTTCCGATGTGGAATGGCAGGTACAGTCCCGCCACCAGCGTTCCCCATAGAACCCGCCCATCCCTGGCGAGCATGCCGATCACGAACCCGGCCGGCGCAAATCCGACGACCGCCAGCAGCATGTCCGTCGGCTTCACCACGAACGCGACAACCGCGGTGAGAGCGATCAGTGCCAGCCAGAGCGATTGCCGTCGCGAGGCCCTCCAGCCGGCTATCGCAAGCAGAGCCGTCGCCGAGAACCAGGTGACGCCAGCCAGCCCGTTGAAGAGCCTCGCCGGCGTGCCGTCCAGCAGAATGGAGATCGCCACCAGAATCGTGGCCGCCAGCAGCACCACCGTCCCGGTTCGTTCGAGTCGTCTTGAATCCATCGATGTCATTGGGTCCTCAAACCGTTCACACAACTCGCGAACCATAGTCCGCCAGTATTGTTCCAGATTTCACGCTTCCGGAACGGAACCCATGCAGGACACCGCCTGATCGCATTCGGCTGAGTGGCACATGCATCACCCGCGCTCGGCGAAATACACGGCAAGGAGGATCAGCGAAGTCACAAGCATGGTCGCCCCAGTGAAAACGCTCACACGTGAGGCGAGTTGTTCCTTGCTCGCCTCTCGACCAGCCAGCATGACGACCGTTGTCCCAACCGAGATCGCGACCGCCATCACGACATACACGGGCGTCTGATACAGCCATGTGTACAGCATGAAATGCATCGAGCATATGACGGCGAACACATAGGGCGTCAAAGAGTACATTTCGCGAACGATCAGGAAGATCAGCGCGGGCAACCCAAGCAGCTGCGACATGGCGATGTAGACCGATAACTCCGTGATGGAGGCATCCACCGGCCGCTCCTGACCGAACGCCCCTATCGCGAACGACATCCCCAGCGCGATCGGCAACGCAATCATCCCCTGGAACAGCGTGCAGAACGCGGCGCTCCTCGACCCCAGCCGCGTCCACAGGAGACCGGTCGCGATCCAGGTCAGGCCATAGGCCACCAGGAACGAAATACCGTAAACATTCTGGATTGCCAGGTCATGGAGAGATTCCGTCAAGTCCAATCCGCGTAACCTCATGCGAGGGCTCTCTTCACCCCTTCGATCGTCCCCATAGTCTAGGTGCACAGCTCGCGCTCGTTCCCCTTCTGCCCCGGATTGGATCAAAAAGCGCTCGTGTCCGTGCTCCCCATCAACGGGTTTGGCCCTAAGCTACACCGGAGGCCCTAGCCGAAACGGTTCACTCGGCGGCCGAGCCTCACATGTCCAACCCGGTGACGGAGCGCGCGACCGGCGACGTTCATTTCACCTCGGAGAGAATGCCCTTGAACACCATGGTATCTGGATCGCCGTCACCAGGAATGTATCCAACATGAGACGGTTCGCCATTGTCTTCGTGGTCATTCTCGGCGTCCTGCTCGCGCTCTTCCTGATCGCGGAGTCACTGGACCTGGGGCCGTTGACCGACCCAACGCCGTGGCTGGATCGGGGTGGAGTCGCCGCCGCCCTCGTTGGGGTTGGACTGCTTCTGGTCGACGTTGTCCTGCCCGTGCCGTCGAGCCTCGTGATGATCGCCCATGGCGCCCTGTTTGGGCTGACGGTTGGTACGGGCTTGTCCCTGCTGGGAAGCACCGGCGCGACGATGGTCGGCTACATGCTCGGGCGGCGCGGCGGCCAGTTCCTGGTCCGGGACGTCTCCGAAGACGATCGCCGCGAAGCGAACACCCTCGTGCACCGCTGGGGATTGCTGGCGATCATCGTTACCCGTCCAGTGCCGCTCCTCGCCGAGACCACCGCGATCATGGCGGGCATATCGGCGATGCGCTGGTGGGTGGTCCTGATTGGTGCGATCATCGGTTCCCTGCCAGCCGCCCTCCTGTACGCGTTCACCGGAGCTCTGGCCACCAGCATGGAAAGCGGCCTCATCGCCTTCGGGTTGGTGCTGGCGATGGCGGCCGGCACATGGCTCATTGGCGAGATGGTGAATCGATCACGTTCGCGCAAGCTCGAAACCGGGCCATCCTAGCCGGTTTCCGCGCTTTCAGCGGTAAACGAGTCCGATCACCCGGCAAAGTGGACGCCGCGAGCAGCCTTTACGCTGGGACCGCACCACGCGATCCCGGCCTCCTGTTCTCCTGGACACTCGGTGCCGACGCGGAGATTGATCCGACCGCTACTCCACCACCTCGATGGTGGCCATCATGCCGGCGTCCTCATGCGAGAGGATGTGGCAGTGGTAGACGAACCTGCCCGGGAAGTCCTTGAAGTGCGTTCGCATCACGAACTCGCCATGCGGCGGGATCAGGGTCGTGTCCTCCCACCGTGGGCGCACCGGGCTGCCGTTGACCGACAGCACCTGGTAATCGTTCACATGGATGTGGAAGGGGTGCCATTCCGGACTCTCGTTTCGGAGCGTCCACTCCTCGATCGTATCAAGCTTGACGACCTGGTCAACCCGATCCATCACAAACGCCTTGCCATCGATATTGAACGCCGGGCCGGTCGATGACTCCTTGAACGTGATCTCACGCCGCCCATTGAGTTCGGCGTCACTCAGATCCCTGATGGGAAGGAGCGTCGTCGGGAGCTCCATCGGCTCTACCGGATCGCCACCGCTCACAACGGTGACGAGCGTCACCTGCTCCTGCGTCTGGCTCGGAATGTCCGGCGCCCACGCCAGCGAGCGCAGTTCGTAAATCCCCGCGGGTCCACCCTGCACGAGCACCTCGGCCCGCTCGCCGGGACCAAGCAACATGAGGTCCATTGTTTCCACTTCGGAAAGCGGATTGCCGTCCGAGGCGATCCAGTGGAACTGATGTCCAACGAGCTGCAGATTGTAGAACTGGTTGGCGCTCATGTTGGCGATGCGCCACCGCTGGGTTTCGCCTGGCCGGATGGTGACGGTCGGTCGTTCCTGCCCATTCACGAGGTGCAGGCTCGATCGGTCCGAGCCCGCGAGCGGCCCTTGAAGGAACATCAATCGCTCGCGGACACCGGCAAGTTCGGGCAGATCGTCCAGACCACCCTCGATGACGATCGCGCCGGCGAGACCGTTCAGCACCTGCATCGCGCTGTGACCGTGTGGATGGGGGTGATACCAGTAGAGGCCCGGGGGATGGTCCTCGGGGATGGTGTATTCATAGATGAAGGTTTGCCCGGGCTCGATGTGCAGGAAGATGTTGTCGCTGTTCCCGCTGGGTGACACATGCAACCCGTGGACGTGGATGTTCGTCATTTCGGGAAGCGCGTTGACCAGCGCCAGCCGGACCGTGTCCCCTGGTCGGATGCGAAGCGTGGGGCCGGGGGTCGAGCCGTTGTAGCCCATCCTCACGACCGTCGTGGTTTCGTCTGTCCCGGCCTGCAGGGTTACGGAAAGGTGTCCGTCCTCGCTGGCGTACTCCGCAGGTTCGACGAAGCCGTCTTCGATCGCCGCGGGCGTGGCGTCCTGAGCCAGCGCGATCGGCGAGCCGGAACCGCCGCCGGTCCACGACGAGGTTCCCGCCACCACGGCGGCGCCTACCGTCGCGGTTCCGCCGATGACGTGTCGTCGGGTGAGAGTGATCCGGTCACGCAAGGTCGTCATTGGTCGTTCCCTCAATCGAGGAAATCAGCCGGCACGGCGATCGGCTCGCCCGCCACCGGATTGATCCGAATGATTCCGCCAGCTTTCCCATCGGTTGCTATGGCGGGCCCGGAGATATAGATCCCACCGTCGGCGCCCAGGGCCATGGAGATGGGATAGTTCAAACCCGTTACCAACACGTCGAGGTTCGCGCTCCCGGTCTGGCGGACGATCCGGCCCGTGTTCGGGTAGATATTCGGTGGATCCTCCGTGTTCCCGGTGGACATCTCCAACGCGTGAAGGGTTCCGTCTGGGCCGACGAACAACCCCGTCACCATGGTGAGGCCGGTCCAGAAGTCGGACACCTCGCCATCGGGAGTGACCTTGATGACCTTGGAGGTGCCATCCAGGTGCGCGCCAGAACCGAGGAACCCGACATAGACACCTCCGTCGGGGGCCAGGGTGATCGCGGTTGGAACCGGGTGGTTGAGCGACACGTCGGCGACCTCGCGCACGGTCCCGGATGGCGAGATGTGGAGCACCAGGCCCTGGTTGGCGTCGACCACCCAGAAGCCGGTCCCATCCTGGTCGGCCACCATCGCGAATGGTTCACCGAGGGGGACGACATGGTAGATGTTCTCGGCGGGATTGAGCCCAACGTACGCGGTCGAGCTACTGACGAGGCGAGGTGTTTCTCCTCGGTCGACCGTGTACAGACCGTTCGGGTACAGGAGTCCGACGTCCGGAACGTCTCCAGCTGCGTCCTGAAGGACGTAAAGTTGGTCACCCAGAAAGCCGACGTCCACCGGGCCCATCACATCACCATAGGGATCCTGGGTCGATGGCAGCCCTACGACGACTGGTATGGCCTCACCATCCTCGATGCGAACGACGCTGGGCGGAGCCTCGGGTCGATTCGTGGCCTGGAGCGCGTCCCCGGCGGGCGCGGTCAGACCGTCTCCCGCCAGTGCCACGTAGAGGGTGCCGTCTGGTCCCCAGGTGAATCCGCGTGGGTTCGCCAGGTTCCGCGCGACGACCGACACGATCTCTTCGTCGGCTCCCAACGCGAACGCCTCCGCCGAAGGCGTGGCTGCGGATTGCCCCGTTTGCGGCGATGCCGATTCTGGTTGATTCGAGTGACTGTGATCCGTCATTCCCACGCTCCTGTCGCCCATATCGCGGGCTAGTCGACGATGACCGTTCCCGTCATGTTCGGGTGGTAATTGCAGATATAGTCAAACGTTCCCGCCTCGTCGAAGGTGAAGCTGAACGACTCCCCAGGGTTCAGGTTGCCGGAGTTGAAGGACCCGTCGGTGGCGGTAACGGTATGCGGCACCGTGTCGTTGTTCGTCCACGTCACGGTGGTGCCCGCGTCAATAGTGACGGACGCTGGGTCGAACGCGAACGAGACGATGGAAACCGACGTTCCTCCGGCCGCGTCGCCGCCTTCGGGTGTGGCCTCGGCCGCCGCGGTCGAGCTGGCGTCTGGTTGGTCGGTGGGTACCGGGGTCGGGTCGATGCAGGGACTGTCCCTCAGAAGGTCGTCGCTCATCGACATGACATGGCCTTGCTGAAGGTTGAGTCTTATCACCGCGCCAGCCGAAGCCTCGTGGGCGATCGCCGGTGTGGTCACGTAGAGTCCCTGATCCGGCCCGAACGACATGCTCGTCGGCAGGTTGATTCCAACCGCCACTTCCTGGGCGGTGTCCGTCCCAGTCTGGCGCAGAACCCTCCCAGTGCCAGGAGTGGTTGAGAGGACTTGCTCGGGGTCATGGTCTCCCGCCTGGAGGGCGAACAGCGTCCCGTCTGGACCGACCGCGACATCGACCAACTTCGAGAGCCCAGTCCATACATCGGTAACCGAGCCCTCCGCCCCAATCTGGACGACCCTGGACGTACCGTCTGACTCGCTGGTCGAGGTCATGCCGACGAATATCCGCCCGTCGCTCGCGGTGGTCACGGAAGTTGGTCGCCATTCGGAGCCGGAGAAATCGGCGAGGCGGGAAATCTCTCCATCGAGCGACACGGTGAGAAGTTGACGGCTGTTGCTTTCCGTCACGAGGAGGTCGTTCCCGGAGACGACCATGTCCGTCACATCTCCATCGGGGTCGAAGTCCTCAGGGAGCACCTCCACGGGGTTGGCCTGTACCCATTTTCCGATGTCGGCCACCACCACGGCGCTCCCGCTTCCATCGATTCGGTACACACCGTCCGGCGTAAGCGGATTCCCGTGAGAGGCGCCACCTCCCTCGTCCAGCAGGTAGAGCTGGCCCGAAAGGTACACGAGACCTGACGGCCCGAGATCGTAGCCTCCCTCCCCTCCGCTGGAGGGAAGCGCGTCCTGATACACCACTGGGCAGGACTCCCGCACCCGAACGACGCTTCCAGCGAGGCCACCAACTGGTTGCGAGGTCGCCGAGGGCGTCGCCTGGCTCTGGCCGGAATGGCCCGCCTGAGCCACGAACATCGTGCCGTCCGGTCCCCACGCGACGCCGCGTGGAGCGTCCAGCGCGCTTGCCGCCACGGTGATCCCGTCAGACGATGCCGTCGGGGTTTCCTGAGCAATAACCGTCTGTGCGCCAACGAGCAACAGTGCCAGTCCGAGGAAACGGCCGAGATCCACGCATGTACGCAGCACGAGCGGTGTCCTTTCAAGAACCCGCCAACGTCGGCGGGAATATGTGCATCTACGCGGAAGTACCCGTGCGGGTTGTCGCGGACCCCAGACAGCCCACTCGCCATGTCCTGACAATGAGGACCGGATGCGGAAACGAGGTGCGAACCTCGCTCAGGGCTTCACATCGGGAGGGCCAGCGATGTGCCCCAGCCTCTCCAGACAGGCGTTGGCGGAGTCCCTGAAATTGTCATCCGATTCCTTCTAGCGAATCCTACTTGCGGGACAACGTCCACGCAATCTCCGGGCACGAATTCCACTCTCGGAATAGTCATTTCCCTACCACCTCGACAATGAAAGCCCGCCATCCATATGTCTCATCTTGCGGAGCGTCTCGGTCCCTCATTGAGCATCTCATATTGAGGCATCCCGGCACGTTTTGGAAATTCCGCGATATCGCCCGCGATCGTGGATACCACATCCGGTTCCTGGCGCGATGTTGGTCGGCGTTGTCGTGCGGGACTCCACGTGCTGGAAGTGCTATGCAGGGAAAATTCCAGCCCGCGGATGCCTCTCCTTGCAATAAGAACCGGCTACAATGTGAACCGGAACACCAGCAAAGGCAGTTGTGTACGAATCTCCACTCGCCTTTCGCGATTCAGGAAATGACGAGTTGGGGAACCTGGCTTCCTCGAAGAAAGAAGCGCCACCTTGTCATCTGAGTCACTGCGGGATAGTCCGATCAGCCTCCTTCATTCCCTGAGTGACCGACCGCCGGAAACGACCCTGCTGCCGGCGCCACGTACGTCGTTTATCGGCCGCGAGCGAGAAGTCGAACTCGTTCAGACGCTCTTGCGCCGCGACGATGTTCGGATCGTCACCCTGACCGGGCCCGGCGGCGTCGGCAAGACTCGGATCGCGATCCGCGCGGTCGCCCAGGCGTCTCCCGCCATTCGGTTCGTCGACCTGTCCGACGTTCAGCAGCCGGCGCTTGTCCTGCCCACCATCGCCGCCTCGCTCGGCATTCGGCCAGATGGCCGCACCGCGCTCGAGCAGTTCACATCGGTGTTGCGGCAGGACTCGTACCTCCTAACGCTCGACAACTTCGAACAGGTTCTGCCGGCTGCCTCCTCGGTCGCCGATCTCCTGGACGCATGCTCCCGCGTGACATTGCTGGTCACCAGCCGAGCAGTGCTCGGGATCCCCGGCGAGCACGTGGTGGACATTCGCCCGTTCTCGCTGCCGGCGACGCTTTCTTCCACAGCCGAAACGGAAGCAGTCGGTCTTGAGGCCTGCCGGCTGTTCGTCGATCGGGCTCGTGCGCACAATGCCGACTTTACCCTCACCAGCTCGAATGCCGACACTATCCTCGCCATCTGCCAGCGGCTCGACGGCTTGCCCCTGGCGATCGAGTTGGCCGCTTCGTGGGTCTCCGTGCTCTCGCTGGACACGCTCCTGACCCAACTCGATAGAAGGCTGGCACTGCCAGGCGGCGCGTCGCTCGTGGCGCGGCAGCGCAGCCTGCGGGAGACGATCGAGTGGAGCCACGGGCTGCTCGATGCGCCGTCGAAAGTGCTGTTCCGGAGGATCGCGGCCTTCAGTGGAGGGTGCACCCTTGATGCCATCGCAGAGGTTTGCGGCGATGACTCCGTCGATGTCCTGCGGGAACTCCGAACACTCGTCGCGAACAGCCTGGTCCGGCGCATCGACTCCCCCGCCGGAGAGTCGCGCTACACAATGCTCGAAACGGTGCGAGAGTTCGGCGTCGAATGCCTCGAGCAGAGCGACGAAGCCCATGCGGTCCCGCGCCGGCACGCCATCTGGTTCCTTTCCCTCGCGGAGCGGGTCGAGGCAAGTCTGAACACCCCCGAACGGCAGGATTGGCTGGACCTGCTTGAGGAGGAACAAGGCAATTTCCACAGTGCGCTCGCCTGGACTCTCGAGCAGGAAGAGGCCGAGCTAGCGGTCGCCCTCTGCGGTGCCCTACTGCCGCTGTGGCAGTATCGATTTCACTCCGAGGATGGACGAAACTGGGTAAAGCGCGCGCTGGCTCTCGATCACCATGTCTCTGACGCGGCGATCCGGAAGGCGGTCTATTGCGCGGGCACCCTTGCGTACATGCATGGCGACATTGCCGAAGCCGCCGCCCACTTTGCCGACGCCTTGAGGCGCTATCGCGATGCCGGCGATCAGGAGATGATCGGCCACGTCGAGTTGGCTCTTGGCCGCATGGCCTGGGACGCCGGAGATCTGGATCCTGCCCGCGCCTGGTTTGATGCCGCAAGGAAGCGATTCGAGCGGTGCGAGGACCAACCCGGGCTGGCGCTCAGCCTGCATCACCTTGGGCTGGTTGCGTTCAAGGAGGGCCACTACCCCCAGGCAACGGCGTTCTTGCGCGACGCACTGACGATGAGGCAATCGCTCGGCTTTGCCTGGGGGCTGGCACGGTGCATTCCTGGTCACCTCGCGGACGTGGCCCGGGCCGAGGGTAACCTCACCAGCGCGACGCGCCTGTATCAGGAGTGCCTCGCGCTAAACTGGGAGCATCGAGATTTCGAGAACGTCTCCTGGAGCCTCGCCGGTTTGGCGGTCAACGTCGCCGCCCAGGCGCAGGCGGACCAGGCTGCCCACCTGATGTCGCTGGCTGCTCAGTGCAGGGAGCTCACCGGTGCCCCCCTGACGCCTCACATTCGCGACGATCACGAGCTCGCCCTGCGCATGATCATTGACGCCGTGGGCGAGGATCGCTTCAGGGTGATGCAGGCAGCGGTCAGGAACGCCGATCTCGACGCCGGAATCGCCGCGGCACTCGCCCTGCCGACTCGTGGGCCGTCGTCCCAGGCGCCGCTTCGTTCCGGTCCCATGCTCACGCCGCGTGAGCGCGACGTCCTAAAGCTGGTGGCCGCCGGTAGGTCGAACCAGGACATCGCCGACGCCCTGTTCCTCAGCGTGGGCACCGTCAAGGTCCACGTCACCCACATCCTCGCCAAGCTGGATGTGACGTCGCGCGCCGCCGCCGCGGACTATGCTCACCGCCACGGCCTCGCCTGAACCACCCGCACCTGATCGCACGAAACGATCCTGGCGTGATGGCTCCTCATCAATCGGAGTCTATACCTTAAGGCCTACACGGGCGCATGAGGAGCAGTCCGTGATATACGACTTTCGACAGAGGCGCCGGTATCTCTCCACCCCTATAGTGAGCCCATCTCAGACAGCAAAGCTTCGGTGAGGGATCACCGTTTGCGTTCGCCCGCCATTCGTAGTGCGGGACTGGTGTTCCTGAACTGGGCTGGATTAAGGAGAAACCGAAGGTGTCGAACATCAATCAAGGTCTCACGCGTCGTGGAGCTCTGTTGGGTATCGGCGCCAGTGCGCTTGCGGTAGCCCTGACCAGCGGCGGCATGACTGCCTCTGCCCAGGAAGGCACGCCCCTGCCGCAACCCAGCCACCCGGCCGTCGGAGTGTGGCGGTGGACGAATTATCCAGGCGAACCAAATAGCGACATCTCATACGGCATCTTGACCGAGGCGGGAACCTACGCGGATGCCTGGTATGGTCGTCTCGTGAGCGTCGGAGAATGGCGCGCCACCGGGGACCAATCGGCCGACCTTGTCATCGTCACCAATGAGTTGATCTCGCTTGCCGGCCTATTCAGAGAAGCGGACGCGATCGTGCCGTGTAACGTGTACGAGGCCAAGCCGATAACGGTTTGGCGACTCGCGCTCGAGTTCGACGCCACCGGCAACCAGTTCACCGCGACGGGCACGTCTGAAACCCAGGATGCAGACGGAGCCGTGCTTGACAGCACCCCGTACACCGGCATCGGCGAACGCCTGACACTTTAGGCGCGCCATGGCCAAATCGTAGGTAGGAGCAGCCCACGCGTTGGGAAATGACGACGGTCCGTCGTGTACCCCTACCGACCTTGCGTCGCGATCCCGCGGACTACGGGGTCACCCTTCGCGGACAGGGTCCCGCCCCCCGCAATGATCCACCCATGCTAATCACCCGGTAACCCCGCCGATGGAGCCCATTGAACGGATACGTTTTTCTCGGTTCCTGGACGATTGGCCAGCGAAATGCTCGAGCATACGCATCCACTTTGGTGAGCGAAGGACATCCAGATGAAACCGACAACCGATTACGACGACAAGATGCTCATCCACGCGGCAATTAACGCCCACCGGCAGGGTCAACTCAGTCGACGGTATCTCTTGAAATACCTGGGCATGGCGGGAGTCGCCCTTGGAGCGGCGAGCACTCGCCCAACGCTGGCGAACCCACCTTCGCCAGCGCGAAACCTGGTTCAGGCTTCACCGGTCCCGACCGACGTGATCAGCTACCTGACCGATGTCGGCGGGCAGTTCAAGGGAACGACGATCAAGGTCATTACGGAGGATACGCCTCCCGGGGCCGCGATCCGCGCCCTGATGGAGGAGCAATTCATCCCGCTGACAGGGATCAACGTTGAATGGGAGGTCGTGCCGCTCGCGGAGGTGCTCTCCACGCTCAGCGCCGATGCAGCCCAGCAGCTGGGCCAGAACGACATCTATTACGTCGACCAGTCGTGGGTTGGTCGCTTCATCAATGACATGGTGGATCCACGCGAAATGCTGGAGCAGAAGCCAGACCTGGCCTTCCCCGACTACGATATCAACGACTTCCTTCAGCCAATCATCCACCACGTGGTCTCATATGACAGCAAGATGATTGGCTTGCCGTGCGACGTGCCGATCTTTCTCTACATGTACCGCGCCGATGTTTATGAGGAATTGAGGCTCGAACCGGCGGCGACGCTGGTCGAGTTCCTCGCCAATGCCAAAGTGATCAACGAGGCGCTGAGCTCGACGGGCGTTTACGGCACGGTTGGTCAGATGAAGAGCGGGCATTACTCGCTCACCTGCGACATGGCCACGTACCTGTGGGGACATGGAGGCTCGATCTTCACCGCCGACGGCCAGTGCGCGCTGAATGACGCCGAGGCAATCGACGGCCTCGACTATCTGCGCGAGTTGCAGATGTACATGCCCGATGCCGCCACCACTTACGACTGGGCTGGGCAGGCCAGGGCGGTTCAGCAGGGACAGGCCGGTCAGGTGCTGACCTGGAGCGAAGATTTTCCAACCTGGGACGACCCGAGCACATCTCAGATCGCCGGCTTGATGCAGCCGGCCGTGCCACCGGCCGCGGTGACATTGCGCTCCCCGGATCACGCCGGCTTTGAAGAAGTGCCAGAAGTCGGACATCAGGGCGGCAGCTCCTACTGTCTGTCACGCTATTCGAAGGAAGCCGATGCCGCCTGGATCTTCCTGCAGTGGGCCACCAGTTCAGACACGCAGACCCGTGCCTCGATCCTCGGCGGGGGCGCTGGCCCGTTGCGGCGCTCCACGTATAACGACCCGCGGATCGCGGCATTGAAGCAGGTCGGCGTCGGCACCACCCGCCACTTTGATGCAATGCTGGAAACCATCGAGAACCGGATGGGAAGCCAACCCCATTTACCCCAATGGCCGTCGATCGCGACCGACGTGATAGCTGTCGAGCTTGGCAAGCTGACCACCGGTGGCTACGCATCGACCAAGGATGGAGCCGACGCAATCGTCCAAAGAGTTAACGAGGCCATTTCATAGCGAGCAGCGAGATGGACGAGGCGCGCCCTCAAGGTGCGCTGGATGGCCTCGACAGGGGCACGCCTGCTCCATGTGATCGGCGTGCCCACGGTGGAGAAGCCGACGGCCTTCAACTCCTCGGTCACGACTCCCACCCGACGCGGTAGACCGATTCCACCCACGGTCACACGGCGCACCGTGAAGCCTGGTTCCCTCGCTGACTCCCGTCCCGGCTCTTGATCCGCTGACGCACGTTCACCCCCCGGGGGAGCTCTACGTTGTCATGCCGCGACGCGGACGCGAGCGGTCAGCACAGGAGCGACCGCCGAGTTCGTGCCTTGTCCTGAACGTTGCTTCGACGTTTGCGACAGCAGGTCGGCGGCATGCATCCACCAGGAGACCAGGATGCCAGCCAATGCCGCCTGGGTGGTCCCAAGCCGATCACGGGCGGATGCGATCAACCCTTCGATATCGGTGACGGCCGTGATGTGCTCGTGCCGCATGGGGTTGTGGAACCCATGCGGCTTCGCTGGTGGCTCCGACTCCAGGCGATCCGCGCGTTGGCATATCCGCACCGGAAGCCCCGCTCGGCTACCGGGGTTTCCGATGTCAGCCGAGGATCCATCCCCTCGGCGTCAGCGGCGACCTGGTCGTCACCCAGAGTGAGGTTGCTGGTGGTGATCGGGGATCCGCCACGTCGAAGGTGGAGACGTAGTCGACATACGCGGTCGCGGGGCGGCTATCGGAGGTCGTAATCCTCGAACGAGATGGAATGCGCCGGCATATATGACTCTGGTCATAGACACCTTTAGATGAAGCCGCGGCGATATATGCCTTTCGATAGGCGCACCGCACTCACTCCCCATTCATAGTAAGGGTCTCGGGTCCTTTCGCTCATGAGAGCCTACGGTTCTCGTTCAGCGCGCGTATCAACGTTTTGAAGAAGGAGAATCTGTAATGCGTAACATCAGTCGTCGAACCGTTCTCGGTGGAGCCAGCATCGTCGGGGCGACCTTCTATCTCGGTGACCTCGCGCGGGCCGGCGCACAGGAGGCGACTCCGGCAAGTGGGCCAATTGCTGGAACTGAGATTGCTCCAGGGGTCGTCGCGGAGGTTCTGGCGGCCTCTCCCTCGTTACGTGCGCCTGGCCAGACGTTGTACGTAGCCCGGTTCACCTTTCAGCCGGGTGCCGAGATCCACGCGCACCATCACCCTGGCACCACCCTCGATGGTGTCGTCTCGGGCACGTGGAGCTGGACACTTCTGGAAGGGACGGCTCACGTCGTGCGCGGCGCGGCTTCGTCGAATCCTCAACCTGCCGAAGCCGTGAGCGAGCCGGGGACAGAAATCATCCTGGAGACTGGAGACTCCATCTCGTATGAGGAGGATGTCGTCCATACCGCCCTGGGCCTGGGCTCCGAACCAGTCGTCGTCAACTCAGCGCAACTTCTGACCGAGGGCGCGCCACGCATGACGTCCCACGACATGTAGAGGGGTTCCCCTCCGGCTGACGAATGTGCCCCGCCTCGACTCTAACTGACTCACAAGCCCCAATCTGGAGTATGTCCATGTCTGGACCATCCGCGGCAACATCACGGTTTACGCGTCGTCTTTTGGTCGGCTCGAGTCTGGCCGGAGCAACGCTCCTTCCGATGACCGTCCAACACAGCGTCAAGGCGCAACCCGACGCCGAACGCCTCAATGGCTGGCAGGATGCCACGCCCACCTCCGCGCCCAGCGGCTGGCGTACCTGGCTCTTGTCCTCACCCGACGAACTGCGTCCCGCAGGCCCTGGAGCACCAACGCAGGCGGAGATCGATGAAGTCGTCGCGGCGCAGGCCGCTCCGTCGGACCAGATGATTGCCGCCATCTCACGGTGGGGCAATGGTCCCGCGGTCCTCGCCTGGTCCCAATTGGCGGAGGAATTCAGCATCGAGTTCGAGGTCGGTGGCATGACCCTTCGACGCTTCATGGCAACCATTCATACCGCCCTGCACGATGCCGCGATCGCCTGCTGGGACGCACAGGAGGCCATCGCGCGGCCCAGCCCCGGAGCGATCAGTAGTGCCATTACGCCGGCGCCCGGAGTAGACCCGCAACGACCGTCGTTTCCTTCGGAGCACGCGGCCATCGCAAGTGCCTCCGCCGCGATCCTGGCGTACTTATTGCCGGATGTGGACCCGAGCCGGTTCGACACGCTCGTCTCCGAGGCGACTGAATCTCGCATCGCGGCGGGAGCCGCCTTCCGTAGTGACATCGACGCCGGGCTGGAGATCGGACAGGCAGTCGCCGCAAAGGCGATAGCACGGGCCGAGACCGATGGCACCGACGCGGAGTGGGACCCGTCCACAAGGCCCACTGGCCCGGGGTACTGGCAACCGACGCCCCCAGCGTTCATCGACCCGCCGTACTTTCCCATGGCCGGAACCTGGAAGACGTGGGTGATGACCAGCGGTGATCAGGTCCGACCCGCTCCGCCCCCGGAGTACGGGTCACAGATCTGGGAGGCCGAGCTCAAGATGGTTCAGGAGTGTGCGGCCAATCTCACCTTCGAGCAGGAGCGGGCGGCCATATGGTGGGGCACCGCCAACTCGGGAGCACTCATCGGTGGTTGGACTCGGGATTTGATCCGCAAGGAGGGTGTGAACTCTCCCCTGGCTGCCCAGATCCTGGCCGACGTTTATGTCGCCATCGCCGACGCCCTGGTTGCCGTGTGGGACGCAAAGTTCACCTGGTGGACGGCTCGTCCGGTGACCGTGGATCCAAACCTGGTGCCCTTGGTCTCGACGAATCCCTACCCTGCATACCCGTCGGGCTACTCAGCGGTAATGGGATCGGCTACGACCGTGATGGGGCACTACTTTCCGGATGTCGCCGACGAGATGGCCAACCGTGCCTGGGAAGCGGCTTCCTCCCGGCTTTGGGCTGGGCTGCACTACGTGATCGACAATGACACCGGGCTGGCCATGGGTCGTCAGGTGGGTCGGCTGGTGTGTGCCCTTCCCGACACCAATGCCCTGGATGACGCCTAGCTGGGGAGTCTGGATCCCCAGCGAAGCCTCGGGGCATCGCCGTGAACCATGACGTTCGGCCGATGCCCCGCCACCTTCCCGCACTTCCGCCGACGGCTGTGCTCACGATATGAATACAGGTCGTGAGCACGGCGGATTGACGACGAGATTCAGTGCACGGAACAGGTTGGAGGGTCCTTACGGCGACGCCCCTCATCCCTACAGGAGTCGATCGTGTGTTAAGTACGAATACGAATAAATGGGACACAACCCGGTCACATGTGGCGAGACAGGGACGTAATATGGACAGTTCGCCGGACACAACAAAGCCCCAGCGTGAGCGCCGGGGCAAGAGTCCAATGAACTCAGTTGATGTTGGTACCCTCGAAGGGACTCGAACCCCTAGCCTCTTGTTCCGAAGTTCTATTTTCTGTCACCGCCTAGCGTTGCCTAACATCATCGTTCGCCGCAATTTCCCCATGAAACCAAGCGTTTTCCCGTCCCACCCGTCGTATACTATCGGCGAGTACCGGATAGCGCCGGTTGGTGACGCTCACATTTCGCTCACAAATTGTGGGACGTGCGTGGCGGGAATGGAGTTCTGGAATGATTGTTGAGCGCGAATCGAAGGCGAAGGGCAAGGGCGGGAAACCGGCCACGCGGTACATGGTGCGGGTGTATGTTCCGGACCCGAGCACCGGCAAACGGGCGTGGGATACCGTCGGCACATTCACCCGCAAGGGCGATGCCGAGCGCGCCGAACGGAAGGCAACGCTGGAAGTCGAGAACGGGGCGTATGTGACCCGTGCCGAGCGCAAGCGGCTTAGCGAGTCGTCAGTAGCCCCCCGCGTCTGGACCGTCGCCGCTGTGGTCACGGGATGGCTCACCGGCCGCAAGGTACACGTCACCAGCAACACCTACGCCGGGTATGAGGGAGCCTGGCGCCTGCATGTGCGGCCGTCGATCGGAGACATGGACGTGACCGCCCTGACCCGGGCCGACGTGAAGGATCTGGTTCGCACCTGGCAGGCCGGCGGGATGGGCGCCCAACTGCAGAACCGGTCGCTGCTTGTCCTGCGGAGCGCCCTTGATGAGGCGGTGGAAGACGGCATCCTCGCCGCCAACCCGGCGGCCGGTATCAGGCTGCCGAGCCCGAAGTCCCGGCGTGACCTCCCCGTCTGGACTCCCGATCACCTGGGTCAATTTCTCGATGCCGGTGAGCGCGACCAGTTGGGCGTTTTCTGGCACCTGACCGCGCTGGAGGGATTCCGCCGGGCCGAGGCACTGGGTCTGCGATGGGGAGACCTGCACTGGAATGCTGACGAAACCGCCTGCACGGCGACGGTTGTGCAGACGGTGGTTCCTGACCTCGCCAACGGTGGGGCCCCGCTGATCCAACCCCGGGCGAAAACGGCGGGCTCCCAGCGCAGCGTTACCCTCACCGGCGCCACGGTGGCCGCCCTCAGACGGCACCGGGACCGGCAGGCGTTCCGACGCCGTGACCTGGCCGATATCTGGCCCGACCATGACCTGATCGTCACTAACGAACTCGGGGGCGTCGTGCGGCCGGATTCGGTTGCCCGACACCGGCGGGCGGTCATGGAGGCGGCGAAGGTGCCCGCGATCAGCACTCACGACCTGCGACACCTGGCGGCGACAACCATGCTCCGAGGCGGCGCGTCCCTGGCGATCGTCGCCCAAAAGATCGGGCACACCGATACCTCGACTACCTTCGGCACCTATGGCCACCTCACGGCCGAAGATCAGGGCGCGGCGACGCGGGCCGTGGAGGCGTTCCTGGCAAGGGCTACCCGTACCGGAACGGATGGCGCACCACAATGACGTACATCTCCCAGTGCCAGCTATGCCGGCGCTACCGTAACGACGACAAGCCCATCGCCACCTGCGACGCCTACCCCTCCGGGATTCCCTTGGGAATCCTGACGAACGAAACCAGCCACCTCGAACCCCGGCCCGGGGATCATGGCCTGCAATTCGACCCGGTGAGCGCCGAGGCCAATCAGGAGATACGCGAGGCCTTCGCGGCGCCCTACGTCCGTGACCACAAGGTGGTGGACCGCTGAACGCTGCTCACTGACCTCATGGCCCCCCTCCTAAGCCCCTCGCGATTAAGTCGCGAGGGGCTTTTGCATGAGAACCTGCAGCGTCAAAGGTGAATGCAAGCGTTCGCTTGCGAATGTAAATGTAAGCGATCGCTTGCCACCCTAGCATGAGCACAAACCGTACAAACGTTTCATAAAGTACTGGCACAGAACTAATGTTCGCCTTATAGTGATTGCCAACGTCCATTGTCGCCTGTGCCTAGTTGCGAACCGGCGACCCGACTTATGCCAGGAGGCTTCCATGGTGAGCAAGACCGCGCCGGCGCGAGTACCGGAATCCGACACCCTGTACACCCTCGAAGAGCTGCGCGCTCGGCTCCGGATCGGTTCCACCAAAGCCCACGCGATGGCCCGGACCGACGGCTTTCCGTTCCCAACGCTGAAGCTCGGCAAGGAATACCGATTCAGCCGCCGTCAGGTAGAGGCCTGGTTGGCCGGAGAAGCACCGGCCACCGACCCAACCGAAACCGCATAACGCGAAACCCCCACCGGGGCTGCAAGCCGGTGGGGGTTTCAAGAATCGAGAGAGTCATGAGCAGCATATCAGGCCGGGCCGACGGCACCGGGAAAGGCGGTGGCTGATGGCATGGGTCAAGATTGACGACCAGTTCACCGACCACCCAAAGGTGCTCGAAGTCGGGCCGCTCGCCGAATGCCTGTTCGTGCGCGGCCTGTGCTACGCGGCGCGCTACCTGACCGATGGTCTCGTGCCCGTCGCACACCTCCGCCGCATGGCCGACTTCGACGCGATCACCGAGGCCGGCAAGCTCGTGGCCGCCGGGCTGTGGGAAGACGCCGAGGGCGGGTACCAGATCCACGACTACCTCGACTATCAGCCGAGTCGGGAAGACGCGCTGTCAATACGAGAAAAACGAGCCGAGGCCGGCCGAATCGGCGGGCTTCGATCTGGTGAATCTCGCCGCGAAGCAAAACCGAAGCAGGATGCTTCACCGTTGCTTGAAGCAAAACGAAGCAAAACCGAACCCCGTACCCGTACCCGTACCCGTACCCGTACCGATGAAGTTCCTGACGGAACTTCCGTTGGGCGCGAAGCGCCAATTGGCTCTGACGAGCCGGAGCGAAATTCCGCCGAAAATCCCGATGTCGAAGAACCGATCAACGAAGCCGACGAAGACCATCCGCTTGGCGACTACATGCCTGCGGACTTCGCCATCACGCGCGGGACGCGCGACTGGGCACGTAAGCAGGGTCGGGGCTATTCGGACCACGACATCGACGCCTTCACCGAAACATTCACGCGGAAGTGGCGCGACATCGGCAGCCGCCGCCGCTCGTGGCAGGCCGAATTCAAATCGTCGTTCAGGCAGGCCATGGAAGAGGGCGACGTATGACCGAGCCGATTCGGTGGGCCGGTTATCAGCTCACCCTCCCCGGCGCCACTCAGGCCACGGTCGACCGGCTCATCACGAGAGCACTTTCTCGTGGGATGCGGATCGAATGCCGGCCAGATGGATCGGCGGTCGCCTGGCGCCCTGGTGGAGGCCGTTACGTTCTGGACGCTCGTGGCAAGTGTTGCTGCCCAGCCGCCACGGCCGGCCTTTTGTGTTCACACAGGTCGTTGCTGGCCCTTGTGAGGGCCATTTCGCACGAGCCGCGGCCGCCCTGACCGGTAGCACGCTCTCCCCGTCGATCGGCACCTGCGTCGATCGATCCTCGTTACTCACGAACAGGAACTCCACAATGGCAACCAAGCCCACTGACGACGACATCAAACAGCACGCGATCGAATATCTCCGGAGCCAAGGCGTCACCCCTCCGCCAAGCGGATTGCCGGAGTACGACACGAGGCCGTCGGCCTACCAAGACCGCCTCCAAATGGCGATGCGACGGTCCAAAGCCGCCCTGACCGCCAAATACGAACGCGATCAGGGCCGAGAGGATGATTCCGCGGCCCGTGCTCGCCAAGCCCGCGCCGACCTGGAGACCCAGCTCATGGCCGACTACGTGAAGTCGGTTCCCGGAACCACCGATGCCGAAGCGAAAGCGGCGCTCCCCGACCTGCTTCACCGGCACCGGCTCGCTCAGCAAGACCGGGACGCCGAGGCCCGCTCGGTCGCTCGCTATCGGAATCGGATCTAGGCATGCCTCGCACCTGCACCATATGCAGCCATGCCCAGCGCCCGGCGATCGACCGGGCGCTGGTGGACGGCACCACATACCGGACGATAGCGGACCGTTTCGGACTTTCAGAGACGGCGCTGAAACGGCACAAGGCTGACCACTTGCCGGCCACACTGGCCAAGGCGCGGGAGGCCAGCGAAGTTGCCGCCGCTGATGATCTGCTCGGCCAGATACAGGAGCTACGTCGCAAGGCGATCGAACTCCTGGGGAAGGCCGAGAAGGCCGGCGACTACCGGACCGCGCTGATGGGGATTCGTGAGGCCCGGGCCTGTATCGAGACCCTGCTCGAAGTCGAGGGTGAACTCGATCGGCGCCCGACCGTCAACGTGATCATGAGCCCGCAATGGATCCAGGTGCGGACCCTCCTGATGACCGCCCTGCGGCCCTATCCCGACGCCGCCCAGGCGGTCGCTGCGGGGCTCCAGGCGATCGAAAGGGACACCAACCATGCCGCCGATTAGCGCCGCCCCTGGGCCTATCTCAGGCCTTGCCGGTGACCTTGCGGCCGCGCTCGATCCGGTGGTGTTCGCCAGTCGTGTTGGCATCGACCCTGACGACTGGCAGGCCGATGTCCTCCGGAGCACCAGCCCCCGAATGTTGCTCAACTGCTCGCGGCAAAGCGGCAAGACGACCATCACGGCCCTGCTGGGCCTTCACACCGCGCTCTACGAGCCCGGCAGCCTGGTAGTGATCCTCAGCCCATCGTTGAGGCAATCGTCGGAGTTCTTCCGCGTCCTCGCCGGTCTCTACGCGGCATCTGGGGCGACCGTACCAGCCACCGCCGAAACATTCCTACGCCTCGAACTGACGAACGGCAGCCGGGTCCTGAGCCTTCCCGCCACGGAAAAGACGATTCGCGGAATCTCGGCGGTGCGCCTGCTCTTGATTGACGAGGCCAGCCGCGTGCATGACGACCTCTACGCGAGCGTCCGGCCCATGCTCGCGGTCTCCAATGGTCGCCTGGTCGCCCTGTCGACACCGTTCGGCAAGCGTGGGTGGTGGAGCGATGCCTGGCATGGGCGCCACCTCTGGAAACGCGTGGAGGTTCCCGCGGATCAATGCCCGCGAATTAGCCGGGAGTTTCTGGCCGAGGAACGCGACCAGCTAGGCGAGTGGTGGTTCAACCAGGAATATCTCTGCCAGTTCATGGATGCCGAGACCCAAGCGTTTTCATCCGACGAAGTAGCACGGGCCTTCGCCCGCGAGGTAACCACATGGGAACTCTGAATCAGGACGCTTATCCCTTCGCGATCAACCTCATGCTCGGCGTCGACCTCGGGCAAAAGCGGGACCCGACCGCGATCGCGCTGCTTGAAGCCCGGAACCGTCGCCCCGACGATGAGATACCTGACTGGCACTTCGAGAGCCGGTTCCTCCAGCGTCTCCCGCTCGGCACGCCGTACCCGGTCGTCGCCCGCCGGATAGCCGACATCCAGCGAAACGCGGTCAAGACGGCCCGGCAGGAGGCGGCTGATCTCCACAGGGTGACGGATCCGACAGTCACCCTGTGGACGTTCGTTGATGCCACCGGCGTCGGGCAGCCCGTGATGGACCTGCTCGACGAGGCCGGCGCCCAGGCGACCCCGTGCTATTTCACCCATGGCGACCGGCGGACCGCGGCGGATAGCCGCGTCACGATCGGCAAGGCGTGGCTGGTGAGCCGGCTCAAGGCCCTATTCCAGAGCGATCGCATCCACCTACCGCCCGACCATCCCGAGGCGCGGGCCCTGACGGCTGAACTGCTCGACTACGAAATCCGGGTCGACCAGAACGCCAACGACAAGTACGGCGCCTTCAAGGTGGGAACGCACGACGACCTGGTGACGGCGCTCGGACTCGCGACCCAGGTGGTACCGGCATCGCGGGCCTGGATCGACGAACTGGTCACCGAATGGGGAAGGGATTTCGAGTAGGCCATCGAAATCACGGCCCGTATTTGCCCTGAGAGCGACGGAAACCCCGGCATTGGTGTCAGGGACACTCGTGCCGGGGTTTCGTTCGTCTCCGTGGCGGCTAGGCCCCTTCAACGCGATTCCATGCCTACCCGAGTACAGCAAAGCTGGAATCAGATGGCTATCCCTGAATCCATTGTCCCGTTCCCATTCGGTTGTGAGGTTGGCGGCTGATTCCTGAGGATCAGCCGCCGGCGACTTCGTCACGAGAAACGCGGCGCTCACTTTTCGCTCACATTTCCCGCCCCGTACGACTAGAATTTCCTTACGACTGAGGAAAAGCCCATGATTCCGGGCTTTTTTGGTACCCTCGAAGGGACTCGAACCCCTAGCCTCTTGTTCCGAAGACAAGCGCTCTATCCGTTGAGCTACGAGGGCAAAGACTCCTCGGCCCCATGGGAGCCATCCGCCTCTTGCGGCCGAAAGTGTAGCACGATTCCCGGGATGAGGCTGTGCGCGTCCAGCGCACGGGCGGCGATGTTTCCCCCAGAGGAGCGCTCGCGGTCCGGCCCCGGGAAGGCGGTTGTCCAGACCTGGGCCCGGACAGCCGCCCCGCGCCACCTGGTGGCAACATCCGCTAGTACCAGGAGTGGAACGCATCCTCGATGTCTACTTGTGCTTCCACTTGCCGGAGCCGCCGGCTTCCACAAGTCCAATCCCACCTGCCGCGCCGTTGAACTGCCCAACCGGCGTGCCATTGCTGATGAACCAGTTGACCTGCAGAATGCCGGGACCACTCGCGATACCCTGAACGTGGCAACTCGTCACATTTCTGAAGAAGGCATCCCAGGAGTCATAGGCGGTGTACAGGAAGCCGGCGGACGTTCCGAAGTAGCCTGGTCCTCCCCAGACCGTATTGTCGTACGTCCATGGCTGACCGTCGGGATTGACCTGAATATTGCCCCACACGGCCAACTTGATCGTCACCGTCGCGCCAATCGGCGAGGGGACGGCCACCCCGCCGAGTTTCTCCAGATACTCCTGAACATCGCGCGCTGGAATCTGCGTTTCCAGCGCGGTCCTCGCCGCGGCAAGGAGTTCGGGGTTATCCGGGCTTAATTCCGATGCTGTCAACACTGATTCCGTCATTGCTTCTCTCCCGTCTCGCATGGAATTTACCAAAGGGAATATCTCCGCTTCATGAACCATGAAGCAGTCAATCTCGGATACATAGGTTGTGACCCACTTAACGAACTCCATCTCCTCCTTTCGCGACATATGACGGGTCGTATTCGAATGGGATGTGTTCCACATCGTTCACTCTGCTCCTCGAATATGTCGAAGTCAACCGGGCCGTTAATCCCAAAGAATGGGTGGCCGCTGTCGCCCATCTTCATTTGAAGACAGTCATGGGCCATTTCCCGTCGCGACGGCGCCATACCGGCGCCGATGGTACGAGCTCTCCATTCCGCAAACCTTGTCCGTGACCCATCTCTCACATGGGCGGGAAGTCCCGGCCCAATGAACCCTCCGGGGCTCCCGCGAAGTGCCGCCGGAAGTCTGTTGACCTTTCGTTGACGCCTGCTCCCTACAGTCTGGGCACCGGGTCACGTCAACGTTCGCCCGCTTCTCCACGCTCGTTTCGCAGGAGGTGCCGCTCTCTCAACGCTCGCGTCATTCGGACGGCCACGTCAGGGGTTCGTGGCCAAGGTCCCTTTTACCTCAACAAGCCATTTCAAACGAAACGATCTCCCGGTCGTCGAGACTCGATGACCTTGCAATGGAGGAACCATGAAAACCAGCATTATGCGTATCGCGGCCCTGGCCCTGATCCTCACGATCGCCATGCTCAGCCCGGTCGGCGTCATAGCGGACGACGCCTCGCCAGCGTCCGAAACCGGCTCCGGCATCGATGTCGTGGTCAACGGACTGACCAATCCCCGAGGTTTCACCTGGGGTGACGACGGCACGATGTACCTGGCCCTCGCGGGGGCTGGTGGCGAAGAGCAGATCGTCGACGACGCTACGCCCTACCCCTACTACGCCGGCGATACCTCCAGCATCGCCACGGTCACCGATGGCTGCGCCACACCGATGGTCGAGGGGCTGCCTTCTGGCTACTGGGCCGATCCCCAATGGACCTGGGGCATCATGGATGTCGCCATTCTCGATGGCGAGTTGTACGCCCTGAGCGGTGGCGGAAGCGCCAGCTGGGGCAGCCCGGATTCACCCAACGGAATCTACCGCGTGCTCGGTGACGGTACCCTCGAACTGGTGGCCGACCTCGGCACGTGGAACGCCGAGAACCCGCCCGAATTCATTCCTTGGGACAATGACCCGAACGGTTCCTGGTTCGATCTCGAGGCCGGCGACGGCAAGCTTTGGGTCACCGAGGCGGTCGGCGGACGACTGGTCACGGTCACCACCGCCGGCGAGATTCACGAGGTCGCCGATCTCTCGGACGGTCACATGGTTCCGACCGGGATCGCCCTCGACAATGAGGGTGGCGCCTACGTCACGTTCGAGACCGTCGTGCCCTTCGCGGATGGCACTTCCAAGGTCATCCATGTCACTGGCGACGGCGTGGTCACCGATCACTGGCTGGGCCTGACCGCCGTGACCGACCTTGTCATGGGACCGGATGGCGTCCTCTACGCCGCTGAAATGGCCACCAACAATCTCGACGAGCCTCCCTACCTCATGCCTGGCACGGGACGCATCGTCCGCCAGACTGGGCCGGACACGCTTGAGACGGTCGTCACGGGTGTTGACTACCCCGTCTACCTGGGCTTCGCCCCCGATGGGTCGCTCTACTTCTCGGCACCAGCCTTTGGCGAAAACCGCGGCGAAGGACTTGGCTTCCTCGCACGGGTCGACATCGCCGCGATTCCGGTATCGGCGGAGGGCATCAACGAAGCGGCGTCCACCTGCGGCGCCGCGGCCATGAGCGATGAACCCGCGGCCGAGTCCGCCACCGAGGTTACCGCCTCCATTGAGGATTTCGCGTTCGCGCCGGCCGAGCTTCAGGTCGCCGTGGGCACGACGATCACCTGGACGAACAACGACGTCGCGCCGCACACGGTCACAAGTTCAGACGGCGTTTTCGATTCGGCCCGGATGGATCCTGGAGAAACCTTCAGCTACACCTTCACCGAAGCGGGTGAATTCCCGTACTTCTGCATCTACCACCCAGGCATGCAGGGAACCGTCACCGTCACGTAAAGGAACTTCGGAGACACTCTCGGGGGAGTATTCCTCTCGAATCGTCCAGACGAAACCGCGACTGGCCGGGCGCATGCCCGGCCAGTCGTCGTTCAGCCGTCCAGGAGGACCGTGCGAGCTATCCGACCGTGAAGAGTTCGTATTTCACGCCACCCGTGGTGAGCGAGCCCATCCCAATGGTGACGGTCCGCTGCAACCAGTCATAGTTTGGGGCGGCGGTTTCGAAGTACGGAGTCGTGACGAAATAGTGCTCGTAAGGCGAAATCACCTCGCCGTTCGCCCAGCGCGGCAGCAGTTCCATGACCCGGGTGAGGTACCCGCGGTAGGTCACGTAAATCAGCGCCCCGTCATCCGTTTCGATGGTCCCCCTGACATCGATCTGGCCGACATCATCCGAACGAACGAGGAGCCAGTCGCCGCTCGGACCGATCAGCGTCCCGTTCAGGTTCGGTCCCTGAATTGTCCCGGAGACGACCGGCGCGATCAGGCGGGTACCCATCGGCGTGGCACCGATGGCGGTGAGCGGTCCCAACTGGGCCGTGAGGGTCCCCAGCCATTCCAGGCTGGGCGACGGCGGAACCGCCCCGCCAGGCGTCGCCTGCGGAGCGTTCTGGGCCGCTGCCACCGACAAGCGCCCCGCCCCAGCCGCTGTCGCGGCGAGGGCGGCGCCAGTGAGTGCCATGCGCCGCGATAGACCAGGGCCAGTACTCGAGCGTCCGGAACGAATGACACCTGCCGACGAGGTCTCCATGGTGCGCCCCTTTCCGATGAGGAATGGAATCACGGCGAGCTTTTTGTGTGTGAACTGAGTTCGGAATCACCGTACGGTACGCGGAGCACTATGTCAATTGGGTGGTTTATTGAGCAATTGGAGCGCGCGGACGAGTGGACTCCGCGCGGCACTGGCGCCCACCTTCCCGTGGCCGTGGGGGTGACGAGATCATGCCTTCTCGACCGGGTAGCGCTCGATGTGTTCCTGCATCATGCGCTGATAGTCCTCGTCCTCACGGGCCTGGACATAGGCCGCGTAGAAGATCTCCGCGCACTCCGCCTTCACCGGATCGATATCCAGCGGCAGCACCTCGCTCCGATCCGGCGACCACTTCCGGCCACTCCGATGGTTGGCGTATCGCCGCGACCGGGTGAATCCCATCTGGAGGAACTTCCGGGTCATGTCCATGCCAACGAAGTCGCCCTCGCGCTTGTAAGCCTCGAACATCCGCGTCAACGCCTCGGCCGACTCCCGGGCGATTTCCGGCTCGCGAAACCGCCACAGCGGAAGTAGCTCCGACTTGTACGGCTCGACGAGGAGCACCCCCTGCTCCCCCTTGCCGACGCGATAGAGGTCGGGGCGCTCTCGGAAGTTGATCGACGAGAAGTCCAAATCGTAGTCAAACGCCTGCAACCGCGATCGCGCCATGAATGCCCCCACCTCGAACGTGTCGGGCCGGTGCCATCCTGGTTTAGGGCACCGGCGCTCCGACCTATAAGGATTGGAACGACCTGACTCAGGCGCGCAATCCCTTCAGTCCGCCATCCACCGGAATGTTCGCCCCGGTCACGTACGACGATTCGTCGCTCGCCAGGAACAGCATCGCGTTGGCGATTTCCTCCGGCTCCGCCTGGCGGCCCAGTAGCGTTCCAGAGGCGCCCTGAGCCCGGATGGCCGCTTCCGCGTCCTGGTACGACTCACCGGTGTTCTCCATCCGACGTCGGATGTGGAAGGATGTCAGCGTCGGGCCAGGCGATATCGTGTTGACCCGCACGCCCGCCGCCGCGTGGTCGCAGGCCATCGAGCGGGTCAGCGCCAGCAACGCGCTCTTCGAGGCGTCGTACAGTCCCATGCCACCCCGCCCCGCCATCGCGTTCCCGGACGAGACGTTGATCACGCTGCCTCCGCCAGCGCGCTCCATGGCGAGAACCGCGAATTTTGAGCAGTACGCCGCCGCCAGCAGGTTCACATTGAGGATGCGTTGCCATTGTTCCACGGTGGCTTCGGTGACCGGTCCATATTCCCGAACCGCGGCGACGTTGGCCAGCACATCGAGCGACCCGAACCGCTCCAGCGCCTCGTTCACCACCCGCTCCGCCTCGGACTCGACCGTCAGGTCCGCCGCGACCCAGGCCACACGATCGCCGGATTGATCGATGCTCGAGGCAGCCTCTCTCAGCGCGGCCTCGTCGAGATCGACCAGCACGATGGACGCTCCTTGACGATTAAACACATGCCCCGCCGCCGAACCGATCCCGCCGCTGCCGCCAGTAATCACCGCCACCTTGCCCGCCAGCCGTTCTGTCATGAAATCCTCGCTCCCATTCGCCTGGAACTCGTGTCGGTAGGCTTCGATCCTCGCATGCCACAATCCCATCGTCCACACCGGCATCCTCAGAAAGGAGCGGCGTAAGCCAGGCGTTTTCCAACCGGCCCAACCTTGCCGTTGACAACCTCTCCCAACCCCGACCAGAATGTCCCCGCATCGCGAACACACGGTGCCTGGATGTGGCTCTCGTACGATTGCCATCGACCATCCCGGGCTGACCGGCGGCAGAGGTTCAATGCCGCCGGTCCCCGCGATACCATGCGGCACAGACCCGCGCCCCGGAAGGCGGACCATGCGCGCCTATATCCTCTCGATCGGCTCCGAACTCGTTCTGGGCCAGCTTACGGACACCAATTCGACCTATCTCGCCCAGGAACTCGCCGCCGCGGGAATCGACCTGATCCACGTCACCCACGTCGGTGACGACCTCCAGCAGTTGGCGGACGCCCTGCGCCACGCCATTTCACTTGCCGACGTCGTCATTTGCAGCGGGGGGATCGGGCCAACCGACGACGATCTCACGCGAGAGGCCATCGCCGAGGTTCTGGTGGAAGAGCCGCGGATCGATCCCGACCTCTTCCGCGAACTGGAGTCCTTCTTCACGGGCCGCGGTCAGGCGATGCCGGTCCGCAACGCCAAGCAGGCCTGGGTCATCCCTTCCGCCGAGATCCTTCCCAACCCGGTCGGAACGGCCCCCGGCTGGTTCGTGTCCGCCGGCGAGGAACACCCGGCCGTCATCATCACCATGCCGGGCGTGCCCCGCGAAATGTTCCGGATGTGGAAGGAACAGGCCCTGCCCCGCCTCCAGGCGCTCGCCGGATCCCAGGTCATCGACTCCATCATCATCAAGACGATCGGCATCGGTGAGTCCGCCGCCGAGGATATCGTCCACGAACTGGTGGTCGCTGCTGATCCCGTGGTCGCCACCTATGCCAAGGATGATGGCGTCCACGTCCGGATCACGGCCGTCGGCAACGACCCGGTCGAAACGCGCGCCCGGCGCGATGCCGGTGCCGACGCGGTCCGCGAACTCCTTCGCCCGTACATCTGGGGGGCGGACGATGATACCCTCGCCACCGTGATTGCCCGACATCTCGCCAGCAACGACACCCCGCTCGGCATTGTGGAGCACGGGACGGGCGGAAACTTCACCGCCCTCTTCGCCCAGAGCCCGGAAACCGCGCCGTGGGTGGTTGAGTCCTCGATCCTCCCCGTGCGGATCGGGCTCGATCCCGAGGAAGCGAAACAGCTGGCGCTCAGCCTCGCCGAACGCGCTCGCGGCTTCGATGGCGCTGGCGTTGGGGTAAGCCTTGTCTTCGCCGGAGAGACTCAACCGCAAGGATTGTTCGCCGGAACCGTCTTCATGGCGCTTGCCCAGGGAGACGAACCCGCCCGGGAACTGCCGCCGATGCAGTCCCGCGCGATGCTGCCGGAAGTCCAGCGCCGGGCGGCTCTCCACGCCGCCGATCAGCTTCGCCAGGAATACTGGTCGGAGATCAAGGCCCCGGCCTGATCCGACGCCACGTTTCCCCACGCAACGACAAACCGGGCGGCTCCCAAATGGAAACCGCCCGGCTTCCCATGCGTTTGGTGTCGGTAAGTGGCGCCCACTATGTCCTTACGGACTAGTCAAGATTCGTAACAACCGAACTCACCGCCGGTTTCCTATCTCCACCGCCGGTGAGCATCCCGGCCAGTTGCCATATTAGGCGCTTCTGACCCTTTCCCACCCGGAGAGAAGCGCTCCCTGCCGGTCGAGCATTGCCTTTCGCATCTCCGCGTCGGTATCGTTCCAACCCAACAGATGCAACACGCCATGCAGCACCAGGAACCAGAGTTCCTGAAGGTGCGACCATCCGTGGTCGATGGCGTTCACCCGCGCCGTCTCCACGGAGATCACCAGGTCGCCCCCCTGAACGAACTCGCCGACCGGCGCGAACTCATCCTCCTCGTACGGAAACGTCATGATATCCGTCGGCGTATCGATACCCATGAATTGGTCGTGCATGTGCTGAATGTGCTCGTCGGAGGTGAACAGGATGCTCACCTCCCACTCGCCCTCGCAATCCAGGTCACGCAGCGCGAATTCCACCAGCGAGGCGAGATCTTCCTCGACATACCCCGCCGGGAGCGCGGCATCGGCATCGATCGTTAGCCTGAGACTGAGCCCACTCGGAGGCATCGTCACCTATCCCTTGCCGGCCAGGGCTTCGCGCACCTCCGTCGAGAGCCGTCGCCCATCGACCGTGTTGCCGGCCCGTTTCGTCAGCAGCCCCATCACCTTGCCCATGTCCTTCGGACCGGCCGCGCCCGTCTCGACGATGCCTTCGGCGACCAGCGTCGCGAGTTCGTAATCGCTCAGCTGCTGTGGGAAGTACCGCTCGATGATCGCGAGCTCCGACGCCTCCTTGTCGGCGAGGTCGGCCCGGCCACCGTCGCGATACTGCTGAATCGAATCCTGGCGCTGCTTGGCCTGGCTCCTCAGCACGGCCATCGCCTCGTCGTCGTTCAGGTCTGACCGCTTGTCGATCTCGGCGTTCTTCACCGCCGACAGCAGCAGCCGGATCGTATCCCGAAGTTCGTTGTCGCGGTCCTTCATCGCCTGCTTCATGTCGGTCGTCAGGCGTTCCTTCAGCGACTGGTTCTCACTCATTCGTCCCAAACCTCTTTCGTCTATCCAATTGGCGCGAGTTCATTGCCGCCGAGCAGGTGAAAATGCAGATGGAACACGGTCTGACCGGCATCCTTGCCGTGGTTGGTGAGAATCCGGTAGCCGGTCTCCACGATGCCACGATCGGCGGCGACCTGGTTCGCGGCGGCAATCACCTCGGCCAGCAACTCCGCGTCCGGCTCTCCAATGTCCGCGACGCTCGCCAAATGGCGGCGCGGTATCACCAACACATGCGTACCCGCCACGGGCGCCAGATCGTTGAACGCGACCACGTTCTCGCTCTCGTACAGGAACTCGGTTCCAAACTCACCCGCCGCGATCCGGCAAAAAACGCAATCTGTCTCCGCGGTCATCGTCGCCTCACCTGTCTCGCGATCTCGCACGGGGAACACAAATGCATCCCCGACCCTAATCACCGAAGTATGCCAGACCGATCGCCGCTCACCCGAGGCGATTCGCCCCCGCGAACGGCCTGTACGTTACGCTAGCCACAACGCCGGCGTGCCTCGACAGCCCCACATTCCACACGAAAGGATCCGGTTCGTCCCCATGCCAGAACTTCCCGAGGTCGAAACCGTACGCCGCATCATCGAGCCTCATATCATCGGACAGGCCATATCCGGGGTAAGCCTGCGCGATTTCACGGCGGTGCTGGAAACCACGCTTCCCGGCATCGATCCCGCTTCGACCCTCATTGGACGCTCATTCACCAGGGCGACACGTCGCGGCAAGTACCTCACGCTCCATCTGGACGGCGGGCTTTACCTGATCACCCACCTCCGCATGACCGGACGGCTCCTGCTCCTCCCAGCGAGTGACCCACCGGTCCGCTTCGAACACGTCGCCATCCATCTCGCGAACGGCACCGACCTGCGGTTCGGAGACCAGCGGAAGTTCGGGCGGCTCGTCCTCGCCGACCAGGCCGCCGTCGACCAGCTCGATCGCAAGCTCGGCCCGGAGCCGTTCGCCTCGACGCTCACCGCCATCTGGCTGCACGCCGCGCTCGCCCGCCGACCAGGCCCAATCAAGAACGCTCTGCTCGACCAGCATCTCATCGCCGGATTGGGCAACATTTATGTCGACGAGGCACTTTATCGAGCCAGGATCAACCCGCTTTGCCCCGCGAACTCCCTGACGACCGACCATGTGAAGCGCCTACTCCAGGCGATCCGCCACGTTCTCAACATCGCCCTCTCCAACCAGGGCACCACCTTCTCCACCTTCGAGAATCCCTACGGGGAAACCGGAAGCAACGCCAACTTCCTTCGCGCCTACAATCGGGCGAAATCGGGTGAATCCTGCGGGAGATGTGGTACGCCGTTCGTCCGCACCGTCGTCGCCGGTCGCGGCACCACGTATTGCCCCACCTGCCAGCCGCTTCCCTCCTCGTGATTCATCAGCCCGCCGTGGCAAGAACCTCGACGCGATTGCCGAAGGGATCGCTGGTGTAGAACCGCTCGTAACCTGGCAGATCACCGTCATCAACCACCGGGAAGCCCGCCGTCTCGATCCGCGACCGCACCGCAACCACGTCGGCCACCAGATAGGCGACGTGCGCCTTCCCGGCAGGCACGAACGCCTCGTCGACGCCCAGGTGTACCTGCAGGTTGCCCGTCTCGAACCAGACACCGCCCTTGCGTTTCAACGGTTCGGGCTTCGCCACCTCCCTGAATCCAAGGAGATCCCGGTAGAATGCTCGCGCCCGGTCCTCACCGCCGGACGGCATCGCCACCTGCACATGATGAATCGACGGCACGTTCAAGCCAAACCTCTCCTTCCAGCGAACCATTCAACGTTCGTAAATCGCACTCCCGGCCACCCAATGATCGAGGATCAATCCATGAACGTCCTGACCTGGAATATCCGCCACGCGCTCGGCAACGACGACCGGGTCGATCTCGATCGCGTCGTCGCCGTCATTCGCGATACCGGCGCGAGCCTGGTCGCCCTCCAGGAAGTCGACCGATTCTGGCCCCGGTCCGAAAACCAGGATCAGCCCGCCCTGCTCGCCTCGGCACTCGCCATGGACTACTCCTACGGCGCGAACCTTATCGAGCCGGAATCCGGCGGCGAGTACGGCACCCTCATTCTGTCCAGGAACCCAATCCTGTCCAGCGAGAACCGCCCCTTCCCCATCCACGAGGGGTTCGAACCGAGGGGACTGCTCTCCGCGAAGATCGGCTCGGCGGAGTTCGGGGATATCCTCTTCCTGAACACACATCTCCAGGTTGGTTCACCGATCACCGAAGCTGAAGCCACCGACCAGCGTCTCGAACAGGCTGGTATCATTGGCAAGGCAATCGACGCGGCCCAGGTCCCGGTGATTCTCACCGGAGACTTAAACGCCGCTTCGGATTCACCCGAGCTCAACCCGATTCGCCGCCGTCTCAACAACGCCTGGCTCGCCGTTCACCCGGATGAAGCCGGCTACACGATCCCGGCCCATCCCGAACGACCGGCGACGGAGTGCATCGACATGATCCACGTTTCCCCGGCGCTTCGGGTCACCACCTGTGAGGTCATCGATACACCGGCCACCCGCCTCGCCTCCGATCACTTTCCGGTCCTGGCCACGCTTGCGCTCGCCTGATGAACCGAGACATTTCCCTCAGGAAGGCCGGCGTCGACCGCACCTGGAGTCATCCACTCCCGGGAAAAGCTGATTGCCTCTATCGCCAGGCTTCCGATCAGACCGCTCAACTCCGTTGACCAGCTCTTAGCCACCGGGAGGCGTCTTTCCATTCGGAGCTTCCTTCCCCGACCCAACGCATCCTCAAGGTACCCCACGAGGTCCGAAACGGTCTGGTATAATCACCGGAGTGGATCGCGATGTGATACGATAAGAGTAGTGGCGCGGCCATCATTGGTGCATACGTACGCATCGTTCGCGGGTGTAACTCAGTTGGTAGAGTACCTGCTTCCCAAGCAGGCTGTCGTGGGTTCGAGTCCCATCGCCCGCTCCACGAAAACCCCATGAAACCAAGGGAAATGGCCACCCATGCGGGTGGCCATCGTTGTTTCCCGTGAGCGTCTTTGGCCTTCGTACGTGATGGGTACCGGCATCGAAGGCTGACCGAGAAGCACTCTCCGCCCGCTAACGCGAGTCACCGCGCCACAAGCAGCCGTCATGCCATCGGTTGAGACATTGCCGTCAGTAGCGCCCCGCCCACCAACTCGCGGCCAGTTCAAATTCCAACCCGCTGGAGCTCCTCTGCATGCGGTGTCCAGGTCCACCGCGACATGGTCTGCCTGTTGGTGGGCCCGCGCGGATGGTTGGTCTTCTCCACTGATCGCGGGCCTCTCGAGAATCCACATCAACCGGAAATGGCTGGAGCCTTGCGAGTGGGCCGTCACCGATTCGCGCATGGTTGCTTGCACCAGCCGGACCGCTACCCTGTCATCTCGCAAATTACGTCGCCGTCTCACGGTCTTTGTGTGGCAAAGATAATGGTCCCAGACGACGAATTAGGATATTGACTTCAGGAAACTTAAACCCTAATGTATTGGCGATATCCATCACTATTGGAAAAGCTCATCCGCCGGTGACAAATACAACTTAAAGCCTTCGTTGTGGAAAGCCCTTCAGGTCATCTTCCAAAACCAGGTATTTCTCCGCCAATTCGCTCGCGACAGTCCTGGCACACCAATCAGTTCATGACGTTCCGATTCCAGTTCTCAGCGAAAGCGAGGAAGTCATGTTTGCTGGCGAAGAACTGAATCGATCCGCGGAGGATATCTCACGAGAAGCCACCGCCAACGCGGCGGGAGGCGATCCTATTTCCCTCGCCTACCTCCGCACCTACCACTGGATTCGGACGCTGGTGGGCATCCTAGACCTGGCGCTGCCCATCATCCTCGTTACCGGCGTGCTCATTCTCGATCGCCCCGACATTGGCGAACTCCATTCGCTCAGCGCCTACTATCACACCGGAATGCGCGACTTTTTCGCGGTGATCCTTTCCGTCACGGGGATCCTTCTTTTCACCTACAGGATTTCCGAGAAGAATTGGGACAACCGCCTGAGCTGGATCGCGGGAGCCGCGTCAATCGGAGTTGCCTTCTTCCCAACCAGGAGCAGTCCCAATTACGACGCCGCGCCCACGCGAATCCAGGAGTTCTTCGGGGAAGAGCCCACCAACCTGATCCACCTGACCTGCGCGAGCGTGGTGGTGGCGAGCATGGCCTGCATCTGCTGGCTGTTCGCCTATCGCGAAGAAAAGGATGGACGCAATGTCGAAGAACTCGGCCCGCTCTGGTGGCCGACGCAGCGTTGGGCCAGGTTCCATCTGTTTATGGCGGTCATCATCATCCTGTCCGCCCTGTTCATCATCGCCACCAATCTGGTGAATGCCACCAATGGATTCTGGTGGGACAAGAACGGGCTTCTCCTCGGGGAAGTAGTGGTGACCGCCGCGTTTGGGTCGTCATGGCTCGCCAAGGGCATGCACCTATCCGTGTTGCTCAACAAGAAACCGCGGGACCTGCTGAGGTGGAGCGAGATCAAGGCATCGCTCGATCGATTCCAGGCGGATATAAGGTTCCGCTCGGCCGCCGGAACGTTCATGTCCGTCGTCATCGCTCTCGTGGTAATCCTTTGGCTGGGCTCCCCCTGGCTCCAGAGTCATATGGGAGGGGTACGTGTCCTTGACGCCATGATCTGGCCCTTGCGCGGCCCGGGAGATGTGAGCGTCGCCCTCGAAGCCTACGGAGTCTCGGGCAGGCAGTGGTACTTAAGCTATCTGGTGTTCGATATCCTGTTCGCTTTGCTGTATGCCCGGCTACTCGCCCACTCGGTTGCCTTCGCGATCAATCAATTCGCCTTTCTCAATGGCAATCTCGGTTATGTGGCCATGATCGTCCCCTTTATCGGTGGGCTGGTCTTCGACCTTGGCGAGAACCTCCTCCTCGGGTTTCAGACTGACCAGTTCCCGCATCAGAGTGACCTGGTCAGCTGGATCGCCCTGCTGTTCACGGTAGGCAAGGTTCTCGCGTTCGCCTCGTCTCTCCTGCTTGCCCTTTCTGGACTGGCATACGCGACCTGGAGGAGCATCCGCACGCCCCCAGAAACGGCGGCGGGTAACTCCACCACCCCCAGGCACGCGGAATGACGCGTCCATAGTCAGATTTCCGGCTGGCGCGCTCACGCCCTGCACCCTCGGCCTCCAGCACCGATGCCCGGTGACACCTGCCGGAAACGATAACGGCGGCCCGCATCTGGGCCGCCGCCATCATCCGTAGGTCTCCCGAGTCTCTAGTTGGAGTTGTCCCGGGGCAATCGCGGAATCAGCCAGCCAAGGAACGCCTCCTGGCTCCTGGTCTGCAGGAAGATGTTGCCTGGTCCCTGGTAGTCAACCACCAGGCCCTCGCCGCCGAAAATCGTCGACTTCCAGCTTCCCGCCTTCCGGATCGTGTACGGAATGTGCGCGTCGAACGCGACGATGTGACCGGTGTCCACCGTGTACCGCTCGCCGGCGCCAAGCTCCACCTTGTGGATCGCGCCGTAGCTCGACAGGATCACCTGCCCCGAGCCCGAGCAGCGCAGCATGAACAGCCCTTCGCCGCCGAAGAACGCCTTCGCGCCGCCCCATTGGGTGTCGACAGTGATCCCCATCTCGCTGGCGAGAAAACTGCCAGCCTGCACGATGAGATCGTTGTTCCGAAGCTGGAAGGTCGTGATGTCACCTGGCAATGAGGGCGCCACCGTCACCTCGGCGTTCGCGTCGGTCGCCCGGAAGGTGTTCAGGAAGAACGACTCTCCTCCAAGCACCGATCGCTTCAGCGACTTGAGGAAGCCGCCCTGCGCCTTCGTCTCGATCTGCACGCCACGCATGCTCACCATCGCTCCGGCCTCGACCCGGAACTCGTCTCCAGGATCCAGGGTGACCCTGGCGAGGGAATAGGCTGGCTGGTACAGAACGTCGGTCTTGATCATGTCAGGTCTCCAAGGGGTGAGCGGCCTAATGAGCGCCCATGGTCGGTGTGGAAGGAACCGTTGCTATCCTGCTGAGGAAACGTCGGCGCCGGATCGATTGTTCCCACGCCCGGCCGATCCGGCGAACCGCAGGATCCCGTCGGCCAGCAACTCCCCCCAGTACCACCACTCGTGGCCGCCCGGATATTCCCGGTAGGTTACGTCGTACCCTTTCGCGAGTAGCACGTCGCGCATGTGACGGCTCACGTACACCATGCTCGGCATCAGCCCTTCGTTGGTCATCTCCAGCGTGCCAACCTCCAGCCAGAACCGAGTCGGCACCCGATCCCAGGTCGCCACCTCGGCGGGAAGCCACCCAAAACCAGGCGCGGTTCCCACCGGCGGGGTCGCGCCAAAGGCCATTTCGAGGTCGTGCAGAAACCAGAACGATCCCGACTGCGAAATCACCGAACCCACCGCGTCCGGTCGCGTCAACCCAATCCAGGCCGCCGCCAACCCACCAAGACTCTGCCCCGCCACGATCACCGACTCTGGCCCCTCCCCGATCCGGTACCGTGACCGGGCCCAGGGGATCAGTTCATCCGCCACGACGTCCGTGAATTCCGGATTGCACGTCAGGTCCATGCCCCGGTACGGACCATGCCCAACGAACACCCCCACCACCGGCCGGATCAGGCCTTCGGCACGCAGGTTGTCCAGCACCGCCGGCAGCGCCATCATCCCCGCGCAGGCGTCGCCGTCGAACTGCACCAGCAACGCGGCGTCCTCGTCGGCCCGCTCGATTCCCGGTGACGTATAGACCCACACGTCTCGCTCGCCACCGAGCCGTTCACTGGAGAAGGTCGTCTTCACCACCTCGCCTTTCGGCGCCCCCCGGTCCACCCGCCAGCGGAACGGCCTGGCGTCCGGCAACTCCACCACCGAGCTGTCCCGGTTGAACTCGGTCTCCACCTTCGTCATCCAGGACTGGAACGCCCGCTTCGGGTTCAGTGGGTCGAAGCGAATCCGCTTCACCCGCTCCGGCAACTCCGGACCATCCCGCAGCGGCTCCATCGAGTCGTTGATCCAGTATCCGTAGGTGAATCGCAGCCGCGAATCCATCTCCACAGTCCGGTACCAGATGTCGGTCTCCCCGAGACGCTCCATCAGCCGGGGTGCCATCTCCCTGCCCGAGAACCATTCCGCCACCGCGACGTGATCGATCGGTTCGTCCGGCGACTCCCGCCACAGGAAGGTCACCAGACAAACACCGTCCTTTCCCTCGACCATTTCCACGAGCGGCGTGCCGCACGCCTTCGCCTCGTTCCAGAACGCGTCCACCGCGCCACGAACCCCGGCGTCGATATCGGCCGTTAGCCTCGCCAGCCGCTCGCTCACGACCTCCCCTGACCGCTCCACCACCATCGATCGCACTCCATCATCAAACCGCCCGGCGAATCGCCGTGTGCCGCACCTCGAACCCATCGCTCCATGGTAGACGCCAACAGCCCCGGCGCAACGGCTTTTCCAAAACATGATTGAATGGAAGCACCACACAATGCCGATCCAGCCGATGTCAGGAGCCAGCATGCACTTCAGCCACTCGCCTGAACTTTGGAACGACTTTCCCGCCCTCGTCCCCGCCGTAATCACCATCGACGGCATCACCAGCGAGGCCCAGGTACGCGAACGATCCGCGCCCTACCTGGAACGGGCTCGCGAACGACTCGCCTCCGGCCCCGAGTCGGAGTTTCCCGAGATCAGGGCCTGGCGCCAGGCGTTCAGCCAGATGGGTCTCAAACCCACCCAGTACCGCTGTGCCTCGGAGTCGCTTCTCCGCCGATTCCGGAAGGAGGGTTCGCTTCCGGAACTCCATCCGCTCATCGACCTCTGCAACGCCATCTCGATCGCCTTCGCGGTGCCCATCGCCGTCTTCGATCGCGACCACATCGATGGCGATCTGACGGTTCGCCTCGCCGCCGGCTCCGAGTCCTTCCTCACCTTCGGCGGCGAGATCGAACGCCCTTACGAGCGAGAGGTCATCTTCGCCGACGACGCGAACCGTGCCCACGCCCGCCGGTGGACCAACCGCCAGAGCGGACTCTCCGCTATTCGTCCGAGCAGCAGCCAGGTGCTCATCGTCGCCGAGGCTCTTCACGATTCCGCGCCGGCGGATATGCGACAGCTTATCGAAACGCTCGATTCCGAGCTCGAAACCGTCTGGGGCTCCACCCTCGTTTCGGCCATTCTCTCTGCTGGGTCGCTTGTATTCACGACATAGCGCGGGAAAACGCGCGAATACCGCCAACTTCGATTGACGCCCAGCACGCCGCCTGCGTATAATCCGAACGCCCCTGGGGACGTAGCTCAGCTGGGAGAGCGCTACAATCGCACTGTAGAGGTCGGGGGTTCGAATCCCCCCGTCTCCACCAGAAGGCAGAAAGCCCTCGCGAACGCGAGGGCTTTCTCTTTGTCCGGAACCCATCTCCCGGCGCATCACGGAAAGCCCCGCCGAACGCCTGAGGTGACTCCCCTCGCCTGCCAGCCAACGCCCATCAGGAATCAGGACGCGGAACGATGGACACCTTGTCCCGTGCTCGCTATGATGCCAGTATCTACTCAGTATCTGAGTATCTGTGCGACAAACACAATAGTTGCCCATTACCTGGGAGGGTGTTCATGGTGCGTGGTTGGCAGAGAACGGTAATCAACTCGTTCGTGCTGTTCGCGTTGCTGCTCGGAAGCCTTGGGCTGCTTCCGGCTGTCAACGCCGTCGCCCAGATCGCCTGCGATCCTGCCGCCAGCAGCGCCGCGGCGACCACGGCGCCTGCCACCCCAATC
>JAEWEG010000055.1 GCA_023389575.1 Chloroflexota bacterium | reverse complement strand
CCCGCCGCCGTCACGATGATCGGGCTCGAACCGTCCCCCTCGAACGCCTCGATGTTGGTTCGGGCCAGCGTCCGGGCCTCGTCCATCATCCCCGAGTGAACGTGCAACGCCCCGCAGCACTGCTGTCCCGCCGGGACATCCATCGCGACGTGGTTGTGCTCCATCACCCGGCCCGTGGCCCGATTCACGTTCGAAAAGACGGTGCTCATGATGCAGCCGTTGAACAGGTCCACCGAATCCGACGCCGTCTCCGGTTTCCATGACTCCTTGCCCGCCACGAGTGGCGCTTCCGCGATCGGCGGGAGCATCGCCTCCAGCGTTTCCAATCGCATCAGCCGCAACACGCCCGTCCTGCGCAGCGCCTTGCCCAGGCCGGTCCGTTGGTAGATGCGCAGCCCGTTTACCATCGCCCGCATCCGCCCGACCCTGGAAAATGGGAAATCCAGTCCAACCTTCCGCACCGCCCGCTGCCACACCGGTCGAGGACGATGCATCTCAAGTTGCGCTCGCGAGGCCTCCACCAGCGGACCGTAGTGCACGCCAGAAGGGCACACGGCCTCGCACGCCCGGCAGTTCAGGCACTGGTACATCTGCTCGTCGAACTCGTCGTCCAGCAGGTCCAGCCGCCCGTCGGCGACGGACTTCATCAACCACAAGCGACCACGCGGCGACGACGCCTCCTGCCCGGTCATCCTGTAGGTCGGGCAAGTTGGCAGGCACATTCCGCAGTGCACGCAGGCACGCAGCAGGTCGTCGTCCGGCGTGTCCTGCCCTGAAAAGCCATGCTGGACCATGTCTATTAGCGATACAGCCATCAAGTTCCCCCGCCCAATCGTATGTCCATCGTATTCAGCATCAACCCAAGGATCGGAACGCTACACAATCAGCCTGCCCGGATTGAGCACGCCGTTGGGGTCGAACTGCGCCTTCACCGCCCGCATCACCGAGATACCGTCCGGTTCCTCGCCCCATGCCTTGAACTCTCCGCGAAGGTCAACCGGGGCCGATTCGATCACATAGCTCGCCCCAGCATTGGTCGCGGCACCGGTCAGCGACCGAAGGGCGCCCGCGCTGGTCACGTCATCAGCGGCATCGAGGCGCACGCGAACGCCGCCATAGCCAGGCATCACCGAGATAGACGCGCCTGAAGCTGCCTCGACCAGCTTCTCCACCACGCCGGAGACTTCCTGGGGCCGGCAGGCCAGGGCAACAACGATCCGCCCATCATCTTCCGAATACCCGTCGACGAGTCCCTGCCAATAGCCAGTCGAATCCGCGCCGTCAAGCCTCGTCAGGTCCTCGCGCCCATCCAGCGCACTCCGAGCGGATCCTAGCGTGGACGTCACCGCGCTCGCCCGCCCGGTCGCCCGGACGGCGATGCTCGCCTGCCCCCCGTCGATCTCAACCGCCACGGCCTCCACCGGCGATTCTCCGCCGACGAGCGACCGCGCCAGCTCGATCGCCTCTGACCACGCATGGCCTGTCGACACCAGCGTGCCGTCCGCTCGCGGCTTCGGCACCACCTTGAGGTTGACCGACGTGACGACCGCCAGCGCACCCCACGAGCCATGCAGGAATCGCGGGATTTCGAAGCCGCTCACGTTCTTGACCACCATCCCGCCAGCCTTCGCCACCATCCCGTCGCCGCGAACGAACTCGCAGCCGATGAGCAGGTCCTTGAGCGTTCCGGATCGCAGTCTTCGCGCCCCCGCGAAGCCGGTGGCGACCACACCGCCGACCGTCGTTCTCTCCGGATCCGGAATGTCCAGCGGGAGTTCCTGGCCCTGCTCGCCCAGCACGCGCTGAATCTCGGCCCAGGTGGTTCCAGTCCGGACCGAGACCGTTAGGTCCGCCGGTTCATATGCCAGCACGCCCGACAGGCCGGTCAAGTCCATGCCATGGGTGGCGGAGACTTTGTCCGAACCGGTGCCCAGGCTACGCTTGCCGCCGAATGGCGCCACCGTCTCGCTGGCCTCCCCGGCGGCTCGAAGCAAACCCGACACCTCGTCGACGGTCGCCACGCGCTCGATTCGGTCGGCGCGGAGTCCTGATACCAGTTCAATTGATGATGCGTTGTCCATCAAACCGCCACAATCCCGTGCTGCTGTTCCATCGCCTTCATGTGCAGTTCCTTCACTTCCCCGCACATGTACCCCGTCGGAATCACCTTGTTTGGGTTGAAGCGTTGCTCGGGATCGAACGCCTGCTTCAATCCGGCCATCGCCCGCAGGTCATCCTCGCTGAACACCAGGGTCATGTACCCGCGTTTCTCGGTGCCGATGCCGTGCTCGCCGCTCAGTGTCCCGCCAAACTTCACGCACTCGTGGATCAGGTCGTGGCTCGCTTCCAGGATTCGCTGCACGTCGCCGGGATTGCGCCGGTCGAACAGCATCAGCGGATGCAGGTTTCCATCGCCCGCGTGGAAGACGTTCGCGATCTGAAGCTTGTGGTGGCGTGAAATCGCTTCCACCGCCTCCAGCGTCTCCGGCAACCGAGATCGAGGAACAACGGTGTCATGCAGGTAGTAGTTGGGAGCGAGCCGACCCATCGCCGCCAGGGCCATCTTCCGGCCCTTCCACAGCAGGTCTCGCTCCACGGCGGTATCGGCGTGGCGCACCTCGGTGGCGCCCGCCTCGCCGCACAACCGGGCGATCTCCTCGACGGACTCAGCCACTTCGGCCGCGTTGCCGTCCGATTCGATGAGCAGCACCGCGCCCGCGTCCATCGGGTAGCCGGCATGGTAGGCCGGCTCCACCGCCTGGATCGTCAGGTTGTCCATCATTTCCAGCGAAGCCGGCAGGTTTCCGGCCGCGATGATGTTTGTCACGGCATGCGACGCGTCATCCAGCGAGCCGAACGCGGCGAGCTGTACCGAAATCGCCGGTGGCGTTGGCGTGAGCCGAACCAGCGCCTTCGTCACGATGCCGAACATACCCTCGGAGCCGACGATCGCCGCCGTGAGGTCCAGGCCACCGTATCCGTCTCCAGCGGACCGCGTCCAGATCACCTCGCCATCCGGCAGCACCACCTCCAGGTCCAGGATGTGGTTCGTGGTCACGCCATACTTCAGGCAATGCGGACCGCCGGAATTCTCGGCGATGTTCCCGCCGATCGTGCAGGCCTTTTGGCTGGATGGGTCGGGCGCGAAGAACAACCCATCCCCTTTCACATACTCGGAGAGTTCCAGATTGATGACACCAGGCTGCACCAGCGCCGTCCGGTCCACCTTGTTGACTTCAAGGATCTTGTCCATGCGGGTGAGCGAGATGATGATCCCGCCGCTCTGGGCGACCGCGCCTCCGGAAAGCCCGGTTCCCGCGCCACGCGCCACCACCGGCAGGTTGGCCCGACGCGCCAGGCGCACGATCGCCGCCACCTGCTCCGTGGTCCTGGGCAGCACCACGGCCGTTGGCGCGGCGGTGTCCACCGCTCCGTCCACCGAACCGTCGTACTCGTAGACGAGAAGGTCAACGGGCCGGTGGCGCACGCCATCATGGCCTGCGATTCGTTCCAGTTCATCGAGTAGATCGCGTCTGTCCATGGGGTGTCCATCCTCGAAACCGTGCACCGCTTTCGCCTGGATTGTCCCATGACCGCGCCAGCCGGTACACCCATGAGCGGCCACGGGCCGCCCCCTTTCCGTGATGTCGTTCATCGTCACGATGGGATTTCCCCGGCGTTGGCCCGACCGAATGCATCACAATTACGGCGACATGTCGCTTCAGCGTTCGGAGTTCCATCACACCGTGTCAGAGAACCCCTCTCCTTCCCCAGTCTCCATGGAGTCCCCATCCATCGGGCTCCGCGAAATCGCCCTGCTCGTCATCGCCGGGGCATACGCGCTCATGATGTTTAACCTCACCACGCTGGCCGTGCTCGCTGGCTGGCTGGCGGTCGGTATCTGGTTGTACATCGTGATCCGCGGTCCCCGGCCGTCGGGCACCTACACCGCGGTACTCGGCGCGGCGCTCTTCTTCATGACAATGTGGTGGCCGGAGGATGGCGGCACCAGTCTCGCCATCCCGCTCCTGTGGGTGGGGGTGTGCCTCCTCGTCCTCGGAATCGGGCAGCGATTCTCCGCCCGGCGGTCCTCGGGCGCCTAGGGCCAGCCCCGCGCTAGAGCCCCGCCGCCTCCAGGAAGCGCAACCAGACCTCGCTCATCGTCGGGTACGACGGCACCGCGTGCCACAGGCGATCGAGTGGAACCTCCCCCACGATCGCGATGGTCGCCGCGTGCAGGAGTTCTGACACCTCCTGACCAGCGAACGTGACGCCCACGAGCACGTTCCGGTCCTCATCGATCACGAACTGCGACCACCCTTCGAAGCCATCTGCCAGCAGGGACGAACCGCCAACCGAAATCGGAAGATCGACGACCCGGATTTTGATGCTCCGCGCTTCCGCCGCCTCCGGCAACAACCCGACCTGGGCGATCTCCGGATCGGTAAAGACGACCTGCGGCACCGCCGAGTGATTGGCCGTCATCGCGTACCGCGACCACGGCATCACGTCATCGCCAAGCTCACCCTTCGCCCGGGCGGCGACCGCGTCGCCGGTCGCCCGCGCCTCGTACTTCCCCTGATGCGTCAGCAGGACTTTGCCCGCGGCATCGCCAACCGCGTACAGCCATCCGCCGTCGACACCCTCGACCCGGCCATCGTCGCCAATCTCGAGCGCAGTCGGGTCGAGGCCAAGCTCCTCCAGGCCCATGCCCTTCACCGCTGGCTTCCTGCCCGTCACCACGAGCAGTTGATCCGCCACCAGTACCTCGCCATCTGGCAGGGTCACGCGCTTCGAATTGCCTTCACCAGCCTCGACCCGCTCTGGTGACGTCCCCGTGCGAACGTCGATGCCGTCCGCCCGCAGGCCGGCCAGCACCAGGTCGGTCGCCTCTTTCGGAAGATTGGACAGCACCCCTGAACGCGCAAGGATCGTCGTCTTCGATCCGAGGCGGGCATAGGCCTGCGCCAGTTCGACCGCAGCCACCCCGCCACCGATTACGACGAGAGTCCCGGGAACCCGCTTCGCCGAGGTCGCTTCCCGGGTTCCCCAGTAGTCAACCGTTTCGAGCCCGTCGATTCGGGGCACGTTCGGAGTCGATCCCGTGGCGAGGATCACGGCATGCCTGGGGACGATCTCGATCTCTCCGCCTTCCGTGGCGGCGACCTTCACTCGCCTTTCTCCGGCGATCCGCGCCACTCCTCTAATCAGGTCGATTCCCGCCCCATCGACCCACTCGACCTGACCGGAGTCGTCCCAGTTGCTCGTGAACGAGTCTCTCCGTTCAAATACCTTCTGCACATCGATCTGGCCGGTCACCGCCTGGGCCGCGCCCGAGACCCGCCTTGCCGCCTCCACCACGCTGCTCGATCGCAGCAGGGCCTTCGATGGCATGCATGCCCAGTAGGAACACTCGCCGCCGACGAGTTCCCTTTCCACCAGGATGCAGCGCAACCCACCCTTTACGACGCGGTCGGCGGCGTTCTCGCCAATCGCGCCACCGCCAATGACGACCACATCGGTTTCTCGCACTTCCGTAGCCATGGTCCCGTCTCCTGACTCGATACGCCCGAACTGGCGAAGGCTGGAAACGCCACCGCCAGGTATGGGCCCCATGTTCCCAGTCTACAGAAGGCGCGAAACTCGACCGTCGCGGACCGAATGGAACAGGGTCAGTCAGCTTTCTTGAGTTGAACTGGAAGGTGCCAGGACATTTCCGGATTGTACGTACCCGCGGCCCGCGTCAACGGGTCCGCGGGTGCTGACCCGTTCGCCAAGCCGTGGCCGGAACAGTGCCCGCGACCCGGTCTTGGCGGTCCCGTGGACTGGTCATCGCTGCCAGACAAGTTCGCAACCCTCGTGGCGCCCAGGTCGCCAGGCACGACAAAGCCCCGCGAAAGCGGGGCTTGTCATTACTATGGTGGAGATGGGGGGAATCGAACCCCCGTCCAGAACCTTCCGCCGGACATCTACTACACGTTTAGTCGATGATTTTCGTGCCACACATCACTCCCATCGACAGGATTGATGTGCGGTGAGTCAGACTGGCTTGGGTGATCGCGCTCCGACGGACTAGATCACGGCATTCTGTCTTGGTGACGCTCAGGATCCGAACCGACAGAACGAGTCCGGCTGAACGCGCTACTTAGAGGTCTGAGACTTAGGCAGCGTAGGCGAGTTGCGGTTTGTTCGCAGCTACAGTTTTGCCCGTTTTAACGAGGCCTCGGGCACCTCGACGTGCAATGGCCTGGCATCCGACCCTGTCGAAACCGGACATCCCCAGACACATGGCCGCGTTACTGGCCACGCGAAAAGTATACCAGAACGTGAACAGATGTACTACTCGCCGCGAGCCCGATCCTTGATCGCCCGCTCGATGCTGCGCTTCGCATCCCGCTCGGCCACCGCCTGGCGTTTGTCGTAGAGCTTCTTGCCTCGCGCCACGCCAACGTCTACCTTCGCACGGCCTCGCCGGAGTCGCACCCTCAGCGGTACCAGCGTCATGCCCTTGCGCTCGGTCTCCTCCCGAAGGTCCTCGATCTGCCTCCGATGCACGAGGAGCTTGCGAGGCCGCATCGGATCGTGGTTGGCGTAGGCGCCATGGGAATACGGGGAGATGTTCGCGCCGATCAGCCACAGCTCACCATCGTCGACGCGCACATATGCCTCGCTGATGGTGATCTTCCCATCGCGAATCGATTTGATCTCGGACCCGGTCAGGGCGATTCCCGCCTCGACCGTGTCGTCTATGAAATAGTCGTGAAATGCCCGGCGGTTCTGCGTCACCACCCGGTCTCCCGGTGGGGTGGCGTTTCCCGCTTGCGCGTTCTTCTTAGCCATTTCGAAACTATACAATGCCGCCTGTCCGATCCATGGAATTCGGGCCAGGCATTCGTGGAAGTGCTCGAACGCTTGCTAACTGGCCGCGCTCGGAATCGATCCCCGTCACCGCGAGCACCACCGATCAACTACACTCGCCCCATGGAACCAAACACGCCATCGCTGGCCGATCCCTACCACCGAATAGCCGAGTTATACGACCTCGAACACGATCCATTCGAGGACGACATCGAACTCCTTCAGGACTTCGCCGAAGAGTCGTCCGGTCCCATTCTGGAGATGGGCTGCGGCTCCGGCCGGGTACTCGTTCCCCTCGCCGAAAGCGGGCATCGGCTGGTTGGCCTGGATCAGTCAGCCACCATGCTCGACCGAGCCCGTCGTCGAGCCGCCGACGCGAACGTCACCGATTCGATCTCGCTCCAGGAACTGGATCTGTCGGAGCCACACCAGGCCGCTGGCGGTCCCTTCGGCATGGTGCTTTACACCCTCAACGCCCTGATGCACCTGCCGTCCCAGTCGGCGCAGGTCGCATCGCTCAATAACGCCCACGACGCGCTCGCGGAGGGCGGAACGCTCTTCCTGGACCTGATGAACCCCGCGCCCGATTACCTGCAGCGGCTTGAGTCGTCAACGCTGCTCGAATGGTCCGGAGCGCTGCCCAGCGGTACCGCCGTCGACAAGTGGACTCACCGTTCAATCGACCCAATTGACCAGGCCATCGACACCACGATTTGGTACGATCTAGTTGATTCCAGTGGTGACTTTCGCCGGTTGCGAACGGGCTTCACCCTCCGCTATCTCCATTTCAGCGAAATCACGCTCATGCTTGAATCGATTGGATTCACATCCGTCCAGGCCTTCGGCGGCTATCACCTCGACCCACTGGACGGCGCCTCTGAGCGCATGATGATCACCGCGAGTAAGCCATGAAGTTCAGTCTGAAAAACATCAGCATGCATCACCTCCGGATCACGTCGTGGACCATCGTCGTGCTTGGGGTGCTCGCGTTCCTCGCGGGCGTGCTCTTCCCCATCGGGGACGTGTGGCAACTCGCCGGACTCCTCCTCGTCATCGCCGGCGGGGTGAAGGTCGCGATGATCCATCTGTGGGTCAACGTGGCCGGTCTCGGCACCGACCGCCACGACCCGATCCAGCCCCTCTAGCCCCTCACTAGCATCCTCTCGGGAGACTCGCATGACCGATCAGGAAGAACAGGACGCCCAGCATCAGCGCATTCGCCAGGCCCGCCAGGTGCTTTCCGGAGACTCAATCCGCCCCAGCCCGGACCCGTGGGTCGTTGGCAGCGACGCCGTGCCGCTCAGCCCGCTGCAGCGCAACTATCTGGTCACGCTCATCGTGCTGCTGCTGCTCGGCGTTGTCCTCGCTTGGATCACCGGGCTCGGCCTGGCCAGCATTGTCCTCTTCGTGCTCGCGCTCGGCCTCATCGCCGCCTGGCTCGTCTTCTAGTCGCCGGAAATCTTGGGCCGAACGATAAGGCTCTCAACCGGACGGCGAGGCCGGCGCTTCGGTGGCGTATCCATCAGCCCCACCGGGAACATCGCGTGCGGCTGAAGTTGCTCGTCCAGCCCCAGGTATTTGGTGATCACCTCCGGACAGAACAGCGGCGCGCACATCCAGCCCGCGTCGAGCCCGAGAGCGTGAAGCGCCAGCAGGAAGTTCTGGGCCGCCGCGCCGAGGCTCTGCACCGCCATCAACGTCTCGGCCCGCCGCCGCTCCTCGTCGGGATAGTCATGCGCGTCCCCAAGGTAGAGGCACAGGATCACCACCACCGGCGCCCGTTCCAGCCGATCCCGGCTCCGGCTCACTCGGTGCTCGATGACCGTCTCATCGACCGTGTCCAGCCGCAACTGCTCTCGCCACGAGTCCGCCATAGCCTCCGCAAGACCCCGCCGTTCCTCCTCTCGCTCCAGGATCACGAACCGCCAGGGCTGGGTTCCGTGGGGCGACGGAGCCCACCCCGCCGCTTCCACCGCCTGTTCGACCAGCGCGACATCGATCGGGTCGGTCCGGAACGATCTCACCGACGACCGTTCGACGATGGCCGCGAACAGGTCCCTCGATCTGAGGTTGGTTTCCGATGTCGTCACGAAGCGTCACCCGCGCCGAGCGGCAAAACATACTCATCGCCACGAGGTTGCCACGCCGCCGCATCCTGGGCTACCCCGTATCCCGACGTGAGGTTCCACAGGAACACCACCGGCGCGTCCTCCCACATCACCGCCATCAGGTCGCGGAACACACTTGCCCGCGTGTCCGGATCGGTCTCCACGGCCGCCTCATCGATCAATGCGTCCACCCGGTCGTTCGAGTAGCGCGCCAGGTACCCCTCGCCATGAAACACCAGGCTCAGCAACGTGTGCGGGTCATAGAGCGGACTCCATGTCACCATGCGCAGGGCCGGCGCCTCCGAGTTCGCCCAGTTCGCGTTGAACTCCGCGTACTCGCTCACCTTGATCGACGCTCGGAAACCAACCTCGCCGAGTTGCGCCACGATCGCCTCCGCCACGTCGACCCGCGCCGCGCTGGTGATCTCCAGCTCGAACTCCACGTCCTCGCCACCAGCGGCGGAAAGCAACTCCTTCGCCCGTTCGGGGTCATATGCATACGGCGCCAGGTCGGAGTTGAACGCGATCGACCGCTCGTCCGGCACGATCGACGCCAGGCGGTGTGCTTCCGGCGAAACCAGCGCCTGGGCGATCGCTTCCACATCGATGGCGTGATTCAGCGCCTGCCGTACCTCCACCCGGTCGAACGGCGGCACATCGGTCGCGATCCGGATCCACTGCGACCCCACGATCGACTGCTCCACCGCGTTCGCGCCGCTCTCCCTCACGGTCTCCAGCTGGTCGTGCGGAATCTCCGAGACGATCTGCGCGACACCGGTCGAGAGATCAGCGACCCGCGTGGTCGCCTCCGGGACGAACCGGTAGGTCACGCGCTCCGCCAGCGGCGTGCCCTTCGCGCTCGGTAGCGGATAGTCCGGGTTTCGAACCAGTGTGATCGACGCGCCCGACTCCTGCCTTTCGAACCGGTACGGTCCTGACCCCACTGGGCTCGCCGCCGCCGTGTCGGCCGAGAACCCTTCCGGCACGAGCACCAGCCACACCGCCATCTGGGCCGGTAACCAGGGCGCCGGAGCATCCGTCACGATCCGGGCGGTGAGCTCGTCTACCTCCTCCACCCCGGTGATCGTGGCGAACAGGCCCGACGCCTCCGAGCCGGATTCCATCATGTGCGCCAGCGACCGCGCCACGGCCGCGCTCGTCACCTGCGTTCCATCGTGGAAGGTCAGTCCCTCCCTAAGCACCAGTTCGAAGGTCGTTTCGTCCACCTGGTCGAACGACTCCGCCGCCAGCGGCGCGATCGTCCCGTCCGGCGCGAAGGTGACCGGCGCATCGTAGATGGAGTGCACGATCGACCAATCCCGCGCCGAGTACGCCAGCGCTGGATCGATCGACTCCGGAACTCCGGGAAGGTCGATCGTGAGGTGCTCCATCAGGTCGTCCGAAACTGGCGTCTGGGCCAAAACCCGACCCAGTGACGCGTGGTAAAGGCCTGCCGCGATGCTCCCGAACCCCATCGTTCCCAGAAGGGAGCGGCGGGTGCTCACATTGGCGCGTCCGGGAATATATCGTGTAGTCATGAGTTCCCCTTCCGTGTGGTGGCGATCAGGTACTCGTCGCCACGAGGCCGCCAGTCCAGGCCGGCGCCCGCCACGCCATAGGTGGCGGTGAGATTCCACAGGAACACCGCCGGCGGTGACTCCTGGAAGTACCGGCCCAGGTCGCGGTAGAGCGCGGCCCGCGCCGCCGGATCGGATTCCGTCGCGGCCGCCGCGATCAGCGCGTCCGCCTCCTCATCCGCGTAGCGCGACAACGGACCCGTGCTCGCGAACATCAGGCTCAGCAGCGTGTGTGGGTCGTAGACGGGCCTCCAGGTGACGTATCGAAGGGCGGCTGATTCCGGGTCCGTCCAGCTTCCGTTGAACGCCGCCAGCTCCGTCACCTCGATCGTGACCCGAATCCCAACCTCTTCGAGGTTCGCCGCGATCGCCTGCATCACGTCGTCGCGACCGCCTCCCGTGAACTGAAGCGTCGTCTCGAACCCATCGCCGTGGCCGGCCTGGGCGAGCAATTCGCGGGCTCGGTCCGGGTCGTAGGCAAACGCCGCCAGCTCCGAATCGAAGCCTATGCTCCGCTCGTCCGGATACAACGACGCCAGCCGGTTCGCTTCGGTTGACACCAGCGCCGCGCCGATCGTCTCCGCGTCGATCGCGTGATTGATCGCTTGCCTCACCAGCGGGTGATCGAATGGCGGAACATCGTTCACCATCCGCAGGAACGAGGTGCCGAGCACCGGCGCCTCGATCGCCTGGCCGCCACCGTCCTCGATCGCCCCGGTCTGGTCCTGGGGAATCGCATCCACGATGTGGGCCACACCCGCCGCGAGATCGGCCACCCGCGTCGTTGACTCCGGCACGAACCGGTAGCGCACCTGTTCGGCCAGCGCCGTGCCCTTCGGACTGTCGACCGGATAGTCCGGATTCCGCTCCAGCACGATCTCGCTCCCGGCGTCTCGCGACACGAACCGGAACGGCCCTGATCCGACGGGCGCCTGCTCGAAGTCGTCGGCCGTCATTCCCTCGGGAAACAGCACCATCCACACCGCCAGCTGCGAAGGCAGCCAGGGCGATGGCTCGGCCGTCTTCAGCAGTACCGTCCGCTCGTCAACCGTCTCGATCTCGACGATCGCGCCAAAGTTCCCGGCCGCGGGTCCTTCGGATTGCTGAACGTGAGCTATCGAACGCTCGATCGCGTCCACCGTCACGGGCGATCCGTCGTGGAAGGTCAGTCCCTCGCGCAGCACCACCTCGAACGTCAGGTCATCGACGATGATGAACGACTCGGCGGCCAACGGAACCAGTTCGCCCTCGTCGTTCAGGTCGAGGATCGAGTCATAAATCGAATGAAGGACCGACCAGTCGCGAATCGATCGCGTCAACGCCGGATCAAGGTTGTCCGGCCCTCCGCTGACGTCGATCACAAGCTCACCGGCCACCTCAGGCGTGCCCTGGGTGACCGCGAGCCCGGCCCATCCCCCGGCGCCCGCCGCCAGCGGCGCTCCAATCAGTCCCGCCCCAAACCGCCTGCGCGTCAAGCCAAAGTCAAACACCTTCGTCATGATGTCTCCCGTATCGCATTCGTCACGTGGCCTCCTCGGCAAACCGTCGTCCATGCTCCTGCCGTGATGGATCGAGCCGCTCCTGGAGCCACTCGGCCAGCAGGTTGAACCCGATGACCGCGAGGGCGATCACCAGCCCCGGCATGATCCCGATCCATGGCGCCTCGAAGACCTGCTGCTGGCCTTCCCGGATCATCCCGCCCAGTGATATCCGCTCGATCGGCAGGCCGATCCCCAGATACGTGAGCGATGCTTCCCAGATCATGACCGCCGCCACCTGCTGGCAGAAAATCACGATCGACTGCGGCAGGATATTGGGAAGCAGGTGGAAGATCGCGATTCGCGCCCGCCCGGCTCCCATCCCCACCGACGCCAGCACGAAGTCGGATCGAACGAGGCTCCGCGTCTGCAATCGAATCACTCTCGCGTAGGTGATCCACCCCGAAAGCACGAGGATGATCACCACGTTGGTCATCCCCTGGCCCAGCGTCGCCGCGATCACCAAACCAATCACGATCGTCGGAATCGCCAGCACCAGCTCGACCAGGCCCGTGACCGCGACATCGATCGCACCACCGGTGATGCCGGAAAGCAGCCCCAGCGTGACGCCCACCACCGCCGACAGGATCGCCGCGACCAGACCCACCACCAGCGAGAGCCGCGCCGCCACCAGCATCCGGGCCAGGATGTCTCGCCCGAGGCTGTCCGTCCCTAGCGCGTGCTGCCACGAGCCGCCAAACCCAACGGGCGGCTGCAATCGGTTGGCCAGGTCCTGCTTCGTCGCGTCGAGCCCCAGCATCGGCCCAACCACCGCCAGGGCAAGAAACAGGCCGACCGGAATCAGCGCGATGGGGACGGATGGACGCCATCCACGGTGGCCCGATCGCGATTTCCGCGCGCGGTCAGCTCGGCTCCTGGCCGGAGCGATCGCCCGGCTGCCGGGCACTGGGGCATCAACCATGGAACACTGCCAACCCGCCGCGGGATCGTTGCGCGGGGTCGATCCAGGCCGCCAGCAGGTCGATCGCGATGTTGGCGAGCGCCACCAACACGATCGTCACCACCACGAACGCCTGCACCACCGGAAGGTCGCGGTCGGACGCCGCCTGCAACGCGAGGCGTCCCGCCCCCGGATAGGCGAAGACCGACTCCACCACGATCGCGCCACCGGCCAGGAAACCCGCCTGCAATCCAATGATCGCCAGCGTCGGAATCAGGGCGTTGGGCAGCGCATGCCGGATCCATACCGTCGAGTTCCGAAGGCCCTTCGCGTGCGCGCTGGTGATGTACGGCCGCGACTCCACCTCCAGCAGTGACGCCTGCACCATGCGCGCGATCAGCGATCCTGGATACGCGGAAAGCACCACCGCCGGCAGCACCAGCGACCGCCAGTCGTCGTTGCCTGAAGGTGGCAGCCATCGCAATTGCACGGCGAACACCATGATCGCGATCGTTCCCAGCCAGAACGCAGGAATCGCCTGGCCGAGCAAGCCGAACAGCTTCACGCTGGATCTCAGAAGTCGAGAACCGGTCCACACCGACAGCAAGCCCACGGCGATCCCCAGCACCGTGGATATGACGATCGCCGCCGCCGCCAACGTGATCGTCGCCGGTGCGCGGTCGATCACCGACTCCAGCGCGGGCTGGCGGTTGCGCCAGGAGTCACCAAAATCACCCCGCATCGTCCGCCCGATGAACGAGACGTACTGCTGGGCGATCGGGTCGTTGAGTCCCAGTCGCTCGCGCGCCGCCTCACGCGTTTCCGGGGCCGCTCCAGGCGCGAGGAAGCCATCCACCGGGTCGCCCGAAAGATGGATCAGCGCGAACACCGCCGTCGATGCCATGAGGATCGTCGCCAGCGTGATCGCTATTCGCCTGAGAACTGGTAGCAGCATGTTCGGCGGTCGCGGCGCATCGTGATGGCACACCCACGATCTCCCGCTCGCCGAACGCGAGTGGGATGCAGGCACGCCGCACCAAGCGCCTCCACATGTGCCCGCCGGGTACAACGAAACCCGGAAGGCCGCGGAGGCCCCCGGGTTTAGATTGCGGAGCGGCAACAACGCACCGCGAAGCGGTATCGTTGCTGAACGCCTTCTCCCATCCGGACTTTACCGTCGGCCCCGGAGTTTCACCGGATCGTGCGCTCGTGCTCCCACTCGCGCTTGCGGGCTGTACCGCCGGTCAGGACTTGATCGTCATAGCTCGACGATCTCACCAAACCCCGAAGGCTGTATTTGAACTCGACTGTACTCAATCGCCACGAAACCGTCAATCGCGCGGGCCCTGCCCGGATGGCCGGGCGGTCTCGGCTTACACGCCGAGCAGCACGTCCTTCACACGGTCGAAGAACCCGCGGTTATTCGGCTGCTGGGTGACTTCCTTGCCAAGGCTCGTAGCGAGTTCGTTGAACAACGCCCGCTGATCATCCGTAAGTTGACGCGGCACCACCACGTGCACCGTTACGAGCTGATCACCCCGGTCACCACCGCGCAGGTCCGGCACGCCCTTGCCACGCAGGCGGAACTGCTGGCCAGACTGCGTGCCGTGCGGAACCTTGAACGCGATCGGTCCGTCGATGGTGTCGATCTCGATCTCGTCGCCAAGCGCCGCCTGCGCCACGTTGATGCCCACCTGGCTGGTGATCGCCTTGCCATGCCGCTCGAAGATCTTGTGCGATTTCACCTTCGTCTTCACGTACAGGTTGCCGGCCGGGCCGTTGTTCGGCCCATCCTCTCCCTGACCGCTGAGACGGAGGGTCGCGCCGTCGTCGATCCCGGCCGGGATGGTGACCGAAATCGTTCGCATCTTCCGGCTTCGACCACGGCCGCGGCAGGCGGAGCATGGGTCCGAAATCGTCACGCCCTCGCCGTGGCAGGTCGGGCACGGGCCAGAGGTCATGAACTGGCCCAGGATCGTCTGCTGCACCCGCCGGACTTCACCGCTGCCGCCACAGGACGAACACGATGGCGGGGTCGCCCCGTTCTTCATCCTCGTTCCGTTACAGGTCTCGCAGGTTTCCAGGCGGTCAACTTCGACTTCCTTCTCGGCGCCGAAAATGGCCTCCTCGAACTCAAGCTCGACCGAAATCTGGATGTCCGCGCCGCGCGGCGGGCCCGACGGCCTCCGCGACTGGGACTGCGCGCCGCCGAAGAACGACTCGAAGATGTCCGCGAACGGTCCGGCGCCTCCACCGAACCCAAACGGATCGCCGCCCGTTCCTCCACCGCCGCCGTTGAACGCGGCGTGCCCGTAGCGGTCATACGCGGCACGACGTTCGGCGTTGGAGAGCACCTCGTGTGCCTCGTTCGCTTCCTTGAACTTGTCCTCGGCGTCGGGGTCCTTGTTGACGTCAGGGTGGTATTTCCGCGCCGTGGCCCGATATGCACGCTTGATTTCAGTCTCGGTCGCGCTCCGCGAAACCCCGAGGACTTCGTAGTAGTCTCGTTTTTCTGCCATGGCCATTCTTTGGGAATAGTGCGTCGCCGACCGTCACACACTCGTATACGACGGGAAACATGCCGGCTCGCTGGTCGATACCAGTCCACCAATCAGTATAACGCGCACCGATTTAAACTGGCACTTCCCTGTCTAGAGTGCCAACCACCCACCTGACCGGTTAACCGACCACCCGGAGGTCGATCACCGTTCCAGCCCGACGCACCGCCGTGCGGTAGAACCACGGTGCCGCCAACGTCAGGTAGATGCGGGCATCGAGGCTATCGATCAGGTCCTGCGGTATCCCGCTCGCCCCGAACCGGGCGCCAAGCACCGCCCCGGCGATCGCTCCAGCGCTGTCCGCCTCCCCGCCGCGAGACACCACGCTCGAAAGACCATTCACGAAACTGTCGCTCTCACCAGCAATCTCCAGGATCGCCGCCAGTTCGCGCTCGACATCGGAGTCAGAGCCGAGCCCGAGCTCGGTGCCAGCCGGAACGTTACGAGTCCGGCCGGCATGGGCCACCGCCAGCGCCACCGCCGCGGTCAGACGCGCCGGGGACTGCCCGGCGTGACTCAATCTGGCGACGGTCGCGGATTCGGAAACCAGTGCTTCGCGATCGAACGCTCCAACCGATTGAAGCAGGCCCACCGGTACGCCACGTACCGCCACCGACAATTCGGCTGGTGGCTGATGTGACATGGGAACCTGGCCCGCGTTGTCCAGTGCCAGCGCCACGCCATCGATGGTGCCCGCCGTCATCCACTTGCTTGAAGGTCCCACCGTCAGGAAGTTCATCCTCGCGATCATGTTCTCGGGATCGGGAAGGCCATCGTTGGTGGTGAGCGACTCGACGAGACACAGCGCGACCTCGGCCTTGTCCGAGATCTCGCCGGACTCGGGCTGCCCTTCCTCCAGTGGCTCGGTCGCGATGTAGGAACGGAGCTCGCCGTATCGCCTGGCGATGTCGTCGGCGGTCAGGCCACGGAGTGGCCGGCCAAGCGCGTCGCCAATCGCCAGCCCGAGCAACGCGCCAAGGAACTGGTCCTCGCGAGCCTGTGCATCCGAATTGCTCATGCGTCGTCTCCCTGTGCCAAGATCAGGTCGATGGAGATCGTACCCGCCTTGGCGCATTCGGCCTTGACCGTCACCGTACCCGCGCTGGAATCGCGGATCACCCATTCCGCGAGCGCCCGGGACGCGATCGGATACGCCTGGTAAAACGACACCGACTCGTACTGGTTCGCGCGGCCTTCGAGATGCCCGAGATCCAGCTCACGCTTCCCGGCCACGAGCTCGGCACCGTCGGGAAGCCCGAGTTCCAGCTTCACTGGCTTGTTGATACCCACCTTGCGCCCCTGCTCGGACACGTAGGTTGGCAGGAAGCCATTGTTCTGCACCGTCACCGTCACCTTGTAGAGATCGGCTCCCAGAGACTCCACCTCCGGCCGCGTGAACACGATTCTCGGAGCGGTCTTCATGGCCCGGATCACGAATTTCGCGTTGGTCGAGGTAACATCCTCGAGCCACGGACCTGGCGGGTTCTGCCAGGCGAACTGGTAGTCCCACCCACCAAGTTCCACCGGACCAAGTTGCGGATGGTCGAAAGGCGTCCATTCCTTGAAGCCATGGCCTTCGAGTTCATCGTCGATCGCCTTCAGCATGGCGAGATCGACGTCCTCGTCCCGCGTGGTGAAGAACTCGATGAAATCCTTGACCTCGACGCCAGCCTTCTTCGGAAGGCTCCACAGCTCGGTGGCGAAGGTGAAGATCCCCAGTTGGTCGTAAACCCAGTCAGTCAGGCCGCCGTAGATGGGCTTCTTCTTGTCGTAGGCGAAATCGTGATAGATCGAGATGCACGGGTAGCCGGTTTCTTCCTCTCCCATCGCCCCGATCGCCTTGTATGTCCGCACGTCGAACTTGGGAAGGTCATCGTCCGGCTTGCTGGCATGAGGCCGCAGGATCGCGCCGGACTGGGTGTGGAAGTGCTGCGAGCCATGGATGTTGGGATGCGCCACGAGGAACGCGGCCAGAGCGCGAGTCTCCGGCTCGGACAGCGGGAATTCGCCCGCGCCCGGTTGTTCCCAGTAAGGCGCCCAGTTCGCTGGAAAGTTACGGTTCACGTCCAGCCCCATCAGGTCCGGCGCGATGTTGACCGCTCCCCCGTCCCAGTTCTGGATTTCCCCTTCTGGCAGCAGGTAGTAGTACTCGCCGCCCGTCTCGTCCGGGCCGCGTTTCACCATCACGCGGGGATCCTTGTCCGATGCCTTCCACGGGCCGGTTGGATCCTTCAACCGCATCATCGCCACCAGGCCATCGCCGTCGACGTCGTCCTTGACGAGGCCATCCTGCTGCTTGTCGTGCGGGAACGGTCGAACGGACGACCGAATCCTGCTGCCGTCGCCTCGCAGCATCATGTCCATCGCGTCCACGTTGATCGCGGGCACGACGTAGAGCGTCGTCTGGTCCAGCAAAGCCTTCGTTTCCGGGTCGGTTTCGTAGGTCGTCAACAGGTGATTGACCAACCACAGCACGGTCGCGACCCCGGTGACCTCACCGGCGTGGATGTTGGCGTCCACGAAGTACGCGGGCTTGGTATCATGGGCGCCGGTCTCCCGGTTCGTCACCGTGAGCACCCAGATGTCGCGTCCTTCGTAGCTCTGACCGAGCACCCCGATTTCGACGAGGCCCGGATTCTGCTTCGCCCACCGGTGGAGCAACTCGGACAGGTCGTCGTACCGGTAATAGCGATCTGGGCGGTAATCGCTGGAATCCGCGATCCATTTTCCGAACTCGTAAGGCATCAGGTGGTGCTCCATGAGGCGAGACATCGAAGCGGAATGGCTGGACGCCATCCCGGCGCTATCGATGGATACACTAGGACCCCGCGATCACCACTGTCAACGCGACAGCTCCCCGCTCAATGGACCGGGCCACGGCTCTGGCGACTTGAGACGAATCGCTCCATACGCGGCCCAGCCGGAGTCTGTAGCGCCTTGATGGAGCCACATGGCGGTGTTTCTCATTTTCGCTGCGTTCACTGGGTATACGGATCACGTGCCTAACCACTGACACCTCAATGAGACACGTCGCCAGGTACGGAATCCATCCCGGCGGCCCATCCGCGGACACGACAACATCATTCATGTGCCGCCATTATTTCCGAAGCTCGACATTAATGCCCGGGCCGAAATGCCCGTCACTCCGGGAAGAACAGCCCCTCGAAGCCGAATAAATGGATTATTGGATTAGGGCGTGTCTGACAAATCATGAGCCGAGCCAGATCATGAGCGAGGCGACGACGACCATGGCGCGATAATTGACGCCCCGCTTATCGAACCGCGTCGCGATCCCTCGCCACTGCTTGAGCCGG
>JAEWEG010000042.1 GCA_023389575.1 Chloroflexota bacterium | reverse complement strand
GACAGCAGTGCTGCGGGGCGTTGCACGTTCACTCGGGGATGATGGACGAGGCCCGGACGCTGGCCCGAACCAACATCGAGGCGTTCGAGGGGGACGGTTCGAGCCCGATCATCGTGACGGCGGCGGGTTGTGGCGCGGCGTTGAAGGAATACGGCTTCCTGCTGAAGGACGACGATCAGTACGCCGACCGGGCGAAGGCGTTCTCCGGCCGGGTGATGGACGTGTCCGAGTACCTGGCGACCCGCGAGCTCGCCCCGCCGACCCATGAGGTGCGCGGCACCTTCACCTATCAGGAACCGTGTCACCTGGCCCACGCCCAGCGGATCACGGCGCAGCCTCGCAAGCTGCTGTCCCAGGTGCCGGGCCTGGAACTCGTGGAGATGAAGGAATCGTCGCTCTGCTGTGGGAGCGCCGGTATCTACAACATCACCCGCAAGGAGATGGCCGACGACCTCGGCGATCGCAAGGCCGAGCACATCCGGGACACCTGCGCCGACTGCGTGGTGACCGCAAACCCGGGATGCCACATGCAGTTGAGGACCTCGCTGCGGCGAAATGACGTCGACATGCCGGTGAGGCACATCGTGGAAGTGCTGGACGAGGCCTATGGTGGGCCGAAGGTTGGCACCCAGGCGTAGCCGGCACTTGGCGCGGCGTCCCGGCGGCCAGCCGGGGCGCTACATGTCGAGTTCGTCCGGCTCCACGATGGGGAACCGGATCAGGGCGATGGTGCCCTTGTCGTCGGACGAAATCGTGAATGCGCCGTTCAGGTCGGACGTGACGAGCCGCTGGGTGATGCGCATGCCGAGCCCACTGCTCTGGGCGGGATCGAAGCCGTCCGGTACGCCCCGGCCGTCGTTGTAGACCTCGATATGGGCGAAGCCATTTTCCTCCCAGCCACGGATTCGGATATCGCCACTGTCGCGATGTTCGAAGCCGTGGCTGATTGCGTTGGCGGTGAGTTCGTTGATGAGCAGGGAGATGATCGTTGCCTGTCGGCTGGGAATGCGCAGCGTCGATGGCTCGATCTGGAAGTTGACCCGGAGACCATGCGGGATGAGGGTGCTGTGCGCATCCTCGGCGACCAGGCGGGCAATGACATCGACGGTGGTGCCTCCCAATCGCTGCTCGTCCGAAAGCAGGTCGTGCACGGCGGCGATGGATTGAATGCGGCTGATCGCTTCGCGGATTTCCGTGGCCCAGGGGGCATCTGAGGCGGTGCGTAGTTGCAGCGACAGGAGCGCGGCCACGGTTTGCAGGTTGTTGCGAACGCGGTGATGCATTTCCTGGACGAGCGCGGACTGGGTCTGAACGCTGTGCATGGCGTCCTGGTAGAGCTGGGCGTTCTCGATGGCCATCGCGGCCGAGTCGGAGAAGGCCTGGAGCAGGCCCATCGCGTCCTCGTCCGGCAGTTGGTCATGGGTGAGACGGAAGCACAGCGCGCCGACCGGTTCGCGGGCGGTGCGGAGGGGAAGGCAGAACAGTGTGGCCATCCCGTCCTGGTACCGGGTATTGACGCTTCGGGCGGCGCCTCGCTGGATGACATCGCGAACAAGGTTGTCGCGTTCGTGGGGATCGACCAATTCGCGAATACTGCCGACCCGGTGCTCGATGATCGGCGCGCCGCGGGCGGTGCGTCGCCACCCGGCGTTGTTGAAGCGGAAGATCGCGGCCGCCTCGGCGTTGATGAGTTCGATGGCCTGCTCGGAGATGAGGCGGAGAACGTCCGGGAGTTCCAGGGTCGACGCCAGCATCCGGGAGACCCGCTGGAGCGTGCCGAGTTGGGACACCTTCTGCCGGAGCCGTTCGTCGGTGCTGCTGTATCGACGGGCGTTTTCGATGCTGAAAGCTAGTTCTCCGGCCACCGTTTGGAGAAATTCGAGTTCACCGGGGTCCGGGTCGCGACGCTCGATGGTATGGATGTTAAGGATGCCGACGAGCTGGTTCTGGCCATCGAGCAGGATCGGCACGGAGACCTGGGAGCTATAGACCTCGTCGCCAATGGCCGGGTGCGAGAGGAAGTGCTCGTGCTCGCGGGCATCCGGGGCGGAGATCAGGCGGCCCTGGAGCGCGGCCTGGCCGGTGATGCCGCTGCCAATGCGGATGGTGACCGCGTTGATCGACGAGAGGTTGTGACCAACGGCGGCGCGAAGCGTCAGGAGGCCGGTGGCGTCCTCGTAGAGGAACACCTCGCAGGCGTCGCTTTCGGTGGTCTGGCGGACGAGGTCGACCACCGTTTCCAGCATCTCGGACAGCTTGAGATTGGCGGTCGCGGCGCGATTGATCTGGTGGAGCGCCGAAAGACGGCGAACCTGGGTTGGGACGGGGTCGGACGAGTAGATCGGCGTGTCCGGTTTGGACTCGGCGGCGGCATGGGCGCGAGCCACGGCACCGAGGGCGATGCCCGCGGCGCGCATGTGCGAATGGTCCGTTCCGGTGCCGCTCGATCGCTGGAAAAGGTCCTGGAGGGCCTCCACGGCGATGGAAAGCGTTTCCTCGAGTGGCGAACCGGCCTCCGCGCTCTTGCCACCGAACGTCTGGAAGGCCGTTCGAAGCACGCTTGTGTCGGCCGGGAGAGGCTGGCGTGTGGGGAACGCGGCGCGAAGTTCGGATTCGAGCTCGGCGGTGATTCCTGACAGGGCGTTCCAGCGGGTGGTCATTGGTGCTTCCCCATGGAGTTAGAGGTGAGACTCGAACCAGTCGTTGAGATGGTGGAGACGGGCAAGGCGACGACTGGGCGTGCCGGATCGTGAGAGTTCGTGCCCTTCGCCCGGGATGCGGACGAACTTCACGTCGCGTCCAAGGTACTTGAGCGAGGCGAACATCTGCTCGGCCTGCTCGATGGGGCAGCGCAGGTCCTGCTCGCTGTGCAGGATAAGCAGGGGTGTCTCTATCCGGTCGACGTAGGCGATCGGTGAATGCTTGTGGAGCTTCATGGTGTCGCTCCAGGGCAGACCGTCGAACTCGTGGACGCCGAACGTTGTGCCGATGTCGCTGGTGCCGAAGAATGAGAGGAAAGCGGAGACACAGCGCTGTGTGACGGCGGCCTTGAAGCGCGTGTCGTGGCCGATGATCCAGTTCGTGAGGTAGCCGCCGTAGGAGCCGCCCGTGATACCGAGGCGGTCGGTGTCGACCCACGGGAGGGCGCTGACCTTTTCGACAAGCGCCATGACATCTGGCATATCGGCCTCGCCCCAGATGCCGCGCGTGCAAGAAAGGAACTCCTGGCCGTAGCCAGACGATCCTCGCGGGTTGCAGAAGGCGACCGCGAACCCCTTCGCGGCCATCAACTGCATTTCGTGGAACATGGCGTAGCCGTACATCGAATGCGGTCCGCCGTGGATTTGCACGATGAGCGAGTGCTTCGCCGGACTCTCCGGGTCGTGGGTGACGGGTGGGATGACCCAGGACTGGATCGGCGTGCCATCGGCGCCGGTGACCTCGAGATCGATGGCGTCGATGAGCGCGACCTCTTCGAGGAACGCGCCGTTGGCGTTGGTGATCGCGGCGATTTCACCGTTCGAGGACCATCGCTCGAGTTCGAACGGCCGGTCGATGCGGCCGCGGATGATGGCGAGGTCCTGGCCGGCGACGTCGAATCCGGAGATGCGGTGATTTCCGGATGTGACCGGGGTGGCGGTCGTGCCCTCGACCATGGCCGAGTAGACCTGTGTTTCGCCGTTGGCCGAGGCGAGGAAGAGGACCGTGGAGTCGTCTCGCCAGCGCGGCGACGAGTCGCTCGACCCGGATACGTCGCTCATTCCGGCGTCACTGCAATTGAGGTCGGAGCCAGTGGTGATGCTGGTGAGGTTGGTTCCTTCGGGCGTGACGGTCCAGATGTTGTCGTGCTCGGTGGAGTTGACTCCCAGATGGCCAACGAGGGCGATCAGGTCGCCGGACGGCGAGAAGGCCGGATCGTTGAAGCTGGCGTCTTCGGGCGTGAGCGCGGTGATTTCCCCGCCGGCTGCCGGGATGGCGTAAACGAGCGAGCGATTCCAGTGGCGAGCGCGGTCGGCGGTGCGATTGCCGGTGAAGACGATGGTGGAGCCATCGGGAGACCAAACGGGATTCGAATCCAGCGCGGGGCCGTCGGTGAGTTGGCTAGCCTCGTTCGACGCAAGGTCCACCACCCACACGTGGCTGAACTTGTCGAGGTAGCCCCGGGCGTCGAAACGGTACGAGACATCGCGCACAACGCGTTCGTCCGCGATGGGACCGACGCTCGTGGGGGCGGTGTCTTCCTGGTTTTCGGCTGGGTCGTCGGAGGAGATGAACGCGATCTGTCGTCCGTCGGGCGACCATGTGGGCGAGGACGCGCCATTCGGCTGCACGGTGAGTTGGCGGGCTTCACCGCCATCCACCGGTATGATCCAGATCTGGTTGGCCGGCTTCTTGGGGTCCGGCTTTGGAGCCTTGCCAGTGTTCTTTGACTCGGATTCGCCCTCTTCCTTCGGCGTCTGGCCTGGGCGATTGGAGACGAACGCGATGCCGGAGCCGTCCGGAGACCATCGGGGATTCGTGTCGCGATGCGATCCGGAGGTTAGCTGGACGGCGTTGGAGCCGTCCAGCGCGGAGATCCAGATGGATGACTTGTAGTTATCGTCGTCCTGGTCGAGCCGAGTCTGGACCCAGGCGATCCGGTCTCCCGCGGGAGAGACATGTGGGTCGCTCACCAGCTGGATACGGAAGAGATCGTCGCTGGTGATTGTACGGCGAGTGGTTGGGGAAGTGGTGGTCACGAGGGAATTCTCCAGGATGAGTGCGGCGGGATCGTGCTGACAGCCCGGTCCCGGTCCGCGCGGGGTCGTCGCCTATACTACCGTGAGAATGGGCGGCCATCGGAGCACATTCTGAATGGTGCGCGATCTTCCGCCAAGTGCCTGGGACCCACCCTGAGCAGAGACCACACAAAGGGACACACTGAGCATTGGCCTCCAGGTATCCGCTTGACCTGCCCGAAGACGACAATTCACGCGACGGGTCGAAACCAGGACCGCGAGGGAACGAAGGTTGGGCGATTCGGTTCGCGGCGGCGGCGGCCGATATCCTGCTGGACCTGGGCGACTGGAGACGCCGCCACCTCGACCTGACGCGGGCCATCCTTGGGCTGGTGTTGATCGGCATGGGTGTGATGCTGGGATCGGCGGCGGCGCTCACCGATAGCTACCTTCATCGCGGGGTGGAGACGGGTATCGAGACCCCTTACGTGGTGCAGGCCACCGACCGGGGGATGGCCACCAACGTGGACCTTCGCAACCTGAGCGCCGACGAAGTGGAGGTGATCGCGACGGCGCTCGACCGGGCGAACTTCCAGCATGTGCGGCAGCAGTTCTCATGGGCCGATATCGAAGGGACGCGAGGGCAATTCGACTGGGCGGAGTACGACCTGATCGTCACCACGCTGCAGCGGCATGGACTACAAGTCATCGCCGTGATCGTGGATACGCCGCCGTGGGCCCGCGCGATTGGAGACTCGACCTTCACCAACTCACCGCCACGGCAACCCGCGACGATTGGGACCTTTGCCCGGGAGTTGACCAGCCATTTCCAGGAGGCGGTGCCGTTCGTTCAGGTGTGGGACCAGCCGAACCTGGCCGAAAACTGGGGAGGCAGGTCAGTTACGGGGGATGAATTCAAGCCGGTGCTCGAGGCGGCCTGGACCGGGGCCAGAAACGGGAACGCCAGCGTCCGCGTGATCTCCCCGGAGCTGGCGCCGGTCTCCGACCAGTCCACCGGTGTGAGTGACCTGCGTTTTCTCGAGCAACTGTATGCCGCCGGGGCGGATGGGTACTTCGATATCGTGGGCATATCCCTCGATGGGGGAGAATACTCGCCCGACGATCGGAGGGTGAGCGAGACGAAGATGAACTTCTCGCGGGCAATCCTGGTTCGTGAGTTGATGGTGCGGAACGAGGACGCCGGGACGCCCGTCTGGGCAACGTCGTTCGGATGGGCGACGAGTGAGTCGGTGACACCCCAGGAACAGGCCGAGTTCGTCGAGCGGGCGATGGATCGGAGTTGGTCAGAGTGGCCCTGGATGGGGTTGCTCGTGCACTGGGCGTTCCTGGCGCCAGGCGGCTCGGTCGACAGCCAGTATTCGATCGTGAGTTCCGAAGGGACCTCGACGCCGCTGTACCAACGGCTGACATCCGAGGAAATGATCGCGCGCAGCGCGATGGCGAACACGGGCTTTGCCCCGATGGATTCCGATGCGATCTCCTTTTCCGGATCATGGCAGGACCAGCACCTGGAAGGGCGAACGTTCCGGACCTCGCGTCAGTCGGGGGCGTCGGCCACCATCGTTTTCAAGGGGACGGGCGTGATTTCGTTCGTGAGGTCGGGCCCGGATACGGGAGTGTTCCGGATCGAGCTCGACGGCGAAGTGGTGCCCGGGGGAGGTGGCGAATCCGGCGAGGATTGGGACCTCTCCATCTTCTCGACCACCCAGGACCTGCCACGGACATTGGTCGACGACCTCGACGATGAGACCCACACCCTGACAATCACCCTTGTGGGAGAAGGGGAACTCACCCTCGGTGGGTTCGAGGTGACACGCGAGGCGCCATTCGTGTGGCCGATTGTCCTGATGGCGGTGGGTTCGCTGCTTGGGTTCTTCTTCGGCCTGAGATCGCTGGTGTACCTCTTCGCCACCCGAGCCGGCCATCTGCGTCGACCCGGCGAGGAAGGCAATATCAACGCCGGTCTGCCAAGGCTGAACAACTGGCGCCCCGAGCGCAGAATTTCGTGACGTTTCGGCTGGCGACGTGGCCAACGCGCGGGGATTACACTTCGCTGGGTGAGTCGCGCCGAGCGTGGCGTTCGCACCGTGATCTCCGCATTGCCCTGGCGCAGACCGCCACCACCAGAAGTTCGACATGATGACCGAATCCCCGGCGGCTGACGATCCCCGGTTCACAACTCAAGATGTAACGGGTCACGTGCCTCCTCCTGACGAGCGACCGGAAGAGGAGATGCCGGAGCCAATTGGCAAGCGGCTGATGCAGCCGCGAACGCTCGTGTCGTTTGGCATCGCCGCGCTAATCGTGCTGTTCCTGTTTCGCGGGCTGGGGATCGACCTGAACGAGGTCTGGTCGCGGATGCGGAGCGCCGATCCGCTTCTGTACGCGGCCGCCTTCCTCACCTTTTATTCCGCAATCGTAGTGCGAGCCGTGCGGTGGCGGATGATGCTGCGGCGAGCTGGCTTGTCCGAGGCGAAGGGATACGCGATGCCTGGCGTGGCGGACACCACGCAGATCATCGTCCTGTCGCTGTTCGTGAACTGCGTGGTTCCGGCGAGGCTGGGAGACGCCTACCGAAGCTTCCTGCTGAAGGAGCGAAACTCCGCGTCGTTCGGTGTCAGTTTCGGCACGATCCTGGCGGAGCGCTTGATCGATATCGTCGTAATGGTGGGCGTGGTGCTCGCGGCAGGGGCGGTGGTGTTCGGAACCAACGTGCCCGGCCGCGCGGAGCAGGCCTTCCTGCTTGGCCTGGTCGTGGTGGTGGTTGGCCTCATCGGGGTGGTGGTGCTTTTCCGGTTCCGGTCTCGCATCGAGAACCGGGTCCCGGAACGTTTCGCCCTGCACTTCCGAAAGCTCAATGAGGGCATTTTCACGATCCTGACGCGGCCTTTTCCCTATGTAGGGCTTGGCGCCGTCATATGGCTGTTCGATGGCTTGCGGGTGTACCTGGTGGCGCGATCGCTGGGCGCGGAGCTTTCGATTCCAGAATCGATCGTCGTGTCCCTGCTCAGCGCGCTGGTGACGATCATTCCGTTCACGCCGGCGGGCGTGGGGTTCGTGGAAGGGTTCATGATCTGGATCCTGCCGCAGCTTGGAGTAGCGCGTAGCACGGCGGTGGCGATCGCCTTGCTGGATCGCTCGATCACCTTCCTGAGCCTGATTGTGATTGGCCTACCGCTGTACCTGTGGAACCTGCGCAAGACGGCGCGTCTTGCTAAGCTGGAAACCGACGGGACCGAACCTGACGGACAAACGCCGTCCGCCCGGGCACCCGGCGGTTGAGTAGTAATCCATGACCGACGAACATCAAGTGCCGCCAACCGAGGAACACGAAGACGTTCCAGTCGCCGAGCCGGAGGAAGCTCCACGGCCGAAGGATCCGGACGAATGGCGGCTGTGGCCGCCCTCCGCGAAGGTCCAGATCGTGCTGATTGCGGCGGGATTCGGACTTTTCAACTTTATCCTGCTGGCGATTTGGGCTCTGGTGATGATGGATCGCTTCGGATAGTCCCGCCTCGCCACGTTTCGCACCGGGAGGGTTCGCTTCACATGACCGCGACAGAGCCGATACGTCCCCAGGAGATTCGAGACCTCGCCGCCGCGGTACGCGAACAGGTATCGCGTGTGATCGTGGGCCAGGGTCAGGTGGTCGATGACATGCTGGTCGCCCTGTTCGCGGGCGGGCACGTGTTGCTGGAGGGCGTGCCAGGGCTCGGCAAGACGCGGATGGTGCGAACGATTGGCCAGGCGCTGGACCTGAGTTTCAGCAGAATCCAGTTCACGCCCGACCTGATGCCCGCGGACATCACCGGAACGAACATCCTGAGCGAGACCATCGACGGCCGGCGGACGTTCATGTTCGACCGGGGCCCGATCTTCGCCAACATCGTGCTCGCGGACGAAATCAACCGGGCCACCCCCAAGACCCAATCGGCGCTGCTGGAGGCGATGCAGGAGGGCACGGTGACCGTGGCGAACCAGGGGCACGTGTTGCCGAGTCCGTTCTTCGTGCTGGCGACCCAGAACCCGGTGGAGATGGAGGGCACCTATCCACTGCCGGAGGCGCAGTTGGACCGGTTCTTCTTCAAACTGGAGGTTCCGTTTCCGTCCGCCGAGGATATGGCGGCGATCGTGACCCGGACGCAGGTCGACGACGAACCCGAGCTGGAGCGAGTCGCGAGTGGCGAGGATGTGCAGCACATCCTACGGACGGCCAAACAGGTGCCTATCGCGCATTCGGTGCTCGATTACGCGATTCGGATGGTGATGGCGACGCACCCCACCAACGAGGGCGCGCCGGGCCTCGTGCGGCAGTATGTGCGCTACGGGGCAAGCCCTCGCGGCGCCCAGACGATCGTGCTGGCCGCCAAGATCCGGGCGATCATGGATGGCAGGGTGAATGTGGCCTACGACGATATTCGATCGATGGCGCTTCCGGCGTTGCGCCACAGGATCGTACTCAACTTCGACGCCGAGGCCAACGATGTGTCGGCCAACGACATCATTGCCCGCCTGATCGAGGCGGTTCCGGACACCGGGCTGTAGCCAGATGCAGATTGTGACGATCGGGACGATTTTGGTTGACGACCCGGTTCTGAAATGGTAATCTTCCGGACGTTGCTGGAGGCGTGGTGTAGTGGCCTAACATGCAGCCCTGTCAAGGCTGAGATCGCGGGTTCGAATCCCGTCGCTTCCGCCAGTAAACATTTCGGAGTATCGGGTCGCGACCAATGTCCGCGGCCCGATTTTCGTTAACATCGCCAGCGACACCTGAGTCGAACTGGCGTACGGGAACCGTCATCACCCTCGACACGGAAGAAGCATCCGCGAATGACGATAGACGACCATGCAACCAACGGGGGGGATGCAGGCCCCGGCGCGGACCCGGCTGGATCATCAACCACTCCATATGTGATCAGCACCCATCTGGGCGACCCAGGCAAACAGCGCAATCGGTCTCGCTACCGGGATATCGTCGAGACGCTCCTGATCGCGGTGATGATCTTCGTCGCGGTGCGGTTGGTGGTGGTCAACTACCGCGTGGTGGGCCAGAGCATGCTTCCAGGGCTCGAAGGTGGCGAGATGGTGCTCGTGAACCGGAACGCCTATGCCAGCTTCGATACGTGGTCCTTGGTCGACTGGCTTCCCGGAGTGGAGCATGAGAACGCCAACATCGTTCACCCATTCTCGCCGCCCCAGCGTGGCGATATCGTGGTTCTGAACGCACCGGTCGATAACGCCACTTCGCCATACATCAAGCGCGTCATCGGGTTGGAAGGCGAGACCGTCGAGATTCGCGACGACATGGTGCTGATCGACGGACGCCCGTTGAACGAGCCGTATCTCGACGACGAAACGACGATGTGCGCGGCCCAGCCGGATTGCGGTCCGTTTCTTGTCCCGGAAGGGTCGGTCTTCGTCTTGGGCGATAATCGTGACAACAGTTCCGACTCGCCGGACTTTGGACCGGTGCGCATTGACGATATCGTCGGAAAGGTGTGGCTTGGCTACTGGCCACTCAGCGCATTCGGGATCGTGCCGCATCACGACTATCCCGAGCTTTCCGAGGGGTAGCTGGCTCTGAGTCCTCATGTTTCGTGTCGCGCGGAGCCTCGCCTGCCCCGCACGGTCAGCCAGCGAAAGAGCGTGAGTGGTACCGTGGTTTGGAACCATCAAACACGGCCTCACCATCGTGAAAGGACCACCCAATGCCACCTCGACCCACCTGCGTCGTCGTCAGACCCGAGGAGGGCTTCTCTGGCAAGCAGGGACTCTCCTATGTCGAAGGAATCTCCGCGGAGAGCGTGGGCGCCACGGGCCTGTGCATGCACCTGCTCACGATTCCCCCCGGTGGGCGGGCGAAGGCGCACCTGCACGAGACACACGAGACGGCGATCTACGTCCTCAGTGGACGGGCCGAGATGTGGTTCGGCGAAAATCTCTCCGAGCATCTCGACGTGAAATCGGGCGAGTTGCTCTACATTCCCGCCAACATGCCACACCTACCGGCCAATACTTCTGGCGAACCATGCGTGGCGGTGTTGGCTCGCACCGATCCGAAGGAGCAGGAAAGCGTGGTGCTCCTGCCCGAACTCGACGCTATGGTCCCTCATTGACGGGTGTTGTTGCCGTCTGGCAGGCGACGGGACGAGCTGTCGGTTGACGTCTACGGGCGTTCATCTCGACCTGTATTGCCATCGTGAGCGCCAGGCGAGCCATGCAAGTGTCCCGAGGACGGTGGTGGCGGTGAGGAGCGTGATGCCCAGGCCTAGGCGAAGCGCGGGCGGCTCGTAGCGAAGTTCCACCGAACTTTCGCCCTCGGGGATGGGGACGCCCCTGAACAGATAGTTGGCCCGGTAGATCTCGACCTTCTGGCCATCGACGTAGGCATTCCAGTTCGGGTCCCAGGTCTCGCTCAGTATCAGCATCCCCGGCTGGTTCGACCGGGTTTCGATACGAAGTCGCTCGGGTTCGTGTTCGATCAGCGAGGCGCTTCCAGGCGACGATCCGCCGTCCGGCGATAGTTCGGGTGGCGCGGATTCCAGGATCGCGGTTTCCGCTGGATCAACTTCGCCCGAGGAGAGAGTGTCGAGGACATCGGCGGTGGGGACTTCGCGTGCCTCGTGGACGACCCAGGCAGCCGGCGCGGCATCGACGTTCTCCAGTACCTTGACCTGCTCGTCCGCGTAGATGGTCGGGAATTTCTCGTCGACATCGCGCAGATCGGGGCGATCGTCGTCGTAGTCCGCCGGAATCACGATGTAGCGAATGCCGAGCAGGTCGAGCAGGGGCGATTCCAGCCCCGGGCCGTAGACATTCGCGTCGTGATACTCCTGCGAATGGCCATTCAGCGCGGTGAGGTACTCCACGAAGCGCGCGGGTTGGACCGGGTTGTACCCCTGGGCGTCCTCGAGGCCGTGGAGCACGCCCCGGTTGTTCACCAGCAGCGCGGCCATGTCCGGCGACGCGAACTGGTACCGGTAGAGGATCAACTGGCCGTCGACGATGACATCCTGGGCGGGATCGTAGCCGATGTACCGTCCTGGAGACTGTTTCATGCGTTCCTGGAGGAACGCCGCCGAACCGCTTTCGCCAAAATGCCGCTCGACGTCGACGCGGTGGAATCCGCCGTACGGCGCTTGGGCGAGGGAACCATTGAAGGCTACCAGGAGGTCGACCACGATGAGGACCGCGAGCGTCGCCGGAAGCAGGGGAGCCGCCAGGTCGTGGCGGCGCCCGAACAGGAAGACGAACAGTCCGCTGGCGAGAAGCAGGAGGATCACCGGCAAGAGGGGAATGCCAGAACTGAGGAGCATCAGGAGGAGCAGCGCACCGATTGGGATTCCCAGCGCGATCAGTTTACGCCGCGCGGGAATCGCGCGGGACATCAGGGACTCCGCTCCGGCGCCCGCCACGATGGCGAACGACAGATAGGAGACGATCGCGACGCGGTCCGGCCAATGGGTGTGCAACCGCTCGAACATGGGCAGCACGGCGTACAGGAGCCAGTGGAGAGGCGTTTCCACCGGTATCGCCATGACCACGGCCCCGAGCCCCCAGACGACGAAGAACGTGGTCGCGAACCTGCCACGGGCCAGCGGTACCGCGGCCACGGTCAGGATGAGCACGATAACCCCTGGATAGTAGAGCGTGGGGTCGATGAGCCGGTCGAAGATCATGGAAGGCGTGACGCCGCCAATGTTCGTGGCCCACTGATTTTCCAGCCCATAGTCACCGCCGGCGACATTCGAGCGCGAGACGTACTCGAGCCGCGGCAGGATCCCCGCGGCCGCGAGACCGAACCCAATGCCCATCATCGCGAACCCGTGCATGGCGGTGTTCCGGAACCGGCGAACCCAGCCGTTATCGCGGGAATGCGGCGCGATCAATCCGCGGTAGGCGATGAACGCGGTGAGGAAAAGCAGGAAGTAATAGCCGCCCTGCCCGAGCCAGGCGCCTAGGGCCTGGCTGACGGCCACCCCGGCGACGGTCCAGCCGCCCACACGGCCCGTTGGCGATTGGGCGCGCATCGCCAGTTCCGCGCCGACCAGGGCGATCGGCATCCATGATCCGACCTCGTACTGTGCGGGACAGCACACGGAGCGCCCGTAAATGGGCGGCGCGAGTTGATACGCGATACCAGCGACGAGCGCGCCACCGACACCCATCCCCAGGAGGCGTGAAAGCGTATAGGTGCCCGCTCCGGCGAGCAGGAGATGAAACACGATGAAGGCGGGGATCGCCGTGGCGAGCGGGAGCAGGGTGAAGATCACCATCGCCGGGAGATACATCCAGCCCGACTGCGGATCAGCGGCGAAGGAGACTCCCCCGAACTGGTATGGGTTCCAGCCAGGTAACTCGCCGGATGCGAGACGCTCACCGAGGTAGTCGTACCAGGGATAGAACTGCGTGGCCGAATCCTGCCCGATGATGGTCCCGCCCCAGAAGACTTGGACGGAGGCAACGAGCGTGACCAGGGCCAGGGCGAGGAGACCGATCCTGTCGGTCAATCTGATCGCGCGAAGGCGGGAGATAAGCCCCCCGGCATTCCATTGGGACTTGCCTCGGTCTGATTCCAGTGTCACCTGGTCGGTTCGCACGTCGTTGGTTCGCTTTCACGATGTCGGAAACCGATGAACATCACGTCTATCGACAGTCTGGACCATCGCGCGCGTTCAGGTCTCAGAATTGATCCCTCGATGCGTTCACCGTTTTGGAGCTGGCTATCAACGGCCTGGATGATGGCGGCCTCCTACGTGGGCGCGAAGGCGGAGAATCGCGACAGTGCTCTTTCCAGGAGCACGGCGGCCCCCGCGACCAGGAAGCCTCCGACAATGTCGAGAACGTAGTGATTGCCGGTCACCACGACGGTGACGCACATCAGTGAAAGGTGGAGGATTCCGATGATCGCGCCGAGGTGGCGCCAGCGAATCGCGCCGGCGATCCACAGCGCGGCGACCGTCGTCCAGCCGATATGCATGCTGGGCATCGCGGCGAACTGGTTCGCCCCCCCGGCCCCGCTTGCCGAGGATTGCACCCCACCATACACGGCGAGCGTATCGACAAAGTCGAATCCGAATGGCTCCATCAGCCTCGGAGGAGCCAGCGGGTAGAGAGCGTACCACGGCAGGGCGATGGCGGTGGCGAACAGAAACACGCGGAAGACACGCCGGAAGTCGACTGGAGCGAGGATCAGGCAGAGCACCGCGCAGAGGTAAAGCGCTGGTTTGAACTGCCGGTAGTAGGTGTTGAAGAAGTCGATCATCCACGGGTACTGGAGCACCCACCGCTGCATGGGAATCTCGATGTCGGTGACGGCGATCCCCAGCCGGGCCTGGAGGTCGATGATGTCGAGCGCGTTCGAGAATCCATCCTCGGCCGGTTGCTGGAAATAGGTTTTCCGGAACCAGGAGTAGAGGAACAGGATCACGAAGATCGTGGCCATGCGCGACACGAGCAGCCAGCCGACGGACGGCAGCGACCTGCCGTGAGTACGCGCGGCCCAGTTTCCGACGCGGGCGCTCAACGTTTGTTGTGAGTCTTCCTGCTTCTGGCTGACGGCGGTCATCGGGCTCTCGCCGTGACGCTGGCCCACTTCCGGCTGCCGTGGTTATTGTTGTCGTAGACCCTCACCGTGGCGATCCTAGAGGTGCCAGCGTTGCCTGGACGTTCCTTTTACGTACTCCTCGCGGGCTTCGATCACGTCGGACTGCGCGCTCACCTCGGCGATGGGGACATCCCACCAGCCCTCGAAACCCCTCACTCGTTCCTGGGATTCGACCGGGACGTAGATGACCGTCGTGGTGGTCTCGGACTTCGCGGCGACGAGGGCGTCGCGCAGTTCCTGGGGGCCTGTCGCGGTGTAGGTCGCCGCGCCAAGGCTGGCGGCGTTCCGGGCGAAGTCGACCGGGATGATATCACCGTCGAGCCGGTTGGTGGCGGGGTTCCGATATCGGAGTTCGTTGCCAAACGCCGGCGAGCCCGATTGGGTCTGGAGTTCGCGGATGCAGCGGTATCCGCCGTTGTCGACCAGGACGATGGTGAGCTTGTGGCCCTCCGCGATCGAGGTCACGATCTCCGTGTGCATCATGAGGTAGCTGCCGTCTCCGACCATGACATACACCTCGCGCTCGGGCGC
>JAEWEG010000051.1 GCA_023389575.1 Chloroflexota bacterium | reverse complement strand
CTCGTTTGCCTCTAGCAGAACTGGAAAGCCCAATGTCCCGCCCGCGCGTTGCCGTGATTGCCACCACCTATTTCCATCCGTCCCACGCCTATGTGTTCCTTACCCCGATGATGGAAGGATATCCCTGGCGCGGAGAGCAGATCGACAGCCGGGTCGAAGTGGTCGGCATGTACCTGGAACAGATCCATCCCGAAGACCATGGATTGGAAATAGCCGCCCGTGCCGGAGTCCCGGTCTTCGACTCGGTGGCGGAGTGCATGGCCCTGGGCGGAACTGGCGTGCAAGTCGATGGCGTGGTGCTGATCGGCGAGCACGGCGACTACGGTCAGAACACGCTCGGACAGACGTTGTATCCCCGGCGGCGGCTCTTCGATAGCGCCGTGTCGGCCATGATCGGCGCGGGCACGTTCGTGCCGATCTTCACCGACAAGCATTTCGCCTGGAGCACCGACGACAGCTTCGCGATGTTCGACCTGGCCCGCCGGTTCGACATCCCGCTGCTGGCCGGGTCGTCTGTTCCGCTCTCGTGGCGGATTCCGCAAGGGGCGGACTGGCCGTATGGCGCACCGATGGAAGCGGCGGTGGCTGTGGCCTTCGGCGAGACCGAAAGCTATGGGTTTCACGCCCTGGAGGCCATGCAGTCGTTGGTCGAGCGGCGCCAGGGTGGGGAAACGGGTGTCAAGTCGGTGCAGTTGCTAACCGGTGATGACGCGCGGGCGGCGGTGGCCGATGGTCGTGTCGATGCTGACCTGTTCACCCAGGCACTGGAGATCTTCGAACACGATCCGGTCTACACCGATGCGGCCCGGAAATCCGTACGGGACGTCTTCCTGGTCGACTACACCGATGGCTTGCATGGCGCGGTGGTGCTCTGTGAATACGGGATCGAGAACTTCTCGGTGGCGGCGCGTGGTGAAGTCGTCGATTTGGCCTGCGAAATGCACCTGGAGCCCGATCCGTACCGGCACTCGCTTCCCCTGGTGCGGGCTATCGAGTCGCTGATGATCGATCGGGCCGAAGCCTGGCCGGTGGAGCGGACGTTGCTGGTTTCCTGCGTACTGGACTCCGCCATGCATTCGCGTCATCAGGACGGAGTGGTGGTCGAGACGCCACGGGTGGAGCATCTCTCCTATGTGGCCCCCGAGTACATCGCCGACGCCGTGCTCAACGAGCCGACGCCGGAGGATGAGGCGCCGCGCGAACCACGGATGCCTTCCGCGGAGGGATGAGGCCCTGCGCGGCCAGCTGCCGACCGCGTGGGTCCGCCGCCGGTACCAGTGGCTGTATCTCTACGCGTGGATCTGTCCCCACACCGGCCAGAGCTGGTGATGCCTGCTGCCAACGGTGACCGCTCAGGCGATGGCCACTGCGCTGGCCGCCTTTGCCCATGATCAAGGAGTTGATGCCACCCACCGGGTCGTCCTGGCGCTGGATGGTGCGGGCTGGCATACGGCCCGGACAATGGTGGTGCCGGAGGGGATCGACCTGACTTTACTGCCCCCGGCCTCGCCAGAACTCCAACCGGTGGAGCGGGTCTGGCCCCTGGTGGATGAGCCGGTGGTGAACCGGAGGTTTCCCGGTCTGGACGAGTTGGAAGCGGTGTTGGTGACCCGCTGCCAGCGGCTGCGGGCCGACCGGCCCTCGATCCGGAAGCACACCCGGTTTCACTGGTGGCCCTCCGACCCAGCGGCGGGGAGTCAGCAAAGATCACTCGGATCCCGTATTGCGGATTGCTCGCTGGACCTTTGCGCTCCGGTGTGATTCATTCAAGGATCTCGTCTGCGTGTATGAGCCAGTGTATTTCTTCGGCGGGTCGGTCAGTGTTTCCAGACGCGGTCGACCGCAATGGTCCACGGAGCACCGCGATCGCGTGGTGGATTTCCATTTGTTCCTGACCACCATGTTCGTGGTGACTCGCTGCCTCCTTCGCGAAGCGCGCCGACGGCACCGTTGGCCCTCTACCCGGCGACTCCCATAATACCTATTGCCAGTCGCTCTAGATGTTGAACGAACCGTTCGAGTCATTCACTCGACACCTCCTGCTTCCCTTGACCGCCTGATCGGATCGCAACACCGTGCTTCAGGAGCACCTTTCTGATCGTGCCGTGCGAATACCCGATCTGCGCCACTACCGCTGTGATCGTCAGGCCGCGTCTATATAGAAGGATGGCCCTCTCGGCATCTTCAGACCTGACGGCATGACCGCGAAGTGACACACCCTCAGCCCGCAATAGGGCACGGAGTCCACTCGCCGAGATGCCAAACTCCTGGCTGAGAGTTGGCACGACCTCTCCAGCCGTGTAGCGAGCGACGAGTTCTTGGATCGCCTCGGGAGGCAGACGCCGTCGAAGGCTGCGCTGCGAAGCCGCCTGCTTCCCTGTGAAGGATGCCTCAAGGTGGATCTCGCGTGACAATTGGGCGAGTCTTGCCAACTGGTTTGGACCCGGCGTCGACAACGGTGATGTGTTCGAATGGCCGTCCGCAGGGCGTGCCAACCGGGACGTAGACATTCGTCAATCGAACCTCGAACTCTGGATGGGCTTGCTCCCGCCGACCCTTCCAGGAGACCTCCGTACATCCAGAGCCGCCAGTTATGCGTATACATATAGTAGACGTCCACCGGCGTCGCGAGGAGTTTGAATCTCGCGTTGCCACACCGTGAGGCTTCGCCGGTGGATTCGATTTACATAGGAGGCACCTTGTGCAAGCAGTACGCAAACCCATCTTCCTGATCGTCTTCGCGCTCGTCGCGTCGCTCCTGGTCCCGACCGGAGCCGTGGCCGACGATGACGACGACCGATTCGGCGTCTGGATCTACCCCGGAACCGTGGAGCAACTCGGCGACAGTCCGCTCGCGAGCCTCGGCTCGCTGGAGTCCGAGGATGACCTCGACGACCTGGACGATATCGACGGGCTGGACCTCAGCGGTATCGAGGCGGATCGGTTCTGGGAAGACGACGAGGATGTCGACTTCACCATCGACGAGCTCACCGCCACGCCCCACACCGTTATCGTCCGGGCCGACGACAGTGAGGATTCCCCCATCATCCTCGCCGGACTCATCGCGGGCGATCTCGACAACGACGGCGACCTGACCATCTGGCTGGAACCCGTCGACGACTCCGGATTCGCCGGCATCGCCCATTTCGATGCGGACGACGATGACGATGACGACGATACGGATGTCACCGTCGTTGTCTGGGAGGGCGACCTTCCCACCACGTCAACTCCGGCCGCGTAACCACAACCCAGAACGCGACGCATTCAGAAAGCCCGGACGGGATAGCATTCTCGTCCGGGCTTCCCCATGTCTCAAGTGGCTCAAAGTCACGCGTGCGCGACCTCCGGATTCACACGATCCCCAGGCGTCGCCGACAGCACCACATGGTTGCGGCCGAAGCTCTTGGCCTCGTACAGCGCCCGATCGGCGCTCTCCTTCAGGTCCTTGAGCGTGGATTCCTTCGTGCACACTTCCCAAGCGATGCCGATACTGACCGTCGCGCCAAGGGTGTGATACGGGCCTCCTGTCGACGACTCAGCCTCGATCCGGGCGCGGATGCCGTCGGCAAGCTGATAGGCCTGGCAATGGTCCAGCCCCGGCACGAGCGCGGCGAACTCCTCCCCACCTACCCGACCCACCACGGCGTTCGACGGCAGGACGATGGACACGATGCTCGCCAGGCGAGTCAGCACCCTGTCACCGGCGAGGTGGCCATGGGTATCGTTCACCTTCTTGAAGTGATCGACATCCATCATCAGCAGCGCCACCGGCTTTCCGCCCCGCCAGGCGCGCTCCAGAACCTCGGCCGCCCCTTGATCGAACGCCCGCCTGTTCATCACCGCGGTGAGCGCATCCAGGTTCGCCAGTTCCCCAAGCTCAACGAGCGCGTACCGTCGGTCGCGCTCGATCTCCGACAGGGTAAGCGGCCCAAGCAACAGCAATGCCACGCCGAACCGGAGCGAGATGATTTCCCACGAATCGGTATCGGTCGTCCCCAGCGCCAGCCAACCCGAGGTGCTGGCCACCAGGAAGAAGATCCCCACCAGGAAGTTGAGGATGGCGATCACCCACGGCGAGAACATGAGGCAGCACCAGATCAAGGCCGGCACCGGAAACGCGATCGCGCCCGGCCCGCCGATCAGCGCGCTGCCGGCGAGGGAAAACAGGAGCGCCAGCACCGGCGGCGCCAGGTCGGCGACGGAGTCCCGCCGGAGCCGCAATCCCATGTGCCGCCGGACCGTCTCCGGCACCGGAATCAACAACAGGAGCGGCAGGATGAGCATGTAGTTGGTGAACTCGTTGGCGAACCAAAACCCCACCTCCACGTACCATCTGGGGTCGAGGTTGTGCGGCGCCATGAACGCGCCCACGATCGCCGCTCCACCGGCTCCCGCCAGGCTCATTAGGAACAGTCCCAGCACCGCGCGGGACCCTGACGTATGGGCATCGCCTCGCGCGACCCGGGTGTAGACCGCCACGCCCAACGCGACGCCCGTCAGGTTCGCGGCGGCCAGCCAGAGGGAGCGTTCGAAGGTTCCCGCCATCGCGAGGTCGGCCGCCACGTACCCGATCGCGGCGGCAACCCAGGTCCGCCACCGCGCGGTCACCGGCCAGCGGAGGAGCACTCCAAGCAGCACGGCGTTGGCTGGCCAGAAGGACGCGAGGGAATCGACTTGCCGGGTCGCGATACCCAGGCAGGCGAGCACGAAAACCAGCACGCCCGTGACCGGAGCATGCCACATGGCCGTGGAGGAAACGTGTATGGATTTCATCGATGCCCTTCGCGCCGGAATACCCGTCCGTACAATCATAGCAACCGGGTCCGCCGCGCGATAGGGGATTCATGCGAGCAAGATCCCTGGCAAATCGGGGCATTCAAAGAGCGACCGCCACGGAGACCTGTCGCGACCGAGCAGGAGTCTCACGCCTCGCCGCCTGGCATCGGTTGAGGGCGACGAGACGGCCGAGGAGACGATCGAGACCGACGCCTGTGACTCGCTGTCGATTTGCGCGAACGGGCATTTGATCGCGATAATGGGTACCATGGCTAACGAAGGCGTTCCGTGCTTCTGGACGACGCATCAATGACCGCCGAGGTGACAACCTGTCCCAGGTGTAATCACGAAACCCTTCCCGGCGAGCGCTACTGCACCCGCTGTGGCGAGGCCCTGCCCAAAGGCGGCGCATGGCCAACCTGGGGCTCCGGCGCCCGGGAAATCATCCCCCAACACGAGGAACGTGAAGACGTGGTGTATATCGAACGCGCGGACTCGGCGTGGAATTCGGGCAACGAGCCCGAATTCATGCCGCTCCCGCTGGAACCCCTTCCAGACAAACGATCGTGGTTCGGACCACGCGCGGCGAAGCTGCTGATCCCCCTCGGGCTTCTCGCCCTCGTGGTCCTCTGGATCCTCGCCGAGCGGATGCTGGTGAACAGGGACTCCTGGCCCCATTGGGATATCGTCTGGTATCTGTCGGGCGGCCTCACCCTGCTGGCGGTCGGCGTTCTCGCCACCCTGCTCTGGATGCAGTCACGCGCTCGCGGCGGATGGACTCAGGCGATCGCCTGGCTGCTCTCCTGACCTTCCCGGCCCAACGCGTTCGTCCCGGATGCCCGAAAGGATCGCCTCGCCTCATGACCGATCGCCCAGGGAACACCGTCCAGCGCCCGAACATCGTCTATATTCATTCGCACGATACTGGGCGCTACGTCCAGCCCTACGGCCACCCCGTCACCAACCCCGCCTACCAACGGCTGGCCGAAGAAGGCATCGTCTTCCGCCAGGCCTTCAGCGCCGCGCCGACCTGCTCGCCCAGCCGTGCCGCCCTGCTCACCGGCCAGTCCCCGCACACCGCTGGCATGCTCGGCCTCGCCCATCGCGGGTTCGCGCTACGAGACCCATCCCAGCACCTCGCCTCCACCCTGCGGGACAACGGGTATCGCACGGTGCTCGCGGGTGTCCAACACCTGGTTCCCGGCAAGGCTGACGTCAACCAGCTCGGCTACACCGACGTTCGTGTGCCGGACGATGGCTCGAGCGAAGCGCACGCCCGCGCGGCCGTCCAGGTCCTGGAGGAGCAGGCCTCCGGCGGCCTTGGCCCCCTGTTTCTCGATATCGGCTTCTCCGATACCCATCGTCCCTTCCCCGAGGCCACGCCGGGCGCGGAAGCATATGTCCGGCCGCCCGCGATCTTTCCCGACACCCCCGAAACCCGCCGCGACTTCGCCACCTACCTCGCCTCGCTCGAACGGCTCGACCGCGCCGTCGGAACCGTGCTCGACGCGCTCGATCGCACTGGCCTGACGGAATCGACCCTCGTCGTCTGCACCACCGATCACGGGCTCGCCTTCCCGTCAATGAAGTGCAACCTCACCGATCATGGGCTCGGCGTCCTCCTGATCATGCGTGGACCGGGCGGCTTCAGCGGCGGCCAGGTGTGCGACGCGCTTGTCTCACACATCGATGTCTACCCAACCGTCTGTGAGGTCGCCGGCATCGACCCGCCGACCTGGCTCCAGGGTCACTCGCTCCTGCCCCTCGTCCGCGGGGAGGCCTCCGAGGTTCGCGAGGAAGTCTTCGGCGAGGTCACCTACCACGCCGCCTACGAGCCGCAACGATCGGTCCGGACAAGCCGCTGGACGCTCATCGTCCGCTACGGAAACCGCGAGCGCGTGGTCCTGCCCAATATCGACGAGAGCCCCACGAAGTCCCTGCTCCTCGAACATGGCTGGGACCAGCGCCCGGTCGATTCGATCCAGCTCTTCGACAACCTGCTGGACCCGATGCAGGTCCGCAACCTCGCCACCGAGCCCTCGCACTCGGCCATCCTCGCCGAATTGCACTGCCGGCTCCGGGAATGGATGGCCCGTACCGGCGATCCGCTCCTCGATGGGCCCGTGCCATTGCCGCCAGGTGGCATCGCCACCGATGTCGACGCCAGCAGCCCCGAAGCAGGCATCACTCGCCCCTGAAGATCACGCCTGGACCGTCACGGGAACACAACGTGAAGCTTGTCACGAAGTTGTAACATCCTGATTCCGGAGTCGAGTGCCTTCGATACGCCACCGAAGGCATTATGAACCCAATGAAAAGAGCGACGCACCGGAGTCGACCAGGGAGGTGACGAAACGGACGCGCGGAAATCGTTCATCGGGTATCAGCAACTTCACGGGAAAGGTCTTCCATCATGACCACCATGACAAGAACCAAGGGATACATCTTCACGGTCGTGGCCGCGGCCCTCTATGTTGGTCTCGGCGTTATCTTCTCGGACGGACTCTTCGATCTCGGCAACTTCTGGTCAAGCGAATACGTGTCGGAAGGCACCTGGCTCAGCTACCTCCTTCTCGCCCTGATCATCGTCGGCGGCGTTTACCAGGCCAATCGCATTCCTGAAAGCGGCACCACCATCAGCGCCGGCAGCGAAGGCGGCGAAGGCCAGATTCACGATCCGGTCTGGTGGAAGCTCCTCCTCGGCAACACCTATCTCGCGGTCCTGTGGCTCCCACTTCGCTTCTACGTCGGCCAGGCATGGCTCACCGCTGGCGAGCACAAGGTGCGCGACGGCGCCTGGATGGACGGCGGCACGGCCCTTCAGGGCTACTGGACCGGTGCGGTCACCGTCAACGAACAGACCGGCAAGACCCGCATCACCTACGCCTGGTTCCAGGACTTCATCCAGTACATGCTCGATCACGAATGGTACACCTGGTTCGCCAAGCTGGTCGCGATCGGTGAAGTCCTCGTCGGTCTCGGTCTCCTGGTCGGCGCCCTGGTCGGTATCGCGGCCTTCTTCGGAACGGTGCTCAACTTCAACTTCATGCTCGCTGGCACGGTCAGCACCAACCCGGTCCTCTTTGGACTCACGGTCTTCCTGGTCCTCGGCTGGAAGGTTGCCGGATGGCTCGGACTCGATCGCTACCTCCTCCCGATGCTCGGTACCCCCTGGCAACTGGGTGAAGTGGCCGGCCCCCGGAAGGACGCTCCCATCATCGGCCGCCAACCGAAGGTGACGCACTAACGGATAGCCCCAGGGAGATGCACACGGACCCGAACTGAACGCCAGTCGACCGGACATCACCTCCCAATCTCCCCAGGGCAAGCGCAACGAAACCTCCGCCGGATTGTTCCGGCGGAGGTTTCGCGCGTCCGGGGTTCGCCGGCCCTCAGCCCTGAACCGCGGCGTTGAACATGGTCTTGCTGATCGAGTGCGCCGCGTCTTTCAACGCGCCGGATTCGAGCCGCTCGGCGGCCATCGCGAAGCGGCTCCCCATGATGGCCAACTCGGCGGGTCCGAACTCCTCACCGGGGAACGGTCCTGGCGGAACCGGCCACTTCCTTGGCCAGGGGAATGGGCGTGGGCAGAGTTCCTCGATCTCGCTCATCTTCCCGCGCACGCGTCCGATGCCACGCTCGACCGCCGCCTCCCCGAAATCGGCCGCCAGGGCATCCACCCGCAGCAGCTCGAGGACATGCGCGTCGGCCAGCGCCAGCGCATACCGCTCCTTGGGTGGCAGCGGCTGCGGATTGAGCCCCGCGATGATCCATGGATCCGGCACGGGCCCCATCCGCTCGACAAGCCGGTTCCTCAGCGGACCGCCGATTCCTTCAACATCCCAGATCGACGGCCCGAATATCGACTCCAGGATTTGCGAGAACAACGAATAGGGAATCGCGTAGGGGTTCATGCGACTACCTCCTTGCGGTGTCGTGCCACGAAGCGAACGGAAGTGGATCGGAGGGCCAGTACCTCGCCTGCCCTGAATCCACTCTGCGCCCGTTTCGTCTGAACCACCATGGGGAGAATTCCCCATATTCGGTGCGATCCTCGTACGCCAGCCGTCAGGAGTGACTACATCTCGCCTGTCATGGCCGCATCGACGGCGAAGGCATGGGTCACCGCTCCTGTTTCCGGGTCGAAGTACGCCCGTGGCCGGAGGTTCGGGTTCACGCCGAAGAACACGAACTCGTACGCCACCCCGCCTTCGCCCTGCTGCGCGTGCAGGTCATGCGGGGGGTCGCCCCACAGCACGTACTCGCCCGGCCCATGCACGAACTCCTCGCCCAGCCGCAGCTCCGCGCGGTTCGGATCGCTCAGGTCGTCGAGCCGCTCCCAGCGCCAGTAGCGGTTCTCGCCCTGAATCACCACCGCCACGCCCCAGGTGTTGTGGTTGTGGACGGGAGTTGGCGCGTCGTCGGGCAGCCGCAGCAACATCAGCGCCCCGCGTCCGTCCTCGCCCTGGCGCAGAATCGTCGCCGTCGAACCAGCGTCGTGCAGCCGCTCCAGGTCCACCTCCGGCAGGATGCCCGGGTGCAGCGCGAGTTCGCGCAGCAACCGCGCGATCTCCTCCCTGTTCCTTCCCGACGCGTCGTCGCTGTCCAGCAAATCCAGCGCCCGCGCGTGGAATGTATCGATCAGCGCGTTCCGCTCAACCTCGTTCATGGCACACCCCTTCGTCACATCACCGTTCACGTACCGGACCATGGTACGACCCGGCATCCAACGGCAAGCGAAACGCGGGACCGATTGGCCCCGCGTTTCGTCCCCAGTTCGCCTGTTCAGGCGCTACATCCCCTTGAGCACCTTGCGCGCGGCTTCCAGCGTGCGGTCGATATCGGCTTCGGTGTGGGCCGCGCTGACATGGTTCCGCTTCAGCGCGGTCGGAATCATGAAGATCCCCCGCTCGCACATGCCGGACCGGAACGCGATGTCCCGCGCGTCGTCGTTACGCAGCAGGTCGTCGTACCGGCCAATCCCGCCCTCCATGAAGTAGGGCACGAACACCGAACCAAACCGCTTCACCGTCATCGGGATGCCGAGTTCGGCGGCGATGCCTTCGATCCCGGTCGCCGCTCGCTCGGCCAGCGCGAAGCAGTGCTCGTGGACCGAGCCGTCTTCCAGCAGCGCGATCGTCGCCAACGCCGCCTGCACGTTGAGCGGGTGCCCGTTGTACGTCCCGGCGAAGAACACCCCGCCCCCCGGCGCGAACCGGTCCATGTACTCCGCCTTGCCGACCAGCGCCGCGATCGGGTACCCGTTGGCCATCGCCTTCGCGAACGTCGTCAGGTCCGGCGTCACGCCGGCGATGCTCTGGTAGCCGCCGAGGCTGTGCCGGAAACCGGTGATCACCTCGTCGAAGATCAGCAGCGAGCCGTGCTCCGTCGTTTCCTCGCGCAACGCCTGGAGGAACTCTGGAGTCGGCAGCACGCATCCGATGTTGTGCGGGATCACCTCAACCAGCACCGCCGCGATCTCGTCGCCGTGTTCCGCCAGCAGGTTTCGCAACGCCTCAACGTCGTTGAACGGCAGGATCAGGGTGCGGTCGACCGTATCCTGCAGCAGCCCAAGCGAGAGCGGATCCTTCTGGCCCATCCGCTCCTTCGGCGTGATCACGTTCATCGCCACGGCGTCGTGCCAGCCGTGATAGGTGCCCTGGAACTTCACGATGTACGACATGCCAGTCACCGCCCGGGCCAGGCGCAGCGCCGCGAAGGTCGCCTCCGATCCCGAGTTCGTCAGCAGCACCCGCTCGGCCGACGGCACGTGCTGGTTGAGCTTCTCGGCCAACTCGATCTCGAACGGGGTGACGCCCGCGCCCATCAGGTCGATGTTGGTCGTGGCCGCCCGCACCGCCTCGTTCACGCCCGGGTGGTTGTGGCCCAGGATCAGCGGGCCGAACGCGGCGTGGTAGTCGAGATAGCGATTGCCATCGACATCCGTGAAATACGCCCCTTCCGCCTCGGCCACCACGAGCGGCCAGGGAAGGGCTCGATTCCCGGAGTTCACGCCGCCGGGAATGACGGCGCGAGCGCGTTGAGCCAATTCGGCCTGGGTGCTGGTTGAGACCACTGGGTGTTCCTTTCGTGAATCCACAATGCCTATCATTCGCCCGGTGGCGGGTAACCAATCGTCCACCCGCCATCGACCGCGATGTTCTGTCCCGTGATATACGATGCTTCATTCGACGCCAGGAACGCCACCGCCGCCGCGACTTCGTCCGGGCGTCCCATCCGGCCGAGCACGGTCATGCCTTCCCAAAATTTCATCTTGGCCGGGTCCTGCTTGCCCGCCTCCAGGTCCGGCCGCCCGGAATCGATGATGCCCGGACTAATCGCGTTGACCCGCACGCCATATGGACCATAGTCGATCGCCATCGACCTCGTCAGGCCCTGAAGCGCCGTCTTCGCCGTCACGTACGCGGCATGATTGCGCGCCCCGGTGATGCCCTCCACGGAAGCGATGTGGATGATCGATCCTCGCCCTTGCTCCCGCATCGCGGCGGCGGCGTATTTCGACGCGTGGAACACGCCGTCCAGCGAAACGCTCATCACCGCTCGCCACTCCGCCTCCGGCATGTCGGCCGCCCCGTGAAATCCACCTGTGTGCGCGGCCGCCGTCACGAGGATGTCGAGCGAACCATGACGCTCCAGCACCTCGCGCACGGCGGCCTCGACCTGCTCGGCGTCCGCCATGTTTGCATGGATGTAGCGGCCACCGATGTCGCCAGCCAGGGCGATTCCCGCCGCGTCGTTGATGTCCACGACGGCCACCGTCGCGCCATCGGCCGCCAGCCGCCGCGAGATCGCCGCCCCAATGCCGGTGCTGCCACCGGTCACCAGCGCGATCCGCCCCGCCAGGTCAACCACCGGTTACCTCGCGCTTCAGGTCGTCAAGCAATGCCAGGCTGGCCTCGACGATCTCGCCCGCCGCCTCCGGCGCGAATGGCGACACTTCCACCTCATACCCACCCAGCGGGTACGCCTCCGCCGTCGGCAGGTACGCCCAGCCGACCCCGGTGTAGCCCGACACGTGCGTGACCGCGAACGGCGACCGCGCCTTGATCGCCATCCCCGTCTCCGCGAACGGCTCCGCCGCCATCCCGATCAGGGCGATGTCCGCGCCCAGCGCGATGGCGTGCAGTTCCACTGGCCACCGCGAACGATTGGCGATATTCCGGGAGAGGCCAGCCCGCATCCCCGCCCGCTTGGCGAGCATCGTCTGCTGGCGAATCTCCTCATCGGTGCCGGTCGATCGGAGGCCGTCCAGCACCGCGATGTGCTCCGCGAACTCGCGCTCGAACGCGTCCGGATCGCCGATCTGTCGCGTCGGCAGCTCCACCGTGCGCGACATCACCCGGAGCGTTCGATCGGCTTCCGCCGCCGGGGTCTCCGTATAGATCGCCAGCGGGGCGCCGGATTCCAGCGTGCCCTCGTAGGCCTCCACCCGTTGCGGAAGCTCCAGTCCCCACCAGACGCGGTTGACCTCGTGTCCCAGCATCGCGCCCAGCCGCTTGTACTCGTTCGCGCCGTTCCGGGCCACGCCGCGTACTGGGCCGATATCGCCCGCCGCCCCCTGCAGGAACAGGCAGGTCGAACCCGTCGCCTGCTCCACCACCCGCTTCATCGCTCCCGGGTAATCCGGCGTGATCAGGTCGTTGTCCGGCCCTACCGTGATCGGATGACAGGCGAAACTCACCACGGTCGCCAGCGGCTCCCCTTCGACCGTGTCGAACCGGATCACCTGCACCTCGCGGTCGACCGGTCCGTCCGGGTTCCGGCCGACCACCACCACGCCGTCTTCGGGGCGCTGGAACCGCCGGTTGATGGAGATATCCGATGCTCCGGACCCCGTTCCAACTCGCACCGGCCGCATCGCCCGGATCGCCGCCCAGGCCACGCCCGCCGCCTCATCGGCGATCCGCGCATCGTAGGCGGCCACGAGATCCGCGCCCTCGGACATCCACGCGCTCCAGGTATCGCCGCTCACCGGTCCGGAATGCGTGTGGGTGAACGAGATCCGCACGTGGCTCTCGGGCAGTCCGGTCAGGCGCGTGATCGCGGACCGCACCGCGCTCGCTTCCTTCTCGAACAGGTACATGCAGTCGATGTCGACGATCACCGTCGTCAGGTCGCCATCGCCGATCGCGAGCGCGGTCACCCACAGCGGCAGGTCGACGCCCGCCGCCCGCTGATGAGCCTGCGCGCCCCAACCCGCGTGCCCGATCCCGATCGGCGGCGTGATGTCCGCCCGGGCGACACCCGCCCGCAACCACGTGGTCATCGCCAGCCTCCTCCGTGGCGAATCATTTGCCCGCCGCTGCGTTCAGCAGGTCGATCGCCGCCTGCTCCGCGAAGTCAGCCGACTCCGCGATGAACGGCGTCACCTCGATTTCGTATCCGCCATGCTTGTAGGAATCGGTCGTCGGCAGGTATCCCGAGTTCGGACCGGCGTACCCCGAAACGATCGTGGTTGGGAACGGCGACGCGGCCTGGATCGCCAGCCCGGTGGCGGCGAACAGCTCCACCGAAAGCGCGATCAGGGCGATCTCGTCGCCAATGAACGTGGCGAAAATCTCGATCGGCAGCACACCCGTGCCCTCCACGCGGCGGTTGAGGTTCTCGCGCATCGAGGCCCGCTTGGCGGACATCGTCTCACGCTTGATGTCCTCGTCGGAACCGCCTTCCGCCCGCAACCGGGCGAGATTGGCCTTGTGCATTTCCAGCTTCGCTGCCAGCGCGTCGGCGTCCTCGGCCAGCTTCACCGGCACTTCCACCGTGGTCCGCTCGACCCGGATGGTCGCGGGCTGGTCCGGCGTCGGGGTATCGGCATAGAGCGCCAGCGGCGCGCCCGATTCGACGGTTTCGACGTACGACTCCGTCGTGATCACCGGATCGGCTTCCCACCACAGCTTGGCCGCCTCGAGCCCGAGGATCGTGCCCAGCCGCCTGTACTGGTTGATGCCGTCCGCCGCCACGCCACGTACCGGCCCGATGTCGCCAGCCGCCCCTTGCAGGAACAGGGTGGTCGCGCCGGTGGCGTCGTTGACCACCTGGCGCGTCACGCCCGGATAATCCGGCGTGATCTTGTCGTTGTCCGGGCCAACCGTGATCGGATGGCACCCGAATCCGACCACCGCCGCGTACGGCTCGCCATCGAGCGTGTCCAGCCGCAAAACGCTCACCTTGGGATCGCGAATCCCCTCCCAGTAGCGCCCAACCACCACCTCGCCGTCACAGGGACGGGCGTAGCGTCGGTTGACCGAGATCGACGACGTTCCCTCGGCGGCGGCGATGCGCACCGGCCGCAACGAGTTGAGCGCTTCCCACGAGGCGCCAGCGATAACCCGGCGAAGGTTCTCCTGGTAGCCAGGGAACATCTCAACCCCAGCGGACACCCACGACTGGTTGCCGCTCCCGGCCGGAGCCGAGTGCGTATGCGAATACGAGAGGCGGATCGCTTCCCGGGGCAACCCTGTCAACTCGATGATCGCGTCTTCGCACTTCGTGGCCAGCGGTTCCCACAGCCAGCAGGTGTCGATGTCCACGATCAGGGAGGTCGTGGTGCCGTCGCTCAGGGCCAGCACGTTGACCTTGAGCGGCATGTCGATGGAGGCGGCGCGCTCATGCGTTTGCGCCCCCCAGTTGGCGTGAGCGATGCCCACTGGCGGCGTGATATCGGCGGTGACGACTCCGGCAAGCAGGGTGATGGACACGGTGATTCGCTCCTCGTGGGTGTTCGGTTACCAGTCGGCGACGGAGCCGTCGGGGTGGAAGTAGCGCTGCATTTCCTCGGGCTGGAACGGATGCTTCGCCGCCTCCGCCTCGTTGATGTCGATTCCCAGGCCCGGCCGGGTTGGAATCGCCGCGTAGCCGTCGACCACCTCGACCGGGTTGATCACCACGTCGTTGCGCCATGGCACGTCGCTGGTGATCGCCTCCTGGATGAACCAGTTCGGGGTCGATGCCGCGAAATGGATGGTCGCCGCCGTCGCGATCGGACCGTTCGGGTTGTGCGGGGCCACCGCGATCTGGTGCGCTTCCGCCATCGCCGCGATCTTGCGGGCTTCCCACAGCCCCCCGCAGTGGGAAAGGTCGGGCTGGATGATGTGGCAGGCCCGCCGCGAGATCAGTTCGCGGAACTGGTACTTGCCCACCAGGCGCTCACCGGTCGCGATCGGAATCCGCGACTTGCGCGTCACCTCCAGCGTCGCGTCGATGTCCTCCGTCGAGCAGGGCTCCTCGAAGAACAGCAATCCGTACGGCTCCAGCGCGTGGCAATACTCCACGCCCATCGCCGGATAGGTCCGCCCGTGGAGGTCCACCATCAGGTCCATGTCGTCGCCGACGGCGTCGCGGATCGCTTCCACGTACCGCGCCGCCTGCTTCACCTGTTGCGTGCCCTCGACCGGCTCCGTCCGCGGCACCGCCATGAACTTGATCGCGGTGTAGCCTGACTCCTTGATCGCAAGCGCGTTCTCGGCGAACTGCCTGGTCTCGGTGCTCTCGTACATCACGTTCATGTTGCCGCCGCCAAGGTGGTTGTAGAGACGCACCCTGTCCCGCACGCGCCCACCCAGCAGTTCGTAGACCGGCACGCCGAGGTCCTTGCCCTTGATGTCCCACAGAGCCTGCTCGATCCCGCTGATCGCGCTCATCCCCTCGATCCCGGCCCGCCAGAAATACTGGCGCGTCATGATCTGGTACAGGTGCTCGATCCGGCGCGGATCCTCCCCGATCAGCAACCGCCCAACGTCCTCCACCGACCCGACGACCCCGGCCGTCTTCCATTCGAGGGTGGCCTCGCCCCAGCCATACAGGCCGTCCTGGTCGGTCTCAACCTTGACGAAGATCCAGTTCCGCATGCGGGCGTTGACGACGGTGCTGGTGATGCGCGTGATTTTCATGAACGGGTGAATCCTTGCGATGAAAAGGTACGGACTAAGGAATGGATGTCAGAAGCGTCGCGGGTCGGGCACCTCCCGCGGCGCGCCGAGCTGGTCGGCCGAAGGGATCGCCAGGATGCCGGGAATCGTGTAGTCGAGCGCCCGGTAGACATCGATCGGCGGGGCGATCTCGCCGCGAACCGCCGCCATGAAGTCCTTCAACAGCCAGTACTCGCTGGTGCCGTGGCCGCCCAGCCGCGCCTCGGCCGGTACCGCGAGCCGCTCGGGAATGTACCGTTCGGCCTGCTCCGACACGGGGTGCCACTGGGCGCCCTCTCCACTGACGCGCGAGGGTTCGTGGATGTCTTCCAGCCACACCTTCGACACGTCACCCAACCCGCGCCACGATTCGAACGCGCCCCTGGTGCCCTGCACCGAGTAGTAGGCCATCTGGTGCGGGCGGGGCGAGGTCGAATCCACCCGCACCCGGAGGGTGCGGCCGCCCTCGGTGACCATCTGCATCAGGTACATGGTGGGCTTCGGCGATTCGGGGTCGAACTTGCCACCCGGAACCGCCAGCGCGCTCACCGACGAGACGCGGTCGCCGGTGATGTAGAGCAACGGGCCGAGGCTGTGTGTGCAGTACACCCCGAGCTGCCCCTTGCCGCGCCAGGTCAGGTTGCCCTCGCTGTCGAACCACAGGTCCTTGCAGTCGTGCAGGTACTCCCCTTCCAGGAAGTACGCCTCGCCGAACCGCCCGTCGTCGTTGAGCCGCTTCAGCAACTCGACCTCGTCCTGGTAGCGATAGTTCTCCGCCATCATGTAGATCGCGTCGCTCTCTCTGGCCGCCGCGACGAGCGCCCGGGCGTCCTCCATCGTGCTGCACGCGGTCACCTCGCTCAGCACATGCTTACCGGACTTCAGCGCCGCCACCGCCTGTTCGGCGTGGTATGGCACGGGCGAGGCCACCACCACGGCGTCGATGTCCGAGTTCAGGAAGTCCCCGAAGTTCGAGAACGCCCGCGCGCCAATCCCGGCCGCCGCCGTCTCCACCCGCTCGGCGTCGACATCGAACAGCGCGGCGACCTCCGCGCCCTGGGCGGCCCGGCAGACGCGAACGAAACTCTCACCGCGCCGTAGACCGATCACTCCAAACCGAATCGCCATCGAACCGTCTCCACCGGTAACCGCCCAGGATGAACGCTCACCCTGGGATTCCACTCATCAGCCACGCTGGTCAACCGCCCTTCGCGCGGCTCACCGTTCCCGCAACCGGGGGTCGAGCACGTCCCGCAGGCCGTCGCCGAGGAAGTTCAGCCCCAGCACCACGATCATGATCGCCAGCCCCGGCGCGATCGCCATCCATGGGTTGAGTTCCATGAACGAGCGCGCGGCGTTCAGCATTCCGCCCCACGATGGCGCCGGCGGCTGCGTCCCCAACCCGAGGAAGGAGAGACTCGCCTCCGAGAGGATCGCGCTGGAGAGATACACCGTCACCAGCACGATCATCGGCGCCAGGATGTTCGGAAGTACGTGCTGGAAGATCAGCCGCAACGTCGTCGCCCCCGAAACCTTCGCCGATTCGATGTACAGCTCGTTCAGCACCCCCAGGATCGAACTGCGGATCACCCGGGCGAAGGCGGGAGCGTAGATCACCCCGATCGCGATCATCGCGTTACGCGTGCTCGGCCCCAGCAGGCCCGCGATCACGATCGCCAGGATGAGCCCCGGAAACGCGAACAGGATATCGACGATTCGCATGATGAAACTGTCCAGCGCGCCACCGAAATAGCCGGAGATGATCCCCAGCAACCCACCGAAAACGAGCGAGACGAGAATCGCCACGATCGCGACCGAGAGGGAGACCCTCGCTCCGTAGACAACCCGCGAGAACGTGTCCCGCCCCAGTTCATCCGTGCCCAGCAGGTGCGAGGCGGACGGCCCCAGCAGCCGGTCCGCCTCCTGGTTGGAGGGGTCAACCGGCGCGATGAGCGGGGCGAACAGCGCCACCACGATGGTGATCGTCACGATCACCGCTCCAACCATGCCGACCGGGTTCTTCATCAGCAAACGCCACCAGGGCGCCTGCTTTCGCTCTCGTGTGTTCGCGGCCAGCGGTCCGGCGGTGGCGGCGATACTTGGTACTGCTGTGCTCATCCCTGATTGATCCTTGGGTCGAGAACGGCGTAGAGCACATCCACGAGCAGGTTGACGAGGACAAAGACCAGCGCCAGGTACAACACCGCCGCCTGCACCAGCGTGTAGTCCCGGTTGGTGATCGCTTGCAACAGGGTGTTTCCTATACCGTTCAACCCGAATATCACCTCGATAATCGCCGACGACCCCAGCAGGCTCCCAAGCTGGAACCCGATCACGGTCACCACCGGGATCAGCGCGTTCCGGAGCGCATGGCGATACACAACCAGCCGTTCCGCCAGCCCCTTCGCCCGAGCCGTCCGAACGTAGTCCTGGCTTAACACCTCCAGCATCGTCGCCCTGGTCATCCGCATGATGATCGCCATCAACTGGATCGCGATCGCGAGCGATGGCAACGCGAACTGCTTGAGGTTGCCAATCGGGTCATCGGCGAACGGGATGTAGCGGATGGATGGCACCCAGCCGAACATCTTCGATGTAAACAGCAGCATCAACGTGGCGATCCAGAAGTTTGGCAGCGAGAGACCGACCAGTCCCACCACGCGGGCAACGTAGTCGAGCCCGGTGTTTCGTCGCACCGCCGAGATTACGCCCAGCGGAATCGCCACCACCGTGGCGATGAACACGGAAAGCAGCGCCAGCTCGATCGTGATCGGCAGTGCCTTCAGGATCAGTTCGCTGACGGGCCGTCCCGACCGGAGCGAGTTCCCAGCGTCGCCCTGGAGCAGGTCCCAGATCCAGCGGAAGTACTGCTCCCACAACGGATCGGACAGTCCCATCGCCTCGCGGAGCTTTGCCCGCGAGGAGGAATCGGTCTGCGCGTCCGGCCCGGCGATGATATCGACGATGTCGCCCGGCAGCAGCCGCAACATGAGGAATATGAGGATGCTCATCCCGATCAACGTCGGGATCAGCATGATGATGCGCCGCAAGATATATCGGCCCAAGAGTCATCTCCCAGCCGCGCCCACGCGTCGCGCGGCCGATTGGCGCTTAATGCGCGAATTGGCGGAACGGGAGGAGCGCCGGGGCGCCCCTCCCGGTGGAGTGGCTACTCCTCTGGCACCGTCACCTCGCGAAGGCCCATGTTCGTGTTGCCGTAGAACACGTACATCCCCTGCAGCCGGTTGCTAACCGCCTGGAACTTCATGGACTGAACCGTGTACAGGTTCGGCACCTCGTCGAGGATGATGCGCTGGATCTGGTCGTACAGATCCTTGCGGGCATCCTGGTCGAGCGTCACCAGCGCCTCGTCGTACAGCGCGTCCAGTTCCTCGTTGATCCAGCCGTCGCCGAACCAGGCAAGGTTGTTCGACGTTCCGGAGCGGAAGTCCACCACGTGCGCGCTGGGGTCACCCCGCATGCCGCGTGCCGTCGCCGCCCACAGGAACTCGCCCTTGCCGATGTTCTCGGCGAAGGTCCCGATCTCGATCGGGATGATCTCGGCGTTGATGTTGATCTGCTTCATCGCCTGCTGCACGATTTCGGCGATGCGGACATGGTCCGTGCTGGCGATGGCCTGGAACTCCACGTCGAAGCCCTCGGCGAACCCGGCTTCCTCCATCAGCGCCTTGGCACCCTCCACGTCGACCGTGTAGGCCTCGGCCAACTCCTCGCCTGTCAGCGGCCACGGTCCGTAGCCCGGTGGAATCGCGCCGGTCAGCTCGGCGTATCCGCCATAGACCTTGTCGATGATCTCCTGGCGGTCGACGACCTTGCTCATCGCCTGCCGCACGCGCTTGTCACGCCACGGCACATCCTGCGTCATCGAGAGCTGGACCACGCGCGGCGCCGATGTCAGCCCACTGAGCACGGTGATGTCGTCGCTCTCGAGGGTGGTGGCGACGTCCGCGGTAAAGGTCGCGCCGTCGATTTCACCCGATCGCAGGGCGGCGACTCGCTGCTGCTCGTCGATCAGCATCTTGAGCGTGAGCTTCTGGACGCCCGGGCCTTCGCCCCAGAAGTCGGGAAACGCTTCGTAGACGATCTGATCGTCCTGGCTGTACTCCACCAGCTTGAACGGACCGGTGCCGATCCCGCTACTCAGCGGCTCGATCTCGTCGAGCACTCCCTCCGGCACGATCGGCGTGTAGTGGGTCCAGGCCAGGGTTCCAACCAGGGTCGGATCTGCCTTGGTCATGGTGACCTGAACGGTTAGGTCGTCCACCGCTTCGACCGACGCGACGTTGTCCAGGTAGGGAACCTTGACGCCTGGCTCGACCGGGTTGAGAGCCATGTTGAGCGAGTACACGACGTCGGCGGACGTCATGTCCCGGCCGTCGTGGAACTTCACGCCCTGGCGAAGCGTGAACACATAGGTCACGTCGTCTGGCGTTTCGTAGGACTCCGCCAGCGCCGGGATCACATTGAGATCGGCGTCCCAGGCGAGGAGGGAGTCGTACATGAACTCCTTGCCCTGCCACTGGGCGAGCGCGATTCCGCCGAACGGGATGATGTTCGGCACGGGGGTTTCCATGCCCCAGGTGACCTCACCCATGGGCTCCGCGCCCTGCGCCGCGGCCGCGCTGGCCACGCCACCGAGCCCAACCGGCCCCAAAACGGCCGCCCCGGCTCCGGCGATCGCCGTGTGCTTCACAAGGTCGCGCCGCGAATATCGGCCACGCACAAGCTGGTTGAGAAAATGGAGACCCGGATCTCGGCTGGTCATGCTAACTCCTGAGCAATCCTCACGCGATGCGTGATTGAAAGGGATGTTCTCGCTCGCGGGACACAGATCGTTCCCGGCGATGAACGGTGTGTTATTGGGACCCGGTACGTCGCGTCGCGTTGCCTCCTTCCAGCACGTCAACAACGGGAAACTAGTCGTGGTAAAGCCCACCCCATCGCTCCACGATGGACCTGGCGTGGGCGTGGGCAGCGTTCGCTGCCGCCTCGGGATCACCTGCCATCACCGCTTCCAGGATGCGTCGCCGGTCGTCTACCGCGGCCTGCATTTTCTCGGCGGGCAGCGACAGGCCGGTGTTGAGCAGGTACATGTCGGATCGTTCCTCGATGCCCACCAGGGTTCTTGTCAGGAACGGGCTGTTGGCGCAACCACCAAGCACGGACTGGAATTCGCGGCAGGCGGCAAGGTGCCTTGGTGCATCGTCGGGTATGGCCCCCTCGGCCTCGCTCAGCAAGGCGTCCATTTGCCGGATCGCGGCGGGTGATGCATTGGTCGCCGCCGCCCTCGCCAGCGCCGACTCGATCACTCCCAACCCGTCGTAGAGATGCTGGAACTCCTCGCGGCTCACCGGCCGCACCGCGAGCCCTTTATAAGGAATGGCCTCGAGCAATCCCTCGTGCTCCAGTATCGCCAGCGCCTCGCGAACTGGCGTGCGGCTGATATGCAGCGCCTCGCCAATTCGCTCCTCGATCAGGCGCTCGTGGGGCGGGAGCAACCCGCTGAGAATCGCGTTCTTGATCGCTTCATACGCGACTTCCCGGGAGCGGAGGCGGGAACGGTCCTTCGTGAAGCTGGCCTCCAGCGCGGCGTAGGTATCGGTCATGGGCCAGCGATCCTTCCAGTATTGCGACCAGCGTGCCGCGTACTCCGAACAAGTCCCAAGTCCCCCAGTGGTTGGACGTCGCGAGGGCATGGCTCGCCGTGTCGCGGCCAGTCGCAAGAATGTATACATCGTATACGGGGTATCGATTCAAGGCAATCCCCAGCCACGACCGGGAAACAGACATCGGCCTCGAACCTCCCGGCGGGACCGTCACCATGCACAGATCACCCCGCTGCTCACCGGGCTCCCGCGACAACTCCACCGTGCGACGGGGCAACGAGATGCTTCCTTAACCATGGCGATCGCCAGGAACGGGAATGTTCGGGGGCAAAACGAGGGAAGGCCGGTTCCCGATCCCTGGGGATCGAAAACCGGCCCTGGCAACGTCTGGTTCGCCGGGGTTGGCGCGCCGCTACCGGGCGGGCACCGAGGTGGAAGGAATGTCGG
>JAEWEG010000002.1 GCA_023389575.1 Chloroflexota bacterium | reverse complement strand
CAATCGCAGGGCGGACACCCTGCGATTGCGTCCAACCTCGCTACCAATGCTGCGGGGATCCGCCCCTACGTGAGAATGTGTCCTATTTCGGGGGCTGGTCAGGGGATGAAGGCGACTGACTTCACGTTGATGCCTGCTTCGGGAGTGATGACGGGCCGCCAACGCCATTCGGTGGGGTGGGCGCTGTAGAGGGCGCCGCCGCTTCGGAGCGCCCAGATGGTTTCGTCGGGAGCGGGAATGAACTCCTCGACCATGTCGTCCATGGGAACGTCGAGGCCGGTGCCGGCGGGCGTCCAGGAGTCGCCGTTGTCCGTTGAAACCTGAATGTGGCTCTGTGCTCCGACCTTTTTGCCGGGGCAGGCCAGGAGCAGGTGGGGATGGCTTGGCGGGACGATGACGGCGCGGGTGTAGTCGCTGAAGAGTTTCGTCCACGTCCGTCCGCCGTCGGTGGAGCCGGCGACTCCTCCCACGGGTGGGGAGTCAGCGGGCACCTCGACTGTTTTCAGACTGGCCCAGCCGAGCGCGGCGAAGAGTATGTCGGGCTCGGTTGGGTGACCGGTGATGTAGTGAATGTCGGTGTCGCCGAGGAATGGGCCGCAGGTCCAGGTGACGCCGTGGTCCGGGCTGTCGAGTAGGCCACCGACTTCGACGGCGGCGAGCAGACGGTCGGACCCTGGTGGCGAGTAGATGTTGCGTACGGCTCCGGCGCGTGGTGAATAAGGGAGGTACCACTCATCGACATGATCCAGGGCGCGGATGGCGTCGAACTCGCTCCAGGTCAGGCCGGAGTCGGTGCTCCGGAAGATGCGGCCAGGTTCGGTGCCAGCGAGGATGGCCGTGGCATCGTGCGGGTCCGTGATGATCGTGCGGAAGGCGCTGGCGGTGAGTCCTTGGTCGATCCTCGCCCAGGTCCGGCCATCGTCGTCGCTTCGGTAGAGGCCGTCGCCGTAGGTGCCCGCGAGCATGATGAGGGTTCCGGACGGTTCGCGGTGGGCCTGGACGGCGGAAATGCGGTGGCCCCGCAATTCGAGCGAGGTGAGGGCGTCATGGTCCAGGCGATGGATACCGTTCGTCGTACCGATGAGGGCATGAGGCATGCGGCGGCGTCCCTTCGTGGTGGCGTGGTGGCCAGGATTGTTCCCCGACCACGATTCCATCCTATGGAGCGCACGCGAATTCGTGAACTGGCCCTCCGACGAGGGCGTCAGGAACGGAGGATGATCGATGGCTGGGTCATCGACGGGGGCGGGTCGATGCCGAGCAGGTCGAGGACAGTGGGCGCGATCGAACTCAGTACGGCGCCCTCGCGCAGGGTGGCCATTCGGATCGGGTGGGAGTCCGGCGCGACGAGGATCACCGCGACGTCGTTGGTGGTGTGAGACGTGAACGGGCCATCGGTGACGGGATCGATCATCTGCTCGGCGTTTCCGTGGTCGGCGGTTATGATCGCGATTCCGTTGGCGCGTGCCAGTGCCTCGAGGATGTGCCCGACGCAACTGTCGACGGTTTCCACCGCCCTGACCGCGGCCGGGATGCTGCCGGTGTGCCCCACCATGTCGGCGTTCGCGAAGTTGACGATGATGAAGTCGTACCCGCCGGAGTCGATGGCCTCCACGACACCCTGGCAGACGTCCGGAGCGCTCATCTCGGGCTGGAGGTCATACGTCGCGACCTTGGGCGAGGGGACCAGGCGGCGATCCTCGCCGGGGAAGGGTTCCTCGCGACCACCGTTCAGGAAAAAGGTGACGTGCGGATACTTCTCGGTCTCGGCGGTGTGGAGTTGGGTTCGCCCGGCGTCGCTGATGGCCCGGGCCAGCGGGGTTTCGACATCGTGGGGCGCGAACGCGACCTGAACCGGGAGCGTCGGATCGTAGGTGGTGAGCGTCGTGATGTTGCGAGGGATGGTGTAGTCGTCGCGGTCGAAACCGGTGAAGTCCGGCACGGCGAGTGCCTCGGTGAGCTGGCGACCGCGATCCGAGCGGAAGTTGAAGAAGATGACGGAGTCGTTCAGGCCAATGGAGTGCTTTGCCCCATCGGGGCCAGGGATGACGGTGGGGATGACGAATTCGTCGGTGATGTCGAGAGCATAGCTGGTATCGATGGCGGTGACGGCGGACGTGGCCTCCGGGCCCCTGGCGTGCGCGATGGCATCGAAGGCGGCTCCGGTGCGTTCCCAGCGGTGGTCCCGGTCCATGGCGTAGTAGCGGCCGGAAACGGAGGCGATCCGACCAACCCCGAGGTGGGCGAGTTTGCTTTCGACCTCGGTGAGGGAGTGACGCCCGCTGGTTGGGGAGGTATCGCGGCCGTCGGTGAAGGCGTGGACGAGGAGCTTCTCAACGCCAGCCTCCTTCGCGGCTTCGAGCAGGGCAAGCAGGTGCCGGGTGTGGCTATGGACGCCGCCGTCGCTGACGAGGCCCATGAGATGAACGGTTCCGCCGTGGGCGATGGCGGACCTGAACGCGGCGTCGATGGCGTTGTTCGACGGGAGTTCCCCGTTTCGAATGGCGAGGTCGATGCGGGTGATCCACTGGTAGACGATGAAGCCAGCGCCGATGTTGAGATGGCCGACCTCGGAGTTCCCCATCTGCCCCTCGGGGAGTCCGACCGCCTCGCCGGAGGTGCGGAGCGTGGTGTGCGGATATTGGGCGAAGAGGCGGTCGAGATTGGGCGTCTCGGCGAGGTCGACGGCGTTGCCGGGGCCCGGCGGGGCGATGCCCCATCCGTCGAGGATCGCCAGTACAACCGGTTGCTTCGCTTCGCCCATTTCGTGCCCTTCCTTCGGTGAGGATTCCAGTTTCATGACGCAATGGTCGCATGTGCCGACCCGGTCGCGCGACTGGGGAGTGTCTCCGTGCGACAATTGGCCCGATGTATTGAATCAGGTACTCAACACCTGCATGACCAGAGGAGATGGTATGGCCACGTATCAGGTTTCGTTGCTTCCGGGAGATGGGATTGGCCCAGAGGTGGCGGAGGCCACGCGGCGGATTCTCGACGCCACCGGCGTGTCGTTCGAGTGGGAAACCTGCGCGGCGGGTGAGGACGCGCTGGAGGCGACGGGCGAACTGTTGCCACAGGCGACGCTGGATTCGATCAAGCGGAACGGGATTGGACTGAAGGGGCCGATCACGACCCCGGTTGGATCGGGTTTCCGGAGCGTGAACGTGGCGCTGCGGCAGGAACTGAACCTGTACGCGAACCTGCGGCCGGGCAAGTCGATCAAGGGCGTGCAATCGCAGTTCGAGGACATCGACCTGGTGGTGGTTCGCGAGAACCTTGAGGACACTTACGCCGGAGTTGAGTTCGACACGGGGACGCAGGAAGCGTCCGAGGTGATCGCCGAGATCAACAAGCGAAGCAAGAAGCAGGTCGCCGACGACGCGGCGATCAGCATCAAGATGATTACGCCGGGGAACTCCCGCCGGATCGTCGAGTTCGCGTTTGACTACGCGCGAAAGAACAAGCGGAAGAAGGTCACGGCGGTCCACAAGGCGAACATCATGAAGTTCTCCGACGGGCTGTTCCTGCGCGTCGCGCAAGAAGTTGCCGCCGAGAACCCGGACATCGAGTTCGAGGACCGGATCGTCGACAACATGTGCATGCAGCTCATGCAGAAGCCGGAACTGTATGACGTGCTGGTTATGCCGAATCTGTACGGGGACATCGTCTCCGACATCGTCGCCGGCATGATCGGCGGTCTCGGCGTCGCGCCGGGCGGCAACATCGGGACCGAGGCGGCCGTGTTCGAGCCGATCCATGGTTCGGCGCCGACCCACGCCGGCAAGAACGTCGCCAACCCGATGGCGATGACGCTATCCGGCGCGATGATGCTGCGTTATCTGAACGAGATCGACGCGGCCGAGCGCGTGGAAGCGGCCGTCGCGGCCGTGATCGGCGAAGGCAAGGACGTGACCTACGACCTTCGCGCCGATCGCGACCAGTCCAGGGCGGCGTCCACCACACAGATGACGGACGCGATCATCGCGAAGCTGTAACCAGCGAACCAGCCACGAGAGCGAACCGCAAAGGTTCGCTCTCGTCGTTTCGTGGCCGCGAGCGTGGAGTGGTCCGCTTCATTGCGGCCGCGGCCCCGCGACCCTCCCATGTCCCCCTCCAGTTCCCGCCCTCAAGTAGATCAGGTTTCGCCCATGACCATTACCGCCGCCGATGTTGATGCCGCCGCCGAGCGCCTGCGTGGCGTCGCGGTCGTGACGCCGCTCCATGTGTCGGATCGACTGTGTGAAGCGACGGGCGCGACGGTCTGGTTGAAGCGGGAAGATCTTCAGCCGGTGCGGTCGTACAAGATTCGCGGAGCCTACAACCACATCTCGCAACTTTCCCCGGAGCAGCGGAGGGCTGGGGTGGTCTGCGCCTCGGCGGGGAATCACGGCCAGGGAGTGGCCATGGCCTGCGCGATGCTGGATGTGCGGGGATCGGTGTTCGTGCCAACCACGACCCCCCGGCAGAAGCGTGAGCGGATCCTGGCCCTGGGCGATGGCCTGGTGGACCTGGTGGTAATTGGTGATACCTACGACGATTCGTCACGGTTCGCGAAGGAAGCCGCCGACCGCGATGGCAGGTCCGTGGTGCCGGCGTTCGACGACCCGCGCACGATCGCCGGACAGGGGACGGTGGCGCGAGAGATCGTGGAACAGCTTGGCAAGGCGCCGGACGTCTTGCTGGTGCCGGTGGGCGGCGGCGGCCTGGTGGCGGGCGTGCTGACTTGGATGGCCGAGAACGCCCCGGAGACTCGGGTAATTGGCGTCGAGCCGGCTGGGGCGGCGGGCATGGCCGCCGCGTTGGATGCGGGCGAGCCCCAGGTGCTGGGTAGCATCGACCGATTCGTGGATGGCGCGGCGGTGCGCCGAGTCGGGACGCTGACCCACGAAATCGCCACGCGACACCACCTCGAAGTGATGGCGGTGCCGGAAGGAGCGGTTTGCGGCGAGATGCTCCAGATGTACCAGGTGGACGGCATCATAGTGGAACCGGCGGGCGCGCTGGCGACAGCGGCGTTCGGGCAATGGAAGCCGGAGCCGGGTTCGACGGTGGTCGCCATTATTTCGGGCGGAAACAACGATGTGTCGCGCTACGCCGAGGTCATCGAGCGGGCGCTCATCTACGACGGGCTGAAGCACTACTTCCTGGTGAACTTCCCGCAGGAACCGGGTGCCTTGCGGCGGTTCCTGGACGAGGTGCTTGGGCCGGATGACGATATTACGTACTTCGAGTACGTGAAGCGATCGAATCGGGAGCATGGTCCGGCGCTGGTCGGGATCGAGCTTGGGAACCGAGACGATCTTGGGGGGCTGCTCGAACGCCTTGGGGAGTCCAACATCGAGGCCGAGACGATCGACCCTCAGAGCGCGATGTTCCGGTACCTCATTTCCTGATACCAACCGGCGAGGAGCAACGATGTCAATCGAGACTGGCGTGATGTTCAGGCGCGAGCAGGACCCGGCGACGCTCATTTCATACTCCCAGCGGGTGGAGGAGATGGGATTCGACCAGTTGTGGGTGGTGGAGGACTGCTTCTACCACGGGGGAATCGCCCAGGCCGCGATGGCCCTGGCGGCGACGACCCGGCTCAAGGTTGGAATGGGGATCAACCCGGCGGTGGCGCGGAATCCGGCGTTCCTGGCGATGGAGTACGCCACGCTGGCGCACGCGTTTCCGGGGCGATTCATCGGTGGGATTGGACATGGCGTGGCCGGATGGATGGAACAGATCGGGGCGAAACCGGCTTCGTGGCTGACCTCGATCTCGGAGATCACGACAGCGGTCCGGCGCATCCTGCGAGGTGACCGCGTCACCATCGATGGCCGGTACGTTCACCTCACGGATGTGCAGCTTGAGAAGACACCGGAGGTTGTGCCGCCGGTGCTGCTCGGTGTGCAGAGCGAGAAGTCGGTTCGGCTGGCTGGTGCATGCGCCGACGGGATCATCGTCATCGAGGGTTCAGGCGTCGAGTATGTGACGTGGGCTCGCGACCTGATGAACGAGGGACGGGCCGCGGCGGGTGAGCCGGGCGAGGGGCGGGTGGTCGTGTTCGCGAACTGTGTGGTCGATGACGCGGATCCTGAAGCCGGGCGGCGGGCGATTCGCAGGCAGGTCGCGAACGAGAACGGCTCGGGCCTCCGGGGGAACGTGGCGCGGATGCCGTTCGCGGAGGAGATGGCGGACCTTGCCTCACGGGGTGGGGCCGATGCGCTACGAGAAGGCATGCCGGACGACTGGCTGAGCCGGTTGGCGATCACCGGATCTCATGCCGACGCCCGGGCCGCCGTGGAGCGGTATGCCGGGACGGGCGCGGAAGCCGTGATCCTCGTGCCGCCCGAAGACGCCGACTGGGATTCGTGGCTGGCGAAGCAGGCGTGGGCCGCTAGTTGACGGAATATTCGAGGATCATTCGGGTGACTTCCTCGATACTCCTGTTCGTGGTGTCGATTTCGCGGTGAGCGAAGGTCTGGAGGTGAGGGAGCGTCACTTCCAGATCGCGTAGGACGAGAAATCGCTCGAAACGGTCGCCGGCGAAACGCAGGTCCCAGCGTGGACCCAGCCGATCGAGCATTCGTTGCCGATCGGTGGTCAGCAGCACGATTCGGTCGAACTTGCTGACGAAGCCGGTCATGTTTGAGCAGCAGCCGGCGATGTAGAGGTCGCCGTCGCGCGCGGAAGCGAGGAGGTCGGTTATCCGGTCCTCGCGCCAGACCCATTCGTCACGCGGGCCGTCGGCGGTGGTGCCGGTGTCCCTGACCCGGCGCCACTCGGACCATTCGGCGGTGCTGGTGTCCACGGCATCGTATCCCTGTCGTGCCAGTTCAGTGATGACAGCGGTTTTTCCGGTTCCGGCGAGGCCGGTGATGAGTGTGATCGCCATGGCGGGGAGGGTAGCACGATCTCGCCATCGCGGAGTCCATGGCGCGAACATGGTGATCCACCGGAGTAGGATGGTGATAACCGGGGCCACCGAACGAACCGCGTCTGCTTGATGCCCCGTGTTCCGGAGGACATGCGGCATGGGGCGTGAGACGAGATACGCGCGGAGCGACGGTCTCAGCATCGCTTACCAGGTGGTGGGCGACGGTCCGTTCGACCTCGTGTTCGTGATGGGCTGGGTGTCCAACATCGACATGCTGTGGGAGGGGCCAAGCGCGCGGTTCCTGGAGCGGCTGGCGTCGTTCTCGCGGCTGATCCTGTTCGACAAACGAGGGACGGGACTCTCCGACCGGGTGACCGAACTCCCGACAATCGAGCAGCGGATGGACGATGTGCGGGCGGTGATGGACGCCGCCGGATCGCGGCGAGCCGCGCTGCTGGGAATTTCGGAGGGGGCGGCGATGTGCGCCTGCTTCGCCGCGACCTTCCCGGAGCGGACGACCGCCCTGGCGATGTATGGCGCCTATGCGAAGCGAACCTGGGACCCGGACTACCCCTGGGCGCCGACGGTGGAGCAGCGCGAGGAGTTCTTCAGGGCGATCCAGGAAGGATGGGGCGGCGTGGTCGACCTGGAGACGCTCGCTCCGGGCATGGTGGATGACCCAGCGTTCCGTTCCTGGTGGGCGACATACTTGCAACAGAGCGCGAGTCCGGGCGCGGCGGTGTCCCTGGCACGCATGAACAGCAGGATCGATATCCGTCACGTATTGCCCGCGATTCGCGTACCCACGCTAATCCTCCACAGGGAGGGCGATCTCGATATCGACGTCGGCGGAGCCCGGTACATGGCGGGGAAGATTCCGAACGCGACGTATGTGGAAATGCCGGGCGATGACCATCTGGTGTTCGCCGGCGACCAGGAAATGGTGCTGGCTGAGATCGAGCAGTTCCTGACGGGCGTGCGCCCGTCGCCAGCGCAGGAGACCGTGCTCGCGACGATCCTGTTCGCGGAGGTGGTCGAGGCGATGGTGATGGCCGCGAACCTCGGCGAGGCGGCGTGGCGGGAGCGGCTGGACTCGTTCGGGACGATCGTGGACGAGGAAATGGGACTGGCCCGTGGCCAGACCGTGCGCTCCACCGATACCGGATTCGTCGCCACGTTCGACGGGCCGGCGAGAGCGATTCGATGCGCCAACGCGATTGTCCAGCGAGCGAAGGCGATTGGACTCAACGTGCGGGCCGGGCTGCATACCGGGGAGTGTGAGATTCGGTCCGGCGAACTGACCGGAATCGCCGTGCAGCTCGCGGCGCGCGTGATGGCGCGTGGAAGCGCGGGTGAAGTCCTGGTCTCCCGAACGGTGACCGACCTCGTCGCTGGATCGGGAATCGACTTCGAGCGGCTGGAGCAACGGCTGACCTGGGGAGGAGGGCATGCGCTGGAACTCTACCGCGTGGCGGAAAACTCGGCTGGTGAACGCCCGTCGGCGGCGCGGATCGTGTTGCCGGAAAGCCATACGCCATTGACGCAGCGCGAGAACGAGGTCGCCATCCTGGTGGGGAGTGGGTACTCCAATCGAGCCGTGGCCGAGAAGCTGTCGATTTCGGTGGCAACCGTCGAGCGGCACGTCGCCAACATCTTCAACAAGCTGGGCGTCCATTCCAGGACGCAGATCGCGGCTTGGGTCATGGCGGGCGGTCTCGCTCAGTTGGACCAGAGTCGCGACGGCTGATTCACTCTCCCTGACCGAACCCCATCTTTTCCAAAATACATATACCCGTACATGGTTTCCGCGATGTGCGACCACGCGCACCGCCATACGTTGGACATACGTGGCTGGCCCGTTCCGGCGCCGCGTCGAGGTCGATCATGTTGACCTCGTGACTGGAGCGAACGACGACGCGGAGAGGGCAAGGTCATGAGCGAGCATATGGAACCTGGCGGATTTGGAGTGGTGAAGGCGGAGCGCAGGGGACTCCTGCGGGCGGCTGGAGCGATGGCGGCGGCGACATCGTTCCTGACCGGAAAGCCGGACTTCGTGTCGGCTGGGCCGACCGCGCCGACCACCGGGGCGCGATTGCAGACGATGCCCACCTGGAAGCCCGATCCCACGTTCTACCCGTCGCCACGATCGGCGGCGGAGGGACCGGTGGAGACGCTGGCCTACGTGGTTCAGGTGAACCCCAACGACGATGGCAGGCCGGACAGCATCAAGGTGGTGGACCTCAACTCCGAATCCGGAACCTATGGTCAGCTCGTAGGTGGCATCGACATGCCTGTCGCTGGCGACGAGTTGCACCACTTTGGATGGAACGCGTGCAGTTCGATGCTGTGCCCAAACGCGGCCCATCCCCACGTGGAGCGCCGGTACCTGGTGGTTCCCGGCCTGAGGTCATCGAACGTCTACATCCTCGACACGAAGCCCGATCCGCTTCAGCCGCAACTGGTCAAGACGATCACCGCCCAGGAGATCGCGGCGCGGGCGGGGTATGCCAAGGCACACACGGTCCATTGCGGGCCGAACGGAGTGTACATCAGCGCGCTGGGCGCGCCGGACGGCAATGGTCCCGGTGGCATCATCGTGCTCGATCACGACAGCTTCGACGTGCTGGGGCGGTGGGAGATCGACCGCGGCGACCAGAACCTGCACTATGACTTCTGGTGGCACCTGGGTCACGACACGATGATCACCAGCGAGTGGGGCACACCCAACATGGTGGAGACCGGACTCCAGCCGGAGCTATTGCTGGATGGCCAATACGGTCACCGGCTGCACTTCTGGAACCTGCGTGACAGGAAGCACGTGCAATCGGTGGACCTGGGCAAGGAACACCAGATCACGCTCGAACTCCGGCCCGCGCACGACCCAACGCAGCAATACGGGTTCGTGAACAACGTGGTCAGCCTGACCGACCTTTCGTCCTCGATCTTCCTGTGGCATCGGGCCGAAGGACCGGATGGCGAGTGGATGGCGGAGAAGGTGATCAGCATTCCGGCCGAGCCCGCCACCGAGGATGAATTGCCCGATGCCCTGAAGCCGTTCAAGGCGGTTCCGCCCCTGGTCAGCGATATCGAACTCAGCGTCGACGACGCGTTCCTGTACGTGTCCTGCTGGGGAACGGGCGAGCTGCGGCAGTACGACGTGCGTGATCCGTTCAACCCGGTGCTGACTGGAACGCTCCAGATCGGCGGAATCGCCCGCCGGGCGAGCCATCCTGGCGCGACTGGCCCGCTGAATGGTGGGCCGCAGATGGTCGAGGTTAGCCGCGACGGGAAGCGGATCTACGTCACCAATTCGCTCTACCTGCCGTGGGACGCGCAGTTCTACCCGGACGGCATCAAGGGGTGGATGGTGAAGGTCGACGCCGACGCCGGTGGCGGCATGGCGTTCGACCCGGATTTCTTCATCGACTTCGGGGACCAGCGACCTCACCAGGTGCGCCTGCAGGGCGGTGACGCATCGTCCGACTCGTACTGCTTCCCATAGGGAGCCGATGGATCCAAGGCGGTGACGCTCACTTCGGGAGCGACGCCGCCACGGTCCTTTCGTTGGAAGGAGGCCGGCGATGCCAGATACATTCCTCTCCTGGTCATGGGTTTCGCTGATCGTGCTGGGGAGCTTTCATGGGCTCAATCCGGCCATGGGGTGGCTTTTCGCCGTGGCGCTCGGGTTACAGCGGCGGCGGGTCGGCGCGGTGGTGGCGGCGCTCGGGCCGATCGCCGCCGGGCACGCGCTGTCAATCGCCGTGGTGATGGCGTTCGCCTGGACGCTGGGTACATTCATGCCCCAGGAAGTGCTGATTGTGACCGGTGGGGTGGTCATGCTCGGGTTCGCCGGCTGGAAGGTGGGGACGCGGTTCCGCCATCGCGCCTGGGTTGGCATGCGGGTGGGACCCAGGGACCTGGTGGCCTGGTCGTTCCTGATGGCGACGGCGCACGGCGCGGGGCTGATGTTGCTGCCTCCGCTGCTGGCGATGCGATCGGACACCGTCCAGGTCGCCACGGCCAGTGGCGGTCATCACGCGCATCACCTGTCAGCCAGCGGCGGTGGCGGCCAGTCGGACTTCCTGGTCGCCCTGATGGCGCTCGGGCTTCACACGCTCGCGCTCTTCGTGGTGACTGGCGCCATCGCGCTGGTCGTCTACACGCGGGTGGGCGTGGACGTTCTGAGGAAAGCGTGGGTCAACGTGGACCTGGTCTGGATCGGCGCGCTGGCGGTAGCGGGAGGCGTGACGCTCATCGCCGGAATCTGGATGCTGCTTGGGTGACCGGCGTTGTCATTCTGGCGAGAGGGAGCACGTCCGCCGGGACGTGCTCCCTCTCGTGGTCAGGTCCAACAATGCGGCTACGCGTAGGCGCCAGCCTCGACGAGGATGCGCTCGATGTCGGAGTACCCACGTTGGCGGGCATGCGCGAGCGGGGTGACGCCCTGAGCATCGGCGAGGTTGGGATCGGCGCCGCCAGCCAGGAGCACCCGGACCACCTGCTGATGGGTGGGACCGCCGTCGCTGAGGATGATCGCTTCCAGGAGGGCGGTCCACCCGAGGTTGTTGACGTGGTTGATGTCGATGCTGGTGTGCTCCAGAAGGAATTCGATCACGTCGAGGTGGCCGTGCTCGGCCGCGGGAATGATGGCGACACCGCCATAGCGGTTTGGGATGGACGGGTTGGCGCCGGCTTCGTGGGCGAGCATCAGGATATCGAGCAGACCCTCGGCGCCGGCGTAGAGGAACGGATTGTTGAGCATGTCGTCGCGAAGGTCGGGATTGGCGCCCCGATCGAAGAGAAGACGCGCGGCCTCGACCTGGTTGGCGTAGGTGGCGGCCATGGCGGCGGTGCGTCCACGGTCGTCGCGCTGGTCGATGTCGTCACCAGCATCGAGATGGCGTTCGATTCCGGCGATGTCGCCCCGCGCCGCGCATCCGATCAGTGTGCTCACTGCGTTCCCTCTCAACCCTTTCCATTCCGGGGGTTTCATCCCGAGCCCCACAGCTGGGCCACGGTTGAATCATTCGATGCGTGGGAGTAGCCGTGCGGCGAACCTGAGCCATTGGATCGAGCCCTGTTCGTCCGCGACGAGATCCAGCCAGAGCTTGCCGCCGAGATAGGGCTTGAAGCCGCGAGTTGATGAAGTCATCGTGAATTGTCCCGATAGATCCGGTATTTCCTGTCCGCCGGCCGAGGCGACCACGTTCAGCGTTCCATTGGCGGGGGATGTGGTGAAGGTCATCCATTCGGGGAGGCCAAACTGGCCCTCGACATTGGCCGCCTCGGCGCTGGTGAGCGTGTGGACTTCCGGCTCGGGGAGGGACAGACCGGTGAAGGTGTCCATCCCCCGCAGCACCGTGTCATTGACGAGCATCATGGCGGTGTCGCTGTTGGCCAGCACGACCATGCCGAACTGGCGGGAGGGAATGGCGATCATGGCCGAGATGAGGCCGGAATCACCGCCCTGTGACATCAGCACGGTTTCCCCATTGACGTCGAGGAGCATCCACCCCGTGCCGATGGCGTCGACCACGATCGGGCCCACGGAACCTCCCTCATTGCGGGGAGCCCACATGGCGGCCAGGGCCTCCGGTTCGAGGCGGCCGGGATCTATGGAGGCGTGTGCACGCACAAAATTGAGCATGTCCTCGAGATTGCTCAGCAGGCCACCGGCGGGATTGGCGGCGCGAGGGAAGTCCGCGATTGGAATGACCTCGAGATCGTCTCCAGCGCCGCGGTGACCGGTGGCCTGGCTGGAGGCGGGCTCGGCGTCAACCGGGAAGACGGTCCGATCCATGCCGAGTGGTTTCAGGACCATCTCCGAGATCGTGTCCTCGTACCGCACGCCGGTCAGTTGCTCGATCACGGCGCCGGCGAGCATGAATCCCGAGTTGCTGTAGCTGAAGGCATCGCCAACGGGGGCGACTTGCGGGAGATCCGCCAGCCGCGAGGCATACCAGTCGAGTGCGTCCTGGCCGGGGACTGGTTCCAGCACGTCGGCCCACCCGCCGGCATGGGAGAGAAGGTGGCCAACGGTCAACGCGGACGTGGAATCGGGATCGGACAGGCTGAAATCGGGCAGGAACTTGCTGACTGGGTCGTCAAGGGTCAATGCCCCTTCGTGGACGAGCGACGCGAGGGCGGAGGCCGTGAAGATCTTGGTGAGCGACGCGATGCCAAACCGGGTCGAGGTCGTGAATGCGTCGCTCGAGCCGGCTTGGGTAACACCGGTCGCGTGGGTGTACTGCTGGTCACCGAGGACGACCCCGACCGCGCCGCCGGGAACGTCCAGCTCGGACATCTTCGATTCGAGCCAGGTAGTCAGCGAGTCGAACGTCGACGCGTCGGGCGCAGGGCTTGGCTGGGGAGAGGCCATGGGTGTCCTAGCCGTGAGGGAGGAGGTTCCAAACGAAAGCAAGCCCATTGTAGCCAGACTGGCGGACGTGACAAAGGCGCGGCGAGATGGGGTGGAATTGTGAATCATGGGGCCCTTTTCCACTGGAAACGAATGGGAGATCGTGGCGTGATTGCCACGGTCTCCAGTGTGCCGGTGGCGGTTCCCGATTGAATTCCCGAAGGCAGGCGGTTCGATGGTCGGGTCAGGTGGACCACGAGGTGGGGGATGGCACCCAGGCGCGCATGTAAGCGGTCTCCGCGGCCAAGGCAGGACTCGGGTAGAACGGTCGTGTGTCAGGCGGGAGAGGGGGCTGGAATGCGGACCGAGACAGTGGGTTCGCAGGGTACTTGGCCGTTCGGGCAGGTTGCTGGAGGAAGGTGGAACAGGCCGGCTGGAATTCCTTGACTTTGGCGATACCGGCTCCATATACTTCCCTGCGGCCGGAACCCCGGTGTCACGCTGTGCCGACGTAGCTCAATTGGCAGAGCAGCTGTTTTGTAAACAGCAGGTTGCGGGTTCGAGTCCCATCGTCGGCTCCCCGGGGAGTCGCAAAAGAGCGCGGTAGAACATTGGGGTAGGTGCCTGAGCGGTTAAAAGGGCCTGGCTGTAAACCAGGTGCGAGAGCTACGGGGGTTCGAATCCCTCCCTGCCCACCGAACGGGCTGTCGCGAAGGCGGCACTGGATCGGGCCCACATAGCTCAGTTGGTAGAGCACGTCCTTGGTAAGGACGAGGTCATCGGTTCAAGTCCGATTGTGGGCTCCAGCTTGTTCAGCGAGGCAAGAGGCTCCAGGCGGAGCCTCTTGATTTCGTGTCACGTTCCGCTCACTGGCGGAAAACCCGGCCGGAACATTCGGATATTTTCAGAGAGGACATGCATACATGGGCAAGCAGAAGTTTGAGCGGTCGAAGCCGCATGTGAACGTGGGCACGATTGGGCACGTGGACCATGGGAAGACGACGCTGACGGCGGCGATTTCCAAGACGCTGTCGCTGAAGGGGTTCGCCCAGGTCCGCGACTTCAGCTCGATCGACAACGCCCCGGAAGAGCGGGAGCGCGGGATCACGATCGCGACGAGCCACGTGGAGTACGAGACCGACAACCGGCACTACGCCCACGTCGACTGCCCGGGCCACGCCGACTACATCAAGAACATGATCACCGGGGCCGCCCAGATGGACGGCGCGATCCTGGTGGTCAGCGCCCCGGACG
>JAEWEG010000029.1 GCA_023389575.1 Chloroflexota bacterium | reverse complement strand
AGCTTCGCCAGGAATCGGGCATCCAGACGCTGGCCGTTGGTGTGCTGACGCTTGATACGGACCCGCGAGTGATCCAATCCAGCGACTACCTGCTCGACGGAGTGGATGACGTGGTTTCAATGATGCTCGAACTGGAGACGCTCCTGCCTTCGATGGACGGCGCGGAGGAACAGCGATGAAGTCCCTCAGGATGATGGTGCTGGTCGTGTGCATGCTGGCGGGATCGATCGCCGGCGCGACCGCGCAGCGTGAAGAAGTGCCGCCGTGGCGCCAGCCGCTTCCACCCGCACGCGCGACCGCCGAGATCATGGTGGGCGACACGCCGTTGACGGTGGAACTCGCGCTCTCGGGAAGTGAACAGACGCTCGGCCTTGGCTACCGCAACGGGCTCGAGGAGGGGACGGGCATGCTGTTCGTCTTCCCGGAACCCTCCCAGCGCGTGTTCTGGATGAAGGGCATGCGCTTCTGCCTGGACATCGTGTGGATTTCGAAGGGCGAGATCGTGGGCGCGGCGGAGAATGCCTGTCCCGATCCGGAAGGAACCGAGGATGGTGACCGCCAGCGGTTCCCATCTGACGTGTTCGTTACCCACGTCCTCGAGGTTCCTGGCGGATGGCTGGCCGAGCACGGGTATGGCGTCGGGACGACCGTGGACATTCCGGAACCGCTCACCTGACGAGAGATGATCTCACCGGCCGGTTTGGAGTGCCTCGACCGCCTTCAGGGCGTGCTCCAGCCGATCCTGGCGGACGGCCAGCGTGACATCGCCCCGCGTCCGCTCGAGCACGGCACGCAACTGGTCCGTGGTCCGACGAAGTCCACCGGTGACCGCGTCGGGGTAGTCGATGGTGACGAGCACGCCGTAGATCGAGTCCATCGCCTGAAGCAGGGTCGTGGCCCTGTCGATGTCGTCGCCGCGCAGCGCGTCCAGGGTATCCCGACGCAATTCGGAGGCCGCTTCCGCCAGGCCGTTCAGATAGGCGGCGTCTTCCACCGCGAGTGTGTCCGGCTCCGGAATCGACTCGCCCTTCAGCACCGCGCCGGTGATGACGGCCTCGGCGTACTCCTTCATCGCGTCCTGCACGTATCCGGCCCAGTAGACGGACGGAAAGGGTTCGGTGGCGGCGCGGATGGAATCAAGCTCGGCGCGTGCCTGGCCGAGCAGGCCGGAGGCCTCCGCGTGATCGTCGCGGTGCATGGCCCGGACCGCGTTCGCCGACAGCCGAATCACCTTCCGTCCCGCCGCGATGGCGAGATCGCGCGCGCTGGAGAGTAATTCGAATCTCGCGATGATCTGGCTCGTGACCCGCTGGAGAGCCTTGTCATGGGCGGGGTTCATGTGGTGGAGTCCTCCGTGAATGGGTGGGATCGGTTTTCGCGGCAAAATGCCTTTGACATGGCTCAGTTGGGGCAACTATACTGACTGCCGTTACGCGTGCGGACAAGTTCCGCGTGCGTGACGCAACATCACACAGGTTCCCGCCAGCCGGGAGCCAGGCGATGACCGGAAGTAGTAGGTCGACCCCATAGAGAGACGCCACTTGGTGAAAGGCGTCGAATCCCGACCGAACTCGTCCGCTAGCCATGCCGGTAAAGCGTAACGTCTAGCCAGGCACGGGTGCCTCCGATATCGGGCATTGAGCGGATCGCTTGTGATTCGCCGCGAATGCGACATGCATGGGGCCGTAGCTCAGCTGGGAGAGCGCAACACTGGCAGTGTTGAGGTCAGGGGTTCGAGCCCCCTCGGCTCCACCAACATACCGCGCCGCGGGAGCATCACCGATCAAGCAGGGTGGTACCGCGGAAGCGAGTCACACAGACGCCTTCGTCCCTGACCCAGGGATGGAGGCGTTTTTGCATCCCTCGTTCCGCCAGTCCTTCGAAACATCGCCAGTAAATCTCGTCCATGCCAGCCAGGGAGTACGTCATGACCGTTTCGGAAAGCACCACCGTCGACACCACGGGTTTCGACGATTCCCATCAGTACAACCATTCCGAGATCGAGCCAAGGTGGCGAGATCAGTGGAAATCGGCAGCCATCAACCGGGTGGACGACGATGCGCCGGGCGAGAAGTGGTTCTCGCTGACGATGTATCCCTATCCTTCGGGCATCCTGCACATCGGGCACTGGTACGCATTCGCGATACCTGATGTTTTCGCGCGCCTGCAGCGGATGCGCGGCTACAACGTGATGTTCCCGATGGGCTACGACGCCTTCGGCCTGCCCGCCGAGAACGCGGCGATCCGGAACAACATCCATCCCGCCACGTGGACCTACGAAAACATCGCCGCCATGCACAAACAGTATGACCTGATGGGCGCGATGATCGACTGGTCGCGTGAGGTCATCACCAGCAACGCGGACTACTACCACTGGAACCAGTGGTTCTTCCTCAAGATGCTGGAAAAGGGCCTGGCCTACCGCGCCAATGGCTCGGTGTGGTGGTGTCCGAACGACCAGACCGTGCTCGCGAACGAGCAGGTTCACGAAGGCAACATCTGCGACCGCTGCGGTGGGGTGGTCTACAAGCGCGACCTGGAGCAGTGGTATTTCCGGATCACCGAGTACGCGGATGAGCTGCTGAGCGAGTTGGACAACCTCGACTGGCCCGAGCGGGTCAAGACGATGCAGCGCAACTGGATCGGGCGCTCCGAGGGCGCCAGGCTCCAGTTCGCGGTGGAAACAGGCGATACGCTGGATGTCTTCACCACCCGGCCCGACACGGTGTTTGGCGCGACCTTCATGGTCATGGCGCCGGAGCACCCGCTGGTTCAGAAGCTGGTGACCGATGACCGGCGAGAAGCCGTGGATGCTTATGTTACCGAGGCCCGCTCCAAGACCGAGATCGAGCGGCAGTCGACCGATGAGTCGAAGCAGAAGACAGGCGTGTTCACCGGGGCGTACGCGATCAACCCTGTGAACGATGAGCGCATCCCGATCTGGGTCGCGGACTACGTGCTGATGTCCTACGGCACGGGCGCGATCATGGCGGTGCCGGCGCACGACACGCGCGACTTCGAATTCGCGCGGGCGTTCGACCTTCCGATCCGGGTCGTGATCCAGCCGGACGACTCTGAGGCGCTGCAACCCGAGTCCATGACCGAGCCGTATGTTGGGCCGGGCAGGATGGTCAACTCCGGCAAGTTCGACGGCACACCGGTGCCAGAGAGCGTGGGAGAGGTGATCGCCTGGCTCGACGAGCAGGGACGGGGCAAGGCGGAGGTCAATTTCCGGCTTCGCGATTGGCTGATTTCCCGGCAGCGATACTGGGGCACGCCGATTCCGGTGGTGTACTGCGATTCCTGCGGCATGGTTCCCGTGCCGGAATCGGAGTTGCCGGTGAAGTTGCCGCTTGACGCGGAGTTCACGCCCACGGGGCAGAGCCCGCTGATGGCGCATGAGGAGTTCCTCCATGCGACCTGCCCGTCCTGTGGCGGAGCGGCCCGGCGCGAAACCGACACGATGGACACCTTCGTGGACTCGTCGTGGTACTGGTTCCGCTACACGGATTCGCAAAACGGATCGATGCCGTTCGACCCGGCGAAGGCCGCGGAGTGGACCCCGGTCGATCTTTACTGTGGCGGAATCGAGCATGCCATCCTCCACCTGCTGTACGCCCGGTTCTTCACGAAGGTCATCCGGGACATCGGTCTGATCGACTTCGGCGAGCCGTTCACCCGCCTGCGCAACCAGGGCATGATCCTGTCGGCCGAAGGCGTGAAGATGAGCAAGAGCCGCGGAACTCAAATCGGTCCCGACGAACTGGTGGCTGAACACGGCGCTGACGCGCTGCGGCTGCACCTGATGTTCCTGGGTCCGTGGGAACAAGGTGGACCGTGGAACGACCGGGGCATCACCGGCATGGAACGGTTCATCCGCAGGGCGTTCCTGCTCGTCTCGTCGACGGGCACCAGCGAGCCGACTGGAACCTCCGAGGGAGAGCGCGACCTGCGCGCGCTCACGCATCGGACGATCCGCAAGGTGACGAACGACCTCGACGCGTTCCATTTCAACACGATGATCGCGGCGCTGATCGAGTACACGAACGAGTTGATGAAGCTCAAGGACACGCCGGTGGTGTCGACTCCCGCCTGGCGGGAAGCGATGGAGACCCTCACCCTGCTCATGGCGCCGTCGACCCCTTATGTGGCCGAGGAGATGTGGAGCAGGCTGGGCCAGGACTTCTCCGTGCACCAGCAGTCGTGGCCGGTGTTCGACGAGGCGTTGGCCACGGTGGACACGGTGGAAGTGCCGGTTCAGGTCAACGGCAAGGTGCGGGACAAGATCGTGGTGGGCACCGGCGCGTCGAAGGACGACATGCTGGCGGCCGCGTGGGCGTCCGAGAAGGTGAAGGAGCACGCGGCGGGCAAATCGGTGGTGCGAGAGATTGTCGTGCCGAACCGGCTGGTCAACATCGTGGTGAAGTAGCTACCGTCCAATTCACTGATCCATGCAAGCGCGGAGGCGTCCCGGGAATCGTTCCTGGGACGCCTCGTTTGTAGCCGGTTAGTAAATCGACCGTCAGGCCGCTTCGGCGAGGATGGCGTCCATCTGGCCGGCCGAAGCGGTCAGGCCTTCGATCATGCCCATGCCGACGAGCTTGTCCATGTGCTCCCTGGAGCTGAGTTGCGAGCGCATGATCATGCGAGTGCCACCGCTCGTCGGGGTCAGTTCAACCGTGGCCCGCTGCGTTGGAAGCGCGTCGACCGGGTTGCCGTCCAGGTCGGAGAATCCGTCGACGAATTCCAGCGAGGTCGGAGGATTCGCGGAGGTTATCTTCCACCAGCCTCTGGACTTCTCGCCCTCCGGACCAGTCATGTAGTAGGTGACGCTTCCGCCTGGTTCGAGGCTGTGCTCGACCACGGTGGCCGGCCAGGTTGGCGGGCCCCACCAGCGTTCGAGCTTGCGAGGGTCGGCCCACAAATCCCACACCTGCTCGATGGGCACGCTGAAGTCGGCGGTAAGGACGATCTGGAGGTTGTCATAGTCTTTTTCGACGCTGGTTACGGTCATCGCGTTTCGTTCTCTTTCTTGCGAGTTTGGCTTGTCATGTCGTCGAGGAGGGTGGACATCCTGTCTATTCGGCCGCGCCAGTCCGACTCCAGTTTGTCGAGCGCACGGCGGGCCTGGTGCAACGCGGCGACTTCCGAGCTCACCAGCTGTTCCCGCCCGCGCCGCTCGCGGGACACCAGGCCGGCCCGCTCCAACACCATGATGTGTTTCTGGACGGCGGTGAAGCTCATCGCGTAGCGCTCGGCCACCTGGGACATCGACAGCGTTTCCTGAAGGCAGCGGCGGACGATGTCACGGCGGGTCGAGTCGGCCAGGGCGTGGAACATCTCGTCCAGCGCCTCGTCTGATTGGCCGGCGGAGAGATTGGGCGTCGATTGTCGCTGGTCGGTATCCACTGCCATCTCCGGTGATTCGGCGTCGTCGGTGTTCCCGACTATGTCCTGGGGTGAAGGTGAACGGCGTACATGCCACCTGAGAATGGCGTTACCCGAGCGACCTCGAACCGCCCATACCCGTCCCCGTTTCCGAACACCGGCTTCCCGGTGCCGATGGCCGTCGGGTTGACGATCAGGTGCAGGTCATTGACCAGACCAGCTTCAACCAGGCTCGCCGCCAGCCTCGCCCCGCCGTAGGTGATGACGTCGCCGCCATCGCTACTCTTCAGCCCCTCGACGATGGCGGCCAGGTCGCCACTGGCGATGGTGGCGTTGTTCCAGGGGGAAGACGTCAGCGTATTGGAGACAACCACCTTCGGCGTGTTGTTCATCCAGTCAATCGCTTCCTCGGGCTCACCCTCGGGTCGCGACTCCCAGGCGGGAATGAATCCCTCGGCCAGGTTTCGGCCGATCAGGATGGTGTCGACGGATTCCATGATCGATGTGATGTAGGGGCCCACGTCATCGGACCAGGATGTGGAAATCCAGTCCATCTCATCGTTGGGACCAGCCATATACCCGTCGAGCGTGACTTGAACCTGGAGCTTGAGCTTCCGCACGGTCACATCCTTTTGCATGTTCGAAAATCGGATGAGGCGGCTAACATACAACCACTTGATTGCATGTTAGGGATTCGGTGGATGGGAGTCAATGGCTAAACGCGAACACCGTGACGGCCTGTTCGCCGTCACGGTGTTCATGCTGAGAGCGTTTGGTTGTTGCCGGGGGCGCTAGTCGGCGGCGGCCAGCGCGGGTTCCGAGGCCGGAGTCCAGCGGATGTTGAGCGACCGGTTGGCGCCCACCTCGTCGAGCCGCTTGTACTCCGTGTTGTACGGCGCGCCGGTGACCTTCTCCGGGGTTTGCTCGGCTTCGTCCGCGATCTGGAGCATCGCGTCAATGAAGTGGTCGAGCGTTTCCTTCGACTCGGTCTCGGTCGGCTCGATCATGAGCGCCTCGGCGACGATCAGGGGGAAGTAGGTGGTCGGCGGATGGATTCCGAAGTCCAGCAGTCGCTTGGCGATGTCGAGGGTCCGGACTCCGTTCTTCTTCTGCCGTGAACCGGAAAGCACGAACTCGTGCATGCAGGTTCGCTCGTAGGCCAGTTCGAAGCGGTCCTGGAGCTTGACCCGGAGGTAGTTGGCGGCGAGCACCGCGTCCTCGGAGATCATGCGGAGCCCTTCGG